>JBBQUH010000073.1:0-15583 GCA_038212625.1 Gemmatimonadales bacterium | reverse complement strand
GTCATGGACGAGGCGCCAACGGCGCTTCTGCTGTTCGACACCAACTGGCAGTATCGATACGTCAACCGCGCGGCGGCCGCTCAGCTCGGCACCACGGTCGAGGCACTACTCGGCAATACGATCTGGGGCGTCTTCCCGGAGTCGGTCGATGGGCCGTTCTGGGATCAGCTCCAGCAGGCCGCACGCGAGGGAAAGGCCGACACCGTCGAATCCTTCTATGCGCCGATCGGGCGGTGGTATCGTGTGGATGCGTTCCGCACGCCCGTCGGTGTGGCCGTGTTTATCGTGGACACCACCGAAGCGCACGCGGTCTTCGATGAGCTGGAGACGAGCCAGCGCGAGCTCACCGAGTCGCAGCGTATTGCGAAGGTCGGCACGTGGAAATGGGACGTAGCCTCAGGAGCGGTGGCGTGGTCGGACGAGACGTTTCGGCTCTTCGGGCTCGACCGTTCCTTCGAGCCGAGCTTTGCGCGCATGGAGCTGGTCGTGCACCCTCAGGACGTGGGACCGATGACGACCGCGCTGAACGTCGCGCTGCGCGGCGAGGCCCCGTATGACATGGACATACGCATTTTGCAGCCGCACGGCCCGCCGCAACTCACGCATGTAACGGGCGAAGTGCTGCGTGACGCGTCCGGATCCGCGACGGGCATGCTCGGCACTGTGCAGGATGTAACGCTCGTGCGCCGCGCCGACCGCGAGCTCGCCGAGAGCCGGCAGTTACTGGCGCGGGTGTCGACGATCGCGGGTATCGCCGCATGGACCTTCGAGGTCGCCACTGGCGAACTCCGGTGGGAACCCGAGAACTGGGCGCTGTGGCGACTCGATCCCGACCATTTCGTCGTCACCGCCGAGTCGTTCCTGTCGCTGGTGGTCGAGGATGACCGGCCACAGGTGGCGGCGCTGTTCGAGGCATCGGGCACGAACCCGTCTGCGGGCTACGATGTGGCCTTCCAAGGCCGAACCGGCACCGGCGAGCTCCGACACTTTCGCACGGTTGGCGAGGCGGTGCTCAATCCTGACACCGGGCACGCCGAGCGGGTGGTCGGCTTGACACTCGACGAGACGGATCGCGTGCGAGCGATGGAGGAGCGCCGTGACATGGATGCCAAGCTGCAGCAGGCGCAGCGTTTGGAGAGTATCGGCGTTCTTGCTGGCGGTATCGCGCACGACTTCAACAACCTGCTCGTGGGGATGCTCGGCAACGCAAACCTTGCCTTGAGCGACATGCCGCCGGGCGATCCGCTGCGCGAGCCGCTGCTCGGCATCGAGATTTCCGCGCAGCGCGCCGCCGAGCTCACTCGGCAACTGCTCGCCTATTCGGGTAAGGGGCGCTTCGTCATCGAGCGCGTAAACCTCTCGCGCATCGTCGAGGAGATGGCCTCACTGCTGAACGCCGTGCTCTCGAAAAAAGCGGAGCTGCGGCTCGCACTCAAAGCCGGCCTACCCGCCGTCGACGTCGACGCCACGCAGATTAGGCAGGTGGTCATGAACCTGCTCACCAACGCATCAGAAGCGCTGGGCGACGGACCCGGAGAGATTGTGGTGCGCACCGGGATCCAGCAGGTGGATCACGACTACGCCGAGCATGCGGTGGACGGGGCAACCGTTGAGCCGGGCACATATGTGTTCCTCGAGGTCTCCGACACCGGGAGCGGCCTGGAAATGGCCGATGTGTCCAGAATCTTTGAACCGTTTTACACCACGAAGTTTACCGGTCGCGGACTGGGGCTGGCGGCCACCCTCGGAATCGTTCGAGGGCATCGTGGTGCGATCAAGGTCTACAGCGAGGTTGCTCGCGGTACGACGTTCAAGGTCCTGCTCCCGGCCGCCGCTGGCGCGCAAGACGCAGTCGATCTCGCCGTGCCGGGGCGTGCTTTCGTGGCGAAGGGCGCCGCGCTTATCGTGGATGACGAGCCGGGCGTGCGCGCCGTGATGCGGACCATGCTCTCGCGTCGTGGCTTCGACGTGCTCGAGGCGACACATGGCGAGGAGGCGCTGACCCTTTTTGAGACTGAACGAGCCCGCGTGACGCTGGTGCTGCTCGACCTCACCATGCCCCGCCTCGATGGCGAAGAGGTCTTCCGGCGGCTCAAGGCGCTCGATCCGTCGGTGCGGGTGATCATCATGAGCGGCTACAGCGAAGAGAACGTTGCGCAGCGGTTTGTTGGTAAGGGGCTGGCCGGCTTCATCCAGAAGCCATTCCGTGCCACCGACCTCTACGAGCGCATCGCGGAGGCTCTCGGGCCGTCCTGATTGGCGACCATTGCCGACGACGGCCTCCGATCTTTGGTGGCTCGCTCACCCTCAGCAGGTGCGCTCGACGCGAAGGTAATTCTCGCTGACCGCGCTTCCATCAATCCGAGATGGTGCCGCATGCTGCGGTCACCCGCCGTGTGATCGGCCCCGGTGGTCACCCGAAGGCCGTATCCGCGCGGGAACGTAACGAAAAACCCGGCATCACTTTCGTGATACCGGGCTTCGTTAGTCGTTTCGACACCAACCATCGGGATGACAGGATTCGAACCTGCGACCCCCTGAACCCCATTCAGGTGCGCTACCGGGCTGCGCCACATCCCGTCGCAGCCAAACCGCACTGCGAACAGACTGAAGAATGTACCACCCACCGGCCCCCCGCACAACTCACCCCACCACTTCTCCGGCCGTGCCTCACGGCCGCGCCGCCGCAATCACTCCACGTCGTCCGACGTCACAGTCGCCGGTGATACCCTGAGCGCCGCCTCCACCGCCTCGCGCAGCTGCTCCAAGGCCACCGGCTTGAACAACACCGCCACCGCACCCGATGCCGCAATCCGCTCCGGCGACAGCAATTGACTGAACCCCGTCACAATGATCACTGGCAGCTCCGAATGCGTGGCGCGCACCGCCTCGGCCAACACATCCCCCGTCATCGCCGGCATGGTCTGGTCGGTAATCAGCAGGTCCACCGCGTCGGGCTGATGCCGGATAAACGCCAGCGCCAACTGCGGGTCGGTAAAGGCGTGCACCGTGTAGCCGGACTGCTGCATCGCCTCCTCCACCACCCGAATCATCCCTGGCTCGTCGTCTACCACCACCAGCCGCTTGCCAAGCCCCGCCATCGCCGTATCGGCTCGCTCCTCGCGCTCCAGCAGCGTCGGCACGTCTTCGTCATCATCCCACAGCCCCTCGATCTGCACCTGCGGGAACAGCACGTCGAACGTGGTACCAACACCCACGGCGCTCACCACATCGGTGCGCCCCTGATGCGACGTCACGATGCCGTGCAGGACCGCCATGCCAAGTCCCGTACCCTCCCCCGTGGGCTTGGTGGTGAAGAACGGCTCGTACATGCGGTCCCGCACGTCGGGCGTCATACCGGCACCGGTGTCCCGCACCAGCAGCGAGACCACGCGGCCGTGTGGCTCGGGGCCAGTCTCCGGCATCTCGCGCTCGCTCAGCATCATCGTCAACACGCCGTCGGCTCGACCACGCATCGCATACTCCGCGTTCGAGACCAGATTCAGCAGTAGCTGCTGCAGCTGGGTCGGATCCCCCATCAACACGTGCGGCGTATCCGCGCCGTGAATCACGACCTGCACGTGCCGAGGCACCATGCGACGCAACAACGGCTCGAGGTCCACGACCAAGCGCGAGAGATCGACGTACTCGCGCGTGGGTGACGAGCGGCGGCTGAACGTCAGAATCTGGCGCACCACGTCGCGCGCGCGATCGCTGGCATCGAGAATCGCCCCGAGATTGTCGTCGGCGTTCCGCCCCTTCCGCGTCGCTGTTCGTGCCAACTCGGCGTTGCCCCGAATGACCCCGAGCAGATTATTGAAATCGTGCGCCACGCCTCCCGCGAGTGTGCCGAGCGATTCAAGCTTCTGCGCCTCGCGGATCTGCTGCTCAAAGAACGCCTTCTCGGCCTCCGCGCGCCGCTCACTCTCCACGACTAACGCGGCCCCACGACGAATCACGCCAACGCGCCACTGGAACGCTGCGGCAAACAGCCCCACCAGCAACAGCGCATACGCGGAGAGCGCCGGCCACGAACGCCACCAGGGCGGGGTCACGCGAAAGTTGAAAACCATCGGCCCGTACGGTCGGCCCGCCCAGTCAAAGGCCTGAACCTGCAATACGTAGCGGCCAGGCTCCACGTCGTTGTAAAAACGTTGCGAGAAGTCCTTCCAATACGGATGCAGCTCGGCACCCACCGGCTCCGAAACGGGCGTCGTCCGCCCGGTGATCGGGTTCACACGGCGCAGATCCACCCGATACCGCGTTTCCTCCTCGCGATGAAACGTGTGCAGCATCGGCTCCACATGGAGATCGTCGTCGTCGGGTGCCAGTTGGGCGCCGTCATTCACCAGCAGGCCGTGCCGGTCCGTGACCACGCGCACCTCAAGGCGGGCCGGTGAAGGCAACGATGCCAGGGCCAGGTCCACGAGACCCACGCCGAACACCGTGCCCACCCACTGCGTGCGCCCGTTGACCGTTGGCGCAAACGCCGTCACACGATTGCTTGGCAGCCCGTCGGCATCGGACACCTGGGTCTCCACGCGCCATTGCGCATCGTCGGGGGCGCGAACATCGACCACCGCCATACCAGACGCCGAGCCGAGCATGAGACGCCCATCCGCGCGGCAGGCCATCACCGCCACGCCCAATGGCGACACCGCCCGTCGGATCGCTGCGGGGAGCAGCCGCCAGCCAGTGTCCGCAGTCGCCCGCCAGAACACTCCGCGCTCGCTATCATGGGCAAAGAGGTGCGGCGAGCGTGCATCGTCACTCTGACACACGGTGCGCACCACGCCGGTGCCCACCGCGCGCGCGCCAATATCGGGTAACGTCTCCACCTGCACGCCGCGTGCCGTCACGACGCGCACCTCGTGCGCGCCCCCAACGAGCAGCGCGCGCTCCCCACGCAACAGCGCCTCGCCGAGGCTGTACGACCGCGTGATCACGCCGAGCGATGCGGCGGCGACCCAGCGCTTCCCTTCCCATTCCCGCACGCCGTCGTCGGTGGCGGCCAGGAGTGCGCGCCCGCCGGTCGGCAAGGTCACGCGCTGGATGTCGTGCGTGCCACCCGTTCGCAGTCCGTTCTGCATGGCCACGAAGTCGTCGCCCTGTGCGCGGTACAGCACCCCGTCGCCGAGCACAAGCAGCAGGCTGTCGCCGCGCACCGCCGCTGCGTCATCAAACGCGACCCGTTCGAGGTAGTCGACGCGCGTGAAAGGTGCGCCGCTCCGTCGTTCGAACCGCCGCACGTCGCCGCTCGCCGTCACGCGCAGGAGCCCCGCGTTCCCCGTACCGATCCAGAGGGCATCGCGTCCGTTCTCGTTTCGCACCGCCACCAGCGCGGTGATCTGTTCCCGCTCACCACGGATGGGGAGGTCGAGCGCACCCGCGACCCCGACCGCCAGGCGCGAGAGAAACGCGCCGCGCGACGACACATACACGGCGGACCCGCCACCGTGACCGGGCATGGCCCGCAGCAGCGATACCGACCCGTGATGCGCGGAAATGATCGTCGGCACGACGCTCCAGCGTCCGTTGCGCTCACGCAGGAGGCGGCCATCGGTGGTCCCTACCCAGAGTTCCGATCCTCCGTCGATACCGGGCACGATCTCCAGGCGATACGACATGTCGGGCGACCCCGGAATCCGCTCGAATCGTTCCTGTCCCTCGCCGCCACGCAGCGCGTAGACCCCGCTCGAACTCGCGACCAGCACGCGCGCACCGCGATAGCCGTGAGCGGCCAACAGGAACTGCGCATCGGGGCCGGGCAGTCCCTGCCCACCAGCAAATACCGTCCACGCCCCCTTACGCAGCCTGCCCACCGGGCCAAGCGACGACGCCGCCCACAGCTCGTCGCCTCCATCGGCGGTGGGGAGCGACAGCACCATCATCCCCAACGGCTTGAGTGCCTCCGGAAGCATCAGCGGGACAAACGCGGTGTCCGCCAGATACGAGATCCCGTCGGACGCGCCAACAACGACGCGCGGCAACCCGTCGATCGCGCGCGTCTGCTGCACACTGAACACCACCGGCCCCGCAATGCCGCGCTGCTCATCGAACGCGCGCGTGCTCCCGTTGGTGGCCACGGCCAGCACGCCACGGCGTGTGCCCAGCCACTTCGTGCCCTCGTCATCAATGAGCAGGGAGCGCACCTGCACGTCGTTGAACTCCGCCGGCAGCGGCTCCTTGCGCCACGCGCCGCCGGCGTATCGGTACAGCCCGTCTTCCGCCCCGATCCACGGGAGGCCCGTCGCATCGCGCGCCATGTCGTACACCGTGGACGTCCCCAGCCCTGCCCGTCGGTCGAACACCCGCTCTGACAGCACCCGGAGCTCAATCCCGAGCGGCGCCACCTGCAGCAACGCGCGGCGATCCTGCGCCGCCAGCGATGCCGCCAGACATGCCGACAGCAGGCTGTGGCCAAGCACACCACGGGCGGCGAGACCGGCCGCGCACCGCAGGCGCGTCCACAAGCGAGAAACCCGCAACCCAGATATCACGTGAAGCCTTTCGCACCCTCTCGGACCGCCGGATCCATGGGAGGGAACTCAGCGCCAACTGATTCCAACGTCTCCACCAGCATGCGGGCGATCAGGAAGTTCCGCATCGGTTTGTTGTCGGCGGGCACGACAAACCACGGAGCGCGTGCCGTACTGCACTGCTCCAGCGCCTCCCGATAGGCGTCGGTATAGTCGTCCCACAGCGCCCGATCGGTGAGATCATCGAGCCGGAACTTCCAATTCTTTCGCGGATCGTCCAGACGCTCCCGCAGCCGTTCATACTGCTCGTCACGCGAGACGTGCAGCATGCATTTGCGAATGATCACGCCACTCTCCGCGAGCATCGCTTCGAAGTCGTTGATCTGCTGATAGCGCGGCCGCCATACGCTCTCGGGGGCAAGCTTGCGCACGCGCACAGCCAGCACGTCCTCATAGTGAGACCGATTGAATACGCCCACCATCCCGCGCGGCGGGACCACCTGATGCACACGCCAAAGAAAATCATGACGACGCTCGAGCTCCGTGGGCGGCCGAAACGACGCCACGCGCACGCCCACGGGATTGAACGCGCCATAAACCGTTTTGATCACGCCATCCTTGCCGGACGCATCGCGCCCCTGCAGTACGAGCAGCAGCGAGTGCCGACCGTCGGCGTAAAACGCCTCCTGCAGCTCGGTGAGCCGATTCAGGAACTCCTGGGTCGCGGCCTCGACGGCCCCACGTGGCGTGTCCACATCGACCGACGCGGATTTGTTGCCCAGCTTGATTTTCACCGACCCATCCACTGGCTCCAGGCGCAACGCCGCGAAGGCAGGTGTCGCCATCAGCGCATCGCTCCAGGCGTCGCGGCACGCCCCGCGATCTCCTGCACCGAAATGGCGAAGACCAAGTCGCGTGCAGGCGTCGGGTCGAGTTCGGTCAAGGCCTCGGGAATGAGCGTCCGGAATGCGGTCACGGCCCGTTCGTAGCGCGTCTTGTCCTGCGGCGACCCCTCGGGGTCGGGGAAGTCGATCCGGCCGTGCACCACGACGCTCTGCCAGCGAAAAGTGTCTTCCACCTGGTCGACCTCGAATGCCACCCACGGATGATGGGCCAGCACCGCCACCTTGGTGCCGAACTGGGTACGCCCGTAGATCCAACCCTCGCGAAAGACGTAGTGGACGGGTTCGATATCCACCCGATCGCGAAAACTGAAAGCGAGACGCCCAACGTGGTGATTGGCCAGCAGCGCCTCACTTTCGGCGCGATCCAGCACGTGGAACTGCGGCTCCTGGCGCATCATCCCTCCGTAGGTTCGTACGGCTCCATATGAATCAGCACCCCAAGCGCGCTCGGCACTTGCTGACGGATCGCGGTCTTCACTCGCCCTGATAAAATGTGCGCGTCATGGAGCGAAAGCGCAGGATCCGCCTGCACGTGAATATCCACGTACAAACCGGTGCCCGATTTTCGCACCTTCAACTTTTCGATGGCCAGCACCCCAGCGGTCGCGAGAGCCGCGTCGCCCACCTGCGCCAGCAACGCCGGCGAAGGGGCGCGGTCCATCAGATCGAGAAGCGCGGCGCGCAGCAACAACCCGCCGTTTGTACAGATGACGCCGGCTGCCACCAGCGCCGCCCAGCCGTCGGCCTGCTCCCAGCCGGGGCCGCCCCACAGGGAAAGCGCGATGCCCAAAAAGGCAGCCATCGAACTGATCGCATCGGCTTGATGGTGCCACGCATCCGCCGTCACCACCAGACTACCCGTCGATTCGCCCGCAACCCGCACCCGTTGCGCCAGCCCCGCCTTGATCACAATGACCGCCGCCAACACGCCCAACGTCCAAGAGGCCGGTGCGTCGCGAGGCGACCGAATCTCCGTTATGGCTTCTATGGCAATACCCACGGCGGCACCAAGCATCAGCGCCGCCACGGTGGCCGCCGCAATGGGCTCCGCCCGTCCGTAGCCAAAGGGATAACGGTCATCAGGATCCCGACTGGCGATCCGCAGCCCCCCCCAGACCACCAACGACCCCACCATGTCGGTGGAGCTCTCGATCGCATCCGCGACCAGCGCATACGAATTCCCGACCAGACCCGCCACCAGCTTCACCACCGCCAAAAGCGCATTGACCACCAGCCCCAACTGCACGAGGCGCTGCGGTCGAGTACCGAACACCAAGCCGCGTGATGGCGGTAGCGCGGGCGGGGTAGGACGCGTGCTCATCGGAGATAATATGTGATGGCACTCAAGGGGAGGTCGTGTCGTCCGGGACGATCAGAAGGGTGACCTTTCGGACTATTGCCGATGGCGCATTGTGAGGTATCTTGTGGACTACTGAGATGCGTATCGTTGTGTGTCCGTTCGTCCCATACTGTGACGATTCTTGTTCTCCGCGCTTCTCAACAAAGTTGAACTCATTTCTCGGGAGGGATATGCGTACCCTGCATAAGTTTGTTCTCGGTGCCGCGTTGTCGGCCGCACTGCCTGCTCTTGCCTCCGCCCAGCGTCAGGGCGCCCTCGAAATTGGTGGTTTCGGCCGCTACACTAAGTTCGCCGATACTCTCAGGCTCGACCCGGCCCTCGGCTTCGGCGGTCGCGCAGGTATCTACATTTTCCGCAACTGGTTGCTGGAAATGGACCTCAGCTATGCGGACGCCGATGTAAATCTGCCGATCACCAACAACCCCGGCCTCGACACTCTCAACAAGGTGTCGCATGCGCTATGGGCGTACCGGCTCACGTACAACCATGCAATCGGTGATCGCCTCAAGCTGCTCGCCGGCGGCGGGTATGCGTACGACGCCTACGGTCGCGTACGTCGCGTCGCACCGCGTGGCGGCGGCCCCCAGGGCCTGCTCGGCCTGCGCTTTATCCTCAACGATCGCCTCTCGGCGCGTGTTGAAGGAACGGGCACGTATGTGCTGCCGGCCGACGAAGATGCACGGCCGGTTGGACGCGAAGCGGGATTCAACCTCGGCGCCCAGGCGGGCCTGAGCGTCTCGTTCTTCACGCGCGATCCGAAGCCGCGTATTCAGTACGATACGGTCATGAGGATGCAGCGCGACACCGTCTACGTCACGCGCATCGACACCGTCAAGCTGAACATGATGTCCATGCCGATCGTGGTGGGCGCCATCAACTTCGCGTTCAACAAGAGCGACATCACGGCCGAAGCCAAGGGCATCCTCGACATCATCGCCGCGTCACTCGTCGATCCGACCAACAGCGCGCGCACCATTGCCGTCACGGGTAACACCGACGGCATCGGCAGTGAGCGCTACAATGTCACGCTCGGACAGGAGCGCGCCGATCAGGCCAAGGCGTATCTGGTATCGAAGGGTGTCGCCGAGTCGCGCATTGTTGCCCGCTCGCAGGGTGAAAGCGATCCGTTGGCTCCCAACACGACTGATAACGGCCGTGCGACGAACCGCCGCGTGCTCGTGATGCTCACGAACTAAGGCACCACGCACCCAACGCACGAACGCCGCGCCGATCTTCTGATCGGCGCGGCGTTCGTGCGTTGGGCAGGTTAGATTCTGCTCCGCATGAGTGACGCTCCCCCCAAAACCCCGACGCTGTCGCACCGACTGGAGTATGTCGGCACGCGGGTCGCCGTCGCCGCCCTGCGTCTCATCGGCTGGCGCGGTGCGAGTTGGGTGGGTGGACGTGTCGCACGCTTGGTGTATCGCCCCCTTGGCATTCGCCGCGGCGTCGTGGAACGTCAGATCGCCGCAGCGTTTCCCGAGTTCTCACCCGAGCGCGTGCTCGAAGTGGCCGGGCAGTCCTACGAAAGCCTTGGCCGCACCTCGATCGAAACCGCCGTCATGCCCGGCACCTCGCGAGCGGATATCCTCGCCCGCGTCGAACGCGTGGAAGGCTGGGAACTGGTCACGGCCGCACTCGCGAAGGGCAACGGCCTCATCATCGTCACCGGTCACCTCGGCAACTGGGAGTTCGGCGGCGCGTACTTCGCCGCACGTGGCGTAGCACTCGATGTGGTCGCCCGTGGCATGGCCAACCCCATTTTTGAAGCGTACGTCACCCGAACTCGTGAAGAGATCGGCATGGCCGTGGTGCACGATAAGGATGCCGTACGCCGCACCCCGCGTTCGCTGCGCGAAAACCGCGCCATCGCCTTCGTCAGCGATCATGATGCCCTGGGGCTCGCCAGCACGTTCGTGCCGTTCTTCGGACGCCCCGCGAAGACGCCACGTGGTCCCGCTGTCTTCTCGCTCCGCTCGGCGGCGCCCACGGTGTTCGTGGCCGTCGTGCGGCAACCATCGGGACGGTACGCCATTCTGATCGAACCAGTGGAGGTACCGCGCACCGGAGATCGTGAGCAGGATACCGACGCCATCGTACTCCGCTACACGCAGATCCTGGAGCGACTCGTGCGCGCATACCCCGCCCAGTATTTTTGGCAGCATCGACGCTGGCGCCGCCAACCGCCTGATACACCGCCGCATCTCCGCGAACCGTGATTCCGTGACTGCCGCACGCCGTCGGTCCAAGGCGCGATCGAAGAGCACTTGGCGCCGCCTGTTCAAGCGCGCGCTCCTCGCGCTTGGCGTGGTACTGATTACACCCGTTCCTGTGATCTTGCTGCTGAGTCTCGTCCAGCCGCCGGTCACGGCCGTTATTCTACGAAGCGCTGGCAGTCGTTTGTTGCGCGGTGAGCGGCCCGTGTGGCCCGCGCACGCCACCGTGTCCCGCTCGGGGCTGTCCACCAACCTGCGCCGCGCCGTGCTGGCCTCGGAGGATGACCGCTTCTATCTCCACCACGGCATCGATTTCGTAGAGATCCAAAAAGCGCTCGACAAGAAGCAGCGGGGCGGAACGCTGCGCGGGGCGTCAACGCTCACGCAGCAGGTGGCGAAAAATCTGTTCCTCTGGAACGGGCGCTCGTTCATTCGCAAAGGCCTCGAAGCCTACCTCACGCTGCTGCTCGAGTTGCTGCTCTCCAAGGAGCGCATTCTCGACTTGTATCTCAATCTCGCCGAGTGGGGACCGAACACGTTCGGCGCGGAGTCGGGAGCGCGATTGCATTTCAAGAAAAGCGCCGCCGCACTCACCCGCGATGAAGCCGCACGCATGGCGGCAATCCTTCCCGCACCGCGCCGATGGTCACCGCGCGGCTCCATCGCCACGCGGCGGGCGACCACCATTCTGGATCGCATGCGCTACGCCGCACCCAAGCCCGCCGGCAGCACGGCTCCGTAGCCCTGGTCCGAACGTCGGCGGTCAGCAGCGGTCAGCGCCTGCAAACAGCACAGAAATCGCGCACGGCACTTACGTACCGACCACCAACCCGCCGTTCACGTCGATCACGGCGCCATTGATAAACGACGCCCGTTCGGACGCGAGAAAGCAGTACGCGTTGGCGACATCCTCCGGCGTCCCGATGCGTCCCACCGGCGTGTGGGCCAGCATGGCATCGAGTATCGGGGCCGGCATACTCGCGGTCATATCCGTCGCAATGAATCCCGGTGCAATGGCGTTCACCGTGATCCCGCGTTTCCCCAACTCGCGTGCCCAGACCTGCGTCATACCGATCACGCCCGCCTTCGTCGCCACGTAGTTGGTCTGCCCGAAGTTGCCGTTGGAGGCCACCACCGACGAGGCGTTCACGATGCGTCCGTAGCCATGAGCCATCATGTGTGGTACCACGGCCTGCGTGCAGGTGTACACGCCCTTCAGATTCACCGCCACCACGAGGTCGAACTCGCCGTCCGTCATGCCGCCGGTGACCGCGCCATCCCTCACCTTCACAAGCTGTGCATCGCGCGTGATGCCCGCGTTGTTGATGAGGATGTCGATGCGCGCGAATCGTGCAATGGTCGCGGAGACGGCGGCCTCCACGCTGTCGCGCTCCGTGACATCGGTGAGGAAGAACACGACCGTGAGTCCTTCGTCCGTCAGAGCCCGCGCCGCCGTTTCTCCAACCTCGGCCACCCGGTCCCAGATGGCCACGTGCGCACCGCTCTGCGCGAGACGTCGCGCCGTGGCGAGCCCGATGCCGTTGGCGCCGCCGGTGACCACCGCGACGCGAGATGTCAGATCAATATGCATGCCGCACAAAGTACGCGGCGCGCGCACGCGGAGCCACTGCGGCATACCGTCAACACACGGACCGTGCTACAGGGCATCGGTGTAAGGCGTTAACGTTCGGCAGCCGTCCGGCCAGTGTCTTTTCTTTTTGCGGTCCCCGTCATGTCTCTTCGTCCATCCGTCGCGCTTCTCAGCGCTCTTTGCAGTTTCGGCCTGTTCGCCGGTCATCCGTTGCACGCAGCCGCCATGCCGTGTTTTGCGCATGCGCTGCAAGACAACACCACGAAGTCCGGTAGCGCGAACGCCGGCACCGCCAAGGAGACGAAGACGGGCACGACATCCGGCACGAAAGCAAGGCCAGCCGCGGCCAAGCGCCCATCTGGCGCGCTCGGCTCCCAAGCATCAGATCGCCATTTGGCCTATCGCGACGCCGGGAGCGACCTCGACTCCCTCTGGCCGGTCAAGCTGCCGGCGCCACTGCCGGGTTCGATCCTTCCCGCCAAGCGGATCATCGCGTACTACGGCAATCCGCTCTCAACGCGCATGGGCATTCTCGGCGAGTACGAAACCACCGAGATGCTGCGCAAGCTGGACCGTGAAGTGGCGGAGTGGACGCGACTCGATCCGTCGCACCCCGCGCAGCCAGCGCTGCATTTGATTGCCATGGTCGCCAATCCCGATCCCGGTTCAAGCGGCCGGTACCGCACGCGGATGGACAGTGCGCTGATCGAGAAGGTGTATGGGTGGGCCAAGTCGAGGAATGCCCTGCTCTTTGTGGATCTCCAGATAGGTCAGAGCACGCTGGCCTACGAGCTGCCATGGATCGAGAAGTTTCTCATGCGTCCCGACGTGCACTTGGGCATCGACCCCGAGTTCTCCATGAAGTCCAGCGGCGCGGTGCCCGGCAAACGGATCGGCACGTACGACGCCGCCGATATCAACGTGGCCATCCGCTTCTTGGCGAATCTGGTGGCAAAGCACAACCTGCCACCCAAGATCCTCGTGGTGCACCGCTTTACCCCCAAGGGCGTCACCAACTACAAGAACATCAAGCTCGATCCGCGCGTGCAGTTCGTCATGCACATGGACGGTTTCGGGGCTCCGTGGCTCAAGCGTGATACGTACTACCGCGATATCAAGAAAGAACCGGTGCAGTTTGCCGGCTGGAAGCAGTTCTCGAAGGCCAAGAACGACAACCCGTCCACGCCGCGCGAGCAGATCCTGCGCCTCTGGCCCGTGCCCATGTACATCCAGATCCAGTGATCTGTGACGACTGAGGGGTGCGCCTTCTCAAAGGGCGCACCCCTCAGTACTGACTCGGGACTGACTCCGCACACCGAAAGCTACGAGGTACTGGAAAACCCGTTGACAAATCATTGCGAGTATCGCATACTACTGAAGAAGCAGTACTGACAAACCACGAGCCCCGCCGCCATGACCAACCTGCACTTCCCGCCGCGAGAACTGGCCGTCATGAGCGTGCTCTGGAAACGCGGGTCCGCCACCGTGGCGGAGGTCCGCGACGGGCTCGATGAAGACCTGGCCTACACGTCGGTCCTCTCCGCCTTGCAGACCCTCGAAGAGAAGGGCTACGTGCGCCACGAGCCGGAAGGGCGCGCTTACCGCTACTTCTCCACGGTAGAGGCCGACCGCGCTGGCGGCAGCGCCCTGTCGCGGATCAAGGACGCCATCTTTCAGGGCTCCACCGAACGCCTCTTCGCGCAGCTGGTCTCCGACCGCCAGCTCAGTCGCGAAGAACTGCAGCGCATGCACGCGCTGCTCGCCAAACGGCTGGGCGACACGCCATGACGCCGACCATGTCGTTCACGCTGCCGGTAGTCGCGAGCTGGATGGCCTACGCACTCCTCGTCAGCGCCCTGCTCGGCGCTGGCGCTGCCATCGCGCAGCGGCTCGCACATCACACGGTACCCACACGCGCGATCTGGCTGGTGGCAATTGTGGGAAGTATCGCGCTCACGATCACTGCCCCACTGCGCATCACACCGCTGGTGACAGGCAGGATCATCGCGGGTGTGCCACTGCCCTTTGTCGTACCGCTCGCCGAGCGGCCAAGCGGGTGGGACGCGATGGTCAGCGCGTGGGCAACGCTGTCACGCAGCGCGGTGAGTGGCGTGGTGAAGGCCACCGCTGATATTGACCCCGCCCTGCGCGTGATCTGGGTGCTCTCTTCACTCGCGGTGCTGCTGGTGTTCGCGCTCACCTACTGGCGGCAACGACGCCTCGCGCTCGGCGGGGAGCGTGTGCTGCTGCATGACTTGCCGGTGCATGTGACCGAGTCACTGGGCCCGGCGGTGATCGGTGTGTACCGGCCGCGAATCGTGGTGCCACGATGGTTGCTCGCGCGGTTCGAGGATGAACAACGCCTCGTCGTGGCGCACGAACACAGTCACATCGCCGCACACGATCCGCTCCTGCTGCTGGTGGGCTGCGCCGGCGTGGTGCTCATGCCGTGGAATCCGTTGGCGTGGTGGCTGCTCGCGCGACTGCGCCTCGCCATCGAGCTGGACTGCGACCGGCGCGTGCTCGCAGTGGGTACGTCGCCACGGCAGTACGGTCGGCTCCTCATTGAACTCTCAGCCATTGCCCCTCGCGGTCCGCACGCCATTCCCGCCTTCTCGTACCACGCCTCTCACCTTGAACGGAGACTCCTTACCATGACCAGTCGTCCCGCGTCGTTTGTTCGTGCACGCCGTGTGAGCCTTGCGGCCCTCGGCTCCGTTGCCCTCTTGGCCGCATGTGAATCGCAACTTCCTACCGCCGCCCAGATGCAGGCGATGGATGTGAATATTGCAGAAACGCAGTTGGTGAAAGGCACACGCCTCGTGCTCGACAGCGCGAGCACGGTCTACTACGTGAACGGCGTGCAGGTCTCACGAGAGACCGCGACCGCGCTGAGCGCGGATAACATCGCCACGATTGACATCAAGCGTGGCGAGATATCTGAGGTGCGGATCAACGACCGCGCTGCCAGCGACTCGGCGACGGCTTTCACGTTCAGGTCCAAGCGGGTCGACGTGACTGGCACCATGCAG
>JBBQUH010000072.1:0-15809 GCA_038212625.1 Gemmatimonadales bacterium | reverse complement strand
GTCTGCCGCTCATCAACATCTATCTCATTGGCAATCGACTGGTCCACGGACTCGTGGCCAAAATTTTCCGACACATCGATCACGTCGGCGTTCGGCGCAAGTAATTCGGCAGAGAATGCGGGCTCTTGAGTGATACTGTTTACACGAAAACCAGCGAAGGCGCCACCGAGGTAACCCCCCCACAACACCGTCGAGGATCTCGTAAAGGTTCGCTTCGGGAAACCTCGTCTGATCGATTACGGGGTCTCGTTCGGCCGCGCTCCCGCCTTCTTTGCCGCCCATATCCAGTTTCTTGCCGGCCTTGGCGAAGCCGTCCTGTAACGCTTGAGCTGCGACGGATTACAGTGGTGCACCTGCGGAAAGGCCCGGCGTGGCACGTAATAGCCGATCATGCCGTAGGTGATGCCCTCCTCGATGTCGCCATCCACTGCGCTCAGGATCAGGTCACGCACCGTACTGAGGGCCGCGCGGCGGTCGGGGGGCAGCTCCTCCAGGTATTGCGCCACGGTGGTTGCTTTACTTGGCATGTCTGTCCCTCTCAAGGAGAATTCCATCAGGCGCTGACGGGCGCTGTGACGTCGGCATCACGCGGCTTCCGACCACGGGACAGCACGGCGACACTCACGAGCGACACGAGCCGTGCTACCGGCAATGCCTCGAGAATGTGTAAGCCGCACGGATGCACGGCGTGGCGTACCGCGATGAGCATCGTAGCTCGGCCGATTTTACCGCGTTGTGCCCTCCCGCACGAGGACGGACGGGTGCGCAGCGTCGGTGCCCAGCTACGGCGAGGCCCCACGCATCGTGTGACCACCCGAACGATCTTAGCGCCCGGTCTGATGCAGCGTCAGCATACGACCCACGATGCCATCGAGCGCCGCGCCGGTGCCACCAGCAGTGAAATCGGCCGCATTGGTCGCCGCAATGAACGCGACGCCATTGTCGAGCCCAACCCACGCCACCGAGTGATTCGTCACGTTCGATCCGGAATGCGTGACCGTCCGTCCGCCCCAGGTCCGTGTAGTGCTGATCCAGCCCATCGCGTACGGGTTGCCGCCCGCGATGGGCGTGACACCGGTGAACGTCCGACGCGCATCGAGCTGCGTCAGCAGGGTCGAAGTCCCGGCATCGGCTTTGAGCAACTCGTGAACGATACGCCCCCAGTCGTCGATGGACATGTGCGCGCGACCAGCGGCTGAGAGTCCCGGTGGATTATCACACGCTTCACAGGCCACCCATTGTCCACCGAAGCGCGAGTGGCCAACAGGCTGTGCGCTGCTTCCTGCGGTCGTGGTTGGACCAAAACCAATCTGCGTGGCACCCACCGGTGCACCCAGCGCCGACAGCAGCAGCGCTTCGTACGTGCCATTCATCGAGCGTTCGATCATCGCACCTGCAATGACGTATCCGATGTTCGTGTAGTGGTAGCGGCCTCGTGGACCGATCGACGGTGCCGAGAGCCCCCACGCCGCGGCCGACTCGCGCTGTGCTCTCGCCGTTGCCCCGGTGTACGCGGACGCTGGTGGATCGTTGCGCACGCCACCTGACATGGCCAGCAGCTCCGAGAGCGTCACCGTACGATACTCATCGCGAATGGCGGTCCCAAGCTCAGGGAACATGGATGCCACGGTCGTGGACCAGCTGATGCTACCCTGCTTCACGGCGACAGCCGCCAGAGTTGCCGTGATCGCCTTGAGATTCGAACCGATGTGCCACTTGTCGTCGATGGTGGCGGGCGTACCGCCGGTTGCGCGGCGCGTGCCGCCGACGCCCACCGCGACGAGTCCGCCGGTGCGTGTCACGATCGCGCCAACCAGCGCCGGCAGTCCGCGGGCGATGCGTACCGAATCCACGAGGGTATTGATGTTGCGTGGCACCACGCGCACCGTGCGAGTGCCACTGAAACCCGCGGCCGTGGCCATCAGCGCCGCTGATCCGGCCGTGACGCCGGTGAGCGTACCGGTGGCGCTCACCGTCAGCACACTGGGATTGTTCGAGCTCCACGCGATCGTCGCTTCCACTGGAGCGCCGCCGCTCGTCGTGGCCGCAGCCGTTGCCCTCGCCGCCACGCCGATCTCGATACTCGCCGGCGCGGTCACCGTCACGTTGGTGACGGGCGCTGCGACGGTGATGGCAGCCGACGCACTTCGACCTTCACTCGACGCGCTCACCGTAGCCGGGCCAGCTCCCACCGCCGTGACGAGGCCGTCCGCCGATACCGTGGCGACGGTCGTGGCATTCGAGGACCAAACGATCACGCGCCCGCTGAGCGTCGTCCCAGCGGCATCACGCGTAATGGCGGTGAGTTGCAACGAACCGGGCAGTGAAAGTGTGGACACCGTCTGATTCAGCGTCACGGTCGCAACCGGAGCGGGCACTCTTGGAGACGGCGTGGTTGGCGGCACCGATTCGCTGCCTCCACCGCACGCGCCAAGCAACAAGGGCCACACCGCCCCGAGGGTCATGACAGAAGGCCGGCGACGCGTGTACACAGAGAACCTCCAGAGAGCGCGTAAATCGACCGCGAATGGACCACCCTTTAGTATTCGGAATCACTTGGATCCGCGCCAGACAAAATGCTGTGGTGTGCTGGTTCAGCAAGAAACGTTACGATGTGCCACTGCAGAGCGCCTCACCCACCGTCTGAGCAACGTGGTCCGACGGTTGCCAGCCTCGGTGGGCGTACGGCGCGGCGCGGGGACGATCGCCGCCGATCGACGTGAATATTGACCTCAATCGCCAGCGCAATGGCTTTCCGGCGGCGTCGCTCCGCCTTCGTCTCACTCCCCTGTCACGCTGTCGCCTTTCGCCGGGAATCGCGTTGTTCCCACGGTGGCTTTGTTCGCTACCCGGACAGTCGACTGGCTAGCTGTCCACCGGCCTGCTCCACGAAGAAAGCGATCCGTCTGCCAACTGCGGAACAACGCCGCCAAGCGCGCCGCGATGCTCGCGCGCGTGGTCCCAGTCAGCTTTCGTCTTGGGCGGAAAGAATGCGCCGGAGCGTGTATCGCAGAACAGCGCCCCCGGCTCGCGCTGGAGTTGTCCGCGATGAACTGATCGGTATCGAATACCATTTTTCGAAAGTGCTGCGCGGCGTCCGCGACATCGTACGTGCCGACGAAGCGCAGGAATGCGGCATCCTCGAGCGCCATGCGCATGTTCAGGGCGAGGTCGATCGGATGGAGCATGTCACCGCCGCCCTCGGCCGTCCGCGAGCACAGCGAACACCTGCTCCTGGAACCGAGTGAGCGGCATGCTACGGCGACTCTCTGGCTTCAGGCAGGGCTACCGGCAACGGCGCATCGAGGCGCCCTGCCAAGCGCCATTCCAGCCGCCCGCCATGTTTCCGAAGGTGATCGGCGACCCACGCGATGCGCACGGCCGTGATGACGAGATCGGCCGGTGCCCACCAGAAGCAGCGCGCGTGATAGGCACGAAAGAGTTTGCGTGCTTCGCGAATGCGAACCATGGCACGCGCCTGCTCGGGAGCTCCAGCTACGGTATCACCTGCATCCCATCAGTTCAGCACCAACGTGGTGACCACCACGTCATCCAGACACGCGAAACGCCCGCCAAGCACCAGCCCGGCCGGCAGATCGGGGCCCAGCGGGCCGGTCAGCCGCGCCACAAACCGCCCATCGGCGCCGTCGGCCGACTCGATCCGCTCCACCCACGCCGCCTCGAAGCCAAAGAACGCGCGTACTTCAGGAAAGAGGCACTTGTAGATGGTCTCTTTCGCCGAAAAGAGCACCGTGAGCAGCCGCGCCGCCGGCCACCCGCTCTGCGCTACGAGGGCGTCGAGCTCCCCGGCGCCCGCGAGATCGGCCCCCAAGCGAGCAGGCGCGTCGTCGTCGAGCCACTGCTCGATATCGAGTCCGATCGCGCGCACTGGCCCCTGAGGCGCCGCGGCGGCCAGCGCGTAGCCCGCCGTGTGGGAAATGCTGCCCACGGTTCCGGCGGGCCAGAGCGGCTCGCGGAACTCGCCCATCCCGATCGTCATCGGCGCGGCGTGGGGGACACTCGCCCGCAGCGCCTCGCGGGCACACCAGCGCCCAGCCAAGAAGCTGGCTCGGCGGCTGGGCACCGCGCGGGCCAACTGATCGGGGAGTAAGGCAAACTCCAAGTCGGCCAGCGCCGAGTCCCCGCTGAGTGTCTCGAGCGCCGCTAGCGCCGCCTCCGCGTTGAGCGGCAAGCGCAGTCCGTAAAGCGCCACCTCCGCCGGAACGAGGCCCGGCGTCAATATGAATCGGGTGGCGGCCATTCAGTCAGCGACGCGTCGAAGAGGACGAGAAACGTGGGCGACGATGTTCGCCACTCGATGTGGATGCAGAGCAAAAAACGACGCTCGCTTGTTCGCGGCGGCCATGCGTGGACTACGGCCCGAACAGTTCGGCGCCAGTGACGACGAGCGTTGGCAGGCCGGGATCAGGTGTCCACGAAAAGCTGTCGCGCAGCGTGTCCGGAAACTCCGACGTGCGCGTCCAGCGCTCGATCGTTCTCGACGACTGGTCGACAGTCCACATTTCGGCCACACCGTGCGACAGATACGCGGGGCGTTTGTGATGCCGATCGCGTGCACGGGTGGACGAACTCAGCACCTCGACGACGAGCACCGGCGGCGGCATCTCCCGCCACGGGCGATCGGGAAATTCCGGGGCGGGGTACACCGCGATGTCCGGCTCGAACCAATTCGTCTCGTTCACGTACACGCCACCCGGACTGAGAATCTTCCATCCGGTATGCGCGCGACACCACGGCGCGATCGAGAGGCAGAGACGCATGGCGACGCCCTGATGCCCAGAGGAAGGCAATGGCGTCACGAGCAGCTCGCCGTGCAGGATCTCGTAGCGGTTGCCGTCGTCGGGCAACGCCTCGAGATCCGTAACGGTCCACACGGAACGCTCGGGCAAATGTGTCGACGACGGTCGCGGATGCAGCATGGCCATACGGTCGACTCGGCGGTGGGGTTTGCGCAAGGGGCGAACATCCGCCAAGGATCGCGCAACGCGCACCGATTCTCGTCATCGAGACGACGCGCGTCGTGTCATGCGAGCGCGTTCGCCGTCAGGCGGCCGCGCCAGACACGATCCGCACACCAAGTCCCACCGCCTCATAGATCCGCTTGCCGTCCACCCACAGCGAACCCGACGCCACCACCAACACGCCGCGCGCTTCGCGCCGGATTTCCGTGATCTCCACGTCCGCCACCACCACGTGGTTGTCGGGAATCACCTGCCCGCGGTACTTCCAGCTCATCGGCACATCCACGGCCTGCGTTTCAAACCGCGGCGACGGGAGCCCCGCGCCAAGATCGAGGTCGATGGCCAACGCCTGCACCGCTTGCAAAAACGCTTCGATGCCCAGCGATCCCGGCTGCACGGGATCCTGAAAGAAGTGCGCCTTAAAGAACCACTGCGAGGCCGCCACGTCTTTTTCCGCGCGCAACCGGCCCAGTCCCGCCTTGCCCGCCAGCTCTCCCTCGGTCCAACGACCGGTGATGCGATCGATCATCACCAACCGCTCGGTGGGAAGACGCAAACTGGCGCTGAAGTAGTGCGCCGGTGACGCACCCAGCTCCACTCGCACATCACTCGGATCGACCAGACGCGCGCGGTGCGCGGGGGTCATCGGCAATCCGGCCTGGTCCTTCATGGTGTCGCCGGGGAAGAATCCGAACACCGTTTTGAGCGTGTACACGGTGCGATCACCAGCGCGCATGATCACATCGAAACTCATGATCACGATCGAGTCGGCCTTCGACACCGACGTGAGTGTGGTGGACACACGCACGGTGCCGATATCGGGCCCGATCTCCATGTGCTGCGTACCGGTGCCGTCGAGATTACGGAAGTAGAGGTTCTCCTCCGACGCGAGTGCACCACCCACATACGATGCGAGCCATCCGCACGGCTGCAGCGCGGTCTCGAGCAACACCGGGAACGGCATGGCCGGCGCGTTGTTGTTCGCGAAGTACCATTCGGTGGGCGGCACATCGTACTCGATTTCGGCCACACTCCCCACCTGCATGCCACCAATCGGCCCCGAAACGCGCGCCACGCGCGACATGAAGTGGTACGGCGGACCGGGCAGACGCGCCACACGACGGGTACCATCGAAGCGCTTGTACATCGGACCGAACGCCGACGACGGCACACCCCACGCGCACGCCAACAGTGACGCATAGTCGAACGTGAAACCATCAACAACCGCTACAGGGCGCGGATCGTGCGCGATGGCGACAGCCGTGCGGCCGACATCGAGCGGCCACGCCGGCACCAAACGCAGTCCCATGCGCTTGCAGTGGAATGCCTTGCGTCCATCAACCGAGCCTAAAATGTCGGCGTAGATCGTGGGCGTATCACCACCCACGATCTCCTCCACAAAAATCTCGTACACCACTTCGCTCGACGCTGGCGTGGCCTGTCCGCGGCAGCGCAGACTGTAATTATGCTCCGGCACGGGCTCGAAGCGTGACCCGTCATGATCGAGTGTGAAGCCGAGTCCCGTCATGAAGATCTGCATGGCCTGCAAACCACCCTCGAGCATCAGGGTGCCGGGCATACAGGGATCGTTCTTGAAGTGCCCGTCGAAGAACCAGCGCTCGGGGGTGAGGCCGAGCGTCGCGCGCAGGTATCCACGCTTCCACGGACCGCCGGTGGGCTCGAAGTGCGTGACCTCGTCGAGTAGTCGCATGCCACCGCCAGCAATGGTGGGTGTGCGCGTATGCGCGTCGGCGCGCTCGAACCCGGCGCCGAAACAATCGGCGACGCGTCCCTCAATGAGCGCGGTGACATCATCGGCGCCAAACGCACGACGCGTGCTGAGCGTGAGTGGGGCATCCACCCGCGCGTCGGGCTTGGGCGTTGCCGCTTCCGGCGTCCACAGCACACCGGCCGAGTTGGCGAGTTCTTCGTTGGTGAAGAAGCCGGCCTGTCCGCTGCGCACACTCATGCGCAACTCGCCGTTCACCCAGCAGTTGTAGTGGAAGAAGAACAAGCGCACACCCTGCTGCTCCGCATGACCATCCACGAGAATTTCGTAGTGCAGCGTGTCGCCGATGGTGGGCAGTGGGCCGTGACTCATGAGCTCACAACCCAGCAGGCGATACACGCGTTCGCCCTGGTTGTGAAAGTCGGCGCCCAGCCATGAGATGAGCATCAGGTCGGCCTGTCCCGCTTCCACCATGACGCCGGCGGGCATGCGCCCTTCGTGCAAGTAGAATGAGCCCTCGCGGACGTCGGTCTCGGTCCAGATGGTGCCGATGCCCATGGTGCCCGCTTCGCCTTCGATGCCGAGCACGCGATCAGCGAGGAGCAGCGGTGGCTGCGGCATGCGCACTTGGCGCGCGTGTACATCCTGCTGCGCGAAGAGCGGGCCGAAGATTGTGGAGATGTCGCCGCCGGCGTGGACTTCGAGCGCGGCGCGATCGAAGCTGGGGCCGGTGGGGATGCGCGCTGGCGGCACGCGGCGCACGAGTGGCGCCTTGGGCGCGGCTGCGGCAGGTGCGACAGGTGCCGGGCTCGGTGCCGCCTGTGGTGCTGCGGTTGGTGCTGCGGTTGGCGCCGGTGCGACGGGCGCTGGTACCGCCGCGATCGGGGCACGCGCTACCGGCGCAGATAGTGCAGGCGCGAATGGCGCGCCCACCGGTGGTGCATTCGGCGCCACATGGGCAATCGATGCAACGGGAACGACGGGTGCGTGTGGTGCAACGGAAGCCGCCACCACCTCGTAGCTGCCGCGCAGTACTTCGTGACCCACCTGCCCAGTAGCCCACTGCGCGAGCGGCGCGAGCATGATGTTGGTGAATCGCGACTGTACCTCAAACTGCTGACGCAGATAGGCGGTGTGTAGCTCGGCGAGCTGCGCGTGATGACCGGCCAGGCTGTTCACAGCCGCAGTAAAAGGCGTGGCGCTGGCGGCGATCTGCGGAGCGACGGCGTGTGGCATCGCGGCCGGAGCGGATGCGAACGGTACGGCGACGGGAGACGCCACGGGTGTGGCGGCCGTCACAGGCGTGGGACGTGGCGCTGCTGCCGCTATCGGCGCGGCCCCCACATGCGTGGACGCCACATGCGTGAACCCGGCATCCGTAGGGACCACGTGCGCGGCCAGCGCGGGCGCAGCCAGCACCGACGTACCCGATGACGCCGCGCCCAGTGCGGAAAACCGCGCCGATGCCAGCCGTGGAGCCGGCGCCATGAACTCGCCGGCGCCCTGTGAGACGCGATGCGATGCACCATTCAACGCGCCACCATGCGCACCGTTCTGCGCACCGTTCGGCGCACCGTTCGGCGCACCATTTTGCGCGACATGGGCAACAGCAGCTGTCGGCACGGAGAGCACCGGAACAGGGACCTGCAAAACGTTCGGCATCCGAGGCACGGCGATGGGGTGTGCAGGCAACGACAGTGGCAAGGAGCGACCGCCCGGTGACCGGGGCAGGGCC
The DNA here is from genome assembly GCA_038212625.1 of Gemmatimonadales bacterium. Classification (GTDB taxonomy): domain Bacteria; phylum Gemmatimonadota; class Gemmatimonadetes; order Gemmatimonadales; family Gemmatimonadaceae; genus Gemmatimonas. The sequence continues at coordinate 7,363 of JBBQUH010000072.1, read as the reverse complement.
GCGTCGGCGCCGCGCACCGAAGTGCGCAACGTGGTGCGTAAGACATCGAGCTCGACCGGCACGCCAGCCGCGAACAATCGCGCGGCCGCGTCAACGGCCAACAGCAGTGACGAGTGCCCGTAACGGTCCAGAGCAATCGCTACGTGCGGGCGATCGCCGAGCACTTCAGTGATCCACTTGGTGCAGCCGGCGTGCGGGCCGTGTTCGATGAACACCCGAATCCCGTCGGCGTAGGCACGCTCTACCAGCGCCGGGAAGTCCACCACATGCATGGCCTGCCCCGTGAGCGCATCGGCCGCGGCCTGCGTGCTCGCCTCATAACTCGAACGCGTGGCATGCGTATAAAAGCGCACACCCGGCACATTCACCGTGGGCCGCGTATGCAACGCACGCCATCGCGATTCGTACTCGTGCGCTTCGGGGCAATGCATGACAAAATCGTAGCCGGGTGTGCGCACCGCGCGTCGGCCGAACGTCGTGCCGATCCGCTCGCAGGCGGCCGGATCACCGGCCACCACCACATCGCCGGGCGCATTGATGATCACCAGGTGCGCGCGCTCCTCGCTGGCTACCGCCGCCCGCACATCGGCCACCGGAGCGCGGATGCGCCACGTGGCCCAGTCGGTGGAAGCATCCTCGGTCAAATTCCAGGCCGGACGCAGACAGCGCAACTCACCGCACAACCACCGATCGTACACGTGACTGTTCGCCACGTCGTCGCGGAAGCCATCCAGATCGCCCCACGCGTCGAGCGCAAACAACGAATTGGTTTCGCCCGAGCAATAGCCGATCGCCGCCGTGGGCCGGAGCCCCAGTAGGTGACGCGTGAGCTCGGTGTGCAGCTGGCTCAGATACGACGCACCCCACAGCTTGTCCATGGGCGTGGTCTGCAACGTGGGATCATCGCTGTACACCCACCCCGCGTCATCGCGCACCGAATTGGCACGCGCCGCGAAACGATCTACGAGCGTGGGAAACGCTAGCGCGAGATCACGTCCCATATGCGGATACGCGCCCGCGGCCCCCGTAAAGACAAACGACAGTTCACCCTCGAGCGCTCCGCGCCCGAGGTGAATGCCGTCATCGATGGTGCCAACCGATGCGGCAGTATCAGGTGCCCGCAGCAACGTGATGGCGCGCTCCACCCGTGTTTCAAACTCGGCGTCGGATTCGGCCACGATGGCTACCCGTTCGCCAGCCACGATTTCTGCAGCCTCCGCACGCCCTGTGTACTCGTCGCGGCGCGCGAGCGCATCGATCAACCCCGCCACACTACCCGCGGCAAACACCGCGACACGCGGCTGCGACGTGGGAAAAAGCGCCGACGCAGCTGCCGGTGTTGCCGCTGCACGCACGGCCAGCGTGTGTGTCTGCATCCCCAGCGCCTCCACCTGCACCTCGGCCACCCGCGCTCCCTCACGCGGAAACCAGGGCATCGGGCCAATCGCCGACGGCACCGCACGGTGCGCACACGCTTCGATCGCTGCCGCGACATGCAACAGCCCGGAGGCCGCGTGGGCATGCCCAACGCGCGGTGTCAGGCCGGCATTCGTTGCCGTAAGCGAAACGTCGAGTGTGCTCGGCGTGGATTCATCAGCTGCACGAGCATCGAGCAAGGCCAAAATTGTATCGCCGTCGCGAATCGCGTCGGCTTCACGCTTGAGCACCAGCAACACGGCCGCATCGCCCGGCACCGTACGGTTGGCATCGAGTACCGCACGTGCCGCCGCTTCCGCAATCGGCTCGGCGCACAGATCGACCGCACCAATCACCGCCGCATCGATCTCGCCCGCACGCAGCGCGCGCGCACCGATTTCGAGGGCACGCACCCCCGACAGTTCTTCCGACGACACGGTATAACTCGGACCGCGGAAGTCGAACTGATGACTGAGCCGGTTGGCCACGATGTTGGGCATACATCCCACCACCGACGCCGCCGTGAGCGGATCATCGGCCAGCGACGCCGGCAGCGCTGCCACCCACGGCCGCGCACCACACCAGCGGATCGCATGGCGCGCCACTTCGGCGTCGCACTGCATGCCCATGAGCACACTGGTGCGCTCGCGCGGCAGTCGATCAAGCACCACCCTCATCTCCTGCGCCATGGAGAGCAACAGCGTCTGCTGCGGCAACGTGGCCTTGAGATCGTTGGGCGGGAAACGCAACCCGGCGGCGTCGAGAGCAATCGTGTCTAGCGCGGTATTGCGCGCGCCCGCACCATCAACGGTCGCCCCCGTATTGAACACGACATCGGTAAAGCGCGTGCCCGAAGCCCCAGTGCGCACCGACTGCGCGATCACCGCAATGGCACCGCTGCTCGCCGCACCGTTTGTCACAGGAATCACGCGAGCTAACGCGGCAGGCATCGTGCCTGTCCACTCCTCAAGAATAAGATGCGCGTTGTTACCGCCGAATCCGAAGTTGCTGATCGCGGCGCGACGCGGTGCGCCATCGGAAGGTGCGTCCCACGGTTCAGACTCACTCAACAAACGGAACATGCCATCGGCGAGTTCGTCGATGGGCGCGTTGGCGTTACGTGTGGGCGGACGCACCTCGTGATGCATCGCAGCCAACATCTTGATCACCGCCGCCGCACCGGAGGCCGTAATCAGATGGCCCACATTCGACTTGAGCGAACCCAGAGGCAACGCTCGTGCGCCCGCGAACACCTCACGCATGCTGCGCACTTCAGCGCCGTCACCCACCACGGTACCGGTAGCGTGACACTCCACCAACGAGATATCACGCGGCGACACGCCGCTCTCGGCGTATGCCGCGCGCAGCGCTCGCACCTGGCCCTCTTCGGCGGGCACCATGAGGCCGCGGCTGCGACCATCGTTGGATAGCCCGACACCCCGAATCACGCCCAGAATCTGCCGACCGTTGGCCACCGCATCGTCGAGCCGCTCCAGCACCAGAAGCGCGGCACCCTGCGCCGGCACGAGGCCATCAGCATCGCGGTGGAACGGACGACTCTGCCCCGTGGGGCTGAGCGCGTTGAGCGCCGAGAAACCGCCGTGCAGGAACAGATCGTCGGCGTGGTTCACACCACCGGCCAGCGCGAGGTCGGCGGTTCCGTCGTGGAGTTGGTCGCAGGCCAGCTTGATGGCATACAACGACGACGCACACGCCGCATCGATGGCGAACGCACGTCCACCGAAGCCGAGCGCCTGCGCGGCCAAATGCGCCGGGAAGCCCGACATGTAGCGGTTGCGCGGGTCCTCGTGCGCCATGCGCGTGGTGTCTGCCGCCCACTGCCCGAGCGCGAAGTCCACGAGTCCCGGTGTGGGATAACTGAGATTGCCGAGCACCAGCGCAGCGCGCGGCCGTGGCTCAAGCGGTGACATCCCCGCACTGCGCAGCGCTTCACGCGCAGCGTGCAACGTCCACAGGAACACCGGATCGAGCCCACGCAGCGTCTCCGCCGCTACCGCGAAGCCGTTGTGGTCGAACACACGCTCGAAGCCTGCCACGTGTCCGCCTGCCGTGCTGGAAATCTCGCGGTGCAACTGCGCCCGATCCGCGCCGGCATCGATACGCCACAGATCGGGCGCGGCCGGTGCAATCGCCGACCGCCCTTCGAGAACCATCGACCAGAGTTCAGCCGGCGATAGCGCGCCGGGCAACACACAGCCTTGCCCGACGATGGCGATCGGTGCAAACGATGGTACAGACGACATCATACGGTAGCGGCAGTCAACACGGTGTTCGTCGTGTTACCGCTCGGTACGGCGTACATCTCCACGTCCACCAGATCCGCAATCGTTGCACCATCGCTGCCAACCAGCGTGATGTCACACACCACACGCTCCGGCGACTGACTGCGCACCAGCAACGCGCAGTGAATCGGGCTCGTCACCACACCACCCGTATAGCCGATCCGACCAATACGCAGCGGCAGCGTCGGGCCAATGGCCGGAATGCCACAGAGAATCGCCAGCTGCAACGCACCATCGATCGCTGCCGGATCGGTCTCCCACGCATCATTCGGCCACGCCAGATCGGCCGTCCCGGCCAACGTCGCGCGGGCGCCGATCGGTGAGACACCATCCACGGTGCGAATCACCTGAAAATCACGGCCGTGAAAGAGCGTGTCGGGTGAATAGATCTCGGTACCCTGCCACGGGCTCACGCCGAGCACGGCACCGTTGAGCGGCTCAGCCTTGGCCGTGCTCGCGCTGGGTTCGATGACGGCGGCGTAACGCAGCGCATTCGACGCGTCGCGCAGTTCGAGCTCCACACCCTTCGCACCCTTGGTGGCCAGAATCGTGAAATGGTCACCAAGCCCATCGTAGCCCGTGAGCACAATGCCACGCACCACGCGCACATCACGCAGCTGTACCGACGACCGCTCGGGGAACAGCGCTCGCGCCAACCGCGCAAACCACTCCACGGCCATCACCACCGGCAGTACCGGCTTGCCCTGAATACGGTGACTCTCGAGCTGGGGATGTGTGGCAGCTGTAACCGTGATTTCCATACGCGCCAACACACTGCCACCCGGTGCCTCTCCGCCATGGAGACCGGCATCACCACCGCCGATGACGATTTCCACGTCATCGGTGGTGGGCGCCATCAGTTCCTTCACAAATGCATCGGCACCGGCCGCTACGGGCAGCAGGGCCACCCCCCGTTCCACGAAGTGACCACGCAACACCGGCGTGACCATCCCGCCATCCCACGGGCCCCAGCCGATCGCTACCACGCGGCACTGCCCATCACGACGACGGGCTTCTACCGCGGCCACTTTGTTGAGCACCTCGTTGGCCATCGCGTAGTCCGACTGCCCGGCGTTTCCGCCGCGCGCCGCCACCGACGAGAACAGGCAGATGACTCGCAGCGGATCCGACGATGTAGCGTCGAGCAGCGCCTGCAGCCCCAGTACCTTGGTGTCGAACACGCGATCGAACTGCGCATCGGTCTTCTTGTCGATAAACGCATCCGCCAACACGCCGGCGCCGTGCACGAGCCCCTCAATCGGGCCCCACGTGTTGCGCACATCGGCAAATAGCGTGGCGAGCGCTTCGGGGTCACGCACGTCCACCGCGTCATAGCGCAGCTGCGCGCCCGTAGCGGTGAGTTGCGCCAAGGTGTCGCGTACTTCGCGTGCCGCGAGAATACGATCCACTTGAGCGCCGATATCCTTGGGCGACAGCGCACGGCCGGCCTTCTTCGCTTCTTCCATCGCAGTGCGCTTGAGCGCTGCTTCGGTTGTGGCCGCGCCATACACTGCAGGTTCATCAAGCAGCGCCGTGCGTCCCAGAATCACCAGCCGCGGCTGCGCCGCACGACCCAGTGCCACCAGCGACGCGGCGGTCACACCGCGTGCACCACCCGTCACCACAATCACCGCACCCGGCGCCATCGGCGCCACGGCCGGCGACACGGCGCAAGGCACACTGGCCAGCGTGATCCGCTCGCCCGCACCCGACAAACCCACTTCCACTTCCGGTCCACCGCCAAACAGTTCCGACACGATCGCATCCGCCAACGCAGCATCGGTGCGACCGGCTCGCTCTACGTCGATGGCCTTGCACGTGGTCGTCGGCCATTCATCACGCGCCGTCTTGGTGAGGGCGGCGATACCACCCAGCCACGCCCGACCCGCCTCGCGTCCCGTCAAACCGAAGTCTCCGCCGGTGTCCTGCACCGTCACAAACAGTCCGCCGTGCTCACGGAAATGCGCGGCCACCGTGCGCGCGGCATGGAACGCCTCGCGATTCACCGAGACCGCGGCATCGCCAGCCACCTCACGCAGACCGCCCAGGAAAATCACACCGCCCGCCGTGGCGGGAATGGCCGTGACCGGCGCTTCCACCGCGTTCACACCGCGCGCCGTAAGCAGCTGCACCACAAATTGCGCTACGCCAGCACCATCAGGCGTCACCACAATCTGCGCAGCCCCACGCAACGACGGCACGGCAAAGCCAAGCGCCGCAGCGGGACGCGCACGCACGGCAATGCGCGCGACTGGCGGCAACTCGACCGGCGGTAACGCGACCGGCGCCTGCACCACCGGCGGTTGCGCATCAAGTGCATTGGCCGCAGCCGGGGCCGACCATGCAGTCGGCGCCGACGTGACACCCGCGTCCGCAACCCCACCGAACAACTCGATGATCTGCGCCAGTGTCCGCGTCGCGGCCATCTTCGTGGTGGCCACCTGTGGCAGATCGGGCACACGCGAACGCATGGCCGAGAGAATCTCCACGCGCTTGATGGAATCGATGCCGAGATCGGCCTCCATGTCCATGTCGGTGTCGATCATCTCAGCCGGATAGCCGGTCTTCTCCGCGACAATCGCCAGCAGAATGGGCTGTAGGTCACTCACGTGCGATGAGGCCACCGATGTCGTCGCCGGCTCCACTGCACCCGGCGTTGCCGCACTCGGCGTTGCCGCACTCGGCGTTGCCACCGCACCACCATCAGCGGACCCGCCAAACAGCGCGATGATCTGCGACAGCGTCCGCGTCGCCGCCATCTTGGTGGTGGCCACCTGCGGAAGATCGGGTACCTGCGCACGCATTGCCGAGAGAATTTCTACGCGCTTAATGGAATCGATGCCGAGGTCGGCTTCCATGTCCATCTCGGTGTCGATCATCTCGGCCGGATAGCCTGTCTTGTCGGCAACGATCGCGAGAAGCACGGGCTGCAAATCGTGCCCACGCGTTGCCACGGCTGGTGTTGACGCGGGTGCTGCGGGTGCCGTGGGTGCCGCCGCCGCCGATACTGACGCGCCTTGTGCACCGCTCGCCACCGATCCACCAAACAGCTGAATGATCTCCGAAAGCGTACGGGTGGCCGCCATTTTGCTCGTGGCCACTTGTGGGAGATCAGGCACCTGCGACCGCATGGCGGACAGAATCTCTACGCGCTTAATCGAATCGATGCCGAGGTCGGCTTCCATGTCCATCTCGATGTCGATCATCTCGGCCGGATAACCGGTCTTGTCGGCAACGATCTCAAGGAGCAACGGCTGCAGCGCGATCATCGTCGGCGCCGCCGTTGCAGGCGGGGCCACTGGTACGGCTACAGGTGCGGCCACTGGTGCGGCCGGCGCGACTGCCTCCGATGTCCACGGTACAACGCGAGCCGACGAGGCCGCCAGGTTCGCCTTGGGATCCGGCACAAACGTGAACGCCTGCGGCACCACCGGTGCGGGCGCGACCGATGCCGTGACTGCGACTGGCGGGAGCGAGGTCACTGCCGGCAACGCGGCAGGCGCCGCTGCAGGTGCGCCAGGCATCACGGCGCCGTACGACCCTTCCACCGCACGGAGGAACGCCATGTGGCTGTCGGCCATCAGACGCTGGAATTCCATTTGGGCAGCAATCGCAGGGGCTTGCAGACGCTGGAGCGAGTCTAT
>JBBQUH010000071.1:0-16151 GCA_038212625.1 Gemmatimonadales bacterium | reverse complement strand
TCGGCAAGAAGGTAGCCGAGAAGGCGAAGGCGGCAGGCATCGAGAAGGTCGTATTCGACCGAGCCGGTTACCAGTATCACGGCCGCGTGAAGGCCGTGGCAGATGGCGCCCGAGAGGGCGGCCTGGAGTTCTGATCATGGCAAACGCAGCAGGAACCGGTGGCGCGCCTGGTGGCAGCGCCCGCAGTGGTGGTGGACCCGGTGGCCGTGGTCGTGGCGGCCCGGGTGGTGGACGTGGTGGCCCCGGTGGCGGCCGTGGTGGACCGGGCGGTGGTCGTGGCGGCCCGGGCGGCGGTGCGCCCGGTGGTCGTGGGCGTGGCCCCGGCGGCGAAGGTGGCGGTACGCCCGGTGGGCGTGACGGTCGTGGACGTGATGGTGGCCGTGGGCCGTCGCAGGATCGCGAGCAGAGCGATCTCGTGGAGAACGTGATCGCGATCAACCGCGTGGCGAAAGTCGTGAAGGGTGGTCGCCGGTTCTCGTTCAACGCGCTCGTCGCGGTGGGCGATGGACAGGGCAAGGTCGGGTTTGCCACGGGCAAAGCCAACGAGGTGTCTGAAGCGGTGCGTAAGGCTGTGGATGCCGCGCGTCGGAACATGGTGACCATTCCGCTCACGGGATCGACCATTCCGCACGAGGTGGTGGGCAAGCATGGCGCCGGCAAGGTGCTCATGAAGCCGGCCGCGCCGGGTGCCGGTGTGATCGCGGGTGGCGCGGTGCGTGCCATTCTCGAGTGCGCGGGCATCAACGACATCCTGACCAAGTCGCTCGGCTCCACAAACCCGCACAACATGGTGCTCGCGGCGCTCGACGGCCTCACGCATCTGGTGACGGTGGAGCAGATCGCCAAGGAACGTGGCGTTGAAGTTTCGCAGATTGGGTACCGGTCGCGTGCGAAGTCGCGCACCGAAGTCCCTGACACTCGCAAGGCGGCCGTGGTGGCTGCGGAGGTCGCATAATGCCGCGTACTTTCGTATGGCACGCGTCCAAAGGACCGGCCACGACGCCCAAGCTTCAGCCGCCGACTGATGGCAAGGTGAAGATCACGCAGGTGCGGAGCGCCATCGGCCACTCGTGGCGGATGCGCCTGACCCTGAAGGCGATTGGCCTGCGGCATCACCAGCAGAGCGTGGTGCAGCAGGATTCCGCCTCGCTGCGTGGCCAGCTCAAGCACGTTCGTCACTTGGTGTCGGTGACACCGGTTGAGGGTTAAGCTCATGGCTCAGCACACAGGCGCCGAAGGCGTCGAGAAGATCGGTCTGCACAACTTGCAGCCCGCCCCGGGTTCACACCGCGCGCGTCGTCGCATCGGACGTGGACCAGGTTCCGGCACCGGTAAGACGTCCGGCAAGGGGCATAAGGGGTCGTTGGCCCGCTCGGGTCACGGCGGTCCCGGTGGCGGCAAGCCACATTTCGAAGGCGGTCAGATGCCGCTTACGCGTCGTATTCCGAAGCGTGGGTTCACCAATCCGTTCCGTGAGGAAGCGCAGGTGGTGCGCCTCGACTCACTGGCTCAGGTAATCGGTGACGAGGTGACGGTGGAGACACTCGCCTCGGCGGGGCTGATTCGTGTGGGCCGCGGCCCGGCGAAGCTGCTTTCGAATGGTGACGTGCCCCGTGCGTTCACGGTGCGCGGCGTGAAGGTCAGCGCATCAGCGAAGGCAAAGATCGAAGCGGCCGGTGGCCGCATCGACGGCTGACGGAGAAGAACCGGCGCATGGCGCAAGAATCGAATCCAGCGGCGCAGGCCGCCGCGAACATTTATCGGACGCCAGAGCTTTGGGCGAAGATCACCTTCACGTTTATGTGCATGGTGATCTATCGTCTGGGCTCGCACATCACGGCGCCCGGGATCGATGTGCAGGCGCTGTCAGACTACTTCACCCGCCAGCAGGGCGGTGGCCTCCTCGGCCTCTACGACATGTTCGTGGGTGGTGGTCTGTCCCGCGCCACCGTCTTCGCACTTGGTATCATGCCCTACATCTCGGCGAGCATTTTCGTCCAGATCGCCGGCGCGGTGATGCCGAATGTTGACAAGATGCAGAAGGACGAGGATGGTCGGAAGAAGCTCACGCAGTACACCCGGTACCTGACGGTGGGGCTGGCCATGATTCAGGCGTATGGCTTCGCCTTGTTCACGGTGTCCTTGCCGGCGGCGGTGTCCATGCCCGGGCCGTGGTTCACGATCCAGATGATGCTGTTCCTGACCACCGGTGCAATTTTCGTGATGTGGCTTGGTGAGCAGATTACGGAGCGAGGACTTGGCAACGGTGCGTCGTTGATCATCTTTTTCTCGATCGTCGAGCGGATGTGGCCGTCGATCCTGCAGACGTTCAACTTCGTGACGACGGGCGCCATTGCACCGCTTTCACTTGTAGTGCTCGCACTGGTGATGGTGAGCGTTGTGGCGGGTGTCGTGGCGATCACCGTCGCGGCGCGGCGGGTGCTGATCCAGATCCCGCAGCGCACGATGGCTCGCGGGCGTCAGCGTGAAGCGGCACGGAATTTCATTCCGCTCCGTATCAATACCGCTGGCGTGATGCCCATCATTTTCGCCCAATCGGTGATCGTGATTCCCGGTGCGCTCGCGCAGTTCAGCGGGAATGCCAAGCTTCAGGAGGTCGCGGAGTATTTCAATCCGAGTGGCCCGAACCCGTGGCTGTACTTCGTGTTGTCAGCGGTGTTGATCATGCTCTTCACGTACTTCTACACGTCGATCATTTTTAATCCGGTGGATCTGGCGGAAAACCTGAAGAAGCAGGGTGGGTTTGTGCCCGGCATCAAGCCTGGGGCGAAGACGGCAGAGTACATTGAAACTGTCGTCGAACGCATCACGCTGCCCGGCGCCATCTTTCTGACCACGATCGCGCTGCTGCCTATCGTGATTGCCAGGATCGTGAACGTGCCGTTTGCGTTTGGCGGTACGTCGCTGCTGATCGTGGTGGGTGTCGCACTCGATACGATGGCGCAGATGCAGCAACATCTGCTGCTGCGGAAGTATGATGGGTTCATGAAGAAGGGCCGGGTCCGTTTCCGCGGCCGTCAGGCGACTCAGGGCTCCTAAGGAAAATCATATGGTCATTGTCCTGCTTGGACCGCCCGGTGCGGGCAAGGGGACTCAAGGCGAGCGGCTTGCCGCTCGCCTTGACGTTCCTAAGATCGCCACCGGCGACGTACTCCGCGCTGCTGTTCGTGATGGAACGCCTCTTGGACTTGAGGCAAAGGCTGCGATGAATCGCGGCGACTTGGTGCCCGACGAGGTGATCATGGGCATCATGAAAGAAGCACTGGCTGCACCGGGCGCGGCCAATGGCGTCATCCTTGATGGCGTGGTTCGCACCACGCCCCAGGCCGAGGGGCTCGACGCAATGCTGGCGCAACTCGGTCGCCGGGTGGACGCGGTGCTGTTGTTCGACATTGCCGAGGACGAATTGGTGCGGCGGTTGAGCGGCCGCACCACGTGTGATCTCTGCCAGCGTCCGTTCTTCGGGCGTGAGCCAGGGGAGCGGTGCGAGGTGGAAGGGCACTCGCCGCAGGGCGTTCTGATCCGACGGATGGATGACGAGCCCGAGGCCGTTCGCAAGCGTCTGCAAGTCTATCGCGACCAGACTGCGCCTGTCATGTCGTGGTATGAGACCAATGGTGGTCGCCTTGCGCATATCAATGCACTGGGTTCGTTGGAAGAGGTCGAAGCGCGTGCGTTTGAGGCTCTCCAGCAGTTCAAAAGCTGATGGGCGTGGGAAGCTCTGCGCCGTCCACGCTGCTCAAGTCGCCCCGTGAGATTGAAATCATGGCTCGCGGTGGACGCATTTTGGCCGGCGCGCACAACATCATGCGCGATGCAGTCCGGCCGGGCATATCGACCGGCGAGCTCGACGTGATCTGCGAGCAGTTCATACGATCCCACGTCGGCGCGGAGCCGGCGTTCAAGGGACTGTACGGGTTCCCGGGCAGCGCCTGCATTTCCATCAACGAGGAAGTGGTGCACGGGATTCCGTCCCGGAAGCGCATTTTGAACGAGGGTGACATTGTCACGCTCGACGTTGGCGTCAAGCTCGAAGGGATGTACACCGACGCCGCGATCACTGTGCCGGTCGGGACGATCGATGCGGAGAGCCAGCGGCTGCTGGAGGTGACGGAGCGTTCGCTGTACGCGGGGATCGCGGCGGCGCGCCCTGACAACCATGTCGGCGACATTGGGGCGGCTATCCAGACGTTGGTGGAAGCTGAAGGCTTCTCCATCGTGCGTGAGTTGGTTGGGCATGCCGTGGGGTTTTCGCTGCACGAAGAGCTGCAGGTCCCCAATTACGGCAAAGCGAAGCGCGGGAAGAAGCTCGGTATCGGTCTGACCATCGCGATCGAGCCGATGGTCAATATCGGTGGCGCCCGCACCAAGACGCTGAGCGACAAGTGGACGGTGGTAACCGCGGACGGCAAGCGGTCTGCGCACTTCGAGCACACCGTTGCGGTGACGGAGCAGGGGCCGGTGATCTTGACCCGCGTGAACAGCCTGCTCTGAGAATGTGCCGCGTGATCGCTGTGTGAATACGGCGGGTCAGATCGACAGGGTTGAGTAATACGACGGGCGGCGTTACTGGGCGATGGCCCGTTCCGCTGCCCGTTCGGCTATCTGGGCATAGGCTGTGGCTTCAAGGAGGCACGTGCGGGCCTCTGCGGCCAGCGTGGCCTCGCGGGTGGTGCGCGCGTGGTCGCGCAACGCCACGTTGATGCGGACAGTGAACTCCGCCCCTTTGCAGGTAGCCAATGCTACCAGTGCGGCACCGTAGGCGTCGGCAGCGGTATGGCGGTTGCCACGCTCCGCGAGATCGGCCGCCATCTCTGCGACTCGTAGGGCGGCTCTCGCCGTCTCGAGCGCAGTCTCTGCGGCGTGTAGCATGGCGTCGTGAATGGCTGTGGTTCGCGCGGTACGAGCGGTTTCCGGTTCTGTGGGCATGGTATAAGCCGCTTGCACGCGTTCGTGTGCATGGACGTCACGTTGCACCAGTCTCGTGAGATGCTGCCGCAGCGAACCGGCGCCGAGTGCGGGTGCCGTTATTGACGGCTCGACTGCGGCGTACTGCATTCGCCCGCCATCGAGCTCCCGGATTCTGTGCTCGAGCAGCATGGCGCGTGAAAAGCCCCGGAGTTGCACATGTCGCGCGCCGGCGTCGAGAATCACACGCTCGGGTACGAGTCCTACGAGCTCGCTCCAGGTTGGGGTCAGACCGAACGCCGCGGCTTCCGCCTTCACGAGTTCGAAGACGCTGTGCAACGGGGTCTGCTCGGTATCCACGAGGTTCATCGACACCTGCGCTTGCCCATCGACCACGAGCCCGAGCGCCTTGACACCGCGCAATCCGCCCGAAGAGCCACGTATGGCTTTGGCGATTGCTTTGGCGGCCGGCAGGTAGCTGGACTCGCCGAGGTAGATGTTGTACGCCACGAGGAAGGGGCGGGCCCCGATCGCTGTGGCGCCGGCGGTGGGGTGGACGGCGGCGGGGCCGAAGTCGGGCCGCCGTGCGTGGGACGTCGCGAGTTCGTCGCGAAGTCCTTCGAACTGCCCGCGCCGCACATCGGCGAGGTTCTCGCGCGTTGGTGTGGTCGCCGCACGTTCATACAAGTACACGGGGATGTCCAACTGCGCGGCGGCGCGTGCACCGAGCTGACGGGCGAGGGCGATGCAGTCCTCCATGGTCGCGCCGTCGAGCGGAATGAACGGCACGACGTCGGTGGCCCCGATGCGCGGGTGTTGGCCTTGGTGCCGCGTGAGATCGATGCGATCGCGCGCCACGGTCATGGCCGCCAGTGCGGCGGGTACTGCGGCCTCCGGTGACGCAACGAACGTGATGACCGTGCGATGATGCGACTTATCGCTCGAGACATCGAGTACGTGCGCGCCGGGCGTATTCGCGATCGCATCGTGCAGCGCGTCGATGACGCGCTGATCGCGACCTTCCGAGAAGTTGGGGACGCATTCGACGAGTGGCACGTGTGCGTGAGGTGAAGGGGAAGGCGGGCACCGTGGCGCCTGCGACGAGGAACGGGCTGCGTGGGTCAGGCATCGTGTTCGTTCAACACCGCGAGGAACCAATCGTGCAGCACGCCGTTACTGGCCACGATCGGTCCCTCGATGAGCCGCGCGTCGTTTCCTTGGAGGTCGGTGACGCGGCCACCGGCTTCACGAACCAGCAGCACGCCCGCGGCAAGATCCCACGGGTGCAGAAAGAGCTCCCAGAACGCCTCGAAGCGCCCGCGGGCCACGTCGGAGAGATCGAGGGCTGCCGACCCGGCGCGACGCATGCCCGACACCTGCGGCATGAGGGCGCGGAACTGTCGTACGTATTGATCGGCGAACGACACATCGCGGAACGGAAATCCAGTGCCGATCAAAGCGCGCGGCGGGCTGCTGATGGAGGACACGCGGAGTGGCGTCTCGTCGAAGAAGGCGCCGCCGCCGGCGATGGCGTGGCACACGCCGCCGCGCGCGACATCGTGGACCACTCCGACCTGTGGCACCCCATCGAGGGCGATACAGATGGAGACGCCGTAGTTCGGGAAGCCGTGCAGGAAATTGGTGGTGCCGTCGAGAGGGTCGACGATGGCAACCAGCCCCTGTTCGGGGTCGCCGTCCGCTCCCAACTCTTCACCCACAATGCGTACCTCTGGTACCCGTTCTGCCAGCACGGTGCGAATTCGCTCTTCAGCGCCGATGTCGACCGCGGTCACAAAGTCGGTCGCGCTCTTCTCCTCCCAGACCAGTTCCCGGCGGGAGGCGGATTGTTCGGCGATGAAGGAGGCGGCCACGTGAGCGGCGGCGAGTGTAGCGTCATGCCAGCGACGGCGGTCGGCGAGTGCAGCAGCGGATGTCATGGATGCGTTGCTCGGGAAATTGCGCTCCGGTACGTTTGAAGGATGGCACGTATCTTCAGCGGCATCCAGCCTTCGGGCGAGCTGCATATCGGCAATTATCTCGGCGCAGTCAAAAACTGGGTCGAGCTTCAACATACCTATCCAGGCGCGCTGTTCTGCGTGGTGGACTACCACGCCATTACCGGTACCTATGACCCGGCGGTGCTGCGGGCGCGGCGGTGGGGGATGGCCAAGTCGCTGCTCGCGGCGGGTATCGATCCCGCCAAGGCGGCGCTGTTCGTGCAGAGTGATGTACCCGAGCACACGGAACTGTCGTGGATTTTTACCACGCTGACGCCGTTAGGGGACCTCGAACGGCAGACGCAGTTCAAGGACAAGTCGTCAAAGCTTGAGAGTATCCCGGCGGGGCTGCTCATGTACCCGGTGCTGCAGAGTGCGGACATACTGCTTTATCGGGCGGACTCGGTACCGGTGGGGGAGGATCAGATCCAGCACCTGGAGTTGGCGCGCGACACGGCACGAAAGTGGAATGCGAAGTTCGGTCAGGAGTACTTCCCTGAGCCCAAGCCGTTGCTGACCCCGACGCGGCGCATCATGGGGTTGGACGGCCAATCGAAGATGTCGAAATCGCTGGGTAATACCATCGGGCTCATGGACAGCGACGACGAGATCTGGGCCAAGCTGCGGCCCGCGATGACCGATCCGCAGCGGGTGCGCAAAACCGACGCTGGTCGTCCCGAGGTGTGCAATATTTTTCAGCTGCACAAGGCGTTCAGCCCGGTCGAGACGGTGGAGCACGTGGCCATGCAGTGCCGCACGGCGGGCTGGGGGTGCATGGATTGCAAGAAGGTGCTGCAGGAGGGGATGGTCCAGGAGCTGACGCCGATCCGGCGCCGCGCCGAGGAGCTGGATGCCGAGCCGGCGCGTGTGCTGGACGCGCTCGCGGATGGCGCACGCACCGCGCGGGCGATTGCGCAGGAGACCATACGTGAAGTGCGCGGATATATGGGGCTCGATCCGGTCGCGGTGCCGGAGTAGGCGTTGCTCTCGGCGGGGAAAATCGTCGAAGGGACAGCGCGTGGCGCGGTGCCGGCTCCTGATCACGACTTCGTGATACGATGGGTTGGCTGTTCCGGTCCACCAACCCATCCCCATTGTGGCGATCGAACGAATCATCAAGGCAGCGGTTGAGCGCGGCGCATCCGACGTCCACATCAAGGCCGGCGATGTGGTGCGGGCGCGAATCGACGGGCGACTGATTGTGCTGACGAAACAGGCACTGACGGCCGATCAGACGCGGGCGATCGCGCTCCATCTGATGGTGAATGAGCTGGATCGCGCGCACGTGGATACGCTCAAGGACCATGATTGTTCGTGGGCGGCGGCCGGCGTGGGACGCTTCCGGGTGAACATCATGCGTCAGCGGGATTCGCACTCCATTATCATGCGAGTGATCCCGGAACATGTCCCCACCTTCGAATCGCTCAAACTGCCGCCGGTGCTGGATCGGATCACCCACACCGAGCGGGGCATGGTGCTTGTGACGGGTGTGACGGGCTCCGGCAAGTCGAGTACGATGGCGGCGCTGGTGAACGCGATCAATGCCTCGTACGAGAAGCATATTCTCACGCTCGAAAATCCGATCGAATTCATTCACGGGGATCTCAGGAGCTCCGTGACACAGCGTGAAGTCGGCATCGACACCGAGAGCTTTCGCATGGGACTGCGCGCCGCGCTCCGTCAGGATCCCGATGTGATTCTGATCGGAGAGATGCGAGATGCGGAGACGATTGATACGGCGATGAAAGCGGCGGAAACGGGGCATTTGCTGATCTCCACGTTGCACACGCCCGATGCGCAGAGCACGATCATGCGGATCATGGCGATGTTCCCGCCGGAGGAGCAGCAGGTGGTACGGATGCGACTGGCGGAATCACTACACGCGGTGGTGTCGCAGCGCCTATTGCCGCGCCAGAGTGGGACCGGGCGTGCGGTGGCCTGTGAGGTGATGATTGTGACCAGCACCATCCGCGATCTGATCGCGGAAGGTGCGATCGCCGAAATCCGCGACTATATCGCCGACGGTGCGCAGTACGGCATGCAGACCTTCGATCAGCATCTGTCGGAGTTGGTGCTGAGTGGCGAGGTGGCGTTTGAGGTGGCGAAGGCGGCGGCCACCAAGCCGGCCGACTTCGAGCTGGGCTTCCGGATTGGGAAGAGCCGTCAGACGCCGGCTGGTGTGCCGTCGATCACGGCCAAGCTTACCGGAAGTACGATGGCCATTCCGTCGGCCATGAGCCGAACGGGCCAGTCAACGGCGGTGCCCGGTTTGGGGGCGAACCCGTTAGGCACCGGATCCACGCTTCCCCCAATGGCGACCAGCCCCACATCGCACCAGTCGGTGACGAGCCCCAACCCCCTGGGCGGGGATACGGTGTTCGGCAGCGGCTTCGAGAGTCTGTTCGGAAGCTGAGGGGTTGGCATACATTTCCGCGATGCCTAACACTCCTCTTGGCGGGCTGATGGTGCCTGCCGTCTCGTGCTTCACTGCGGCGGGCGACCTCGATCGCGCCGCGTTTCAGTCCAACCTCGACGCGCATCTCGGCCACGGTGTAGACGGTGTGCTCGTGGCCGGCTCCAGCGGCGAGTCTGCCTTGCTCGACGATGCGGATCGTCGCCATCTGCTGGCGTGGGCACGGGAACGAGTGCCGGTCGATAAGTGGCTGTTGGCCGGTGTGGGCAGCGAGAGCACGCAGCAGACCATCCGACGCGCGCATGAGGCGAAGGTGGAAGGCGCGAGTGCCGCGCTGGTGATTGCGCCACATTACTTCCTCAAACGCATGACGGAAGCGGCGCTGCTGGCGCACTACCATGCCGTGGCCGATGCGAGTCCGTTGCCGGTGATGCTGTATAACATGCCCGCGTACACGCATCTCGTGATGAGTGCGACTTTCGTGCACACCATGGCGCAGCACGAGAACGTGGTTGGGATGAAGGACAGCGCAGGCAACCTGCCCATGCTCGCGCAGTACCTCGAGGCGCAAGGTCCTGCGTTTCGCGTGATCACCGGGAGCGGCGCTACGGTTGCGCCGGCGCTGGTGGCCGGGGTCTCCGGTGCGATTCTCGCCATTGCGCTCTACGCCGGACCCATGGTGCGCGCGATGATGACCGCGCATGCTGAGGGCCGACTCGAGGAGGCGGCGGCGCTGCAGGCGCGCTTGTCGCCGATCGCCACGGACATTGCCGGCGCGATGGGCCCGGCGGGGATCAAGGCGGCGATGAATCTGGTGGGGCTGTCGGGCGGTGTGCCGCGCAGCCCATTGTTGCCGGTGGTTGGTGACGAACTGGCGATCGTGCGGGATCGGCTGGCGGCGGCGGGGCTGCTGCCGAGTTAATCGACGGCTGCTATGGTACGGTGTGTGGTGCCGGTGTCGTACGCTGGTGTGGAATGGCGGGACGCGTTCAGTAGATGAACGCGTCCCGTTCCTGTTCCGGGGCGATGATGTCACGATCCCAGTCCACCGTTTCGAGGCGCGTGGCGAGCCGCTGAATATCGGGCGAGAGCGGACGATCGCGGTCGAGATGGGCGGACGACTCGCGTACCCAGCGTACGAGCGCTTGGCTGGCAGGGGCGAACCCCTCGAGCGCCGTACCACCGCGGAGGTCGGCGGCCTGTGCGAGTGTGAGGGCGTGGATGGAGAGCACGAGATACACGAGGTCCAACGCATCGGCGGTCTTGCGGGCAGCAATGGTGCCCATCGTCACCACGTCCTGATTGTTGCCGTTCGTGGGGACCGATTGAATCGACGCCGGGACGGCGCGCGTGCGCAATTCGGCCACGAGTGCGCTGGCGGTGACCTGTGCGCCCATGAAGCCGGAGTTCACCCCATCGGGACCGCCGTGCAGAAACGACGGCAAGCCGTGGTTCTGTGCCCGGTCGGTGATGCGCGCGATGCATCGTTCGGCATGAATGGCGAGCTTGATCACACCAAGCAGCAATGTGTCCGAAGCGAACGCCACGTGCTGGCCATAGAAATTGCCGCCGTGTAACACGGCGTCTTCATCGGGGAAGAGCAACGGATTGTCAGTGGCGCTCTGGAGCTCGGTGGTCACGATGTTTTCGTGAAACGTGAGTACGTCGAGCACGGCGCCGATGAGCTGCGGGACGCAGCGGATGCTGTAGGGGTCCTGAGGGAGCTCGCCTTCGGGCAGCCAGCCGTTTTCAGCGCCAGATTCATCGAGCTGAGGCGGTGGCTGCACGGTCGGTGTGAGGCGGGCGCTGCCGGCGGTCCAGCGCGCGAGCGCGGCGTGGGCCTTCACTTGGCCCGCATGTGGCCGTGCCACGGCGAAGCGCGGGTCCCACGCTTCGAGTCGTCCGCTCAGGCATTCGGCGTAGAGCACGGACAGGCGCAGTGCGAGATCGGCGGCGCGACGGGCGCGTTCGGCGTTCACCGCCGCAATGCCGGTCATGCAGGACGTGCCGTTGACGAGGGCAATCCCTTCCTTGTGCCCGAGCGTGACGGGGGCAAGTCCTGCCGCCTGCAAGGCGTCTGATGCAGGGAGACGCGTGCCGCGATACCACAGCTCCCCCTCGCCCATGAGCGCAAGCGCCACGTGGGCCAACGGGGTCAGATCGCCGCTGGCGCCCACGGTGCCCATTTCGGGGACCACTGGGGTGAGATCGAGATTGATGCAGTCGAGAAGCGTCTGGAAGAGCGGAGCACTGATGCCGGAGTAGCCACGGGCAATACTTGCGGCTCGCGCCACCATCATGGCACGCGTATGAACGATCGACAGCGGGCGCCCCACCCCGGAACAGAGGTGATACACCAGATTACGCTGGAGCAGCTCGGCGTGCTCGGGCGTGACAGGGTGCGAGGCCAGCGGGCCGTAGCCTGTGGTTACTCCGTAGATACGCCGCCGCTCGTGCACCATGCGGGTAAGCATCGCGTGCGACGCTGCCATCCGGGCGCGTGCGGCTTCGCCGAGGGTCACGGGGCGTTGCGCGGTGGCCACCTCGTACACGTCGCGGTTGGAGACGTCACCGCCCACGTCGAGCGACGCGGATGGTAGGCGGGATGCTGTGGACGTGCGACGCGGCTCTTCCGTGCGGTGTGCGGTCTGTATCATGATTCCTGTTATCAATGACTGACGATCCCACTCCCGTTCCCGCGGTTTCCGACATCGAGACGGCCGACGAAGCCAGGACTGCATGGCGTGCGCTGCTTTACGAGCGCTTCGCCAATCAGCCGGTGCCCGTGGTGCTGTTCAGCGATTCCGTGCGAAGCGCAGCGTCGCTGTGGGCGGGGATGCGAGCATGGGTGAGCACGTTTCGTGCCGTCAAGATTGGCGCGGGTGATCGCGTGGTGAGCGAATTGCCAGCGGGCGAGGCACTGCTGCAGCTGACCCTCGCGTGCCTCTGGGAGTCGGTGGGGCTCGTACTCGTTGACACGGCAGCCGATGCGCCGCGTACGGCGGGCGGGGTGAATATGCTGCTGGCTCGATATGATGCGCGCAGTCTCGTGGGCAGCCGCGTGTCCGGAGCGCCGGTGCTCGAGCCCATGGTCGGTGGCTGGCCGTTGACGCCGGGTGATGGGTGGACCGTCCGCGCCACGGCCGATCGGCCAGATCCTTCGTCTGACCTCGCGGATATCAACCTTGCGCTGCCGAAGCACGCTGCGACGTGTCTTGAAGCCGCGCGCGCGTCCGGTACGCGCGGCCTGTTCGCGGGCACACGGCTGATTACGCTTTGCGATTGGCAGATACGCGGGGGACTCTGGGGCGGGGTGCTCCTGCCGTTGCTGGAGGTCGAGGAGCTGTTTGTCCCGGCCGATTATACCGATGCCGCGATCGTGCACGGAGTACTCGCGGCGGAGCCCATTACACTGGCGCTCGTGGATGTCGGGACGCCATTGCCGATTCGCGCCGTGCTCCGTGCCCACGGGGTGCCCGTGATCGAGCTGCCCGACGATCACGGATTGTCCCCTTGGCGAAACGTGCTCATACCGCCATTGGAATAAGCTGCCCCTGCGGTTCCTCGCGGCCCAGGAGGCGGTCGAAATCCAGAATACTCACGATGTGCTGGTCGGCCTGTACAAAGCCGCGAAGCGGACTATCGGAGAGGAGGGCGGGTAAGTGTTTGACACTACCTCGACACACCCCCTCCACGCCGCGCACGCGCAGGGCAATGGCGGAGCTCTCGGGGCCATCGGGACGGACCAGCACGTACGTCGCATCGCGGGCTGGGATGGCATCCCGAAATAATGAATCTCCGAGGTCGATCAACTGGACGGTTCCGCCGGCGAGTCGATCGATGAGGCGAGTCCCGTGCATGGTCAGTGCCGACTCATCACGCTGTTCGATGTGATCCACAAGGCGCACCGGGACACCGATAATCGCGTCGCGCGCACCGTTGCCGACGCGGAGCATCATGTATTCGGCGATGCTCGTGACATTACAACCCATCGTCACCGTGCTGCCCTCACCGGGCAGCTGAACCAGATGCAGCTTGAGATCACGGATCGGCCATGCTCGCCAGTCCGGCCGGTAATCCACGATACCATCGCCGTCGTCACGTAACACAAGCGCGACGCGCTCACCGTCGCGCAGGAGTGCAGCGGTGATGGTGACATGCGCCGCCCGACCGGAGCCGATCCGGGTGTCGGCATCCGAGATGAGCGATGTTGCACCCAAGGCCTGCATCCACTCCGCCGCCCCCTTCAGCAGGGCGTTGGCTACCGCACTTGGCACAGTGAGCGCATTGTCCGGACTCGCCTGCTCCAGTGCCACGCGAACGGGAGCCCGGCCGAGCTCGCGGATAAGCACGCCCTCGAGGGCGTGCTCAAAATCGGCAACGGATACCATGAGCGCACCGCCGACTTTCTCGATGACGGCGCTCACCGCCCTGCTGAACTCCTCGCGCACCGGGGTGGAGTCGGTGTGGCGTGTGATCTGCGCCTGCGCCACGAGCAGGGTTTCGACGGCGTCACGTCCGCCGGCGCTGGCGGCAGCCATGAGCGCGAACAGGCGATCGGTGCGTTCAATCGCACCGCGTGCAGCACTCGCGGGATCGGCGGCGATTTTTTGTACCAGAAACACCGATTCGGCATCGAGATGTAATTCGACCGCTTCGAGCACGTAGGACAACGCGGCGCCCCGTGCCATGAGCGCAGGCGACGCTGTGCCCTGAAGCACGGTTTGATATTGCATCTGCAGATTGTAGCGCATCCATTCGAAACGCAGCTCCAGCCAGATCCACGGCAGCATCGTGATCGCTTCTGTTGTGTCATCGTCGAAAATCACGTCGCGCAGCGACTCTGCGATACCATGCAGGCGAACGTGCATCGAGTCGAGGATCGACTCGGCGTCGGTGTCATCGACTCCGCCGAGTTGGTCGATCATCTGGCGGATACGATCGCGGACACTCTGGCTGTCGAGCAGTTCCAGCAGATGAAACAGGCGGTCCGTCATAGCAACTCAAGCGGCAGAAAGAAGCTGATGCAGCGCGCTGGCGGCGCGCGCCGGCGATCCGGTCAACCGACCGTTCGCCCACAGCAGATCCACGTCAAGCGGGATGTTCTTCCGCATGGCGTGATCGGCTTGCTCCGCCACGAAGATGGCTTCGGCAAGCGAGTCACGCGTGAGGGTCGTTGCACCGCGATGATGGGTACCGATGGCAGCAGCGGCGCGGTCGCCCATGCCCCATTGCAGCGCGGCGAGTGCGCCGAGTGGCTCGTGCAACCGCTGCAGCAGCCGGTGAACGAACACCGGCGGCAGCGAGATACTGCGACGCCGTGTCGCTCGGAGCGTGGAGATACGATCAAAAATGATGAGCTTGCCGACATCGTGCAGCAACGCGATGGCGAAAGCTTCGTCGGGGTCGGCAGCGAAGGCCGAGGCAACGGACCGCGCCATCGGGGCCGTGCGTACCATGTGGCTCCACACGTCGCTGGCCATGGCGTTGTACTCGCCGCCCGGGTGACTCAACAAGCCATCCACGCAGCTGGCGAGAACCACGGCGCGGGCGCCGGCGACCCCGATCCGGTCGAGCGCTTGATCGATGCCCAGCACGGGACCGCGACCGCCTCCAATGGCGGCGCTGTTCGCGGTGCGCAGAAGCCCCTGGACGAGGGCTGGGTCTTTGGCGAGACGAGTTGCGAGCTGTGTGCGGGAAAGCCCGTCATCGTCGCACATGGTCAGCGCATCGCGTGCTGCCGCCGGGAGCTGGCGGATGACCGACTCCGGGCCTTCCTCGAGCAGCCGGAGCAGCCCTGTGGCGTCCGGTTTGTCGGCAAGCTCTGGGTCGGCCAGCTGGAAGGCGTGTACATCGGCGAGACGCTTCGTCCATGCTGCTGTTGCATCGTAGCTCGGGGGCACATTCGGTACGACCGCTACGAGGGAGATCGGCGTGATGCCGATCTCCCGCGGTGCGACACGATCCGCAATTGCCGTCTGACTTGCACTCTCGCCCGCAGCGCTCGGCGCGACGGGTGCCGAGTTAAGCCGACCGAAGAGCCGGCGGAACAGGCGACCGATCATGATCAGGCCCCGGCGGGGGTCGCGGTACGTTCTACATCCTCGCGGAGGCGATCGAGCATCTCCACGGCGGAATCGCCAAGCTTGAAGCGATGCTCTTCGATCAGCAAGGATTCAATGCGGTTGAGCATGTACGAGGCGGATGAGGCGCGAGCCAGCACGATGGGGGCACAGCCGCCCTTGAGCATCGTGTCGTAGTTCGCCACCAAGTTGTGGCGCTGCCACTGGAAGCGCAGTTCCAGCCAGAGCGCTGCGAGACTGCGGTACAACTCGGTTTCGTCTTCCGGATCGCTCATGGCGCTGGCGAGCGAGGCGATCTGCGTGCACAGCGAGAGCGACGTGTTGACGACGTCATCACGCTCCGCCTCACCCAACGACACCTCGTCAGCGATGGAAGTCGCAGCAATCCGCACTACTATGGGATCGGCGACGAGCGAAAGTTGTTCGGCGAGCGTTGGCATGTTTCACTGGGAGATAGAGGATACGGCAGGTCAGCGCGCCGGGACTGCCGCGTGGTGCCCAGCCAGTGGCGTGGGCACCCGGCGCTCGGGTGTGCTTACGCGGCGCGCAGGCCGACCAACACCCAGTTCGTCGATGACGGCGCGTGGCGGAACAAGCGGATCTGCACGTTCGTGGGCTTCATCTTGTACGTGAAGGTGTAGTTGAACTCCGTGTCGAGCGTGCCGCTCGCCACGCCATCCTTGAACTTGCCAAACATCAGACGGTTATTCGTACATGGGGCAACCTGCG
>JBBQUH010000070.1:0-16285 GCA_038212625.1 Gemmatimonadales bacterium | reverse complement strand
GTATCCTCCCGCCAGCCTCGGGGTAGTATCTTTCCCTGTAATACCCGGGAGGCAGCTCCTGCCCCCCTCCCCCCACCATCAGCCGTCACCCGCCATGCGTCGTTTCCTCGCCTCCGCTGTGCTCCTCTGCGCCGTCGCCAGCGTGGCCACGGCCGCCAACATCTACGCCGATCTCTCCGGCAAGTGGAATCTCACGGTCTCCACCCCCGATGGCTCCCAGCCAGCCGTCCTGAATGTCACGCACAAGAACGACACGCTCTCCGGCAGCGTGGAGACCCAGCTCGGCACCGCCCCGATGTCCGGGACGGTGAGTGGTGACTCGCTGTTCTTCGCCTTTTCGCTCGACATGGGTGGTCAGGCCCTGACCATCCGCGGTTCGGCCGCCGTCAAGGAAGGCGACAAAATCGATGGCGTGCTCGACGTGGCCGGCATGGGCGCGATCCCGTTCAACGGCGCTCGCGAGAAGTAACCGGCGCGTCATCGAGACGCGTCCAGCACTCCAGTAACCGCACGAACTCGGCGCGGTAGCCTCCTTCATCGGACGCTACCGCGCTTCGTGCAAGCGCGAGCACCATTGCCGGCTGCGCCGTTCCTTGGTGCGGGGAATTGCGGAGGACCATACCGAACGCCGCGACCGAGGCCGCGAAGCGGAAGTCGGCGCTTGCGACGCCGCGCGCAGGGCGCGCAGAGACTGACTGCGTGAGCACGCGGCTCTCGCTGTGACCCGGCTGCTTGTAGCGTAGCCGCACATCCAACAGTGTGCCGCTGCGGGCATGTTCGGTGGGCACCACTTCGTAAAGCGCGGTCACGCTGTGCCCAGCGCCCAGGTCGCCGGCATCTTTGCGATCGTTGGCAAAGTCTTCGGTGGTGAGCAGGCGATCTTCATAGCCGATCAGCCGATAGGCCTGCACCTGCGCGGGATTGAACGCCACCTGCAGCTTCACATCGTTGGCTACCGTCACGAGCGTGGCGCCCATCTCCTGTACGAGTACTTTGCGCGCTTCCGCGATATTGTCCACGTACGCCGCATTGCCATTCCCGTGCTTGGCCAACTGCTGCATCTTGCTGTCTTGATAATTGCCGGTGCCGAAGCCGAGGATCGTGAGATACGTGCCTTCGGCGCGCTTGCGCGTGATCAGCCGTACCATGTCGGCGTCACTGCTCGGGCCCACGTTGAAGTCGCCATCGGTGGTGAGGATCACGCGGTTGTTGCCCTTTGCGCGGAAATGCTCGCGGGCTACGCGATAGGCCAACTCCAGACCGGCGCCACCTGCCGTGGAGCCGCCGGCTTCGAGCCGCTCCAGCGCCTCGACGATCTGCGCCTTCTCTGTCCCCGCTGTGCTGGGCAGCACCAGTCCGGCAGCGCCGGCATACACCACAATCGCCACGCGATCCTGCGCACGTAGCTGATCCACCAACAGACGCAGCGACTGCTTCACCAGCGGCAACTTGTCCGGCGATTGCATCGAACCCGACACGTCAATCAGAAACACGAGATTGCTGGGCGGCAGTGCGTCGGTGTCGATCCGGCGCGCTTGCAGCGCGATCCGCACGAGCTGATGGGCGGGCTGCCATGGTGCCGCCATCGTTTCGGTGGTGACGCGCACCGGATGGTCGCCGCTGGGCGCCGGCAGCGTGTACGGGAAGTAGTTTACCAGCTCCTCGATGCGTACGGCGTCAGACGGTGGCGTCTGCCCTTGCGTCAAGAAGCGCCGCACGTTCGCGTAGGAGGCGCGGTCTACGTCGATGGAGAACGTGGAAAGCGGATCAACGGCGGCCGTCAGAAACGGATTGTCGGTGACGGATGCGTACTGTTCGCTGTCTGTGTTTCCCGATGTGCCGTGCGGCCGCGGTGCGACCGTACCGGTCCGACGGTCCTGCGCGGCGCGGCGCGCGGATTCCCGTGCGATGTAGCTGGGTGCATACGGCACCGCCGCGATGGCAGGTATGGCCCGGTTCCCGGCGACCGATGCGATACCCTTGCTGGCTGTGGCGTCGGTGAGTGCTGTCCGCTGTGGCGTTGGTGCCGCCGGTAAGACAATGTCCAGCAGGATCGTATCCGCCGTCAACTGGCGGTTGACGGTGACGGCCTGATAGCCGGTGGCTCGTGCGGTCACAGCGAGGGTCTGGCCGCGCGTCGTGGAAGGCAGGCGCAGTGTGTATCGCCCGTCACTCGCGGTGCTGGTAGCCGCGGTGCCTCCGGCGGTGATCTGCACACCGCCAACCCCACGCGCCGTGGCTTGGTCGTAGACGGTGCCCGTGACGACAATAGTCTTGGCCACCGCTTCGGTCGTTGTCTTGGGAGGCGCGACGTCAAACGTGGCGTGTGCAGTGGTACACGGTGCGTGCCACAAGCACGCGAACACCAGCGATGAGAGCAACATGAAATCTCCAGTCGTGAGAGGAATGACCGACACGACTGGGAGACGTCACGGCATCGGATACTTGCACACGGCACTTTGCACGGTGACAGTGACGGTGCGATTAGCAGAGCGCGTGGTGATGGTCACCTGCGGGAGTCCGGTGATCGCACTGCGACTGGGGAATTGCAGGCGGAGCGTCAGCTCCTCGTCCGGACTGTCGGCGCTCCCCTGAAGGACGTCAGGGCCCTTTTGCTTGAGTATCAGGGAGGTCTCTGCGCCGCGAGTTGGCCAGTCGTGGACCACCAGCATGCCTGGTGCCCGCGTGCCGATCGGTGTACCGCGCAACTGGGTGGGGAGCTGTTGGTTGGTGGCACCGGCATCGGGTAACAACGCCATGCAATCGCTGGCGCGAGCTTCCGCCGTGTACGCACTCCGTGCGCCCATGCGGGCAGTCATGATGGGCGCCGCGTTTGCATCGGCGCCCGTACTTGCGCTACCACCCGCGCCACGTCCGGCCAACGCATCGCTCATCGATCGCTTGAGGGCCTCCGTGGCGGGTTCCGCTGATGCCACTGACGCCGCCGCTGCTGGTACCGCACCTGCTACGGTTGCTCGCGGCGTTGGCGTCGGTGCCGGCGACACCGAAGCCTTGCTCGCCGCTTTTTCTGCGGCATCCGCCGTCGTTGTCGCGGCTGTCGTCGCGGCTGTCGTGGTCGCTGCTGTTCCCGCAGGGGCACGCTCTGCGACTCTTGGCGTCACTGCATCCACCCGACGCTCCGAAACACGCGCCCTTTGCGTCTCCTCGTTTATCGTCTCCGCCTCGCCTGCCACCTGCGCCTGATCCGAGATCACACGATCCGCCGTAGCCGTCGCCAGCACGCGGCCGTTGGTGCCTCGCACCCACACCGCCGTGGCCCCGCCCGCAATCAGCACCATCGCCGCCGCCTGCCACACCGACCGTTTCCACCAGACGACGGTGCGAAGCCGCGGTGCCGCACCGTCACGCGGCATCACGCGCGACGGAGGCGTGCCCGTCGGGATCACCTGCGCCGGCAGATCGTCGAGCGCGCGAACGATACGCGAACTCCCTGCCATCAACCCGCGCGCTTCGGCCACCGCCGCCGTGCACACCGCACACTCCACGACGTGCGCCATAATACGCGCCGCCTCGTGCGCATCGAACGCGTCGTCGAGCCACGTGTGCAGACTGCCTTCGCCCACATGGCCATCAGGCGTCCACTGTACGCGCAACACGTCGTCCACGTGGTCGTTTTCGTTATGCGACATCGGCGCCTCCCCGCGCATCACGCGCGCGAACCATCGTCTCGTGAATCTCCACCAACCGGCGGCGCGCGCGAGAGAGCGTCGTGCCCACCGAACCCACCGAGAGCCCCAAGGCCGAGGCGATCTCGTGATAGTCCAACCCTTCCTCGCGCAGGAGCAACGCCATCCGGTCTTTCTCGGCCAAGGTCTCCACCGCCCGTCGCGCGAACGCCTGCTCCTGCATGCGCTCGAGCGACGTGGCCTCGGGCTCCTGCACTTCCGCGGCCGTAGCGGTCAGTTCATCCCGCAGCAGCGACAAATGGTGACGCTGCCGGCTGGTGCGGCGCGCCTCATCGCGCACCAGGTTCGTCGCCACCGCAAACAGCCAGGCCCGCTCGTTCGCCAACGGCAGATGCCGGAGCGCCCGAACGAACGTTTCCTGCGCAAATTCCTCCGCCAGATCACGATCCCCCAGCCGGCGCCACAGATAGCGCACGATGGGCAGATGATACTCGCGGAACAGGCGATCGATGTCGTCCATCGGAGCGGGTGAAAGACCAATGATCCGGGTGGCCACGGCACAGGCGGCCGCGAACGTCGCTGCGGAGTGCCCTGAATAGACGCCAATCAGCTCAAAGCTTGCACACTGGGGCGATTTTGGGATCCGTCGGGCTTGCCGAGTGTTCGTTTCGGCGGTGAGTTTGCAGCACCTGTTGCACTTCCCTCTTTGTGTGCCCATGTCCAAAACGACCACTCTCGCCTTCGCTGCGCTGTCGCTTGCTGTGGGAGCCGGCACCACGGCCGTCGGCGCGTTCGGCTACGGCGCGCTGCCGCCGCTCGGTCGCCTGCTGTCTCCGACCGTTGGCCTCTGGGCGAATGCCTCGGCGGAGGACCTGCCAGCCAGCGCGACGGCCAGGATTGCCGGGCTGATTAGCACGGTGGATGTGCGGTATGACCAGCGGAGTGTCCCGCACATTTTTGCCACCACCGATCTCGATGCCATGCGGGCCCTGGGCTACGTGGTGGCGCGTGACCGGCTCTTTCAGCTGGAGTTGCAGGCGCGCGCGGGGGAGGGCACGCTCACCGAGCTCGTGGGTGCGGTGGCGCTACCGGCCGATCAGGAAACGCGGCGTCTTGGCATGCCGCGTACCGCGGAGCGAAACTGGCAGCAGATGGATACCACCAGCCAGATTGGGCGCGTGCTGCTGGCGTATGCGGCGGGTGTGAACGCGTATCGTGCGTCGCTGTCCCCCGCGCAGTACCCGGTGGAATACAAGCTGCTCAATCGCGCGCCACGGGTGTGGGAGCCGGTGCACTCGCTGCATCTGCAGAATCGGATGGGATATACGCTCGCGCATGATCCCGTGGAGCTCGAGCTCCTGCAGGCTCGTGCGCTCGTGGGCGACGCCGCGGCCCGCGCGCTGTTCGACAGTGACTCGCCCGTGCAGGAGCCCATTCAGCCTGCGGGTGATGTCTCGCCGCGTGATATGCTCACGGCGTTGCCGGCACCGGGGGCTCCCGACACGGCGGCCGCACGTCTGGTAGCATCGTTCACTGCACCACGCGCTAGGGGCTCCACACCGCTTGCCTGGGCTCGTAATGCCGATCCGTTGGTGGCGCAGGCACGTGCGTTCGCGAGTAACAATTGGGCGGTGTCGCCAGCGCGCAGTGCCACGGGCCACGCGCTGTTGGCCGGTGATCCTCACCTCGAACTCACGCTGCCCAGCATCTGGTACGAGGTGCACCTCGTGGTGCCGGGCTCGCTCGATGTGGGCGGTGTGGTCATTCCCGGTCTGCCCGGCGTGCCGATCGGCTACTCGCGACAGTTCGCATGGAGCGCCACCAACACCGGCGCCGATGTGATGGACTTCTGGCAGGAAACCGTCAACAACGAGACCGCGCCCACCGCGTACGAGCTCGATGGCGCGATGGTCCCGTTCACGGACACGCGCATCGAGACCTATCGTGATGCCAAGGGCGCCGTGGTTGGAACCGATACGGTGTACTACACGCACCGCGGGCCCATGCGGCGGCAGGGCAAGGCCTGGCTCTCGCTCCGCTGGACGGTGCTTGAGGCCGGGCTGGAGTTACGGGCCTTTTATCAGGCCATGCATGCCACCAGCGCGCCGGCATTTCTTGATTCGATGGCGCGCTACTATCAAGCCCCGGCGCAGAACTTCATTGTGGCTGATACCGCGGGCGTGATCGCGATCCGCTCTACCGGGCGTTACCCCATCCGCGCCGATAGTGGGCGGGGCACCACAATCCGCGACGGGCGCACGCGCGACACTGATTGGGTGGGTAACTGGACCGTCGCGCAGTATCCACAAGGGAAGAGCCCCGCGCAGGGCTATCTCGCATCGGCCAACCAGCAGCCGATTGATCCCGCGCAGCAGTCGCTGTATCTCGGCGTCGATCCCAACTTTGAAATCTGGCGCGCGCTGCAGATCAACCGTCTGTTACGCGCCGATAGCGCCGTCACGCCCGAGGCGATGCGCCGCTTTCACACGGATCCCGGGAGCGTCCGCGCCGATCGTCTAGTGCCACCCGTGCTTGCGGCAGCGCAGGCACGCCGCGCGCAGGGCGATACGTCGACCTCGTTGGCGAATGCGCAGGCGCTGCTCGCGCAGTGGGACCGCCGCTACACGCGGGACAATACCGGCGCACGATTGTTCGAAACGGCCGTCGCCACGACCATTCGCCTGCTGTATGATGAGCTCACCGTGTCGGGCAAGTCGGCGCCATCAGTGACGCCGTCCGAGTCGCGCCTGCTGCAGTTGGTGGTAGACTCCGCCAACGCGTGGTGGGATGTGCGCGCCACGGCCGACGTACGCGAAGATCGCGACGCGCTGCTCGCACAGGCACTGCGGATGGCGTACGACACGTTGGTGGTGGAATACGGCGATCCGGCTACCTCACCGTGGACGTGGGGACGCGTCGCACCGGCGCGTCCCTCACACCTCTTGCGCCTGGCTGGCTTTGGCGCACCGCCGTTGCCGATTGATGGGGGTCGAGGCACGCTCAATCCCTCGGTCTCATCGCGTCGCGCAAACTTTGGCGCGAGTTGGCGTATGGTGGTGGAGCTGGGTGCCGACCCCACCATACGCGCGGTGTATCCCGGCGGTCAGAGTGGGAATCCCTCCAGCCCGCGTTACCTCGATCGCTACGCCATGTGGGCCAATGGACAGTTGGACAGTGTGCGCACGCCGCGCAGCGCCAACGATCTGACGCCCGCTGATATACGCGCGACACTCACTCTTTCTCGTTAAGCGGGATCGTCATCATGATTCGTGCAGTCGTTGCAGCGTTCGTGTTGCAACTCGTGGCCCAGCAGTACAGTGGGGTGTGGGGCGCCGCAGTCGCTGGTGTGATCACCGGCATCGTGCTGCGGGCCGGTCGGGCTGGACGAACGGCGGCGCTGACGGCGGCGGCCGCCGCCGCCTTCTTATTGCTACTGGAGGTGCTCCAGGGGGCGGCGCTAGGCACGTTCGCCGATATGGTTGGGAAGAACTTCGCGCTCCCCGGCTGGGTGGTGGTGGTGGCCACGCTGCTGCTGCCGGCACTGCAAGCCGGTGGGATGGCGGCTGGTGTGAGCCGTGTGGTGCGTGCGTTCGGCGGTGTGAAGCCTACCTACAAATCACCAAGCGTGGCCTGAAGCAAATCGTAAGCGCGACCGGTTATCGCCGATCGGCAGCGCGGTAGCGCGCCAACCATCCCTCGCTCCAGCGAGCAAATACCCCGTCACGCAGTGCTGCCCGCGCCTGCCGCATGACGTCCATGAGAAACGTCAGGTTGTGAAGCGCCAGCAAGCGCGGCCCCAGGGGTTCTTCCACCGCGAACAAATGACGCAGGTACGCGCGATCGTAGTGCGAGCAGGCGGGACACGCGCACTCGGCCACCAGCGCGCGCCGATCCGTGCGATAGCTGCTCTTGAGCACCTGTACCTTGCCGTCGGGCGTGAAGGCCGTGCCGTGACGCCCCATACGGGTGGGGGCCACGCAGTCGAAGAGATCCATGCCGCGCGCCACGGCTTCGACCAGATCGTCCGGGAAGCCCACGCCCATCAGATATCGCGGACGATCGCGCGGTAACATCACCGCGCATTCATCCACGGTGTCGTACATGGCGGACTTGGCTTCACCCACCGAGAGACCGCCCACGGCAATGCCCACCCAGTCGCCGCTCTGCAGAATGCCGTCCATGGAGGCGCGACGCAGCGCGGGATACACGCCGCCCTGCACAATCGGGAAAAGCGTTTGTGCGGGGGCCGCGCGGTCGCGGTCGATGTCGTGTGTCTGCAGGGCCGGCGCCCCATCCGGAACACTCAGCACCGGCGCGTCGGCGCGCCCCTCGCGTGACAATCGGTCAAACTCAATGCGGCAGCGCTCGAGCCAGCGCAGGCTGCGCTCCATCGCCGCGCGCGACGCCGATTGCTCCGACCCACCCGCGATCAGCTCGTCGAGTTGCATGATGACATCGGCGCCGATGTTACGCTCGATCTGCATCACGCGCTCTGGCGTGTACTGATGGAGTGATCCGTCGATTTTACTTTTGAACTCCACACCCTGCTCGCGCACCGTGCGATACCGCGCCAGCGAAAAGACCTGATAGCCGCCGGAATCGGTGAGCATCGGCCCGGCCCAGCGTGAAAACGCATGAATACCTCCCAATGCCCGTACCATCATATCGCCGGGGCGCAGGTACAGATGGTAGGCATTGGCCAGCACCATCTGTGCGCCCGCATCCGCAATCTCGTGCATCGCCAGCCCACGTACCGACGCATGGGTGCCCACGGGCATGAACGCCGGCGTTTCCACCACGCCGTGCGGTGTACCAAACCATCCGAGTCGGGCGAGCCCTTGATCGTGTGACGTGCGAAAAGAAAACCCGCTCATGCCGATACGGCGTCGGTGGGGCCGTCAGGTGCTCTGCGCAGTCGTGGATCTGCCTCGAGTGCACGCTGTGTCGTTTCGACATCGAGCAGGGCACGCACGCCCTTCAGCACCGGATCGTCGGCCGTATACGCAGCCCCGTAATGCAAATTGTAGCGGAAGTCGAAGCCACTGGGCATGATGCCTTGATTGTGTTGCATTATGGTCTCGAGCTTATCGAGCCCCTTGGCGATCCGTGCCTCGGGCGTTGCGGCCTGCTCGTACTCATCCCACAGCGCCAGCAATTCGGCGCGCACAGACTCGGCCAACGGCGCCGTCAACAGCGCCAGATCGGCGCGCTCCTGGTCGGCCTTGCCGGGAAGATTCGCCTGCAGCACCGCAGAGATGTCCCCGTTGATCGCTTCCCCGAGATCGTGCACCACACACAGTCGTAACAGTTTTCCGTGATCGAGACCGGGAAAGTACGACGCAAAAACAATCGCCATCAGGCAGAGTCGCCAACTGTGCGCCGCGATGGTCTCCTGCGAGCCGGTGGAGGTCCACGAGGTGCGCGTGTGGTACTTGAGTGATTCGGCCGCCCGCAGGAATTGCAGCGTACGGTGTAAATCTTCGGCCGACGGTTCTGCCGCGTGCGGAGTGGTCATCGCAGCGTGAGGTTGTTGAGGCGTCCACCGGTCCACTTGGCTACGGCATCGGCGCCGCCGTTTCGCACGAGATAAGCCAAGACCATGGTGCGCGTGAGACGACCGGCCAATAGGGCAATCAGAAACTGCACAAAAGGTACGCCGATTGCGCCCGACGCGATGCTTGTGAGCTTGGTGGAAAGCGGACTCATGGTGCTCGCAAAAATCGCCCACGCGCCGTACTCGGCAAGGGTGGCACGATACCGGTCGATTGCGGCCGACGACACCCCCGCCGCGCGGGCGATCGGCCCCTCCAGCACGCCCAGCGCCTCCCGGCCGGCCACATACAGCGCGACACTCCCGATGAGCGTGCCAAGCGTGGCTACCGCGGCCAGTCGATAAGCCTTCTCCGGCCGCGTGAGCGCCAACGGCAGGAAGAAGAGGTCCGCAAGCCCCGGAAACACGCCACCCTGCAGCAAGCCCCAGGCAAAGACCACCGTGTTCGCCCAACCCGCGTCTGCCAGCTGCTGCACCCGACGATGGCTGCGGGCCAGCATGCCCATGGCGGGCGTTTCGGATTGGCGAGGAGGAGGGGGCATAGTGAAAGATAATCACGGCACGCACATTCCCCGGTTCACTCGCGACCGGCACGCCCCGACGCGGCAAGGTGTGCCACGGTAAAGAACGGTTCGATGGCCGGTTCTTCGCGCGCCGTCGGGGGAACGGCGATGTCGATTTCGCTGGCGCACTGCGGCGGAATCGCGTGGATGATGAGCTTGGTGTCAGCAGACTGCAGTACCGTGTGCGTCGTATCGGCGTGCACGGTCCCGGCACCGAGCACGCGCTCTTGGAAGGAAGACACAGCCTGCAGGTTCTTTGCGTGGATCAGGAGGCCAGTGCGAGCAACGTCAGGCATGGAATGCCACAGAATGAATGTCGGCAGCAGCGCGGTCCAGTTTTCTCCCGCAGGTCTCCGTGTCAACGTCGTCGTTGTTGACCCCTGCCCCCCAACGCCACCCCCCAACCGGACAGCCGAAATTAGACAGCCGTCAACGGCGACGCCGTCTTCGCGCGCCGTCAGGGCGCGCCAGCGAACGCGCCACGCGATTACGGCAGCAGCAGCGGTCCCAAGCCCAGCATCCAGACGGCCCAGCCGAGGGCCGTTCCGATCAGCAGCCCCGACCACGCCGCCACGCGCTCGCCGCGGAATAGGCCGCGCCCGACGGACCACAGCACGACCGCGAGTACGAGGGACGTGCCAGCCAGCAGCGCGTCGCCCGACCACCCCAGTGCCGCCCCAGCTTTTGTCTCGTCGAATTCCGGGGGCGCAAGCTGGCTGCCGATGAGCAGCGCCCCTGCATTTACGATGGTGTACGGCACGCCGACCACGAACCGCGAGGCGGCTGTGACGGCGAGGGCCGCCGCCCACGGGGTGGCAGCGCGCCACCGTAGCCAAGCGCAGGCGCCCACTGCGAGCGCCGCGCTTACCGCAGGGCCGGCAAGCGCGGCCAGCCCCGCCGCCGACCGTGGCAGACCGTCAGCGGCACCCGGGTCCACGCTATTGAAGTGGAGTGTGGGGTGTGGAAACCCGACCGCGAGCGCGGTGAACAGGTGGCCGCCTTCATGAAGGACGATCGTGACTGGCGCGAGGAGCAGGCTCCACGCGGCCCACGGGACCGCGCGGCTCATCCACCCCGCGGTGCCACGCCGCAACGGTTCCTCGTGCTGTCCGTGAACGCTTGGTGATACGGTTTCCATGTACGCGCTCCGGTGACATCGCTGCAGCTGTCCCAATGCTGACTCCGGTTCGGAAAATACGGCGTTTGCGGCACCCGCGCGAGAGGTGGGTTGGCCCACCGATCGGCGTGTCTTGCGCCTTCATGTACGCGCCCTCAAGTGCGTCGGCACCCTCCTGCCTGCTACGCCGCCGCAGTACCTTCCAGCAATGCCCACCGCCCTGCTGACGCGAAAATTCTCCGCGCAATCCCGTGAGCGCGGCGCTGCGATCGCCCGCAGCGGGGCCGTGCGGTCGCTCCGCATCACTGACTACGTGGCGGTGGCAGAGGTCGACGGTACCGACGACTACGTGGTCGCGATCGAGGTGATGAAGCGCACCGCATCGCTCGGCTGCTCCTGCCCGCACTGCGCTGATGGCGCCTTTTGCAAACACGTCTGGGCCACGCTGCTCCGGGTCGAATCCGCGCCAGAGGGACGGACGCTCGTGGCCGCACTCGCGAAAGTGACATCGGTGCGCCTCGAGCCAGTGACGGACGGTGAGGAAGAACTCCTGCTGTTCGACGAGCTCGAGGACTTTGACGAGGCAGGGATTGAGTTTGGAGCCGACCACGCTAGTCCGACGGCTCCCCATGTCGTGCCCGCTGCCCCGACCAGTATTCCTGCGTGGCAGCTGGCCCTCGACCGCGCGGCGTGGCAGATGCGCAGCGACGAAGTGCAGAATGGCTTGGACAGCGCGCGCACTCCGCGCACCGAGTGGCCAGACGATCGTCGACTCGTGTACGTAATCGATAGCGCCGTTGGCGGACGCAGCCTCCTGCTGGAAGTCATGACCGAACAGCGCGCGCGTGACGGCAAATGGAGTGTCCCCAAGCGCTTCGGCTTCTCCTCACACGTCTGGATGCAAGCACCCGATCCGCGCGATCGCGCCATCACGCGGCTCTTGCTCGGTGCGGCACCGCTTCCTGACTACGGGCACGCTCGCACCTCGTTCGTCATCGCGCCGGACGCTATCGGCCACGTCATCCCGGCGGTGTGTGCCACCGGACGCGCGCGGCTCAAGCTGGCCGGCCCGCCGCGCTCGCTGATACCGGTCACGTGGCACGACGCATCGGACCATGCGGACCGCCCATCCGACCCGTGGCGCTTCGCGCTCGCGTTGCAGCAGGACGAGGCGGGCTGGTCTCTCGTCGG
The DNA here is from genome assembly GCA_038212625.1 of Gemmatimonadales bacterium. Lineage (GTDB taxonomy): Bacteria > Gemmatimonadota > Gemmatimonadetes > Gemmatimonadales > Gemmatimonadaceae > Gemmatimonas. The sequence continues at coordinate 4,216 of JBBQUH010000070.1, read as the reverse complement.
AGAACTCGTGCGCGGCGAGGAGCGGCGCTCCACGGCAAGTGTGGGGTGGATGCACGCCAGCGGACTCTGCTTGATCGACGGCGCGCTCGCGCCGGTTGCCGTGGACGGGCAGTGGCCACTCATGTTCGAACTTCTGCGTCAGCAGCGGTTGGCCATCGGGGACGACCCCGCACCAGTGCTCGAGCAGCTATTCGCGTTGCCCAGCGTGCCGGAGCTGTCCGTGCCCCCCGAGTTGTCCATCAGCATGACGCACGACGCACCAATACCCGGTGTACGTTTTGTCGCAGATCCGGTGACCTGGCGGAGGAACGCGCTAACCATGGTGGGTGTCGAGCTGGCGTTCCGCTACGGCGCCAACACGCTCGATGCCACGAACACCGGGCGCGCTCGGTTCGACCCCACCACCCGCACACTGCACCACCGTGACCATGGCGCCGAACAACGTGCGCGTGATCAACTGCTGGCGCTCGGTGTCACGATCGTGCGCGAGACCGGCGTGCGCGGCGCGCCGCTGGCCTTGCCGCGCGCGGCGCTGCGTCGGGTGGCCGAACACCTTGTGGCCGATGGCTGGTGGGCGGAGGCCGAGGGCCGCGCATTCCGGATGCCGGGCGCGGTGCAGGCGCGCGTACGCTCCGGTGTAGACTGGTTCGACCTCGAGGGCACGGTGCCGTATGGCGACGTCATGGTGCCCCTGGCCGACGTGATCGAGGCGCGGCGGCGCGGACAGGAACTGGTGCCGCTCCCTGATGGCAGTCTGGGTGTTCTGCCACAAGAATGGCTCGATCGACTGGGCCCGATTTTTTCCGGTGGGGAGGCCTCGGCAACCGGTGTTCGCTTTCGCAGTTCGCAGCTTGCGCTGCTCGACGCGCTGCTCGCTACGCTCCCAGACGTTGACGTGGACGCCGCCTTCGCACGCGCGCGTGACGCGCTCCGTGGCTTCGACTGCATCGCGCCGTCCGACCCGCCCGCTTCATTTAAGGGCACGCTGCGCACCTACCAGCGCGAGGGACTCGGCTGGCTCCACTTCCTGCGGACCTTCGGATTCGGCGGCTGCCTGGCCGATGATATGGGGCTCGGCAAAACCATCCAGGTGCTCGCCCTCCTCGACGCGCGGCGCGCTGACGGTCATGGGCCATCGCTCGTGGTGGTGCCACGGTCGCTCGTGTTCAACTGGCGCAGCGAGGCCGCGCAGTTCGCGCCGTCGCTTCGCGTAGCCGATTGGAGTAACGCCACGCGTCACGAATCGGAGTTCGATACGCGCGAGGTGGATGTGGCCATCGTCACCTACGGCACACTGCGACGTGACGCTGCGCGGCTGGCGGAGACAATGTTTGACTACGTGGTGCTCGACGAGGCGCAAGCGATCAAGAATCGTGGTACCGCGACCGCCAAGGCGTGCCGCGTCCTGCAGGCCGCGCATCGACTGGCACTCAGCGGCACGCCAGTCGAAAACCGTCTCGAAGAACTTTGGAGCCTGCTCGACTTTCTCAACCCCGGCATGCTCGGCCCCTCGTCGCGCTTTGCTTCGTCGCTGCGCGATGTCAGCTCGGCGGCCGGCATCGATGAGGTGCTGGCGCGCGCGTTGCGCCCGGTCATTTTGCGGCGCACCAAGAGCGAGGTGGCGCCCGAGCTACCGGCGCGCATTGAACGAACGCTCGAAGTAGAGCTCGAGCCCAAACAGCGTGCTTTCTACGACAAGTTGCACGCCAAGGTACGCGCCGACGTGTTCTCGCAGGTGGAGTCGCGGGGACTCGGACGCTCCAAGCTCCATATTCTCGAGGGGCTGTTGCGCTTGCGACAGGCGGCGTGTCACCCGGTGCTGGCTGATGCAACGAAGCGCGCGTTACCAAGTGCCAAGCTTGATGCGCTCATTCCCGCGCTCATCGACGCAGCGGCGGAGGGACAAAAGGCGCTGGTGTTTTCACAGTTCACCACGTTTCTCGCGTTGGTGCGTGCCGCGCTCGATAAAGAGCGGATCCCGTACGAGTACCTCGACGGGAAAACCAAGGACCGGCAGGCACGCGTGGATCGCTTTCAAAACGATCCGGCATGTCCGGTGTTCCTGATCAGCCTCAAGGCGGGCGGCCAAGGGCTCAACCTTACCGCAGCCGACTACGTGTATCTGCTTGATCCGTGGTGGAACCCCGCCGTCGAGGCGCAGGCCATCGACCGCGCGCACCGCATCGGGCGCACGCGGCATGTCATTGCCACGCGTCTTGTGGCGCAAGGTACGATCGAGGCAAAGATCCTTGCGCTGCAGGCAAGCAAGCGCGCCTTGGCCGATGCGATCCTCTCGGCCGATCGCGGTGGTCTGGCGTCGATCGGCCGAGAGGAGCTGGAGCTATTGCTGGGGTAGGCGCGGTCTGACTGCTCGCGTCAACACCACTACTTCGCGTCCTTCGCCATCTCCTTGCCCGCAAACGGCACGCCATCCGTCATCCACTTCGGAGCCGGCGCGCCCTTGAGGTAGTGATCGAAGAACTGAAAGTATCGCGTGGTGAGATCCTTGCGGTTCGCAAAGCCACGCAGCCCGTGTCCCTCGTTCGGATACGCGAGCATGTACGCATCCTTCTTCAGGTAACGCAGCGCGCTGTAGAAGTTCATGCCTTCCGTAAACGACACCGTCGGGTCGGCGGTACCGTGCATGATGAGCACCGGTGACGACACGCTTGGCGCATGCGTGAGCGCCGACTCGAAGCGGTACACGTCGGGCTTGTCCCACGGTGAGAAGCCCCAGCGGCCTTGGCCGGTGATGTAGTAGCCATGCGCGTTGGCGCCGCTGCCACCCTGCACCTGATACGTCCACCCCCAGCTCTGACTGAAGTCGGTGTACAGATCGGTCACGCCGGCACCCATGCCCACGGCAGCGAACATCTTCGAACGCGTGGCGATGAACGCCGCGCCCTCGCCGCCGTAGCTGTGTCCGTGCACACCGATATGTTTTGGATCGGCGTAGCCCAGCGCGATCACTTTCTTCGTAGCCGCCTCTACGGCGTCGAGCATGTCGCTGTGCGAGGAACCCGTGTGAAACGCCACGTCGGGCAGCATGGTGATGTACCCGCGGCTCAGTGCTTCCACCGGCATCGCCCCCATGCCCGTGATGTACGAGGGCATCGGGTACCGATGCATAGTTTGTGAATTCTTCTCGTAGAAAGTCACCAGCATGGGACGCTTCTGCCCTGCCACGTAGTCATCCGGGAGTGCCAGGATGCCCTGCAGCTTGTCACCACGGCGTGTGGTGTAATCGAACAGCACACGCCGTCCCCACATGTACTCGGCGTGCTGCGGATTGGCGTTGGAGATCTTCTTCGCGTTAGCCATCGCTGCGTCAGCCACCTGCAGATCGGGATACTCGGCGAACGTCTGGCGTGTGAAGAGGTAGCGGTCGGCGTTGGTGGCACGCGTGGGGTTTGAATACGCGGCGTCGGTGTACACGAGTGTTGTGAGCGTACCGTTGTCGAGCTTGGCAAACCCGGCCTTCTTGGTGAACTCCCCGTACATCGCCAACGTGAGCGGCTGCGAGAGATCGATTTCACGCGCCACGCGGGCGCCACGCTTCATGCTGGAGTCGAGTGGCTGCGTACGGATGTAGCGATACACCACACGGTCACGCGCACCGACCCCATTCGTGAGATTCCGCGCGGCTGAGCCATCGAGCGGGAGCAGCCAGAGGTCGAAGCGGTTCTGTACCACGACCGCGCTGCTGTCGATAGTGTAACCCGCAATGCCGTACGCTGGACGCACCACGACATGATCCTCCTCCATGTCCACGAAACTCGGTGCCGCACCGCCACCCAGCGCTTTCGTTGTGGTGGCTGCCATGTCGAAGGCGTTCCACTTTGCGTTGTTCCAGTACAGGTAGAAACGGCCATCTGGTGTCAGTCCACCGCCGTTATTGAGCACGCCCTTGAACATCGGCGTGCGCGCTCCGGTGCGCGTGTCTACGCGGTAGTAGTCGAAGGCCGGCTGCTTGTAGTCCGATACGTACGCGCGGCCGTCGCGCCCCACTGCCCATGGGCCGTTCACCGCAAGCTCGAGGTCGCGCATACTGGAGTCGGCAAGCGGGATAAATCGTTGCGCCGCCACGTCGAACGCTTGCCGGTAGGTGCGATTGCGATCGGCGTCGACGGTGTTCATCTGCAGCGACTGCACACGCTCATCCTGCGTGCGCCACACATCGACATCCGCAATGGAGTCGGTGCTGCGACGGCGAGCC
>JBBQUH010000069.1:0-16451 GCA_038212625.1 Gemmatimonadales bacterium | reverse complement strand
GACCAGTTCGGCAAGCGCCGGTCCGAGCGTCACGACACGCGCGGGCGGTGAGGGGTTCGTGCGCGCGGCCGGCTGTGCACCAACCGCGTGCGTCGACAGCGAGAGGCCGAGCATCACGGTGATACGCACCGTTTTACCTAGAGAGTCAGACACTGACGGTCTCCGGCAGCGCCTGCAGCAGCGTCGCCCACCACGCCGGTTCTGGTTCGCCCTCGGCGCGCTTGGCAAACAGCATCAGCACGCACTCCCCGTGGGCGTTGAACAGCTCCAGCGAGTGCACCGGCCCATCGGCGGTCGGCTTGCGCACCACCCACGCTGACACGAGGCCGGTCTCGTCCACGTGGACATTGACGCCGTCGTCCATGACGTTGAGCCAGCCCGGCGTGCGCACCACCCGCGTCAGCACGCCGATGTGGATCTGCAGCATGCCGGGATTGCCGGCGAAGATCATGATCGTCTCGGCGGCATCCCGCGCGGCATGCCACACCGTCTCGAGGGCGGCGATCACCGTGCGACGAGCACGAGGGGTGCCGGCGAGTACGAACGCCTGCTCACGCGATAGTTCGTGCTGGCGAAGCAGACCGAAGAACTGGTGAGTGTCAGTCAGGGCATCCCACGCCGAACGGAAGGCCGCCACGTCGATGGTCTCGAGGCTGCGGAGTGGCGCCGGCGCTGCGGGCTCGCACAACGGGAGCATCGCGTAGGGCTCCGCGTGCTGCCATGTGCTGACGAGCGCGCGCCACGCGTCGGCATCGCCGTCGGCGGCGAAGCGGATCTTGTGGACGGACGTCCCATGGCGATCAAAAAGCTGGATCGAGGCGCCTGCGTTGGTGCGTTCGTCGCCCGGCACCGCCACGGCGTGCGCCCAAGTGGTGGGAAAACAGCGCAGATCGATAGTCGGGCTGACCACTTGACCGACGTAGGGCCGCATCATGACGCCCTCGTAGGTGCCTTCCCGTTCGATGACAGCTTGATCGTTGCGCGTCATCGTCCAGACGCGCCCGAGGGCTGGCAGTGCGTGCATGAAGGCGCCCCAATCATCGTCGCGGAGGCGGGTTGTCTCATCGGCACGCGTGGCGAGCAGGAGCTCCAATTCACTGACAGCCAACGCGACGGCGGCGTCGCGGAGATAGGCGCGCGGGTGCGCGGCGCGATAGCCGCGGAACGCCGCCTCAAGGGCTGCGGCGCGATCGGGCGCGGCACCGGCGGCGGGGTCTGTGGTACGGTGCCCCGTGTCGGGCGACTGAACAGGAGACATAGCGAACGAGGGTATGAAGATGAATGCCGATAGATTTTGTCGATGTTACAATCCGTTCATGTCCCGGTCAAGGCTAGATGAGAACGACTATCATCTGTGGGCTGTTTGCACGCACCATGAATGCGCGCGGCGTGGACCGCACGCTCACCGGCTTCCTCTCCTGCATTGCGTATGGCGCGCTGGTGGTGTCCGTGCTCATGACAGCCGTGGGCCAACCGGGCGTGCAGACCACCTCGTTCGCGGCCATCATTGGTGCCGCAGGCCTCGCGACAGGGCTAGCGCTTCGGTGGTCGCTCTCCAGTTCCGCAGCGCGACCTGCATGTGTTTCAGGCAGCGGCGGTGTAGCGGGAGTAGTACGCGACCGCCTATCCGGGCTGTGCGACAGTTGCCACTGGTGCTCCATCGCCCAGGATGGCGCGAGGATGTCGCACGACCGCCGTCGCGCGCGTCGCCGTAGCCCGCTGCGTTGCAATCAATGCCGCCGTGAGCGCCAGTACGCCGGTGAACTGGTGCAACACCCCCAAGGGCACCGGCACGGCGAGCAACAGCGTGGTGATACCGAGCGCGAGCTGCACGGTCACCACCGCGCCGAAGGCGTACACCGCGCGCTGCACGCGACGTGGCAGCGGCGCGTGGCGTGCTCGCCAAGCGAGAGTCAGGCCAATCGCGGTGACCGTGAGTGCCAGCATCCGATGGTGGAACTGCGCCGCGGCCGGGTTCTCAAAGGCGTTCGTCCACCACGGCGTGAGCGCTGCGTAGCCGATCGGCACCACGCGTCCGCCCATGAGCGGGAACTCGTTGAAGATCGTACCCGCGCGCAGGCCGGCCACGAAGCCTCCCGAGAGAACCGTCACCCCGAGCAGCACCGTGGCCCCCAGCAGCGCCACACGCCAGCGGTCGGATGTGAACACCGGTTCTCGGCGCTCCTCGTCCGTGCGCTCCCGCAACTCGCTGTACGTCCACACGCACACCGCCAGAATGCCGAGCGCGAGCCCGAGGTGGGCCGTAAGCCGATACGCGCTCACGCTGATGCGCTCGACCAATCCGCTTTGCACCATGTACCAGCCCAGCGCCCCCTGTGCGAGCGTCAGCAGCGGCAGTGCGGTGAGGCGGAGCCGCAAAGCGCGTGGAATGCGTCGTTGCGCCATGAACACCAGCCAAGGGATCGCGAACACCAGTCCGACCGTCCGCGCCACGTTGCGGTGGAACCACTCCCACCAGTAGATCCACTGGAACTGCCCCAGCGAGATGCCCGCGTGCGTCGTGCTCGCTTGCGGAATCTGCCGGAACTTCTCGAACTCCGCCGCCCACGCCGCGTCGCTTGAAGGCGGGAGTGCGCCAGATACCGGCTTCCACTCCGTAATCGAGAGCCCGCTCTCGGTCAGCCGTGTAATGCCGCCAACCGCCACGGCGAGGAAGACCGCCACGATACTCGCCAGCAGCCAGCGGCGGAGTGCGGCGCGGTCGCGTGGGGGGAGCGCGCCCGGAAGGCCAAGGTCGGTTAAGGAAGCCACTCCTGAAGGCTGACCGAGGGGCCGGGCAAGGTCAAGGGACAGTCGCGCGGTCGTTGGGTCGCCCCACGTATTTTTACGCAGCACGCGGTAAGTTCGGACCATGCACATCATCGCTCGCACCCTCTCGGCCGCTCTCTCGGTCGCCATCACGGCAGCCCTCACCTCCTTCGTGCCCGGGGCGGCGTTTGCACAAGGCCCCACCGCGCCCTCACCGCTGTCGCTCGAACAGGTCATTGCCGGATCCACGCTGACCGGCATCGCGCCGACGTCACCGGTGTGGTCCCCCGACTCGAAAGCTGTGGCGTTTCTCTGGACCGATCGTGGGCAGGCTGCGCGGTCACTGTGGCTGGTGGAGCGCAACGGCACGGCGGCGCGGCGACTGCTCCCTGCGAACATCACGGCGCGTGTGAGCGAGTTTGTCTGGACGCCCGATGCTGCGGCCATTGTGTACGTGCAGCAGGACTCTTTGTGGCGCCTGACCGTGCCCACCGGCGAGCGAACATCGCTGCTCGCTGACGGTGGCAGCCTGTCAGCGCTGGCGATCTCGCCGAATGGCGCCGTGGTGTCGTTTCTGCGTGATGGCGACCTCTGGCTGCTCCCACTCACGCAGCGCCCATCGACGCGCGTCGCACCAGTGCGCGCGACCACTGTCGCCGTCGCACCCATTGGCGCGATTCCGCTGGGTACGTACTTCGGGCGAGACGTGGAGATTGGCGGCGCGACGTGGAGTGGCCCGTCTCCGTCCTACGTGTGGTCCCCCGACTCTCGGACGATCGCGGTACACTATGTCGATCGACGCGGCGTACCGCGCTTCAGCATGCCCTACTACCTTGGCGACACGGTGCAGATGAACACGCTGCGACGTGGCGCCCCGGGACAGCTAAATGAAGTGCGCAAGATCGGATTGCTCGACGCAGAGACCCGGAAACTCTCCATGATCGAGCTGCCCGACTCCAGCAGCACGCGCGTTGTGAACGTTGCCTGGTCATCGACCGGCACGTTGATGATCGACCGCGAAAGTGATGACGCCATGACCCGTACGATTCACGCGCTCACCGCCACCGCACCTACTCCCCGCGTGGTCTGGCGCGATCACCGCGACACGCGGGTGTACAACGACATTGCGTCGGTGTGGAGTGCCGATGGCCGCAGCATCGTCCTGACTGGCGATCTCGACGACCGCTACCGGCTGTATCGTGTAGTGCCCGGCGATACAACGCCCGTCATGCTCACGCCCGGCCCCTACGATGTGGCGGGCGCCGGCATACCGCGCTTGGCCTCACGCAGTATCGACTACGTCAGCTCAGCGCCACGGCCCTCGGAACGCCACGTATTTCGCGTGAGTGCACGCGGCGGGGTGCCGAGGCAGCTCACAACGCGCCCGGGCACACATGCGCCCTTCGTATCACCCGACGGCCAGAGTCTCGCGTTGCTGTCGTCCAGCGATACGCAGCCTACGGAGCTGTTCCTGCTCGACGTACGATCCGGCGCCACGGAGCGCCGTATCACGACGTCCACCACACCGGCGTTCGCGCGCGTGCCATGGATCGCGCCGCAATATCTGAGCATCCGCAATGGCAGTGATACACTGCCGTTACGCATTCGCGTGTTCTTTCCGCCCAATCTCGACTCCACCAAGCATTATCCGGTGCTCTTCGGCCCCGCATACTCGAACACCGTGCGCAACCGGTGGGGCGGTATGAATGGCATGCTGCAGCAGCATCTGGCACTCGAGAAGGGATACATCATCGTGCAAGTGGATGTCCGCGGCAGCACTGGCTACGGCCGTGCCTTCCGCGAAAAATTCCTGATGGATTGGGGCGGTGGTGATCTCGACGATCTTGAAAGCGCGGTGACGTACATGAAATCCCTCCCCTTCGTTGACGCGTCGCGCTTTGGCATCTGGGGCAGCAGCTATGGCGGTACGCTCACCGTGTACGCCCTGCTCAAGAAACCCGGTCTCTTCCAGGCTGGCGTGGCGGGAGCTGCAGCAACTGATCCGTTCCTGTTCGGTAGCGACGACGTGGCGATCGTGCGCCGTCCGCAGTCGCATCCCCAGACGTTCACGCGTGGTGCCTTGCAATACGCAGGCAACCTCCGTGATCATCTGCTGCTCATTCACGGCATGCAAGATGACGTCGTTCCTTTTTCCTCGGCCGTCGAACTCGCCGAGGAGTTCATGAAGCAGGGCAAGGATTTCGACTTCGCCTTCGCTCCGGCGGCGACCCACGGCTGGACGCAGCGCCCGTATTACGCCACATACCTGCTCCGAAAGCTGGTGGCGCATTTTGACCGCCACCTCGGCCCCGGCCCGCGCTGACCCGGGCCGACCCGCGCCATCGGTATGACGGGCGCGGGTCGAATTCGTTTCGTTCCCGGCGTACCGGTCGTTTTGTTTTGGGAGGGGCCACTATGCCGTGACAACGCCCCCGCTGATTCTTCCACGCGCACACCTGCATGCTCGCCGCCGCGCCATCGGGCTCTGCCAGCCCGACGACACCGCACGCCCCGATGCTGCTGACACGACTTGTCGTCGCGTTCAGTCGTCGTCGCTCGTATCCGGCCACGCATCCACTCGTGCTCACGGCCGATGAGCAGGCGTTCGAGACCGTGCGTGCTTTGCTGAACGGAAGACACAGCATCGCCATCAGTGTGGCGCGCCACGGCGTGCTCGTGGACGACGCGCCGCTGGACAGCGCCGTGGCGAACGATCTCGCTGAACGGCTACGGCTGCGCGGGATAGGCGCCTTGGCCATTGATGGTGCGGTCACCGCGACCGCCCTGCGTGACGCCATCGCGTGGCTGGCGACCGAGCAGACCGAGGGCGCCTCGGATCCAAGCGCCACACCGCCGGCCCTCCCCGGCATCCGCATCACGCGGATCGACTACGGTAAGCTGGCCTTGGGCGACGAACCCGGCGGCGACCTCCTTTCAACCGAAGACATCTGGCGCGCGCTGGCGTTGGGAGCGCACGAGGACGCCGACGCCGCACGCAACGCCGGCTCCGTGCTGCTGCGTATGGCCGATCAGATCACGCGTGCCAACGGATCGTCACGAACAGAGCTGGCGGAAAGGCTGCAGGAGGTGTTACGCACACTGCAGTCGTCGTCGCTGACACGCGTGGTGGAGTCGCGCGGGGACAGCAGCGACAAGCGCCGATTCATTACACAGATGATCGAGGCGCTCCCGGCAGACGCCATCATCGACTGGGTCACGGCAGCGGCACAGGCAACCGGTGAACCGCTCTCGCCGCAGTTGCTGCGTATGCTGTCCTCGGTGCTGGCGCGCGCCAAACAACAATCCACCGTACGCGACGGTGACATGTCGTTCAAAACGGCCGCGCGTGAACTCGTGAACGGTTGGTCGCTCGACGAGCCAGTTCCGCAAGAGCACACGGTGCTGCTGGATCGCATCAGCGCGTTCGACGCCATGCGCGTACTGGCCGATATCACGGACACGGGGGCTGCGCGCATTGTCCAGCAGGCGTTTGAAATCGATGCGTTTGGTCCAGATGCCATTGAAGCAGCGCAGCAATTGCTCGCCGACGGCCGCGTTGGCGACCTGATGGCATGGAGTGCTGCAACGTCGGGTGGGCAATCGACGCAATACGTTCATACGCTGCTGCGCGCCAAGGGCGTCGTGAACGCCGTACTCCTGCGGGATCCGCTCGACCAGCACCTGGCACGCATGCTACTTACATCGCTCGATACTCAAGCGGTGGATCTGCTTCTCGATGTCCTGCGCGACGCGCAATTACGCACCGCACGGCGCCTGATACTCGCGCGCCTGCGAGAGTTTGGTTCTAGTATTTCCGAGCAGCTCGTGGCGCGTCTGGACGGGGCGCCGTGGTACTTCGCCCGTAACCTGCTCACCCTGTTGCGGGAAGGCTCGACCAACGACGACAATGCCGTGTCGTCGCACGCGGCATTGCTGCAGCGACTCGCGGCGGATCCTCAGGAGCAGGTCCGCGTGGAAGCACTGCGACTGCTGGTGCACGAGCCCACCACCCGTGACGCCGCGCTGCGGCGTGCATTGGACGATACGGAGAGCCGCGTGGTACGAATGGCGCTCGATGCGATGAGTGGTGCGAACGGTAAGGCACGTTCGCGTGTTTTGCCCGTTGATATCTGGCAACGCGTAGTGCGTGTTGCCGAACACGATGCGCACGAGGACGAGATCCGGAGTCACGCCATTCGCCTGCTGGGGCATGCGCCGACGAGCGCTCGTATTCGAGACCTCCTACTATCCGTCGTGATGGTTCGGTCTCGCATTTTTCGTCGCGTATCACTGGCCGCACCAACGGCGGTGTCCGCCTCCGCGCTGGAGGTATTGGCGCGTCGGTATGGTTCGGATGCCCAAGTGACCGACCTTCTCGCGATTGCCGGGGAGAGCCCGGAGCTCCGGCATCGGGAGGCCGTGCGCTCTTTGTCGCATCCCAGCGGCGCATGATGATCATACAATGACGAATCCCACCATCCTCTTCCTGCAAACGCTGGGGCAGACGCTCGCCGCCCAGGGCCTCTACGCCGAAGGACATCCGATGCGGGCGGCTGCCCGGGATCGCGCGCACGTTGCGCTCATGCGGGTCCTGGACAACCGCGGCGGGTTGCGCATTTCGTTTTTGGACGGCGCGGTGGTGGTGGGTTCACGTGTGCTGCCGGAACTCCGCGGATGGGAGTGGGGCAACAAGCTCGCCACGGCCGGTGTGCAGCGTTTTGAAATCGATTCCGTGCCGGTTCCCTCAACGGAGGAGCTCGAGGCGTTCGTCGACGAACTGCACCAGCGTCTCGTGGCTGGCCCGGCTGGGTATGCGGGGCCAGCCCTCCCTGGCTTCCGTCTTGGCACGTTGGGCGTGGCCGGCGTCGGGGAGCCGGATGGCGAGGCTGGCGACGATGAGGCGGCCAGTGCGGCCGACCCGGTCACCGCACTCACCGACATTATCGCGCACATCCCGTTGACGGCGGAAGCGGCGGCAATCCGCTGGATTCACGAGCAGGTCGCGCTTGGTGCCGACGTACCGCTGGCGGAGGCCGCTGTCGTGGTCAACGCGCTCGCTCTGGCGATGCATCAGGCGCAACGCCCGGTACTGCCGCTGATCGACATCAGCGCGCATGAGCAGTACAGCATCGCACATGCGTCCAACGTCGCCACGCTGACCATCGCACTCTCCGAACAGATGGGACTCTCATCCGGCGACGCGCGCGCGATCGGGATGGCGGGACTCGTGCACGATATCGGTAATGCGAGCGTGCCGCCGGAGTTGTTGAGCAAGCCGGGACGCCTGACCGAGGCAGAGCGCACCCTCGTTGAAGCGCACACCTTGGAAGGAGCGCGCTTACTCAGCACACGCGGCCGCGGCCATGCGCTCGCCGCAACGGTCGCCTATGAGCACCATCGCTGGGAGGACGGCGTGGGCGGCTATCCACACTTCCAGTGGCCTCGCCGCTGCCACTTCGCGAGTCGCCTGGTGCGTGTGTGCGATATCTACGACGCCATGCGGTCGCCACGGCCGTATCGTCGGGCGCTGTCGCAGGCGGAGACGCTGCGCCACCTGCAGGAACGCTCGGGAATTGAGGTGCAAAGCGAAATCGTGCGGGCCCTGGTAGACCTGCTGGCGCATATGCCGGAAACAAGAACGCCTATGGAAGAAACGCCCGCACATCACGAATAGCGGGTTGCTAGCTTTCGCGAATGCTGATCCTGATTCCCAGCGCGCTGCCCAGCGTGCTCGCCATCGCCTTCGCCTTCCAGGCGCCGACCTCGCGCGCCGATACCCTGCCGCGTCCTCGCCTCGACGTACTTCGCATCACGGAACGAGTCACCATCGACGGGAGTCTCGACGAGCCCGCGTGGCAGCGTGCCGCCGCCGCGACTGACTGGGTGCAATTGCAGCCGCAGGCCGGTCGGCCGGCCTCGGAACGCAGTGAGGCGCGCGTCCTTGTCGACGGGCACAACCTGTACGTGGGCGTTCGCCTCTACGACCGTCATCCTGATTCCATCGGGGTGCAGTTGGCACGACGCGATGTCAACGACACCTACACCGACCGCGTGTGGGTAGGCTTTGACAGCTACGGTGATCGCCGGACGGCATTCGCTTTCGCTGTCAGCCCTCTCGGCGTGCAAAGTGACGGCTACCAATTCAATGATAACGAGTTCGATCCGCAGTGGGACGCTGTGTGGCAATCGAAGGCGCGCATCGATTCCCTCGGCTGGACGGCCGAAATGCGGATTCCACTGTCACAGCTCCGTTACACGGCGGGTGATTCCACACGCGATTGGGGGGTGCAGTTCATGCGCGAGATCGCGCGGCGTGGCGAGGAGTCGTACTGGAGCCCACGCGACCCAACCGCACGAGGTGACGTTTCTCGCTATGGCGTACTCAGCAAACTCGGCGCCATGAACGGCGCGCTGCCGGTGGAAGCTATTCCGTACGTCCGCAGCCAGCTGAATACCCGTCCGCCCGATCCCGACAATCCATTTCACGCCAATGCGAACGGCGAGCTGGCGGTCGGCGTGGATGTGCGAGCGCGGCTACCAAAGTCATTGTCACTGACGGCCACCATCAACCCCGACTTCGGTCAAGTGGAGGCAGATCCCGCCGTGGTCAATCTTTCGGCGTTCGAGATATTTTTCCCAGAGCGACGACCGTTCTTTCTGGAGAATCTGGACGCGTTTCGATTTGGTGGAACGACGACATTCAATGACAATGAGACCCCCAATTTCTTTTACACGCGTCGGGTAGGACGCGCACCGCGCGGTGGGCTTGGCGGTGATTTTTCGGATATTCCCTCGCAGACGCCGATCCTCGGTGCGATCAAGCTCAGTGGCACGACGCCGAGTGGCTGGGCCATCGGGTCTCTCAATGCCACCACCGCGCGTGAGTCGGGGCGTGCCATCGATATCGGCGGCCCGTTGCGGCGCGGCGTCGTGGAGCCACTCACGAACTCGCACGTGACACGCGTTCGCCGTCTGCTCCGCGGTGGCTACACCTCGTTTGGCGGCTTCGCGTCGTGGGTGGAGCGCGAACGTGGCGACTCGGCACTGGCGTCCTTGCTGCCGCAGCGCGCGGTGGTGGGGGGAATCGACTTCGACCACGCGATCGGTGACCGTGCCTGGACGTTCTCCGGTGTGGTGGCACGCAGCACCGTACGCGGCGAGGCAAATGCCATTGATCGGCTGCAGCGAGCGAACTACCGGCTGTTGCAGCGACCCGACGCGACGCATCTCACGTACGACCCGACACGGACGGCGCTGGATGGCGGCTATTACTCGCTCTCTGCGGCTAAAACGTCGGGGAGGCTGACCGGTTCCGTAACCGCCGAGCAGCTCGATGCGGGCTTCGAGACCAACGATGCGGGATTCCAGCAGCGCTCCGATCTCCGGTCCGTGAGTTCGGGAATGTTCTATCGGCAACCGCAGCAGACTGCGCGGTTTCAATCGTGGAGCACCGGTGTGTTTTCTACGGTGTCGTGGAATACAGCCGGGGACAATCTTGAGCGGCGGATCGCGTCATTCAATGAAGTGCAGTTCCGGAATTTCTGGCAGCTCTCGGTTGAAGGCAACGTCGAATCGGGGCGCTTCAACGACCGCTTGTTGCGTGGCGGACCAATCGCTACTCGTCCGGTGTCGGGGCGCTTTGAAGTGTCGGCGTCCACCGATGATCGCCGTCCCCTCATCCTTGGTGTCAGTAGCCAATGGTCAGGAAGCCGTGCCGGCAACCATGGTCGGGAGTTCGGTGTCGAACTCGATTGGCGCCCACTCTCGGCGCTCCGCATCCGCGTGGAGCCCGAGGTCGCCAACGCGACCACCGTCGATCAATATGTCATGGCGATGCGCGGGACCGGCGCTGTTTTGACAGGCGGCGCGCGGTACGTTTTCGCTGACGTGGCGGTGCGCGAGGCCCGGCTCAACACGCGCATCGACTGGACGTTCTCACCTTTCGTTTCGATTCAGCTGTTCGTGCAGCCCTTCGCCAGCACCGGCCGGTTCTCCCGATACAAGGAGTTCCTGCGTCCGCGCGACTTCGCCTTTGGCGTGTACGGCGAAGATCAGGGCACGATTGTACGCGCGGCCGGTCAGGTCACGGTTGATCCCGACGCAACCGGACCCGCGTCGGCGTTCGGTTTTCGGGACCGCGACTTCACAGCCCGTGAACTGCGCGGCAATGCCGTACTCCGTTGGGAGTTGCGTCCAGGCTCCACGATCTTCGTGGTGTGGCAGCAGTCGCGGGAGTCGTTTGATAACACCAACGATCCACGGAATCCCATTGGACAGCTTGGTTCGTTGCTCGATGCGCGCTCGCGGAACGTGTTCCTGGTGAAGCTGGCGTGGTGGCTCGGACGCTGAGCGGTTGCATTGATCGAATGCGCGTGGAGCGCTACGGCGACAGGGTCTCGTTTGCGCAGACGGCCGACACCTTGTTCCGCGACATCAACTGGACCGTGACCGGCACTACGATGGGGGTCGCCAAGCAACGTGTGGGCGGTGCGACATGGACTGTCGTGCTCCGGCGGTGAACGTTCAGCGTTTCGCAAGGCCCCACGTGGCGCCAACAATCCGTGCCGGCAGGGTCAGCGCCAAGCTCGACGTTGCGACGCAAGATCACTCACAGTGCGCGTGCTGCAGTACGCCGTATGCTCACTGCGCAGCGGATTGAGGCCGCAGGCACAGGCGAACCGCCAACGGCCGATGATCCGAGCCCACATCGTCCAGCACGCGCACGGCGCCCACGGTAAATGCCGGCGTCACAAAGATCTGGTCGAGCGGCCAGCCGATGAGGGTGTACTTGGAAGGAAACGATGCGTACAGACCGCGCCCTACGCGTGGATCGTGATAACCACCCAACGCCATGAACCGCTGGGTAGTGCGTGACCACGCCACATCATTGAAATCACCCATCGCCAAGGCTGGAGTGGGATCATTCGCCTGACGCTGCGCAGCGCGCGCGATATTCGCGTCGCGTGTCTCGGTATCTTGTCCCGGCAATGGCGGTCTGGGGTGCAACCCCACGAAATCGAAGGATTGACCGCCGCGCGTAGTGAGTGTCGCGTAAAGCGTCGGCGTATCCGCGCTGGTCGGATGCTGGAACTGCGCATCGCGCACCTTTAGTCGACTCGCGAAGATCATGCCGTACGTGTTATCGAGGGCGCGTTGTGAAACATGCGGATACCCAAGCAACACTGGCTGTAGCGCCGCCAGCCACAGCGAATCTGTTTCCATGAGCAGCAACACATCGGGCTGCTCGCGCTCAAGCATGGCGATCGTCCTGCCATACTCCCGATTGTGCTGAAGCACATTAAATGCAACGGCCGAGAAGCAGGCCGCACCGTCGTCCGCTACTGCATCGAGCGCCAGATCGGAGGCAACCAATGCTGTGTAATCTTTAATGCGCCACGCATGCCATCCACCCGCCATCAACAATGCGGCCACCGTCAACGCTCGCCCCCTCCTCACAAAAACTGCGCTCCCAAGCACTAACAGCACTACGGCGGCGAGCATCGAAGTTCGCGGAAAATCGAGGATTCGGATCCACCAACGATTCGAGTGAATCGCACTGACGGCCGTAAGGAGACAGACCACCGCGGCTACAACCTGAATTATCCGTCCAACAAGAAAAACATACGCACGGGGAGTCAATGACTGCTTACCGCCGAGCCAGGCATTCTGACCGTAGGCACGCCTTGATGGCACACCGATGGGACGGGAATGTCGCAACGATGGACTGTTGCCAGTTGTGGCGCTTCAAGAGTTTGTGTGGGCGAATCCATTCGGATACGCCCGCATCATGGCCGCTCGAGCGCCACCACCGGCGCCACCACCCGCATCGCACCCTCAACGCCAGCCAACAACTTCATCAACGTGGGCAAATCCACCGGCTTGACCACGTGGTGATCAAATCCCGCGTCATGTGCGCGGCGACGGTCTTCGTCCTGCCCCCAGCCTGTCATGGCAATGACCACCACGCCCGCGCCCCACGCCTGCTGCCGAATGCGACGGCACGCCTCGTATCCATTGAGTGTCGGCATACCGATGTCGAAAATGATCACGTGCGGCCGAACGATGGCGGCCTCGTCAACGCCCGCTTGCCCATCGTACGCAGTGCGGACATCGTTGCCCACAATCCGCAGCATCGCCGCTAAACTATCCGCGCTATCACGATTGTCATCGACGATGAGAATGCGAAGTGAGGTTGGGGTTACCGGGGCTTCGTCCGCAGCTCCCGCGTGCGAGGTCGGCGCCTCCACAGAAACCGGCAACCGCACGCTGAACTCGCTGCCGTGACCCGGCCCTTTGCTGCGTGCCTCAATCGTGCCGCCATGCAGCTCCACTAGGCGCTTCACCAGCGTGAGCCCGATACCCAACCCGCTCTGCGACCGCTCCAACGACCGGTCCACCTGCGCAAACATTTCAAAGATGCGCGGTAGCTGATCGGCATCGATGCCGATGCCGGTGTCCCGCACCGTCACCACGACGTCCCCTGCATCCGGTTCGACCTGCACGTAAATGTGACCGCCACGCTCTCCGTACTTCGCCGCATTATTCAGGAGATTGACAAAGACTTGTGCCAGCCGCGTCATATCGGCAGTGACCATCAGCGGTTGCGCCGAAATCGTCACGGTGACGTCCTGTCCCGCCTGCTCAATCAGCGGACGACTGGCTTCCAGCGCACTGTGCAGAATCACGGACAGTTCAAGGCGTTCCATGCGAAGATCCAGCGTGCCCCGACTGATACGGCTGACGTCCATCAAGTCATCGAGCAACCGAACCATCTGCGTGAGTTGGCGCTCCATCATGGTCCGTGTCTGCTCAACGGCCGCCACCTGCCCACCCGCCAGTTTCATCAGATGCAAGCCGTTGCGGATCGGGGCGAGCGGATTACGAAGCTCGTGCGCCAGCGTCGCCAGGAATTCGTCTTTCCGGTGATCAGCTTCGGACATGTCGGCCGCGAACCGCCGCAACGTCGCTTCGGTGCGCTTTTGCTCCGTAATGTCCGTGTGCACCCCGACCCATTCCCGGATGGCTCCCTCGTCGGTGAAGACCGGCACCGCGCGCACCGAGCAATCACGCCATTGACCGTCCCGGCGACGGACACGATGCTGAAACACAAAGGTGCGGAGCTCGGCCACCGCATCGGTCCACGCACGAAGCGTCGGCTGGACATCGTCGGGGTGGAGCGCTGCCAACCAGCCAGTGCCAGCATATTCTTCGCGCGACTGGCCAGTAAAGTCCTCCCATCCCAACTGTTCACCTACCATCAACCCGTCAGCAGAGTTGGTCCACACGACATCGCTGACCGTAAGGGTCGCCGCGCGGTAGCGCTGCTCACTTTCGCGCAGCGCGTCCTCCGCCCGTTTCTGCGACGAGATATCGCTGAAAAGAACGGCGACTTTCTTGCTCCCGACGCCGCCAATGCGAAAGGCATAGACGTCGAACCACCGGCCGCCCATCGCGGCCGCCACATCAATGAACCGCACGGGCTCGCCAGTCTGCACCACCCGCCCGTAGGTCTCGTACCAGTGCGTTTCCAAATCAGGAACGAGTTCCCGCATCGTGCGGCCCACCACCCCCATCATGCCCGTGTGCTTC
This sequence comes from Gemmatimonadales bacterium, assembly GCA_038212625.1. Classification (GTDB taxonomy): domain Bacteria; phylum Gemmatimonadota; class Gemmatimonadetes; order Gemmatimonadales; family Gemmatimonadaceae; genus Gemmatimonas. The sequence continues at coordinate 2,093 of JBBQUH010000069.1, read as the reverse complement.
TCGAAGGCCGGATTGATCTCCTCAAAGCGATAATCGACGGCCCGACCGCTGTCGTTAAAGATCATTTCAGAGACGCAATAGCCCTGATCCATAGACTCGAAGAGCGTGCGATACTTGACCTCGCTAGATCGCACGGCGACATCCGCGAGTGTGCGTTCCGTCACGTCGACCCCGACGACGACGATGCCGGTGATGGTCGCGTCGGCATCGCGCAGGGCTTGGTACACAAAGTCGAGATAGCGGTCTTCGTCGGGCTGATTGGACTGGCGCGCCAGTCGTACCTGCACGCCCGTCCCCGTGATCGTCTCGCCGGTGGCGTAGACCGTATCGAGCAGCGAGATGAATCCCTGCTCGATCACTTCCGGCAACACGTCACGCACGGCTCGCCCGAGTACGTTGTGGCGACCAATCAGCTGGCCATAGCGGTCATTGACCAGCTCGTATACGTGATCCGGTCCCCGCAACACGCACATGAAGGCTGGCGCGTGGCGGAAGACATCGGCCAGCCGCCATCGCTCGCCTTCGGCTTGCTGAAGCAGCCGGATTCTGTCGTCTTCGGCGCGTTTACGATCGGTGATGTCGCGGGACACGGCCAGTAGCCGCACCACATCTCCGTCTTCGGCGTCACGGATGGGGCTAACCGTGACCTCCCACCATTTCGGCGTGCCTTGCACGGTTGGGCCGCACGCCTCAAACGATGCTACCTCCCCGCCCACCGCCTGCGTCACGGCCCGTTCTACCGCGTTGTGCGCCGCGAGCGGCCAGATCGCCCGCCACGGCTGCCCGTACAGCGGCGCGACGTCCTCGATATCCAGCGCGCACAGTCCGGGGGTGTTCACGTACGTAAGGCGTCCGTCCGTATCCAGAACCTGTACGCAGTCCGAGGTCGCATCCATCAGGCTGCGGTTGAACATCTCCTTCCGTTGGAGTAATTGCTCTACCTCCCTCTGGATGGAGCTACCGACACTCGCGACGCTAGCGCGAAGGACAGCGTTCTCCTGCTCGAGCTGGCGCAGCTGCTCTTCAGCATGACGCAGCGCAGTTTTCAGGACCTCAGACATAGCGGGGCAGGTCAGCCACTCGCGCGTTCCCGCACAAAGCAGACGTGATATTCGGTAGTCATGCAGGACGGAACATGCGCCACGGATACGTTGAATATATGGCGTCGTGCCCAACCTCGTGAGGACCACCGCGCAGCCTCACTCACGGCGCCTTCGCCACGCGCTCCACCAGCCGCATCACATCCCCCACGCGCGGATGACGTCCACACCAGAGCATCCGCTCTCCGCCCACTTCCTGCATGGCGCTGCCCCCGCCGCCCACGGCCAGCGCTTTGGCGACCACCAGCACCAGTGGCGTGTTGCCGGTCGCGCGCACCTTGGCGATCTTAGCCGTCAGATATTCCGGCGTCCAAAAACCCACCAGTTTTACCGCCGCCTTGACGGCACGAAAAACATCGCGCCAGCCGCCGCGTGCGTGCAACTCCACCCGCGTGGCATCCCGCAACACAACGCGCGCCAGCTCCAGGTTGTAACGCGCCAAAAGCGCGCGGCCATCGGCATCAGGCACGCGACGCAGTCGGCGCGCGCCAGAGCGATCGTCGTACAACGTGCGCTGCAGTGCGTCAGCGGACAGGCCAAGGGTCGCTGCGGCATCGGTAAATGGCAACAGCGCGTCACCGGGCACGGGTGGTCGCATCGCCCCACGCGCTCGCGCTCGCGAAACGCACGCAACGCGCGACGTGCGGCCGGTGAACACCGCGCGCTGGCGGCGAACAGTTTCCACGCAATGTCCGGCGAATCAGCCTGCGCGCGCCACTGCGACTGCTCGGCGTATGTCTCGAATCGCGCCGACTCAGTGTCATACCGCGGGCGTTCAGACGGCGAAAGCTCCGCATAGCGACGCTCGATCGCTAATCACGCAAGCTCGGCATCGGTCATTTCCCCAATGCTGCGCTGATACACCACCGGCCCGAGCGCACGCACCAGCCAGCTGTCTTACCCGTCTGGATACGTGGCCGTAAGACCCAATCGATGCGGAGCCGGTGCGATGATCAGCGTATCAAGCCGCGTGCGCGCCTCGCCGGTTGCGCT
>JBBQUH010000068.1:0-16591 GCA_038212625.1 Gemmatimonadales bacterium | reverse complement strand
GGCGTGCGCGCTGGCTGGCTGGTCAACGCGGTCGACGGCTGCCCCACCTCCGCCCGGCTCGCGCGGCTGCCTGACAGCCCCGATCCGCGCCGGACGGCGCTTTCGGCGTATGGTGTGGCGGTGCAAACCCTCGGGGGCGCCGTGGGAGACACACGGCGCGTGCAGTTTCTCGACGGCTCGAACGCCGCCCGCGACGTCGTGCTCGGACTCGTGCCCCAGCCCGGGTCCATCGTCAAATTCGGCAACCTGCCCCCGATGCCGGCGCATCTCAGCTACGAGCGGGTGCAGCGCGACGGACGCGCGATCGGTGTCATCCGCTTCAACATCTGGATGCTGGTGCTCGCCCCGCAGTTCGACGCCGCCATCGATGCCCTGCGCGACACCGACGCCATAGTCCTCGACGTACGCGGCAACTTCGGGGGGGTGGGCGGCATGAGCATGGGAATCGCTGGGCACTTCTTTGACAGTGCGCGCACCATCGGCACCATGCATCAGCGGGGCAACGCACTCAAGTTCGTCGCCAATCCTCGGCGTGTGAGCACCACCAACCAGGCGGTCTCTCCCTATGGCGGCCCCTTGGCGCTGGTAGTGGACGAACTCTCCATCAGCACCACCGAGGTGTTCGCCGGTGGTCTACAGGCGCTTGGGCGGGCGCGCGTGTTCGGCGCGCAGACGGCCGGGCAAGCGCTACCAGCGGTGTCCGAGCGACTTCCCAACGGGGACATTTTGTATCACGCCATCGCTGATTTTACGTCACCCACCGGACAAGCGCTCGAAGGCGCGGGGGTGATGCCGCAGCAGGTGACGCCACTCACCCGCCGCGCGCTATTGGGCGGGATGGATCCGGCGCTGGACGCCGCCTTGGCGTGGGCTGTAACCCAGCGGCGTCTTCAGCCGTAGGGTCGGCAACACCGCAGCACCCGGGGGCGCCATTTCCGGCAACCCACGGTTTCACGTTTGCTCTAAGGAGTCGAAAGACATGCAGGCTATTCGTACACTGTTCGCGGCGGCAGCGGTACTCACGCTGACGCTTGGAACGTCGCGCACCGCGCCGGCGCAGGCCCTGCCATCAGCCGCTGCGGTCCTCGCACGTCACGCCACGGCCGTGGGAGGGACTGACGCGGTGATGAAGATCACCTCGCTCAAGCAGGTGGCCTCGTTGCAGCTGCCCGCGATGGGGATTACCGCTGACATCGAGATGTACATGGCGGCGCCAAACAAGCTGGCCAGCAAGACGAGCATCCCCGGCCTCGGCGAGATGTTGCAGGGCACAAACGGCGATATCGGGTGGGATGCCAATCCGATGCAGGGCCCGCGCCTGCTCGCCGATAAGGAGCTCGCGCAAACCAAGGAAGGTGCCGACTTCTACGGCAACATGCTGTATCCGGCCGATCGGTATTCCACGTTGGAGAACCTGGGCATCGTCGACTTCAATGGCGAACAGGCCTACAAGCTGAAGCTGGTGCGAAAGGATTCGGGGCGTGAGGCGACGCAGTATTTTTCCGTGGCGAGCGGCCTCGCGATCGGCTCCGAGACGACGCAGGAATCGCAGATGGGGAGCATGCCGGTATCGGCAGTGTTTACCGATTACAAGGAGTTCGGCGGCGTGAAGTTCGCCACCAAGTCGCAGATGACGGCGGGTCCGAACACCATTATCACGGTGATCACCGATATCGTCGTCAATAACGTGCCGGCGACAGCGTTCGATGTCCCGGAATCGGTCAAGCCGCTGATCAAGAAGTAGTCACGCGATCCCGGCGGTTGTTTCCGGATTCCGTGCCCGGCCGTCCTTATGACGGCCGGGCACGCGACGTTCCGTCCGTTGACTTCCCGCGACTGCCTCCGAGATTGCACCATGTGCCCACCCCGATCACGCCGAACGTCACGCTCCCTGCTCTTGCTGGTCGTGTACGCCCTGTGAGCATCACGCGGGCGGGCGTGACGCTGCTCGAACTCGTCGTCGTGCTGGCCGTGCTCGCGCTCTCGGCCTTGGCGGTACCGCCACTGCTGGCGCCGTCGGTACGCCCCTCCATCGCCGACCGCGACCAGTTGGTGGTGCAGGCCCGCCGCGAAGCACTTCGGCGCGCGGAGCGCGTGTGGCTGCGATTGGCGGCGGATGGCGCGTGGGTCATTGCCACGCAGCAGGGCACCGAGGTGCTGTTCACTGGACAATTGGCGATGCCGGCGCGTGTGCCTGAGACTCCAAGTGTGACCGATGTCACGATCGACGCACTCGGTCGCTGTCAGCCGGGACCGGGAAGCGTCAGCCCTGGCGAGTCAGCCGTGACGTTCGACATGTTGGCGTGCAGGTGGGCGGTGCCCTCGGTGCAGCCATGACGCTCTTCGAGTCCGTGCTGGCTGCGGTCATCCTGGCGGTAGCCAGTGTCGCGTGTCTGGGTGCCACGCAGGGTGCCCTGAGGCTGCAGTCGCGCAGCGTGGCCTGGCAGGAAGCCGTGGCGGGTGCAGAGGCCGCGCTGGCGAGTGAACATGTCGGGGCCCCTGATCCGTCGGGCAGTGCCGTGGTGCGACGGCAACGGTGGAATGACGAGCTGGACGTGCTCGTGGTGGAAATGCCCGTGTCCGGCGGCGGCTCCTATCAACTGTCACGCCTCGTGGAGCGACTGCGGTGATCCGTCGCGGATTCACGCTCATCGAGGTGATCGCCGCGCTGGTCCTCACCGCCGTGGTCACTGCGGTGGCAGGGGCCGCCCTCGGCGCGGCGCGATCGGCGGAAGCGCGCGTACTGCAGACGGCGCGCACCACCGACCAGGAAACGCGTGTTCGCTCCATGCTCACCGATATGTTGCGTCATGCGCCCGATGCCGCGTTGGTGGACGAGCCGCTGCTGCGACTGGATGTCGAGGAGCGGTCTGGGGCAGTCGCGCGCACCGAGGCGCCGACCTCGGTGGTGCGATTTCTTTCGCAGGGTGTGCAGGAACCTTTCGGCACCGGCCCGATCTGGCGTGTGACGGTGGCGGTGATCGATGGCGCGCTGGTGGTTGAGGCCACGCCGGTGGCTACGGCCAGCCTGGAACCCACCGTACGCGCGGCGCTGCCGGATGTCAGTGCCCTCACCGCGCGGGTGTTCGAGGGCGGTCAACGCGCCGAGAGCGTGACGTGGCGCCCCGACTGGCCGATGGCGCAGGATCGGCCGGCGCTGCTGGAGTTGCAGTGGACGCAACGCGGGGCTCCGGGCATACCTCTGCGCGTGGAGCTTGCGCCGCTCGTGACCCGCCCGTGACCACGCGTACGCGAAACGGGAGCGCGTTGCTCCTCGTACTATTCACCGTTGCCTTGCTGGCGTCAGTTGCGGCTGTGGCGAGCAGTGCGGCGCGACGGAGCACCGCCCTCACCGAAAACAGGCGCGCGCAGACCACCGCGCGTGCGATGGCGGAAAGCGGCGTGTTGGCGGCGCGTGTGCGCATTGAATCGGCACTGCGACGGGTGGCCGACGACACGGTGCAACGCGACGCCGTGCTGGCGGCACTCACCGCCATCCCGTATGGCCCAGCGGCGACGCCGTGGCTCGAAGACAGTTTGGGAAATGGCGCCTATGCGGTGACCGTGGTCGACCTCACGGCGCAGCTCGATGTGAACACCACCGATGCCGAGGGGCTGGCTCGCCTGCTGGCCACGGTGGCTCCGTCGGGCGAGGCCGCGCGCATCGCTGAGGCGATCGCGACCCGTGTGCGCGGAACAGACCCGCAAACCGGGACGGTGCGCAGGAGCCTGCAGCCGTTTACGTCGCTCGAGGAACTGCTCACGGTGCCGGGATTCCGTGTGCAATGGCTGGAGCAGTTGGCGGCCGATCTCACCGTGGACGGCGATGGGCGCATCAATCGGCGGGCCGCCTCGCCGCGTGTCCTGGCGTCGGCCACGGGAACTCTGGTGGATCGGCCAACCCGTGTGCTTCTGCTGACCCGCGGCTGGCAGCGTGGGCATCCACTCACGCGAGAAATCGCGGCCGTCTATGCGATTGAGGGCAGCGAGTTGCGTCTGGTGCGCTGGCGCGAGCGCGACGTATGACGCGGCCCCTTGTGCTGGTGCTCGAATCGTCGCAACTGCAGGTGGTGCCAGCGTCCGGTAGCCCGTTTACGGTGCCGTGGACCGCGAGTGACCCGGACACGGCGGCCCGGGCCGTTGCGGAGCGAGCCGGAGCTCCGGCGAGTGTCGTGCTGGTCGTGGGGCTGGCGTTTCTCGAGATCACGCGCGCAACGCTCCCTCCGGTGGGGCGCGCCGAGCAGTTGCAGATGTTACGTCACGCGCCGGACCGCTACTTCGCGCTGTCGGGCGCTGCGGCGGTGGCGACTGACGGGCCCGTCGCGTTCGCGCTGGAGAGTACACAGCTGACACAGTGGGTGCGCGCTTTCTCCGTGCTCGGGCCGGTGGCTGGTGTCCTCACCATCGCACGAGCCGCAGTCTGGACGGGCGCATCGGGGGTGGTCACACTCGACGCTGGTCATGACGCGCAGGGGGCGCTCACGATCGAAGACGGCCAGCTCTGCGACGCGCGGCGCATGCGTCGTGCCGATGGTGCCGACGGTGCGCCGGTCGACAGTGTGTTACCTGTTCAACAGTTGCTGGATGGTGCATCGCTCGACGTGATCGCGAGTGCACGCGCTGCGGCGCGCGTGCTGGACGCGTCGCTGGACATGCAGCTACTCGATGCGCCGCTGCACGCCCAGATGCAGCGTGTGCGTCGTCGTGGTGACTGGCGCACGGTGGCCGTGATGGTCGCTGCGGCACTGCTGCTGGTGGCGGCGCTCGACTGGCGTGCGCAGCGTCAGCTGGTCGCGCTGGAACGCGAGGTGCAACGCCTGGAGCCGCTCGCGGTACCGGCGCGCGATGCACAGTCACGTTGGCAGCGCGCCACGGAAGAAGTTGAGCGCTTGCAGCAGATTGCTACATTGGCTGCGTCTCCGAGCGCGCCCGATGCGGTGCTGGCGCGGGTCAGCGCACGACTCCCGGCCGATGCGTTCGTGCAGCGCCTGTCGTGGGACGGCGCGGTGTGGAGACTCGATGGCAGCGCCCGCGACGCGGCCGCGCTGGTGCCCCTGCTTTCCGCTGACTCCACGCTCCGCGAGGTGCGGTCGGCCGCGCCGAGTACGCGCTACCTCGATGGCGGAGTGACGCGCAGTTCGTTCTCGCTGACCTTCACCACGGCCGGAGGAGTGAATGGTGCGCGGTGACTCCGTGCGATCGGGAGGCGCGGTGAACGCTCGCGAGTGGCGAGTGATGGGTCTCGGGTCGGGCGTTCTGGTGCTGGCGGCGCTGCTCACATTCGTCGTCGTTCCAATGTTTTCGCGGTGGGAACTTCGCAGTGCGCGCCGCGACGCCCTCAGCGCGCGTGTGACGCAATTGCAGTCGCTGATTGTGCGCGAGGCGTCACTCCAACAGCGTGCGTCGTCGCGGGAGCTTGCGCTCGCGTTGTCCGGCCGACGGGTAGTGCATGCCCCTTCGATGTCGCTGGCGGCCAGTGCGCTGCAATCACTGCTGCAGGACGCCGCCGACGCAAGTCAATTGCTGGTGGACCGCGTGGAGGTGCCGTTAAACGGCGCGTTGGAGACGCCCGGTGCGGCCTCGACCGAGGCGGTACCGTCGACGGCCGCGACGTCGCTTACCGCGACGGTGTCTGTCACCGGTGACGTGATCGGTTTGGCGGCGCTGCTCGATATGCTGCAGCGTGGGCCACGCGCGTTGCAGGTGGAACGAATGACCGTGCAGATCAATCCATCGCTTCGTGGGGCGACCGACGTGCTGCAGGCGACACTCGGGGTGCGCGCGCCGCTGGTGATCACGCCATGACGACGCCTTGGCGGCGAGTGCTCGACAGGTGCGCCGTGGTGCTCGTGGCGGCGGCTCTTGGGGTGGCGGCCTGGCCGATCACCGTGCCGACGGCAACGTCGCTATACCCGCCGTTCAGTGATTCGCCGGCGGCGTTGCCAGCCGACGCGACGATGCGTCGCAACGATTCGATACGCGATGCGATGGTGCGCGGGAATGTTTTCAGTGCCAGCCGTCGCGCCCCGCAAGCGCGCTATATGGCTCCGGGGCAGGCGCCCGATCCCGTCCTGATGGCCAGCGCCGATCCGAGCGACCTGCCCAGCGAGGATGCGGACACGTCGTTTCCGCAGCTGTTGGGTATCGTCTCGCAGGATGGGGTACTGTTCGGCATGCTTCAGGTGCGTGATAGCGTGCCGCCGCGCCTCGTGCGCGCGGGCGACGTGCTCGATGGCGTCCGTGTGCGCCGGTTGACCCGTGAATTGATCGTTCTTTCCACCGCCAACGGGACGCGCACCGTGCGACTCTCCCGGGACGCGGCGTCCGACTCGACCGGGATGTTGCCGTGAGCCGTTCCCTGCCCTTTTTCTGGACCACCACCACCACCGCAGGTCCGCACGTCCGGTCGACGCTGCAGACGCGGTGCGCGGTGAGGATGTTCGCGTCGCTCCTCCTGCTCGTACTCGCCGCACCGCCGCTGGCCGCGCAAGGACCGCCCGACGCGGGGCCGCGCACGACCACGCTCGATTTCGCGAATGCGCGGCTCGCCGACGTGATCCGCGCGCTCGCCACGATGCTGGGGCGCACGGTGTTGCTGTCGGAGATCCCGGATACGCGGGTCACCTTTACTACCGCGTCGCCGGTGTCGAAGGCCGAGTTGGAGGGGGTGCTTGAGTCGCTTCTCGAATCGAACGAGCTGATGTTGGTGCCGAATGGCGCCGTGGCGCAGATCGTACCGAACGCGAAAGCACCGGCCACTGGCGCGTTGCGCACCGGATTTGGATTTCCCGACCCCGCACCGTTGGGGCTCGTCTCGCAATTAGTGCCGCTGCAATCGATACGCGCCGATGAAGGAGCCGACGCACTGCGCGCCATTTTGAGCAAAGGTGCGCGGGTTGAAGCGGTGGCACGATCCAATGCGCTGCTCATTACGGATCGCGGGAGCAATGTGGCACGCTATCTCGAGCTGCTGCGCACGCTCGATGCCGCGCCGGCTGGCGAAGCCGGGTTACGCACGTACGTGGTGAACCTCAAATATGCGTCGGCCGATGACCTCGCGGCGTCGCTCGGACAGCTCTTCGGTATCACGGTCGCGGCCGGCCCCTCAGGGTCGCTCGCCGACCGCTCGCTTTCCCGGGCGCTCGATACGTTCCGCGCGCGCGACGCCGAGGCCTTTCGCATTCGCAATACCGGCTCACTGATGAACGCCGCCGTACCGACACCGACTGCAGCGTCGCCGCGCGACTCCGCGTCGGGATTGCTCGTGGGTCGCACCACGATCGTGGCGAGCGCACCAACCAACGCACTGGTCATCCGCACGGCGCCGCCCAATTACCCGCTGCTGCGCGAAACCATCGATGCACTCGATACGCGCCCGGCGCAGGTACTGTTCGAGGTCACGATCGCTGAGATCGCGCTGGGGCGCGGCTCTGAATTCGGCATTGACTGGGCGGCCGTCAACCGCGGCGGCGATGTGCAGGCGCAGTTCGGCAATCCCGAAATCCCGGATACGGGATCCACGTCGGCGCTGCTGCGATTGGTACGCCTGGATGGTACGGGCGTCCGTGCGCTGTTGCGCACAATCGCTTCCACGAGCGACGTTCGCGTACTGTCCACGCCAGAAATCATCGCCGCGAATAATCGCGAAGCCTCGATTCTGGTGGGTACCAAGGTGCCATTCATCTCCTCCACGCGGCTGGGCAACGATATCTCGATCGACCGCGCGGTGCAGTATCAGGACGTGGGAACGAAGCTGTCGATCATTCCCACCATCAATGATGACGGCTATGTGTCGGTGCAACTGCTGCAGGAGGTCAGTTCACTCACGCAACAAACAATCGCCGCAGCACTGAGTGCGCCCGTCATCTCGACGCGTGAGGCAAGTACGCGCGCGATTCTGCGCGACGGTCAGACCGTGGTGATTGCGGGGTTGATCGGCGAGCAGCGTCAAACTCAGGAACAGGGGCTCCCATTTCTCATGGACATCCCGTTTCTTGGTGCGCTCTTCAAACGTCAGGTGACCACGCGACAGCGCACGGAATTGGCGATCTTTGTCACCCCGTATCTCGTGCGCACCGATGCCGACGCCGACGAGATCCGCGAGCGATTCCGCAAACGGATGGAGGATCGGACGCCGGGCGCGTTGTCCGATACGCCGGTGGGGCGCAAGCCACCGCAAGACAGCCTCGCGCCGTCGCCGCGCCGCTGATGGACGCCCGAGACCTGCGAGCCGCAGCCGATGGCGAGCTGGCGCGTCGGATACCCGCGCGATGGCTCGACGAGCAGGCGGTGCTGCCGCTAACGCTCGAGCAAGGCGTGCTGCAGGTGGCCGCCGCCGATACGCCGCCCGCCTTTGTGCAGGACGTGCTCGAACGCACCTACGCAGCGCGCGTGCGGTGGGTGCCTCACGGTACCGGTGACATCCGGGCGGCATTACTGGCCGCGCCTCGTCGGGCCGCGTCGGACGCTGGCGGCGGTGAGCGCGGAACCGATGTAGGCACCATGACGAGTGGCGCCGATCGCACTGAGTCACTTGATGATCTCCGCGCGCTCGCCAGCCGCGAACCCGTGGTACAAGTGGTGAACGCGATGCTTGCCGAAGCGGCGCGCGCGCACGCGAGCGACGTACACGTGGAGTCCACGCCGGACGGCCTGCGCATTCGCATGCGGCTGGATGGCGTGCTGCGCGATGCGCAACAGCTGGGGCCGGAATTCCGAGCGGCGGTGATCTCGCGACTGAAAGTGCTGGCCGGACTCGACATCGCCGAACGCCGGTTGCCGCAGGACGGGCGGGCACGAGTGCGCGTGGGAGCGCGCGACATGGATCTCCGCCTGTCCACGCTTCCCGCGTTGCACGGCGAAAGCGTGGTGCTGCGCTTGCTCGATGGTGGTAATGACACCGGTGCGTCGTCGCTGTCGGCGCTGGGTTTTACCGACGGGACATTGCGCACACTGCGGCAACTGTTACATCGCAGTTCCGGGCTGGTGCTGGTGAGCGGCCCCACGGGTTCGGGGAAAACCACCACGCTCTACGCGGCACTTCGTGAGCGGAGCACGCCCACCGTGAAGGTCGTGACGGTAGAGGATCCGGTCGAATATCGACTGGATGGTGTCGTGCAGTTGCCGGTAAATCCGCGGGCCGGGTTTGGATTCCCCAATGCGCTGCGGGCGATTCTCCGTCACGATCCAGACGTGATTCTGGTTGGTGAGATGCGAGACGCTGAAACGGCCGACATTGCCGTGCAGGCAGCCCTCACGGGCCATCTCGTGTTGAGCACGGTGCACACCACTGATGCCACGGCAGCATTAGCGCGATTGCAGGATATGGGTGTGCCCGCGTACTTGCTTGCTGCCACCTTGCAGGGAGTGCTCGCCCAGCGCCTCGTACGTTGCGTATGTGAACAGTGTGCTGCGTGGCGCGAGCCCACGCGCGAAGAACGGGCACTCATGGGTGCGCGTGGCGAGTCAGTCACCCGCGTGCGCGAGGGCACTGGATGCGTGGTGTGCGCCGGTACTGGCTATCGTGGACGGATCGCGTTGGCCGAACTGCTGGTACTGACCGACGCGCTCCGCAGCGCTTTTACCCGCGGCGCGTCCTTGGCCGAGTTGCGGGCTCAGGTGCGGAGCGGTGGCGTGCCGTCGCTGCGCGATGACGGCTGGCGATTGGTGAGCGAGGGGCGTACCACGGTGGCTGAAGTGGAACGCGTCATCAGCGAGGACGACGCCGCGTGAGCACGCTCGTGCGGTGGCGGTATCGGGCCGCGAATGCGGATGGGCAGCCGGTTTCCGGTTCGCTTGATGCGGCGTCGGCGGACGAAGCGGTCGAGGCCCTGCGCCAGCGGTCCCTGTGGGTCATCGAGTTGAGCCCCGAGGAACACGGGGCGGCTGGGTGGCAGCCGGTGAGCGCAGGGCGCGAAAGTGTTGGCACGCGTGTGACGGCGGCTGCGTCCGCTGGATGGCGCATGCGGGTGGCCGGCTGGCGATCGGGGCGCGACCGCACCGAGCTGGCCGTGCTCACGCGCTCGATCGCGACGCTGCTCAGCGCCGGTGTGCCGGCCGACCGGGCCGTCGCGTACGCGGCGTCCGGCGATCCGGGCACGCTGTGGGCCCCCGTGTTCACTGCGGTGCGCGATGCGGTGCGTGGTGGTCAGTCGCTTTCGGAGGCGGTCGCGGCGTCACCTGAATTACCCGCGTTTTTCCCTCCACTGCTCGCAGCGGCCGAAGCCGCAGGGACCCTCGCACCGACTTTCACCATGCTTGCCGAGCAGGTGGAGCGCGATGAAGCCATCCGCCAGCGGGTGACCTCGGCGCTCATTTACCCGGTGCTGCTCGGCGTGGCGTCAACGGTCGGGACGGCGGTCATCCTGGTGGTGGTGGTGCCCCGGTTTGCCGCACTGATCGTCGACAGTGGCGGTACGCTGCCTCTGAGCACCCGGTGGTTGATCAGCGCCAGCACGATGCTGCGCGCGGGCGGCTGGGCGGTGCTTGTGGCCGCAGTGATCGCGGGCGCGTGGTGGCGGCAATCGCTCCGTGATCCCACACGACGGCTGGCGTGGCACGCTCGGCGTCTCCGGTGGCCGCTGCTCGGTGCATACGAGCAACGGCGCGCTGCCGCCGCCTATCTGGGCACGTTGAGCGTGGCCCTGCAGGCCGGGGTGAGCCTGCTCGCCGCCATGCGGCTCGGCCGCAGGACCGTGGCCAATGCGCAGGTGGCGTCCGAGTTGGCGGTGGCCGAGACGCTGGTACGCGACGGACGCCCGGTGGCGGTGGCATTGAATGGCGCGTTGCCCCCGCTGGCCGTGCGTCTACTGGAGGCTGGCGAGGCGAGTGGCGCGCTGGCGACCCTGGCCCGGCGGGCGGCCGAGGCGGCGGGGGAGGAGGCGGAGCGGGCGCTGATGCGGGCGGTGGCCTTGATCGAGCCGGTGATGATTCTCGGGTTTGGCGGAGTGGTCGCCCTTGTGGCGCTGGCGTTGCTGCAGGCCATTTATGGTCTTAACGCGGGGACGCTGTAGCCGTCTATCTGAGTGGAGGGGGTGCCGTCGCATTCCCAGCGTGGGCAAACCGGAACATTGTGTTTCGCGCCCGGCCCGACCTGACACAGCGTGTGACGATTCGCACGTTTCCCTTCCGATATGATGGTCGTGTTCATTGACAGAGCCGTTGACGACCCCAAGCATTCATCAGCGCTGTTTTCGCAGATTCCCTTCCTGGTTACGCGCATGACCTCGTCCGACGACGCAGAGATGGTGGAGCACATTCCGCATGCGCCCGATCCAGAGCGCCCGAGCCGTCGTCGGTTCTTCGCGCTTGGCGCGTCGGCGGCGGCATTGGTCGCTAGCCGGCCGGTAAACGCGCAGCCCCCGCGCGGCCGCGCCCCGTCGCCCTTCCCCACCGGACCGACCGGTAGCGGTCGGCCTGATCCGTCCACCGTGTGGACCGATCCCCTGCTGCGACTGGTGCGGCGGATCACGATGGGGATGACGTCGGCCGATGTGACGCTGGCACGAAGCCTTGGCTACGCGGGGTATCTCGACTACCAACTGCGGGTCAGCGCGATCGACGACAGTGCCATCGAAAGCACGATCGCCACCCGTCTTCCGTTTACGCAGATGACGTTGCCGCAGCTCGCCACGCAAAACGGCGGCGAAGTGGAAAACCAGTTATCCGATGCCTCGTGGTATCGTGCCGCCTCGTCCAACGCACAGTTGCGGGAGCGCATGGTGGAGTTCTGGTCCGATCATTTTACGATCAGTATGACCAAGGTGGGCTATCTCAAGATGGCCGACGACCGTGACGTGATTCGCGCCAATGCGTTGGGTTCGTTTCCGACGCTGCTCAAAGCGACGGCCGAGAGCGGCGCAATGCTGGTGTATCTCGACCAGAATCGCAGCCGCACGCCCACACCGAATCAGAATTACGCGCGCGAAATCATGGAGCTCCACACGTTGGGTGTGGACGGTGGATATTCGCAGAATGATGTGGCGGAGCTGTCGCGCATCCTGACCGGCTGGAGCACCGGTGGAGCGGGCGTGTTCTCGTTCAACCGCGGGTTTCACGATCGCAACGCCAAGACGTTCATGGGGCGTACCTTCCCGGCGATGGCGAGCACTGCCTCGACCGCGGACATGAAGGCTGAAGGTGACACAGCCATTCAGATGCTGATCGACCATCCGAGCACTGCGCGATACGTGTCGTGGAAAATGGCGCGCTGGCTGCTGGCGTACGAGCCACCGCCTGCGGTGGTGACTGCCACGGCGGCCACGTACACGCGCACCGGTGGCAACATCACGGCGATGGTACGCACGATTTTGTCGAGCCAGAACCTCATGGCGTCGCCGGCCAAGTACAAGCGACCGTTTCATCTGGCGATCTCGGGCCTGCGCGCGATGGACGCACAGATTACCAACGTGCGTGCCGCGCGTCAGCGTGCCGACCAGATGGGGATGCCGTTGTTCCGGTGGGAGCAGCCCAACGGCTACCCGGATCGAATCGATTGGTGGAGCGGGCTCGTGATTACCCGCTGGTCATACATGCAGTACCTCTCCGCGCTCAACAGCGCCACGCAGACGCGCGTGAACTCCATGCAGTTCCGCGCCCCTGATACGCCCGATGGCGTCATTGCGCAGATCAACACCCGACTGTTCGGCGGCGAGATGCCCACGAGTCTCCGCACGCAGTTAGTGACCTACCTACGCGGCGGGACGTACAACGACACGCGCGTACGGGAAACGTTGTCCCTGGCCGCGAGTGCGCAGGAGTTCCAGTGGTACTGATCGGTTCCCTGTTCGCGGTGCCTCACGTTAGCCGGATACGCGCATGAGCGACGAAGAGACAACTGTCGGTTGTACCGAATACCACGAACTGGCGCGCCGTGATTTTCTGATGGCGGCCGGCGCGGTGGGTATCGCAGCGATGGTGCCCACGTGGCTCCCCTCGGTGGTGATGGCGCAGACGTCGAACAGCACCCGGGACATCATCGTCTCGATCTTTCTGAGCGGCGGCGTGGACGGAATGTCGCTGGTGGCGCCGTTCGGCGATCCAGACTACTACACGGGGCGCCCCACGCTGGCTATTCCGCGTCCTGATGCGGCGGGCGCCGGCCCCAAACTCACGGCGCTCGATAACTTCTTCGGCTTTTCACCCGGCATGGCCCCGCTGATGCCGGCCTACAGTGCCGGTGATCTGCTGGTGGCGCACGCCACCGGCTCGGTGGACAATTCGCGCTCGCATTTCGACGCGCAACGATATATCGAAGTGGGGAAACCGCGCGACGCGCGGGTGAATGGGGGCTGGTTGGGGCGCCATCTGGCCACGAGCACGCCGCGGCGCAGCGATGCACCGTTGCGCGCACTCAGTCTCACCTCGGGGTTACCGCAGACACTTGCCGCAGGCCCCAAGGCGCTGCCGATTCCAAATCCGGCCAACTTTACCCTCAGTGGGAGTGGCGCCACCGCCACTGACCGCGCGCAGTGGATGGCGACCAACTACGAAAACGCCGTAGAACCGGTGAGTGCGAATGCGCTCGATACCACCAATACGGTCGCGTTACTGCGCAGCATCAACTTCACCGGGTACCGACCGGCCGACGGCGCCACATATCCCACCACCGGGTTCGGCAATGCACTGCGCTCAGCCGCCGCGCTGATCAAAGCCGACGTAGGCGTCGAGGCCGTACATGCGTTCAACGGCGGCTGGGACACGCATTCCGCACAGGGACCGCTGCCCGGTGTCAACGGCAGCTATATGCACAACCGGATGCTCGATTTGTCACAAACACTGGCCGCGTTCTACGCCGATGTCATTCAAGGCACCACCGCATACGGCGTGACGCTGGTCGTAATTTCGGAATTCGGGCGCAACGCTCGTGAAAACGGGAGTCAGGGCACGGATCACGGTCGCGGTAACGTGGCGTTCGCGATGGGCAAAAAGATCAACGGCGGACGCGTACTGACCAACGGCTGGCCGGGACTGGCGCGAGAGAACCTGGAGTCGGGGCAAGATCTGCGCGTCACCCTCGACCATCGCGATCTGTTGGCGGAGATTGTCAAAAACCGACTCGGCAATTCCAATCTTGGCGTGGTCTTCCCCGACTACACGCCGCAGTTCCGCGGCGTGACCAAAGCGTAGCCGTTCGTACCCGGGCTACGGCGTCACGATGATCGTGCCGTCCATGCCCGGGTGCAGCGTGCACGTATAGGGGAACACGCCCACGCTCGGAAACGTCCGGTTGATAGAGACGCTCGTGACGATCCCGATGTCGGCGGGCGCCCCGGACAGTCGTCGATCCCAGATGACGTTGTGCGCGAGTGCCGGAAAGACGAACCGCACCGTGCCGCCTTGTTTCACCACCGTTTCAAACGGGCTGAACGTCAGTCCCGGCATGACCACATCTACCATGGTCGGCGCTCCGGGAATTCCAGTCACCACGAGCGCGATCGATGCCACCCTTGACGCGGCGCCGTCAGCGACGGTGGCCCGGAGCTGCACAGTGCCTACGCCAACGCCGGTGACCACACCCGCCGCAGTGATCGTGGCAAGCGTCGCGTCACTGGTCGTCCACGTCGTTGGCGTGGCGCCTAATGCCACGGTGCCTCCCAGTGCGTCACGTCCCGTTACGCGTGCCTGTGTCATCTGCCCGATTTGAATCGTCCGGTCGTCCGCATCGACCACGATCGAGGCCAGTACGCCAATGCCGGAGGTTGGTGGCCCGTTTATCCCGGTCACTTTATCACCACAGCCGGCCAGTACCAGCGCGACACCAACCGTAGCCAGACGTGACGAGACGGTGCGCATGGTTGCCCGGCAGCGTAACGGAAGCCCAACACGCGCGATCTTCGTCATAACTCTTTGTAGGAGAAGGACCCGTGGAGCCCGTGGACGTGCAGCGATCTTCGTGAAACGTACTGCGTGGTACTGGTTGCATGCCGCCTAACGCGGCGGCCGAGGCGCCGGTGCCTCCGGGCGCCCACCCGGATACCACATGACCCGCGGACCATCGGCAAGCAACCGTAGCGCCTTGGTGGTCGCCTCGATCACCTGCGCCATGTGCGGTACGTTTACCGTAGCCGCTTCGTCCTTTGGCGTATGATATGGTGACTGCAAGTTGTACGACGACAACGAGTGCGCTGGAATACCGACGCGGGCGAAGGCGACGTTGTCACTACGCGAGAAGAAGTCCTGGCCCGGGCGCGGGTCGAGCACCAGCGGAATGCCATTATCGGCGAGCAGATCACCCATCGTGGACCGCTCGTAGCCGGTGAGCCAGGCTTTTCCGAAGCCTCCGGCGAGCGAATCGGGGTAGGCAATCATCTCCACGTTGAGGTCAACCACGGTGCGATCTAGTGGCAGCAGAGGATGCTGCAGATACCAGCGCGTGCCGAAGCCGCCCACCTCTTCGCCGGTGATCGACATGAACAGCATGGTGCGCTTGGGGCGCGGGCCCTGCATCAGCGCTTTCGCCATTTCGATCAGCGCGACGTTACCGGAGGCATCATCGTCGGCGCCGTTATTGATGGAATCGCCATCAACTGCGCGGCCAATGCCGATGTGATCGTAGTGGGCCGTGACCAGCACGACCTCGTCGCGCAACAGCGGATCACTGCCACGAATCATTGCCGCCACATTCGAGGAACGCAGCCGCTGATCAGCGGGCAGCGAATCCCACGCCGCCCACGAGGCAACGGGTGCGGGGCGCATACGACCTCCGGCATTCGCCGGACCCTGCGCCCTGCGCAGCGGAATGTGCTGTCGGAACGTTCCGGAGTCACCAGCCGGTGTGAGTCCGGCCGCCCGATACTGTGCCTCCAACCACACGGCCGCCCGCTCACCGCCCGGTGAGCCGGTCATGCGACCTTCCATAGAATCCGCGGCGAGGATGCCAATATTGCGTCGCACCACCGCCGTATCCACGCGGTCCGACGCGACAGGCGGTGCACTCGACATCGGCAACGTGCGGCGCGGTGTCGCATCGGCCACCAGCGCCAGCCAGCCACGATCGTCGCTCACCGCCAGTCGCGTGACATTCGCCAGCGGAGCGAACGAGAGATCCGCGACCGGCGCCCACGCTGCGGTGCCGCGTTTCCAAGTTGAGAGTGTGGTCCCCTGCGCCACCAGCAGCGTGGTACTGTCGGCCCACACGACATCTTCACTGCCTTTCGGTAAGGCGATGAGTGTATCTACGCGCCATGTCAGCACGTTGAGTTGCATCACATACCAAGTAGCGCCGCCCTTCTGCACAAAGCTGATATTTGTGCTGCCGGGGATCCGATGCAGCGAACGTCCCACGTTGCGCGCAATCACATCGGCAGTGCCGGTGGCGCTGTTTGCCAGCTGCAGCGTGGCAGGCGTGCCAAGTACAAAGAGCGCCCAGAGCGAATCGTTGGCTTGCGCAAAGTACCCCACCGGCTTGATAGCGGGGAAGAGCACGCGCGGCGCCATGCTGCTGTCGAGCGGGATCTGCCAGAGGCGCTGCGTGGAGTCGGCCTCTACGCGGATTACGGTGACCGCTTTCCCATCGTCCGTGGACCGCGCCGAGTACTCGCTTTCGGGACGCGTGCGACGGATTGGTGCGGTGAGTCCGGTGCTCAAGTCG
>JBBQUH010000067.1:0-17054 GCA_038212625.1 Gemmatimonadales bacterium | reverse complement strand
CGCTGCAGTCGTGGCGGTGGTGCTCTCCGTCACTCCCGTCTGCGCGAGATAAAACCGCTGGTAGTCGTCGCCCAACTCGGGGGCGATTTTGTCGAGCAGCAGTAGCCCCGCGCGCACCTGGCCCATGGACACATACCGGTCGGCCGCGCCTTCGCGCTGCTCCGCCGGCGTGGTATTGTCGGCGATCACGCTGCCCACGAGCGCACCGGTTACTTCGTGCGCGAGCACATAAAGCACCTGGACGGCGTCCTCGGCGCGGGCGGGGAAGGGGACGGCCACCATCGTTTGCCGGTCGCGCCCCACCGCACTGCGTCCCTCGCCACCAATTGGCACCGAGAGCACGAGATCGCCTTGGCGCTGCCCGGTGTTGTTCAAAAAGCGCTCGAACTTCGGGCGATACACCTGCTGCCAGAGGCTATCGACCGCCGAAATTACGTCCACGCGCGTCCGCACCAGCCGTGCCTGTTCGGCCGCAAAGAAGCGCATCCGCTCATCTTCCACGCCGGCGAAAAACAACCGGAGCCACTCGCGGTCGGCGGGCGCTGGAAACATGCCCGCGATCAACGCCACCTGCGCCGCCACCTCTCGGTCCGGCGCGCGGCGCGGATCGCCTTCGAATTGCTGGAAGCGCTCGATCGCAGTGCGCATGTCGTCCCAGTTGGCGAAGGCGAAGGGCAAAAACTGCGCCTGCAGGTAGCCGGCGGTGGCCAGTCGCTTCACCAGCGTGGCCCGATTGGCGTCAAGCGCCGTGAGCACGTTCCGGGAGTTCTTGACCACCGTGAGCGAGTCGGCGTAGCCACGCCGGTACAGCGGCACGGTGGCGCTGTCGGTGCTCAGCATGGCAAAGGCGTGTAGCCACAGATCCACATGCGGCACCGTTTTGACCGGCCAGCGCAGCGCCACGGTGGCGGGAACAACAACAGGCGCCACATCCGCAGCGCGGCCGGATGACGCCGCACTCGTGGCACACCCACCGGCCAGCACGATCAGTGTCAGCGGCAGCAGCATGCGAGACAGGACAACCCAAGGGAAGACGCGCGCAGTGAAGACCATATACGAGTATACACGCAACCGACCCCGTAGGATTCGCCGTCCGCGGCTGGCACGCGCCGCAGCGATCCCACGCGACGAGGCGTCAGGAGGCCGCGCGCTGGGGGAGCGGTGGCAGATCCGGCACGTCCGCCCCGCGGCCACAGGTCACACAGAAGCGCCACGCGATGTCCAGTTCGGTACTGCACGCGGCACACTGCCGCTTGGTGAGGTCGGTACCGCAGTACGGGCAGAAGGTCAGGCGGCGATGGTCGGGCAGGCGGTTGCCGCAGAAACGACACCCGCAGCCCGCCGCCTGCGGCGACGTCGCGGTGGTCCGCGCCGCCGTCACCAGCGAGCGGTTCGCGGGCGCGCCATGTGCGGGCGCGCCGCTCGCGCCACCGAACACGTCTTCCGCGACGATTGTGTCGGTCGTGTGGGGGTTCACCGGCGGGCCGGTCAGCCGCACGGAGGTTGTCGACCACGATCGCACCAGCGCCAACGTCGGCGACGGCAGCGCGAGCGCCTGCCGACATGCCTGCTGCAGCGCAACATCCGTGTCCACGTAGCCACGTTCGCCCGAGATCAGCCGCAACATGGCGATCTCAAAGGCATCCATCCCGCCATTTGCCATCTCGCGGCGCGCGTCGCGGAACGGCAACAGGCGCTCCTCGAGATCGGTCAGTGTGAACCCAGTCGTGAGCAGCTGCGGGTACTGCGTACGGACAGTGCGCGAAAGACGGAACGCCAGACGATCGATGTCGTCCAGCGAGCGCGTCACGACACTCACCGCCCTTCCGCCGACCGCATGGAGGCGTCCACGTCATTGCCCATGCGGTCGCGCGTTTCGCCACCGATCTTCTCGATCAGCCGCTCGGCGACATGGACGGTGTTGACCTGCGCGTCTTTCCAGCCGTAGCCGTAGCCAAGGGCCACACCGAGCGCGAGAATGAGCACATACTTGAACATGGACACCCCGGGTTGGACCGGCGCGCCCTGCGCCGGAAATCCTACCCCTCTCGACGCACAATCGCCGGTCGCGGTAACGCCGGAGACGGCACAAAACGCTCGGCGTCCGGGAACGGCGACAGCGGCGCCCGTTTGGTGTTGGCACGCACCGGTTGGGCCGCCCACCACGCCTCGAACGACGACGGCACCAAGCCATCGCTGCGGTGCTGCTGCGCGGCTGCCGAGGTGGCTAGATGGTTGGCGTACTCGTTCTGAGGATGCCCCGCGTGCCCCTTGACCCACGCCCACTGACTGTCGTGGAGAGCAATCGCCTCCACGGCCGCCTGCCACAGCTCCACGTTCTCCACCGCGCCGTCCTTCCGGCGCCAGCCGCGCGCCATCCAGCCCCGCACCCACGACGTCATCCCGTCCACGATGTAGCGCGAGTCGGTGGTGAACTGCACCGCCAACCGGTTGCCTTTGCGCGACATCGCGTCGTAGGTGTCGATCACCGACCGCAGCGCCATGCGGTTGTTGGTCGTGTTCGGCTCCGACGCCCAGAGATCGAAGCGTTGCACGCTCCCATCGGCTTTCCGGAACTCGATCAGGGCGCCTAGCCCGCCGGGGGTGTCCGTGCTTTTGCCGTTGCCCAGGCACGATTCGTCGGCGTACACCGCCACCAGCGGGTAGCGCGCCGTCATTGGATCGGCTCCACGGTATCGAGTTCGTCGAGGAACAGTTCGAGTTTGTGCCCGGTGGACGGATGACGCGCCACAATCACCTCGCGCCCGTCCTGCATACGCAGGCGTTCCGGGATCACGAGGAACTCGTTGCCACGACGACGGATCGCCAGGCGCACGCCGTTGGTGATCGCGCGCTCAAGACGGTCGTATTCAGCGACAGACAAACCCATAGGTACTCACCGCCCCCAATGGGCACAAACGTAGTCGAGCACATCGGTGGCCCGTTCGAGATCGGCTACCTCCACCCACTCAGTGGCGGAATGCGCGCGGCCGATGTCACCGGGACCGAAACACACCGCCGGGATCCCCGCCGCCGCGAACAGCGCAGCGTCGGTCCAACAGGAGAGTCCAGCGATTGGCGCGTCCACCGCGCACGCGGCGGTTGCCTGCTGCAACTGCCGAACCAGCGGCGCGTCCAGCGCGAGATCCAGCGGTTCCTGCGCGTACACGAGTCGGCAGTCCGCGCGGAACTCCGGCCGCTCCGCCGCCAGCGTGTCACACAACTGCTGCACCTCGGCCAATGCCTGTGCCTCGGTCTCGCCGGGCATCGTGCGTCGCTCGATCTGCAGCACACACCGCTCGGCATACGTGGACCACCCGGTGCCACCATGCATGGTGCCGACATGCAACGACGCACGTCCCAGCAGCGGGTGCGTCCGCGCCGTCAGCACCTCGCGCTCTAGGCCATCGAGCGCGGCCACCAGCAATCCGGCCGAGCGATTCGCGTCACAGCCCAAGTCGTAGCGACTGCCGTGCGCAGCATGGCCGTGCAGCGTCACTTCGATTCCCGCGAAGCCTTTGTGCACCGGGGCGATCGCCAGGCGCGTGGGTTCGGTAACGATGGCGCCGGTGGCGGTGAGGCCATCATCGAGCAGTGCCCGCGTGCCGATTGACGCGAACTCCTCATCACAGACCGCCGCGATGA
Source organism: Gemmatimonadales bacterium (assembly GCA_038212625.1). Taxonomy (GTDB): domain Bacteria; phylum Gemmatimonadota; class Gemmatimonadetes; order Gemmatimonadales; family Gemmatimonadaceae; genus Gemmatimonas. The sequence continues at coordinate 13,409 of JBBQUH010000067.1, read as the reverse complement.
TGATCTCGCTCGCAAGCGCACCGCGCGCGGCCGCGCGGGCAGCGGCGACGCACATCGCCGCTACGCCGCCTTTCATGTCGGTGGCGCCGCGACCATACAGCGCGCCGTCCCGCAGGAGCGGCTCGAACGGCGCATGGGTCATGCCGTCCGTGCCGACCACATCGAGGTGGCCGTTGAGAATCAGCGGTGAACGTCCGGTCGGACCGATGCGCGCGAGCACGTTGGCGCGCCCAGGCGCCACATCGCGCAGCGAGACGGCAAAGCCCCACCCACTGAGCACGGCGGCCAGCGCGTCGGCGCACGCCCGTTCGCCGGGCGCGCCGGGCACGAGACTCGGATTGCGCGAGTCTATGGCGACCAGTGTCTGCGTGAGTGCCAGGGTATCGAGGGGATGACGAGAGTGCACGGATACAGTCTAGCCACCTGTGGGGCGGCGTGCCTCCGTTGGATCAGGTGGCCGCGCCAGAAACCGCGCAGGTGACACCGGTCGTGGCCACGCGCCACGGAAGAATTTCGCCGAGCCCGCGAACGGCCTGTTCGAGCTGTCGCCCGCCGAACACAAGTACGCAGCCGCCGCCGCTCGCGCCGAGCGCCTTGATCGCGGTGGCGCCGGCGGCGCGCGCTGCCTGTTCAAGCGCGTCGATTCGCTCGGTGGTGATGCGCGGATGCAGCGATTTCTGATGGATCCAGTGTTCGTCGATCAGCGCGGCCAGTGTCTGCGTGTCGCTGGCGTGCAGGGCGCTGCGCATGCCGCGAGCGAGGACGGCCATCCGATCGAGCGCGTCGACCACGCGCGGTACCCGATCCCGGTACGCGTCGAGCACGGCGGAGATCGTCTCGCCTGAGATGCGCGATTCGCCCGTGTAGATCACGGTGATCTGGCGTTCGAGGGCGGCGATCCCGGCGTTGGTGAGTGGGATCTGTTCCACCCGGGTTGCGCGGTCGAAGGAGAGGCCGAGGGCGCCACCGAAGGCGGCGGCGTAGTGATCCTGCCGTCCACCGGCGATGCCCAGTTCTTCCACCTCCGTCGCGCGGCTCCACTCGGCGAGTGCGGCCGGGTCGGTGGGCAGGCCGCGCGCCATGTGCAGCGCAGCGGCGAGTGCCACGCCAGCGGCGGAGGACCCCCCGAGGCCGGCGCCAACGGGGAACTGGCTTGTGAGCGTCGCCTGCGCGTGCGGAAGTGCCGCGCGGCGCAGGGCGGCGTTGATGAGGGCGTCATGCGCCGCAGGCTGGGACGTGGCGCCAAGGGCAGTGGCGACGGAGACGGTGACGGTTGCCCGTAACTCGATGGCCACGTTGCACACAAACCCGCCTCGTTCTTCGGCGTAGGGTGGGACATCTGTCCACCCTCCACCGAAGTCGAGACGGGCTGGCGCCGACGCCGTGATGAAACGCGCGGTCATCGGATCTGCGGCACTACCGTACCCGCGCTATTTCTTTTTGGCGGCGGCCTTTTTGGCCGGAGCTTTGGATGCCGCTTTGGCGGGGGCTTTCGCCGCCGCCTTCGCCGGCGTCTTGGCGGGGGCTTTTACGGCCGCTTTGGCTGGAGCCTTGGCCGCAGGTGCGGCTTTCGCTGGCGCGGGAGCCTTGGCGGGTGCCTTGGGTGCGGGCGCCTCCTTGGCAGGCGTCTTCGCCGCATGGTTATCGACGACCTTGTCGTCGACGATTTCTTCGACCGCTGCCGGCTTGGGCGCCACCTTGGGGGCTGGCTTGGGGGGGAGCGGCGCGAAAGTAATTTTGTCGGACGGCTTTTGCGGTTCGATGCGCATGGCCGCACGCGCTTCGAGCGCGGCCTCAGCGGCCGCAGCGGGCGCCGTGACGGCCTTGGGGAGCTGGCCGAGGGGGATGGGCTTTGGCGGTGGCGCCTTGGGCTCGGGCTTGGGGAGCGACCCGTGCTTGGCGATATAAGCCGCTTCGGCTTGCTGGATCAGCACTTCAGCTTCTTCTTGGCCCATCTGGCCACGGCGGACCATGTAGTGGACGAGGTCGCGGGCGCTTTCGATGGCGAAGGCGCTGAATCCGGCGGCCGCCCCGATGACATCACGCATGGCGCCGGACATCTTACTTCCGGCCTCGAGGCTGATCTCGTGCGCACGGGCGGCCATTTCGGCGGCCGTGTCCCGCGCATCAGCGGCGCGGTGTCCAGGTCCACGCCGCGGCGCGGGGCTGGCTGGTTGGGCATCGCCTTCTTGCGTTGCGTCTTCGTCAGTCTGTGGCAAATCGGCCATGGGTCGAACGCACTCCTTCCGCCAAACATGGAGGTAGCGGTGGGTGCCCGACAGTCTTCGGAGGCGGATGGATTCGTCCGACGACATGGTCTGCGTCCACCAGATCGGGGGTAACTATATGATTTTCAGGCATCTATGCAAGGCGTAGCGACGTGATTTCCGCGCGGAGCACACATATAATGGCAAATGCCTAAAGGGGGGTAGCGAGCGGTTTCGCGTTGCGAAGCGCTCTGCACTCTCTTCAAATCAATACACCAGAGGATCACTAAAGAGCCAGTATGAAACCATTACCGCTTGAAGGAATCCGCGTGCTGGATTTGTCGCGCGTCCTTGCCGGCCCGATGGCGGCGATGATGTTGGGCGATCTCGGCGCCCACGTGATCAAGGTGGAGCGTCCCGGACAGGGCGATGACACCCGGGGATGGGGGCCGCCCTTCACGAGCGACGGGCAAGCCGCCTACTTCGTCAGCGCCAATCGCAACAAGCTGTCGGTGGCGGCAGATTTCGCCGATCCGGACCATCTGGGCTTGGTGCTGAGGTTGATCGCCGACGCCGATATCGTACTCGATAACTTCCTCCCCGGCGTCCTGGCGCGAAAGAAAATTGATGCTGATGCGTTGCTGGCACAGTTTCCTCAGCTGGTTTGGTGTACTATTTCAGGGTTCGGGGCGGACAGTCACCGTCCGGGCTACGATTTTGTGGTGCAGGCGGAGTCGGGATGGATGGCGATCACGGGAGAGCCGGCGGGCGCGCCGATGCGTGTGGGGGTGGCGCTGGCCGATGTGATCGCCGGAAAGGACGTGGTCATCTCGGTGCTGGCGGCGCTGGTCGCGCGTGACCGGGCGGCCGCCGCTGGTCGACCGCTCAGCGCCGACGCTCGCCGCCGCCACGTGGCGCTCTCGGCCAGTGCGCTGGCCGCGCTGGTCAACGTGGCACAAAACGCCTTGGTGACCGGAGAGGAGGCGATACGGTGGGGGAATGCGCATCCGAATCTCGTGCCGTACCAACTCTTTCCGGCCATGGATCAGCCGGTGGTGATCGCCGTCGGTTCGGACGCGCAGTGGCAGGCGGTCGCGCAAGCACTCGATCTGACGGCGTTGGCGGCCGATCCGGCGTTGGCCACGAATGCCGGGCGTCTCGCGCAACGATCGCGCGTTGTGACGGCGATCACACACGCGGTAGCCAATCTACCGGCCGCCATGTGTGTTGATCAGTTACAGCGCGTCGGTGTACCCTGTGGAGTCGTGCGATCGGTGCGCGACGCATTGCGTGACGCACTGCGAGAAGCGGCGGTGGCCCCCGCATTGGCAGTGGCCACAGGAGTGCCATCGTCGGTACAAGGTCGAGTTCGCTACAAACCACCCGCGCTCGATGAACATGGCGCGCTCATTCGTACATATCACTGGAGTGCGTTCGATCATGTGCCGATACTCACCGAGTCCGGGCTGTGACCTCTTTTCGCACCGTTCGTCCATGCTACGAGACGATCGGCGTGACGTCCGATGCATATCAGTCGGCCTTGAGGGGTGTTGTGCGGGTCCGCGTGGAGTTATTGTAGCGCCGTGACCACGACGGATACCGAAACCCCACTCCCCGAAGTCGACTCAGACCAGGACGTCATCTCTCGCATCATTGCGGGGGATCGCAACTTGTTTGCGATGTTGATCGGCCGCTACAGCGATCCGCTGTATCGACATGCGCTTGGCATGACCGGAAGTCCGGACGTTGCCGAGGACATTCTTCAGACATCGTTCATCAAGGCGTATCACCATCTCGGTGAGGTGCGCGGTCGATTCGATGCCTGGCTGTTCCGGATCGTTGCCAACGGATGCAAGGATTGGCTGAAGAACATTCGGCGCACGCATCTAAGCTACGACGAAGACGACCAGCCCTCCGGCTACGCGAGCCCCGATGAGGACCTCGACCGCACTGAACTGCGGACGGACCTCGATGATGCACTCGCGCAGCTGGCCCCATCACTTCGGGAAGCCTTCATCATGAAACATGTTGAAGGACGTGCCTACGAAGAGATGGCGGACCTCTTGGGTACTACTGTGGGCGCTCTGAAGATGCGCGTGCATCGGGCACGCGAGGCTCTTCAGGCCCTGCTCGAGGAGAAATACGCCTGATGCTTAACCAAAACGAAGCGCACGACGACCAGTTTGGTCAGGATCTGCCGCAGCGCGACGTTGCAGCCGATCGCTCAATTGCAGACCGTCAAGTCGCAGACCGCGAGGTGCCGCTCCCGGGCGCGTCAGCAGACGGTCCGTCCCTCGCGCTGCATGCGTGGTTGGACGGTGAGACCGGGGAAGCGGAGGCGCGGCGCGCCGACGCCAAGCAGGTGGATTTGTGGAATCGCATCGGTGCCGAAACGGCCGCCCGTCGTCGCATGACGACGCCGGCCTACGTGATGGCCAATGTCATGGCCGCGCTCCCGGAGGCATCCACGGATGCCCGAGTCGAAACGCAGGCCATGCTGGCCACCTCGGTCGCCGCCTCCGCCATGACCGAAGCGCCTGGCGGTCTTTCCCTGCCGATTGTTGCCATGATCGGTGCCGGACTCTTTGCCGCGGGTCTGCTCGTCGGCAAGATGATCTGAACTCCGCCGTATCCGCGGCACCTTGCACAGCGCAAAAAGGGCGCAGGGCCACCATGGCCCTGCGCCCTTTCGCTATCCGAGAGGCAACTCACATATGGATCGCGCGCCCGAGTGCCGCCAGCGCCGCTTCCTTCACGGTTTCGCTGAGCGTCGGGTGCGAGTGCACGGTCATGCCGATATCTTCGGCACTGCCGCGGTATTCCATGGCCAGCACGACCTCCGCCATGAGATCCGCCACGTGCGGCCCCACCATGTGGCAGCCGAGAATTTCGTCGCTCGCTTCGTCCACCACAAACTTCACGAAGCCCTGCGTTTCACCCATCGTGCGCGCCTTGCCGTTGGCGCTGAAGGGAAACTTGCCCACGCGGTAGGCGCGGCCACTGGCCTGCACTTCTTGCTCCGTGAGGCCCACTGTGGCGAGTTCGGGCCACGTGTACACAATGCCGGGCACCGTGCGGTGGTGCATGTGGGCCGGTTTACCGACGATTACTTCCGCCGCCACCACGCCCTCTTCTTCCGCCTTGTGCGCCAGCAGTTTGCCACCGCACACGTCGCCGATTGCGTACACGCCCGGCAGATTGGTGCGCTGCTGATCGTCCACCAGAATTTCGCCCCGCGCACCAATCGCCAGTCCCAACGCTGCCGCATCCACACCACCCAGCAACGGTTTGCGGCCGACACTCACCAACACGTAGTCGGCATCGATCGATGACGCCACACCATCCTTCTCCATGTGCACGGTCACGCCGTCCGTGCGCACGTCTGCGCCGGTCACTTTGGTGCCGGTGTGAATGTCGAGTCCCTGCTTGCGGAAAATTTTGTCCGCCTCTTTCACCAAATCCTCGTCATTGCCCACCAGAATATTGGGGGCAAATTCCACCACGGTGACCTTGGCGCCGAGCCGACGCCACACCGAGCCCAATTCAAGGCCGATGACGCCGCCGCCGACCACCACGAGATGCTTGGGCACCTCCGGAATGGAGAGCGCACCCACGTTCGACAGCACGCGCTGCTCGTCGAATTGCAGAAACGGTAACTGCACCGGCATGGAGCCGGTGGCAATGATGACCGACTGACCCTGCCAGTGCGTGATAGTACCGTCGGCAGCTTGCACTTCCACCATGCGGCCCGGCTGCAGCGTACCGTAGCCCTTGGCCCACGTGATCTTGTTTTTCTTGAAGAGGAACTCGACGCCCTTGGTGTTCTGCGCCACCACGTCGAGCTTCCGCGCCATCATCGTAGACAAATCAATGCGGGCGCCGTCCACCGCAATGCCATGCTCGGCGGCGTGCAGGCGGAGCCACTCGTAGTGCTCCGACGACACCAGCAGCGCCTTGGAGGGGATGCAGCCAACATTCACGCAGGTGCCGCCGAGCGTCTTGTCGAACTCTACGCACGTTACGGACAGCCCGAGCTGCGCCGCACGAATGCTCGCCACGTAGCCGCCGGGGCCACCGCCGAGTACCACCACATCGGCCGTTTGCACTGTCGGAGACGTCATGCTCACATCACCAACATCGCCGCAGGATCTTCCATCAGCTCCTTGAGCCGCACGAGGAAGAGCACGGCCTGTTGGCCGTCGATGATACGGTGATCGTACGACAGCGCGATGTACATCATGGGCCGGATCACCACCTCGCCATTGAGCGCGATGGGCCGGTCTTGAATCTTGTGCAGGCCGAGAATACCGGCCTGCGGATAGTTGATGATCGGCGTGGACACGAGCGAGCCGAACACGCCGCCATTCGTGATCGTGAACGTGCCGCCCGTGAGGTCGTCCATCGACAGTTTCCCGTCGCGCGCGCGCTTGGCCACGGCGCCCATGTCCTTGCCGATCTCCACGATGCTCTTGCTGTCTGCGTCCTTGAGACTCGGTACCACCAGGCCGCCGTCACTCGCCACGGCGATGCCCATGTTCACGTAATGCTTGTAAACGATCGTGTCGCCGTCGATCTGTGCGTTGACGATGGGATACGCCTTGAGCGCCATGCAGGCGGCCTTCACGAAGAAGGGCATGTACGAAAGCTTGACGCCCTGTTCTTTCTCCACGCGTTCCTTGAGTCGTTCACGCAGCGCCGAGATGGCGCTCATGTCGATCTCGTTGAACGTGGTCAGGTGCGCCGTGGACTGCTGCGACTGCAGCAGATTTTCGGCGATGCGCTTGCGGCGCGTGGTCATCTTCTCGCGCGTTTCGCGCGAACCTTTGGCCATCGACGGTGCCGCTGAAGGCACCGTCGGTGCCGTGACCGACGGTGCCGCGGGGGGCGTGGCACCCAGCACGTCGACCTTGGCCACCACGCCGCCGCGTCCGGTGCCGGCGACGGTGTCGAGATTGACGCCCGTCTCCGCCGCCAGGCGTGCCGCCGCCGGTGAGACCTTCACCGCCGACGGAGTGGAAACGGCGGCCGGCGGCGCGTTCGGCGCGGTGGCGGCCGCCGAGTCGGCAGCAGTCGACGCCGCGACAGCGGGCGCGCCTGCTCCTGCCGTGATTTCGCCCAGCGTGTCACCGACAGCGACCACGTCGCCCTCGTTCTTGCCGCGAGCGCTGAGGACGCCGGCTTCGAGCGCCGGCACTTCCACGGTGATCTTGTCCGTCTCGAGCTCGACGAGCGTGTCGCCAATGGCGACCGTGTCGCCCTCATGTTTGAGCCAGCGGGAGACGGTCGCTTCGACGATTGATTCGCCGAGGGGGGGAACCTTGATGGACGACATGGCAAGAAACGGATGCGGTGGACTGACGTCAGGAGGTCGAATCTTCCAATATAAGAGCTAGATCGGCATCGCAGTGTCTGCCGAGCGGCCATCCTTCTCCGAATCCTCCCCGTATGCCTCGTCTTGCCCGTGCCGGATATGTGCTGCTGCTGCTGGCGGCGCCCTTTGGATTGTCCGCCCAGACGTTTTCCGAGTCACCGTTCCCTGCGGCGTCGGCGGTGAGCAAGGACGATTTCCGGATCCGTCCGCGGGTGCGCGAGTTGGCGGACGGGCGGCTGCTGGTGGCGGACGACAGCCGACAGCGGCTCGTTCGGGTGGATTTCGCCACCGGCAAGACCGACGAGCTGATGCGCTTTGGCCCCGAGGACAATGAGTTTCGGTCGCTCGGGGAGATTTGGGCGTGGAAGGGGGACTCCATCGCGATCCTGGATGTGATCAAGGCGCGGCTCATGATCCTCGCGCCTGACGGCACGCCGGCACGGACGCAGTCGTTTGGCGGCCGCCCCGGCGCTGACGCCCCGGGCACGGCGCCCATGACGCCGGTCGTGGCCGCCGCAATGCGAAACCGCCTGCCACAGCCCCGCTACCTCACGGGGGCACAGCTGCTGTTCCTTGAAGGTCAGCCGCCGCGCCAGCCCGTGGGCCAGCCGCAGGGCGCGCCGATCATTCGCTACCCTGTGGCGATCTTCCGGCTGGGGCTCAACGGCCGCGGGCGCGATTCGCTGACGCAGCTCCTGCCGGCCGGGCCGCGACGGGCGCCGCTGAGCAACTCGAACACTGGGTCGCGCACGTTCTACGTGCCGATCACCTCGCTCACACCGATCGACGCATGGGCCGCCTTCGACGACGGTACGGTGGCGGTGCTGCGGGCGAAGGGGTTTCGCCTCGAGCTCACCGGCATCGACGGCGAAACTGTGCGCAGTGACTCAATACCGTATGCGCACATCGAAGTGACGGAGAAGGACCGCAAGCGGATCATGGAGCGGTACCGCGACTCCACCGCCGAAGTGCTGCGCACCAGCGCGGAGCGGGTCCAGACGTCGGGCGTGCGCTACCAGGAACCCACCACGTGGCCCACCGAACATCCGCCGTTCCGTAGTGATCCGGCCCCGGTGGTCGGTCCCGGCAACCGGCTCTGGCTCTCGGTGCGCTGTGTGAGCGGAGAAGCCGCCACCTGCTACGAGGTGATCGACCGGCAGGCGCAGCGGGTGGCGCGCTGGCAGTTGCCCGAGGAGACCACGATTGTGGCCTTCGGCAAAAATGCCGTGTACACGTATAATCGCCTCAAGTCGGGTAGCGAGCGGCTGCAACGTCACCCTCTCCCGTAACGCATGTCGGCACTGATGCGCGGCCTCACGATCGACGCACACGGCGGGACGGAGCAGCTCCGCGTGCGTCACGATCTTCCCGTGCCCACGCTGGATGGGGCGGAGAGCGTCCGCGTGCGCATCCATGCGGCGGCGCTGAATCGGCTCGACCTGTGGGTGCTCAATGGCATTCCGGGCGTCAAGATCCACCCGGGGTGGATCCTCGGCTCCGATGGGGCGGGGGTGGTGGAGTCGGTCGGTGCGGACGTCACCACGGTTCGGCCCGGCGACCGCGTGATCCTCAACCCGGGACTCGTGGACCGCAGCTGTTCCTGCGAATACTGCGCCGACGGCGATCAGCCACTCTGCCTGACCTATGGCATCCTGGGTGAGCATCGCCCCGGCACGCTGGCGGAATACGTGGTGGTACCAAGCGCCAATGTGCGGGTGATCCCGGACACGATTTCTTTTGAGACGGCGGCCGCGTTTCCGCTGGCCACCCTCACGGCGTGGCGCATGGTCGTCACCCGAGCGCGGGTGCAGCCGAGCGACCACGTGCTGATCTGGGGGATCGGCGGCGGTGTGGCGCAGGCCGCGCTGCAGATCGCCAAGCGGATCGGGGCCACGGTGTGGGTCACCTCGGGAAGTCCCGACAAGCTGGAGCGAGCGGCGGCGCTCGGCGCGGACCATCTGCTCGATCACCGGCACCCGGAACTGGGGCGCGACATCCGCCATCGCACCGGCAAGCGCGGTGTCGACGTGGTGATCGACTCGGTGGGGGAGGCGACCTTCAGTCAGTCGCTGGTGGCGCTGGGCAAGCGGGGGCGCCTCGTGACCTGCGGTGGCACCAGCGGGCCCTTTGTGCAGCTCGATGTGCGCCGGATGTTCTGGAATCAGTGGACATTGATGGGTTCCACAATGGGCAACGACGCCGAGTTTGACGCCATGACGGAGGCATTCCGCGAGGGGGCGTTGCAACCGCCCGTTGATTCGGTCTGGGCGCTGGACGACGGACCGCAGGCCTTTGACCGTCTGTCCTCGGGGCAACAGTTCGGCAAGGTGGTGGTGCGCTTGTGACCGAAACCGCCCGCTTCACCGCAGCGGAGGAGCGGACGCTGCGCGAAGCCGTGGTGGCCGGGACGCTGCCGCCGTGCCCGCGGTGTGCGGTGACCATGACCCGCCGCGCGATCGGCGGCGGCTCCTTCGGGTTGGGGTATCACCGGCAGCGCGAGTGGCTGTTGTGCCCGTCCTGTCGCCGGAGCGCAATCTTCGACGTGAAGCGGGGGACGCGGTTGTAAGGGGGCTGCCCGCTGTAGCTTTGGCGCGTCTCGACTAGCTTACCTGCTTCTCTCACACCGTTCTCGTGTTTCAGCCGCTTTTCACCGATTCCCTGTTGATTGCCGCCGCCACCGCGCAGGGTCGCGACGCGGATCCGAACCTGGCGTCCACGTTCACGGATCGTCTTGAGCAAAGCTTCGCGCTGCTCGGCGAATTCGTGCCGGCGCTGTTTGGTGCGTTAGTCATCCTGTTCGCCGGCTATCTCGTGGCGAAGGTGCTTGAGAAGGCCACGGCGCGCCTGCTGCGGCGCTTGCGCATCAACCAGCTGCTCGAGCGCGGGGGCGTGTTGCACGCGGTGGAGCGCTCGGGATCGCAGCTGAACCCGGCCAAGGTCATTGCGAATCTGCTCTTTTGGTTGGTGATGTTCGCCGTGCTGCTGGTGGCGGCCAATGCGATCGGGCTCGAGTCGCTGGCAAACGTGTTTTCGGAGCTGGTGAGCTACATCCCGAGTGTGATTGCGGCGATCGTGATCATCATTCTGGGCATCGTGCTCGGTGGTTTCGTTGGTGGACTCATCATGGCTTCGGCTGGCGGTCTGTATGGCGGACCGTGGCTGGCGCGGGTCGGCCGTGGCGGCGTGATCGTGCTGGCGGTGTTCATGGCGCTGCAGGAGCTGGGCATCGCCACCGATATCGTGACGACGGCTTTTGCCATCCTGTTCGGCGCCGTGGCGCTCGCGCTGTCGCTGTCGTTCGGATTGGGGAATCGTGAGTTAGCCGGTCAGGTCACGCGGGCGTGGTACGAGCGCTATCAGGCCGAGCGTCGCGCCATCGATGCGGAAGCGGCGGCAGATGAGGCGGAGGAGTTGGCGGAGGAGTCGTCGGAGGATGCGGCGGAAGCCGCCGACGACGCGGCGGAAGCGCAGGCCGCCCTCGTCAAGCAGGAACTCAAGCGTCAACGGCAGCAGGGGCTCAAGCAAGGCATATGACGATCTCTCGGATGAGCAGCAGGACGTGGACTCGGGTCGCCGGAGGTGTGGCGGTGTTGGTGGCGGGTTCCATCACGTGGGGAGCATCGTCAAGCGCTGCGCAGGGCGCCGCGGTCAAGGGCGCTACGCGTTCGGCAGCCACCGCCGGGCGTGCCGCTCCCGCTGATAGTGACGCGGTGACTCGCGCGTGGCTGGCGGCGGAGTCGCGGAGTACGCTGCAGCGCCTGCACGACTTGCGGCGCGAGTATCTGGCGCGTTCCGCTTGGGCCGACTTGGGCGATCGCTGCAATCCGGGGGCGCTTCGGGTGTTCCTGCGCGACACGACGCCGGAGCAGCGGGACTCGTTGCAGCGGCTGGTGGAGCGGATGGAGCAGGTGGTAGTGGCCCGTGGCGTGGGAAGCGATCTCGGCACGCCGGCCCTGCGGAGCCTGCTCCGCACGATCGTGGGGTGGGAGGCCGGCATCGACCGGCCGCGCTGGGACGAGGACGGTACGTTGAGCCCGCGAATGGCGGTGGCGGCTGGGCTGACCGGTGAGGTGCCCGATCCACGCAGCGATGGCTGTTTGCCGTCGCCGGTGCTTGCCGATACGGTGACCTTCGTGGTGCCGGGTTTCCGCGATATGGAGTTCCCCAAGGCGCCGTCGCCTCGGGTGAAGGCGTACTTCGGCCCCCAGGGGCAGCAGCGGGCCCGGGACGAGTTTTTCGCGTCCACGGGCAGCCGGTCGCCGGAGTCGGATCTGTCGTACATCGTGGTCGCGCCCATCGTGCACTGGCAGGACTTCGCGTTAGTGGGGGTGGATCGCCCCAAGGACCGCGGCGGCGTGGATATCCGGTCGGGGAGTAACGGCGGGGCGGTGTACCTGATGCGGCGGGTGGGCGCAGAGTGGCGCTTGCTGTCGGTGGTCCGCAGCTGGGGCTCGTGAGCACACGCGGCTTTTCGGCGATTTCGGCGTAAGTCTTTGCGCTGGTGTTGTTTACGCATAAACCGCCGGATTGTTTTTTGGCGCGGGCTGGTGTATATTTCGGGGCTGTAGCCGAGTTGTGCCGCACCTCCTTCCCGCCGCACTATGACCGCACCGAACGCTCGTGAACGCATTCTCCCCCGCCTCATCCATGAGGAGGTGAAGGAGTCGTTCATCAACTATTCCATGAGTGTCATCGTGTCGCGCGCACTACCCGACGTGCGCGACGGCCTCAAGCCCGTGCATCGTCGGGTGTTGTACGCGATGAACGAGTTGGGACTGGTTCCCGGGCGTCCGTACAAGAAGTCCGCCACGGTGGTCGGCGACGTGCTCGGCAAGTATCACCCCCACGGTGACAGCAGCGTGTACGACGCACTCGTGCGTATGGTGCAGACTTTCTCGCTGCGGTACCCGCTGGTGGATGGTCAGGGCAATTTCGGCTCGATGGAAGGTGACAACGCCGCCGCGTACCGGTACACCGAAGCGCGACTGACGCGCATCGCCGTGGAGATGCTCACCGACATCGACAAGAACACCGTCGACTACGCGGCGAATTTCGACGACCGGCTGCAAGAGCCGCGTGTGCTCCCATCGGGCATCCCGAATCTACTGGTGAACGGGTCGTCGGGCATTGCGGTGGGTATGGCCACCAACATTCCGCCGCACAACATGCGCGAAGTGGTGAGCGCGGTGATAGCCCTGATCGACAATCCGGAGCTCGACGCGCAGGCGCTGCGCGGATTGGTGAAGGGCCCCGATTTCCCCACCGGCGGCTATATCTACGGGCGTGCCGGCATTGCCGATTATCAGGACACGGGGCGCGGTCGCATCATCATGCGCGCGCGGGCGGTCATCGAAGAAAAAGAGTCGAGCGGCAAGTCGCAGATCGTGGTCACCGAGGTGCCGTACCAGAGCAACCCCGGCAAGTTGGTGGCCGACATTGCCGAATTGGTCCGTGAGCAAAAGCTCACGGGCATCAGCGCCCTGCGGAACGAATCGGATCGCGACGGTATCCGTATAGTGGTCGAGCTCAAGCGGGATGCGATCCCGCGCGTGGTACTCAATCAGCTGTACAAGCACACCAGCATGCAGAGCACGTTCGGCGTGATCATGTTGGCGCTCGTGCCCGACGTGAACACGCGGCAGCTGGTGCCAAAGGTGCTCACGCTCAAGCAGTGTCTCGAGCACTTCATTGCGCACCGCCACGAAGTCGTCATCCGCCGGACGCAGTACGACCTCGACAAGGCGCTCGAGCGCGAGCACATCCTGGAAGGGCTCAAGATCGCCGTCGATAACATCGACGAAGTGATCCGCATGATCCGCGCGGCCGCGGAC
>JBBQUH010000066.1:0-17552 GCA_038212625.1 Gemmatimonadales bacterium | reverse complement strand
TTTTCTCCTGACCTCTGTGTGATCATTTCAGGATAGGAAATTCAATCGGAGTCGATCGCGTATCCGGCGAACCTACGGCGCTAAAGCAGCCGGACTTGGCGTTACGCTCGATTTTACGCCGCGCCCAGTCCACATTTACGGCCATGCACGCTCTCTCCCGCTTTGCCTTGGCCCTCGCCGCCCTTTCGCTGACCACGGGCTGTGCCCGCCCGCCCCGCTACGCCGCGCCCATTCCGGCGTTGGCCGCCACGCCCGCGCCGCTCTTCGCGCTCGACGCCGTGGAGATCACCGTGGGCACGGGAGCGCCGCTGCTGGCCGGTCAGTGTGTGTACGCGCATTATACGGGTTGGCTCACCACCGGCACGAAGTTCGATTCGTCCCGCGACACCACCGACGCCGGCCAGCCGCGTGACCCGATCAGTTTCCCGCAGGGATTTCGTCGGGTCATCGCCGGCTGGGACCTGGGCTTCCAGGGCATGAAGGTCGGGGGCGCCCGCCGGCTCATTATTCCGTGGCAATTGGCCTATGGCGACAAGGGCCGTCCGCCCGTCATTCCGGCCAAGGCGACGCTCATTTTCGACGTGGAGCTCATGCAGGTGGCGGACACCCTGCCGCGGCCGGAAGGCGCACCACGCGGTGCGGGGACTGCGCCGCCCTGTCCGGCCTGGCGTTCCGTGCAACCCGGGGTCTAGCGCACCATGACGCCTCTCCACCGCCCGCTCCTGGCTGTTGCGCTACTCGTTGGCGCCGCAGTCTCCGCCACAACGCTCTCCGCGCAGCAGGCGCCGCGTGGCGGATGGCCACAACACTCCCGCGCTCGGCCCGTGCCGCCCACCGTAACACCCGGCGCGTCGGCCTTCACCACACCGCCCGCCGATGCCGTGGTGCTCTTTGACGGTACCTCGTTGGCGCGCTGGGCACACGACAGCGGGGCCGTCGCCAAGTGGCGCGTGGTGGACGGCGCGTTCGAAGTGGCGCCCGGTACCGGTACACTCATGACGCGTGACTCGGTGGGCGATGTGCAACTGCATATCGAGTGGATGTCGCCCGCTCCGGCCCGTGGTGACGACCAGGATCGCGGCAACAGCGGCGTGTTCTTCGGAGGCGGGCGCTATGAGGTGCAGGTGCTCGACTCGTACCGGAATCCCACGTACGCCGATGGACAGGCGGCGTCGCTGTACGGACAATTCCCGCCGCTGGTGAACGCGAGTCGGGCGCCAGGCGAATGGCAGAGCTACGACATTGTGTATCGTCGTCCGCGCTTTGCTGCGACCGGCCGCGTGTTGTCTCCTGCAACTTTCACCGTGTGGCATAACGGAGTGCTGGTGCATGAGCGCCAGGCACTGATCGGACCCACGGCCAATGGATCACGCCCGCCGTATGAAGCGCACCCGGATCGGCTGCCGATCATGCTGCAAGACCATGAGCATCCGGTACGTTTCCGGAACGTCTGGCTGCGACATCTGGAGCCGTTGCCGGAACAGACCGTGCAGTACCGGTCGCCGGAAGGGGAGACGTACCGCGCGCTCGGGCATCGGTCATCGGCGGAAGTGGATCGCCGTCGACTACTCATTCGTCGCTGATCGGAGACCACACGCAGATGCATCGATTGCTCGACAAGGTGGTGCTTATCACGGGCGCGGCGCAGGGGATCGGCGAAGCCGTGGCGCGTGCCTGTGTACGCGAGGGCGCGACGGTACTGGTGACGGATATCAACGACGTGCTGGGCGCGGTACTGGCCGGTGAACTCGGGGCTACGGCGCACTTCCATCATCTGGATGTGCGGGAAGAACGTGACTGGGCAGCGGTCACGACGCACGCGTTGGCCACCTATGGGAAGCTCGATGTGGTGGTGAACAACGCGGGGATCACCGGCTTCGAGTCCGGCATGGTACCGCATGACCCGGAGCATGTCTCACTCGCGGCGTGGCGGGCCGTGATGGCCACCAACGCCGACGGCGTGATGCTTGGCTGCCAGTATGCCATTCGCGCCATGCGGACCACCGGACGCGGTTCGATCGTGAATATTTCCTCGCGCTCAGGACTGGTGGGTATCCCCGCTGCCGCCGCGTACGCGGCCAGCAAAGCGGTGGTGCGCAATCACAGCAAGTCGGTGGCGCTCTATTGTGCGCAGCAGCACCTCGCGATCCGCTGCAACTCGGTGCATCCGGCCGCGATTCTGACGCCGATGTGGGAGACGATGCTAGGTCATGGTGCAGACCGCGCAGATCGCGAGCGGGCCATGGTCCGCGAGACACCGCTGCAGCGGTTCGGTACGCCAGCGGAGGTGGCGCATGCGGTGGTGTATCTGGCAAGCGATGAATCGGCGTACACCACGGGCGCGGAGATCGTGCTCGACGGGGGATTGCTGGCGGGGAGTGCGGCAACGCCGGGGTGAGTGCGGAGCGTATGTAATCATCGGTGCGATCCGTCCTTACACCGGTAGCGGTTTTCAAAACGCAGCGCCTGCCCGCCGCTGCGCACCGTGCGATTCTGCGACAGCGTACGTTCCCGGTCGTCGGGATGCACGAATTCGATGAAGGGCTGCGCCATGAGCTCCTCGAGGGAGAAGCCGAGGGCGTGCTCGCATGCCGGGTTGAGGCACGCAGCGCGTGAAACACAATGGCTCGCGCAGCGCGAAGGTCTCCTCACGGCAACACGTCAGGCTGGCATGACATCTCCGAATATCTCCACCCCTGCGGATATTTTCGCCGGCGACACACTCGGCGCTTTCTGCCGACACACGCACGTCACGCTACCAGGCGCGATCAATGGTCCGCTGGCCGGACTGGCCTTTGGGCTCAAAGACATCTTCGATGTCGCCGGCCATCGCACCGGCTTTGGCAGTCCAGACTGGCTGGACACACACGATGTCGCGTTATCTACAGCCCCGGTGGCCACGCGCCTGCTGGCGGCCGGGGCGACGCTCGCGGGCAAGACCCATACTGAAGAAATGGCGTTCAGCCTGACCGGCGAGAATGCGCACTACGGCACCCCGCTAAATCCTGCGGCGCCGGGGCGGGTGCCGGGTGGGTCGTCCAGCGGGTCGGCGGTGGCCGTGGCGGGTGGACTGGTGGACTTCGCCATCGGCAGCGATACGGGGGGCTCGGTCCGCGGTCCGGCGAGCTTCTGCGGCGTGTTCGGCTTCCGGCCCACCCACGGGCGGATTTCGCTGACTGGCGCCTGTCCGTTGGCTCCCAGTTTTGACACGTGCGGCTGGTTTGCGCGCGATGCCGACCTCCTCGCGCGCGTTGGAGACGTGCTGTTAGGCCCGTCGGCCGCCGCGGCTCCCCTGTTGGTGCCAAAGCGGCTGCTGCTGGCACACGACGCGTTTGGGCTGGCGTTTCGCCACGCCGCCGCGGCGCTGGCCCCGGCGGTAGCGGCGCTGGAGAACGCCTTCGGGGAAGCGGCGCCGGTCACGGTGGCCCCAGAGGGGCTGTCTGCGTGGTTCGACGTGTTCCGCGTACTCCAGTACGCCGAGATTTGGGAGGCGCACGGCGCGTGGGTGACCGCGGTGCAGCCCAATTTCGGCGCGCAGATTGCCGCACGGTTTGCGGCGGTGGCGACGACCAACCCCGCCGACGTGGCGGTCATGCGGCAGCGGCGGGGAGACATCGCGGACCGCCTCGACGCGCTGCTAGGCGACAACGCGGTCCTGCTGCTCCCGTCCATGCCCGATATCGCCCCGCCTTGCGGTGCACTGCCGGAGGCCACAGTGGCCTTCCGGGAGCGGGCGCTGGCCATGCTCTGCATCGCCGGCCTGGGCGGGCTGCCGCAGGTGAGTCTCCCGGTGGCGCAGGTGGATGGGTGCCCGTTGGGACTGTCACTGATCGCGGCGCGCGGCAACGATGCGCTCTTGCTGAATACGGCGCGACAGGTCGTTAGACTACAAGGGATGCCTCTCTTTGCCCGTCCGATCGCCTCGTGACCCTTCCGCGCAAGCTCGTCGCCACGTTTACCCCCCTTCTGCGTACGCGCGGTGAGGACTACGTTCGCTCGGCGCGGGTGGAGGTCATCACCACCACGCCCTCGCTGGTCATCGCCCGCGTGCGGGGCACGATGCTGTACGAGGTGCAAATACGCGCGGTCACCGGCGGTGCACTCGACATGCAGTGCAGCTGCGGCTACGCGCGCGATCACGGCAACTGCAAGCATATCTGGTCGGTGCTGGTCACCTGTGATCGCGCGGGCTCACTGCCGTCGGTACCCGACGAGGTGTATCTCGCAGAGGGACGGACGTTGCGTGAGGCGCAGGAAGCCGCCGAGCGGGTGCGTGTGGCCCGCGAAGCGGAGGAGCGGGCCGAAGCGCAGCGTGTACGCGCTGAAGCACTGGCCGCGCTGCAACTCGCCGTGCAGGCGGAGGCGCTGCCCGATCTCGGCGCCGCGCTTCCTGCCACCACGCACGATCCGCGTCCGTGGGTGCAGCAGTTGCGTGCCATTCGCACCCTCATGTCGCCCGATCGCGACACGTGGCGGGAGCCACAGTCGTTCCCGCTGGGCAAGCGCATTGTGTATCTCATCGATGCCACGCGCAATGCGGCGCGTGATCATGGGCTGGTGATCGAAGTGGGCTTGCAGACGGCGCCGAAAAAAGCCGGAGCCTGGGGACCGACGCGCCAGTTCAAGCTCACGCGCGAACAGTGGCTGGCCGCCCCCGATCCGATCGATCGGGAGATTGCGCAACTGCTGCTTGGCTCCACCACCGAATTCGACAACGATCTGGTGGCGCGTCCGGCGCAGCGCTTTGTGGTGGCGGCCGATGCGGTCGGGATTACTGTGCGTCGCATGTGTGAGTCGGGACGTTGCTTTGTGCGTGTGCCGTACGAACCGCGCAAGGACGTACCGCTGGTGTGGGACGGCGACGAGCCGTGGTCGCTACGCATGGCGATCACGCGGGATGCGGAGTCGGACAGCTACGCCGTGGAAGGATGGCTCGAGCGCCACGATGTGCAGCTCACCCTCACAGCGCCCGATCTGCGCACCGCCGATGGCGTGTTGATCACCGAAGGGCGGGTGGGCCATGTGCTGCATCATGGCGCGTACTTTCTGACCACGGCGCTGTCGTCGGGCACGCTGCAACAGATTCCGCGCGAGGACGCACTCGATCTCGTGCGCGAACTCTACGCGCTGCCGCAGTTGCCGCCGGTCGCGCTCCCCGAAGAGCTCGAGGTGGATACGATATCCACGCCCCCGGTGCCGCGGCTGTTGCTTCGCAAGACTCCGGCGGCGCCGTGGAGTCCGCCCAGCTACGAGGCGTCGCTGGCATTCGACTACAGCGGCACTCGCATCAACGCCGATGTCCCAACGGCCGGCATGGTGCATTTGGACGAAGGGCGTGTGGTCCGTCGTGATCACGCGGTGGAAGTGCGCTGTGCGGAACGGCTGGAACAGGTGGGATTCAAGCGCGAAACCGAGTACGGACGTCGCCGCGCGGTGCTTAAAATTGCCGAGTCGCGTGGTGTGCAGGCGGCGGTCGAGCTGGTGGGAGAGGGGTGGCAGGTGGAGTTCGACGGTCGGTCGCTGCGCACCGCCGGACCGTTGTCGCTCGAAGTGCGTTCAGGCATCGATTGGTTCGACGTGGATGCATCGGTGGCGTTTGGCGGCAATACGGCGCGGTTGCCGGAGCTGCTCGCTGCGCTGCGTCGTGGCGACCGTACCATCCGGTTAGCCGATGATTCACTGGGCGTGCTCGATGAGGCGTGGCTCGATCGCACCGGATTGCTGGCGGCCACGGGTAATGTGGTGGACGGACGGTTGCGTTTTGCCGCCAACCAGCTTGGCGTGCTCGATGTGCTGTTAAGCGCACTACCGGAGCCCGATATCGATGCCGCGTTTGCGCATGCGCGCGAGCAGCTGACGCACTTCGCCGGCGTCTTGCCTGCCGATCCGCCGGCGAGCTTCCACGGCACGCTGCGCGATTATCAGCGCGAAGGGCTGGGCTGGCTGCACTTCCTGCGTGGCTTTGGTTTTGGCGGTTGTCTTGCCGACGACATGGGCCTTGGAAAAACCGTGCAGCTATTGGCGTTGCTCGCATCACGGCAAACCGAGGGTGCGGGCCCGTCGCTGGTGGTGGTGCCGCGATCGCTGGTGTTTAACTGGGTGCAGGAAGCGGCACGATTCACGCCGTCGCTGCGGGTGCTGGTGCATCAGGGCCAGGACCGCGACCGTGACACGGCGCGCATTGCGCAGCATGACATGATCCTTACCACGTATGGCACGCTGCGCCGTGATGCGGCGATGCTACGCGAGATCGAGTTCGACTATCTCGTGGTGGACGAAGCGCAGGCCATAAAAAACGCCGGCACGGCCTCGGCCAAGGCCGCGCGCCTTGTGCGCGCGAAGCATCGCGTGGCGATGAGTGGTACGCCTATCGAGAACAGCATTCGCGAGTTGTGGAGTCTGCTGGATTTCCTCAATCCCGGTTTGTTGGGTAAGGCGTCGGTGTTTGCAGCGCATTTGCAGCAGCTCGAGAAAGCGGAACCGGCGCCCGTTGCGGAGGTGGAGGGCGACGAGACGGATACCGACGCTGAGGATCTGGATCGGGATCTGGAGAGCGCACCGGTGGATCCAGTGGCCACCCGCGAGGCGTCGCGCGCATTACTGGCGCGTGCTGTGCGCCCATACATTTTGCGCCGTACCAAGTCGCAGGTCACGCCGGAGTTGCCGGAGCGCCTCGAGCAGACGGTGCTGGTGGATCTGTCGGCCAAGGAGCGTGCGCGATACGACGAGCTGCGTGATCACTACCGTACGTCGCTGCTGCGCCAGGTGGGAGAGACGGGCATGGCCAAGAACCGCATGCACGTGCTGGAGGCGCTTCTCCGGTTGCGTCAGGCGGCGTGTCATCCGGGGCTGATCGATCCGTCGCGGCGCGATGAGTCGAGCAGCAAAGTGGACCTGTTGCTGTCGCGCGTGAGCGAGGCGGTGGCGGAGTCGCACAAGGTGCTCGTGTTCTCGCAGTTCACCAGTCTGTTGTCGATTGTTCGCGATCGCTTTGATAGCGAAGGGATCACGTACGCGTATCTCGATGGGGACACCGTCGATCGGCAGCGGGTGGTGCAGCGGTTCCAGGAAGACGCGGACTGTCCTGTGTTTCTCATCTCGCTGAAGGCGGGTGGCGTTGGGCTCAACCTCACCGCGGCCGACTATGTGTATCTGTTGGATCCGTGGTGGAATCCAGCCGTCGAAGCACAGGCCATCGATCGGGCGCACCGGATCGGTCAGACGCGCCGAGTGTTCGCTTCGCGTCTCATCGCGCGGGACACGGTGGAGGAGAAGGTGCTGGCCTTGCAGGAGCAGAAGCGGGACCTCGCCGATGCGATCATCCGCGCCGATGCGTCGGTGTTGTCGTCGTTGGGCCGCGAAGAGTTGGAGTTGTTGCTGAGCTGATTGTCACGCCCGTTCCGGTCACGGCGGCTGTCTGGAGGTGCGCTTTATGTCGGGGATCGAGCAGGGCAATCCTACGGGCGCATCAACGATGACGTGCACATTGTGAACGTCGTGGCCATCCTGACGGGACGCACCGAGCCGAAGCGCCACGTGTTACCCGGCGGTGATATCGATTCTCGCGTGTCTCACGTGATGAATGTCACGAGTGACTCCCGGGGTGCGAACGACAACGCCTGTGGTAGCGGGCGGACGCCGCATCGCGAGCTACATCGCAGCGAGTGCGCCACGCAGAGCGGCGGCCATCGTACCGCGTGAGAACGGCTTCAGCAGGAGTGCCGCAGAGGTCTCGTCGATGTGTGATGATGCCAAGGCGTCGGCCGTGTAGCCGCTCATATACAACACGCGGATTTCCGGGTTGATGGCGCGCACCTGCGCCACGAGTTCGACACCATTCATGCCCGGCATCAGCACGTCAGTCAGGAGTAGCGAGATGGTGTTCGGCTCGTGTCTGATGATGTCCAGCGCTTCAACGCCACGCTCCGCCGTTTGTACATGATATCCGAGTTGTCGCACGAGTCGCGCCGTGACCTTGAGGACGGCCGGTTCATCGTCAACGATTAGGACCGACGCACTAATAGCTGACGCAACGGCGCGGTCGACTTTGGGTGGCACCGGTTCGGTTGCCGGCTGGTGTTCGGCCTGCACGAGCAGTGGCAGGAGGAGGCAGAAGGTGGTGCCCGCGTTTGGGGTACTGTCCACCGTGATGCGACCGTCGTGCGCGGTGATGATCCCGTGAGCAACCGCGAGTCCGAGTCCGGTTCCCTCACCGAGTGCCTTGGTGGTAAAGAACGGTTCGAAGATTTGCTGCTGTACCGCCGGGGACATCCCGGTGCCGGTGTCCGACACGGTGACGATGACACGGCGGGCCGGCCCCAGCGCATCGGGCCGTGCAGTATCCTCCAACGCGGTACTCATGCGCAGGATACCGCCGGACGGCATCGCATCGCGTGCATTGAGCGCGAGGTTGAGCATCACTTGCAGCAATTGCTCGGTGTTGCCTGACACCCGTGCCTCACGCGTGCGAACCTCAACGACGAGTGTGATGTTGCGCGGGAGCAGTCGGCGGAGCATCCGCTCGGTGTCCTGAAGTACCGTGTCAATCAGAATCGGGTGGCGCGCGGCCTCGGTCTGTCGAGTGTAGGTGAGCAGTTGGCGCGTCAGCGTGGCGGCGCGCTCAACGGCGCGGTCGATCTCTTCCACTTCCTGACGGTGCGGTTGCGGCGCCGGGATGGTGTCAAGCAGCGACTGTGTGCATGCCTTGATCACCGTGAGCAGGTTGTTGAAATCATGCGCCAACCCACCTGCGAGCCGACCCAGCGACTCCATCTTCTGCGACTGCCGCACGTTCTGCTCAAACCGCATACGTGCGGTCAGATCCTGTCGATGCTGCCGGACCAGCAGAAAAATGAGGAGCACCGTCCAGGGAATCCAGGTCAGGGCGCCCAGGAACGGCAGCGGAATGTCGTTTGACGCGTACGTCAGATTGAAGTAGCCGAAGAATATCGTGGCGAGGCTCGCGCTGAAGAGCATGATGGCCCCGGTGCGATCGTGCATTCGCATGTGCCAGACGGCGACAAATTCCCAGACATTTTTTACGAGGGCGACCGCCGTAAACAACATGGCAAACGCAGGAATCGCCACGAGTGTCGGCATCATCAGCGTCTCCCTCCATGGCATCCGCGTTGGGGTCAGCGCGGTCACGCGATCCGCGAGCTCCACGCCGAACAGCACCAACAAGCCCACCGTGGCAAAGGTGACGTACATCGTCATCACGACCGCGGTGGAGCGATAGCCGGTCAGTCGCCGGATAATGGCCACGTCGAGTGCTACTCCTACCACCAGCAAGAGTAGGCGAAGATCCATCAGCCATTGCGCATCGCTGATCGACGTGCCGTGAAAGAGCAGCGCGACGAGCAGCCCGCTGATACCGGCCAGCACCGAGCGCGCACTGAATACCGCCATCAGCCAGCGGTCACTCTGTGGACCGGCCAACAGCGCGGCCCCCGCGCCGGCAAAGTAAATGCCGGCGAGCATGAGGTTGATGATGCTGTACAGTCCTACGGGTGAGGCGGGGGTCATATATCCAGAAGGTAATCAATGCTGAGGATGATCGTCCCGACTGGGACGAATGGCGACGTCGACCGCTGAGTGGGTTGCGCGACGCGTTGACATCATGCGCGCGACGTACCAAGTAACAATCGTGGATAACGTGACGCATGCCCTCGCCGGACTGCTGCTCGCCGACGCGACCACCGCGTGGGTGGCCGCGCGGTCCGTGCGGTTACAACCTGAGGCCGAGCCGACCGGCCTACGCTCGACACGAACAGCGTTTCAAAAGACCGCGGTGCTGCTTGGTATCGTCGCCGCAGAACTCCCGGATGCCGATCTGCTGTACTCCGGTCCGGTGCTCGGCATGGGGAAGCTCGGTTATCTCCTCCACCACCGTGGACATACCCACACGTTGCTCTTTGCGTTGGCGAGTGCGGTCGTGCTCTGGGGCATCGCGCTCGCGTTGCACAAGTGGCGCCAGCGCCACCGCGACGAGGCGCCGTGGTCCAGCAGGCAACGCTGGGCGCTGTTGCTGCTTGCCGTGCTCGGTACCCTCTCACACATCGTGCTCGACTTTACCAACAACTATGGTGTCCATCCATTCTGGCCACTGAACAGTCGCTGGTTCTACGGGGACGCGGTATTCATTGTGGAACCGTGGCTGTGGGTCGCTGCGATCCCACCGCTTCTGTGGGGTGCGCGTTCGCGTTGGGGACGCGGTCTGCTGGGCGGCTTGCTCTTGCTGATCCTCGCGGCTTCCTGGTTGCTTGGTCAGCTCTCGCCGCCGGTGGCGCTCGCTGTCACGATCGGCGCGGTCTTGTGGACCGTGACGCACTGGTGGATCGCGCGCCAGCACACGCAACCACCGATGCTACCCGTGCTGCTTGGTGCCGCGGCGTGGATCGTGGTGGAGAGCACATTCTTTACCGCGACGGCGCGCGCGCACGCCGTGGTCGATGCGGCGGTGGCGCCGGGGACGCTCGCCGATATCGTGCTCACACCCGGTGTGTCCAATCCGTTGTGCTTCAGCGCGATCGTGGTGACATACGACGGCGTGCTCTATCGTGTGACGACGGCGGTAGTAGCCCCGTGGTCGTCGATCCGGTCGGCCAGGTCGTGTGCCGGTGACCGCGATGACGCAGCATTCGGAACGCTACGCGGCGTGTCGCCCTCGCCGTTGACAGCCAGTAGCGCAATGGTGTGGCGTCAGACGTGGTCAGCGTCTCGGCGCGAGCTGGTCGCGCTGGCCGGCACGAACTGTGAGTTCTCGGCCGCGTTGCGATTCATGCGTGTGCCCGTGTGGCAGGCCGCACCCAACGGCCGTCTTTCTGTGGCCGATCTGCGCTATGGCGTGAATGGGGGTGGGTTCGCCGCACTCGACCTCGCGCCGCAGACTGCTGGGTGTGCGCTGCCAGAGCACGCGTGGGTGCCGGGATGGGAGCCGCCGCGACAGGATGTGCTGGATGGGGTGCTGCGCTGAGCGATGGGTAATGTGCCGCCGGGAGCTGCGGTGTACTTCGCTATCCGTGGTAGCGGACGGTGCCGCGAACCGCTTTACCGCAGATGAACGCGTGACGCGAAATTCCTTGATCAGGGTACACCATGCCCGGTCGTCAGCGCTCAGATGCAATGCGCTGCGGTGAACGACCGTATCCGGTGATCACAGCAAACAACACCGCTACCACGAGCGCCCACGCGTAGGTGTTGTAGAGCCCCACCGTGCCCGCGCTGAGTACCGGCATCCCCAGTGCCTCGCCGCTTCGACTCGCGCCCGCAGTGAGAATCGTCGGCAGAAAGTAGGGCAACAGAAACGGCCACGTACACACGGTCAGATCAAGCAAATTGGCGCGCCGATAACCGTTGATGCCAAATCGCTCGCCGGTTTGTCGCGCGAACTCACCCACGGTGAGGATTGCCACGACGCTGTGCGTAGTGAGCAACACGGCGGCCGACACCGCGCCCACCATCCACGTTTCCGCCGCACGCGCCGATGTCGCGCGGTCGTGCGCCACCCGGATCAGGCGATCCAATACATCCGTCGCCTGCAGCGTGCCCACCAGCGCCACGAGCAGTAAGGTGAATACACTCACACCCACGGCGCGCTGCATCCCATCGACGATGATACCGGTGGCACCGAAGGTTCCGGGCGCGATATGCAGCACATCGAACGGTGTGATCAGGCGGAGCGCGAGCCCCAGCGCCAGTGCCACGCCGATACCGGTGAGGAGGGCCTCGATCAGATGCCGCTTCGCGAGGAGCATGCCGATGACCAGCGCTGGAGCCAGTACCAGCAACAGCGCACGGGGCGATGTGTCCGACATGCCCAGTGGATACGACGCCGCCAGGGCCGCCGCACCGGCATCCGACGCGCCTCGCGCACCGAGCAGTGCCGACGCGAGCAGCGCCACCAGTCCGGCTGGCAGCGCATAGCGCAGGCGCTGTCGTACGGTGCCGCCGATATCCACGTGCTGCGTCCCGCTGGACGCGATCGTGGTATCCGAGACCGGCGAGATGGAGTCGCCGAAGGTCGCGCCCGCGAGGATCGCGCCCATGAGCGCGGCCGGCGCGGCGGCCGCGCCGGCGCCGGCGGGATACAAGATAGGCCCGCAGAGCAAAATGGTGCCGAAGCTGGTGCCGGTGGCGGTGGCGACGAGCGCCGAGGTAAGAAATGCGGCCGCGACAAAGCCGCCGCCGCGCAGTTCGAGCGCTCGCGCGCTCCACGCGAGCGCGGAGACCAGCCCGCCCGCACTTAGGATAGCGCCGAGGACCCCGGCAAAGAGCCACGCACAGAGCATGATCATGACCATGCGCTGGCTCATGCCATCCAGCATGGCCTCGGCGTAGCGGGCGCGGTCGCGCGCCAGCAGCAACCCGACCAGCAGCGCGCCAAGCAGCACCGGCCAGAAGCCCCTCTCGTCGGGCGCGCCCTGAAGCGCGAGTGCGGCCACCCCGGACAGGAAGACGACGAACGGCGCCAGCGCGCCCACCAGTCCACCGCGGAACGTCAGCGGAGGGAGCGGTGGCGCGATGATCGGCGCGTTTGACGACGCGGCATACAATGGCGACTCGGTAGGCATATGGCAGAGGAAGGTCGTGCGACGCTATCGTTCGCGCTATGTCTGATTCACGCGACGAAGCCTTTACGCTGTATGATCTCCGGGTGGACGTGATTGCCACCGAGCGGCCGATGATCTGCAATCATCAGGCCGGCGACTGGTTTACACTCCGCGGGGAAAACCTTGCGTTTCCACCGGGTCAGACGTTTCCGCTCTATCCGCTGGCCGCGCTGCTGCCGCTGCTGCCGGCAAAGCAGCGTCCCACGCATCCGAATGACTGGATGACTACGGACGCCGAGATCGCGTGTCCGGATCCGCACTGCGGGGGGCGGTTCCGCATCACGCGCACCGGCACCAGCACGTTTCGCCACGGCGACGTGACAGCGGTACCGCTGCCGTCTGCGCCCGTTGATGAGGTCACGGCATGAGTGGATCGGGAGCGGCCGCGTCGCCGCCCGTGCCGATGCGCGAACTAGCGCCCGGCTACGAAATTCCGCGGCTCATCAAGGGCGGCTGGCAGCTGGCCGGTGGACACGGCACCGTGGATCGCACCGCGGCGATAGCTGACATGATGGCGTTTGCGGAAGCTGGGATCACGGCCTTTGACTGTGCCGATATCTATTCCGGCGTGGAGGAGTTGATCGGCGAGTTTTTGCGGCAGTGGCGCAGCACGCATGGCGCCTTGGCCCCGGCGATTCGTGTGCACACCAAGTGTGTCCCTGACCGCGACCGACTCGCCACCCTAACCAAGGCCGACGTGGCACAGCTGATTGATCGCTCGCTCTCGCGTCTGGGTGTGGAGCGGCTGGATCTCGTGCAATTCCACTGGTGGGATTATGCGGCACCCGGGTGGCTGGACGCCGCTGCCCATCTCGCCGATCTCAGGCAAGCGGGCAAGATCCTTCATGTGGGCGTCACCAACTTCGACACGTCGCATCTGCGCGCGCTGCTCGATGCCGGGGTGCCGATCGTGTCCCATCAGGTGCAGTGCTCATTGCTCGACCGTCGCGCGCTCGGCGAGATGGCACCGCTCTGCGACGCACACGGCGTGAATCTGCTCTGTTATGGCGCACTGGCCGGGGGCTTCTTTCACGAACGCTGGCTGGGCGAAGCGATGCCCACCGAGCCGCTCGAGAATCGTTCGCTGGTGAAGTATCTGCTCATCATCGAGGAGTGGGGCGGTTGGACGGCGTTCCAGCAACTCCTCGCGACACTGTCGCAGATTGCGCAGGAACATCGGACGACCATCGGTGCGGTGGCGTTGCGTGCCGTACTCGACGAGTCGGCCGTCACGGCGGTCATCGTTGGAGCGCGGCATGCGGCGCATCTGCCGGCGACGCTGGCGGCGCTGTCGATCGAACTCACAGCCGAGGAGCGTGGGGCGATTGTTGCGCTCCAGCGCGTCGCGCCGGGTCCGCAGGGAGACGTGTACACGCTGGAGCGCGATGCCAATGGTCCGCACGCGGGGATCATGCGCTACAATCTGAATAAGTCGTAGGCCCGCTGTTTGACGCGTGTGGAGCTCCGGGCGCCAGACGGCTATCGCAGAAAACGTCGCGCCAGCTGTTCCAAACGATCATCGTTGAGCCGTTCCGCTTCGGCCAACAGCAGTTCCACCCACGGCTTGAGACACGGTTCGCCCCAGTAGTATCCGGTGGCCCGTTCCGCGAGCTGCGTTTCCGACACGCGGGCCGCCTCAAGCAGCGCGCGGGCGCTGGCCCGGTCGTAGTCCGGATCGTCGCGATCCGGGAGGTTGTAATTGCGGCGGGGCATTTCGCCCTCCGCATCATCTCGTAAAAATGCTCGTGACACGGGTGCCTCCACGGTGGCGCTGCAGGTCATTATCGGCCAATCCTCAAGATAACCTGATAGGGGAATTCCTGGTTGGACCCGCGGCGAACCATTGCCGGCCGGTTACCGCGCCACGCTGACGTTCCCCGTGATCGCGTCGATCATCGGCTGCGTGATGAGCACGCGGCCTTTCTCGGTACGGCGGAAGCGCTGCGCGTCGAGTTCGGCATTCTCACCCACCACCAGACCGGGCGGAATGTGGACGCCGCGATCGACCACCACGTTGCGCAAGCGCGCCCCGCGCCCGATCTGCACCTGCGGTTGAACCACGGCGCCAAACAACTGCGCATACGAGTGCACTTTCACACCCGTAAACAACAGCGACTTCTCCACGTGTGATCCCGACACAATACAATCGCCGGAGACGAGTGAATTGATGGCCACGCCGCGTCGAGAGTCCTCGTTGTGCACGAACTTCGCCGGCGCGGTGAGCTCGCTGTAGGTCCAGATGGGCCACGTGTGATCATAGAGATCCAGCGACGGCACCACACTGGTGAGATCGATGTTCGCATCCCAGTACGCGTCGATGGTTCCCGCGTCGCGCCAGTACGCTTCCACTTCAGAGTCGGCCTTTACACACGACGTACTGAAGCGATGCGCTACGGCCTTGCCGGTGCGTACCACGTACGGAATGATGTCCTTGCCGAAATCACGACTGGAATCGGGATCGGCGGCGTCGCGGCGCAGCAGGTCGAACAGGTACAAGGTCTTAAACACGTAGATGCCCATGCTGGCGAGCGCCATGTCCGGAGTGCCGGGAATCGCGGGGGGATCGGCGGGCTTTTCGAGAAAATGGACGATGCGGTCATGCTCGTCGACGTGCATGACCCCAAAGCCGGTAGCCTCCATCCGTGGCACTTCAAGCACGCCCACGGTGACGTCGGCGCCCTGATCGACATGCTGTTCGAGCATCAGTTCATAGTCCATCTTGTACACATGGTCACCCGCGAGAATGACCATGTACTCAGGGTGATACGACTCGATGATGTCCATGTTCTGGTAGACGGCGTCGGCGGTGCCGTCATACCACTGGGTTTCACTGACGCGCTGGCTGGCGGGTAGGATATCAAAACTCTCATTCCGCTCCTGGCGCAAAAAATTCCACCCGCGCTGCAAGTGACGGATCATGCTGTGCGCCTTGTATTGCGTGGCCACCCCGATGCGTCGGATACCGGAATTCAGGGCGTTGGACAGCGCAAAGTCGATGATCCGCCACTTACCGCCGAAGTACACGGCCGGCTTTGCCCGTCGATCGGTCATCTCGTACAGCCGCGAGCCGCGGCCGCCGGCCAGCACATAGGCCATGGCGTTTCGCGCAATGATGCCGCCGCGATTTGGGGTACTCATGTCGACGTGCTCGGTTTCGCGAGGTGGGTGGGGCCACGGACAGCTTGCAGCCCGCACAATGACAGCAATCTCTGCTACCCCGATTTTGCGCTGCGGGTGCACGCGGCGTAAGGTTGGATGATGAATGTTCTCTTTGTCGCGGCCGAAGTGGCCCCGTTTGTAAAAACCGGCGGATTGGCCGACGTAGCCGGTGCGTTGCCATCCGCACTTCGCTCGGCGGGACACGATGTGCGGGTGGCCATGCCCCGCTATCGACAGATGCGTGAGCGAGGGGTGCCCGTGGTAGGACCTATCGCGGCCTCGTTCCTGCCGGTGGGCGAGCGCGCCGAGGAGCAGCGGGTATGGCGCGCGGCGGAGGGTGACGTGCCGGTGTACATGCTCGATATTCCGGCGGCCTTCGAGCGGGCGGCCATCTATGGCGATCCGGACGACCACCGTCGGTTCATCCTCTTCGCGCGTGGAGTGCTCGACCTGATGCAGCACCTGCGCGAGGTGGAGGAGTGGCAGCCGCAGGTGGTGCATTGTCACGACTGGCACGCCGCGCTGGTGATCAACTATCTGAAAACGTACTACGCGTACACGTTCGGTCAGGTGGCCACGGTTTTTACCATCCACAATCTGGCCTATCAGGGGCAGGTCGCTCCCAATGTGGCGCAAGTGGCGGGGCTTGGCGAAGGGGGGTTGGTGGAGAACGGCATGGGGCCGGGCATTGCGGGCACATTCAACTTCATGGCGCGCGGTATTTTTTTCGCCGATTTAGTCACCACCGTGAGCCCCTCGTACGCGCAGGAGATCATGACCGCCCAGTACGGGGAGCGGCTCGACGCGCTCCTGCGGAGTAAGCGGGAACGCGTGGTGGGCATTTTGAATGGTATCGACACCGAGGTGTTCGATCCGGCCAACGACCCGCATTTGGTGGCGCCGTTCAGTGCCGAGGATGTGTCGGGCAAGGCGCTCTGCAAGGCGGCACTGCAGGAGGAGCTGGGGTTGCCGGTGGCTACGTTACGCCCGCTGCTGGGGATTGTGTCTCGACTGGTCGATCAGAAGGGGCTGGATCTGCTGTACGCGGCGATGCCGTGGCTGCTGCAGCAAACGGATGCGCAACTGGTTCTGTTGGGCTCGGGGCAGGAAAATCTGCAGGATGCCTTCAGGGGGTTGGCGGCGCGGTACCCGGACCGGGTGGCGGTGCGTATCGGCTTCGATGCGGCGCTGGCCCAGCGTATTTACGCAGGCAGCGATGCCTTTCTGATGCCGTCACGCTTTGAGCCGTGCGGTTTGGGGCAGATGATCGCGTTGCGTTACGGGAGTGCACCGATCGTGCGGGCTACAGGCGGTCTGCGCGATACGGTCCGTGAAGGGTACGACGGCAACGGGTTTGTTTTTCACCCGTACGAGGTGTCGCACTTCACGGACGCGATCGGCCGCGCGCTGTGGGCGTATCGTGATCAGGCGGGATGGGCGACGCTGCGCGAGCGTGGCATGCGGGAGGACAATTCGTGGGGGCATGCGGCCGAGCGCTACAGCAAACTGTACGGGTATATCAGCCGGCGATGACCGGTGTGGCGTGAGCTACCGCGAGCGGCGCGCCGACAGCAGGTCACGGAGAAGCTCGGGCATGGCGTGGAAGTGGTCGATGTGGTCGGGCGCGCTGTTACCGGCGTAGCTGCGCAGCGCGAACTGTCCGGCGCGAACGGTGCCGAGTTGCTGCATACCGCGTGGTCCCCATTCGAGCACGGGCATTCGACGCAGGCCGAGTGCGCCGAGTGTCCAGTCGGCGGTTTCGGTGGTACTGGCAAAGGTGCC
>JBBQUH010000065.1:0-17882 GCA_038212625.1 Gemmatimonadales bacterium | reverse complement strand
GCCGAAGATCATGCCGCTCAAGGAAGTGCTCGAGCACTACATCACGCACCGCCACGAAGTCATCGTGCGGCGCGCGCAGTTCGAGCTCGACAAGGCGCTGGATCGCGAGCACATCCTGGAAGGGCTCAAGATCGCCGTCGATAACATCGACGAAGTGATCCGCATGATCCGCGCGGCCGCGGACACTCCAACGGCGAGTGCACAGCTTCAGGCGCGCTTCGGGCTGTCGGAGCGACAGGCGGAGGCGATCCTCAACCTGCGTTTGGCCAAGCTCACCGGGCTCGAGCGGGAAAAGCTTGAAGAAGAGCTGATCGAAGTGCGGGCCTTCATCGTCGATATGCGTGGCATTCTCGAGTCGCATCCGCGGCGCATGAGCATCATGAAGGGCGAGCTGCTCGCGCTCTCGGAGACGTACGGCGACGACCGGCGCACCGAAATCGTGAGCGACGAAGGCGAGTTCTCGATCGAAGATCTGATCGCGGAAGAAGAGATGGTGGTGACCATTTCGCACAACGGCTACATCAAGCGCACGCCGCTGTCGCTGTACAACCGCCAAGGTCGCGGTGGTCGCGGCAAGGCCAGCGCAGATCTCAAGGAAAACGATTTCATCGAGCGGTTCTACGTGGCGAGTACGCACACGTACATGCTCATCTTCACCGATGACGGGCGGTGCTTCTGGCTCAAGGTGCACGAGCTGCCGCAAGCCGGGCGTAACACGCGCGGCAAGCCGATCGTCAACCTCATCAACGTCACACCCGACACGCGCATTCGCGCGATTGTGCTCACGCGCGAGTTCAGCGAGACCGAGTTCCTGCTGTTCTGTACGCGCAAGGGCACGGTCAAGAAAACGGCGCTGTCGCAGTACGGCAATCCGCGCTCGAACGGCATCAAGGCAATCAAGATCGAAGAGGGCGACGAGCTGATGGACGTGCAGGTGACGTCGGGCAGCAACGACGTGGTGCTGGCCACGCGCCACGGCCTCTCGGTGCGCTTCCACGAAAGCGACGTGCGGGAGATGGGGCGCGATACCACCGGCGTGAAGGGCATTGAACTACGCCCGGAAGACCAGCTGGTGGGGATGGTGGTGATCAAGCGTGAAGCGACGTTGCTGGTCGTCACCGAAAAGGGCCTTGGCAAGTGCAGCGAAGTCAGCGAATACCGCGTGCAGAAGCGTGGTGGTAAGGGCATCCTCACGCTCAACCGGACCAGCCGGACCGGTGACGTCGTGGCCCTCATGGAAGTCGTACCCGAGGATGAGCTGATGCTCATGACGCGTCAGGGTATTGCGATCCGCTCCAAGGTCAGTGAGATCCGTGTCACGGGCCGTGCGGCGCAGGGGGTCAAGCTCGTGTCCCTCGACGATCAGGATGTGGTCTCGGCCGTCGCGCGCGTCATTCCCGACGACAAGGATGATGGAACGGACCCCGAGGGTGTGGACGGCGAAGGTGGAGTGGTGGACAGCGGTGACGCAGACGGCGCTGCGGGTGGTGCCGGCGAGGCGTGATTGACTTGGTGAGCGCTTATTCCCGGCCGGTACCCGCCTGATGGCGACCTCTCGTATTCTTGTAGCGGACGACGATGTCGCAGTCCTCGAATCCGTCACCTGGCTGTTGCAGGAGAACGGGTACGAGGTGGTGCCGGCCAACGGCGGGGTGGCCTGCCTGGAGCAGCTCGAGAAGCGGTCACCGGACCTGTTGTTGCTGGATATTCAGATGCCCGATGCCGACGGGTGTCAGTTGCTGGAGCGGATCAAGAGCGAGGAGCGGTGGCGCGATTTGCCGGTGCTGATGCTCTCCGCGCAACCGCCGGAGGAGGCCTCGGTGCGCTCGCTGGGACTGGGCGCCGCCGACTTTATCCGGAAGCCGTACCGGCCCAGGGAGCTGCTGGCACGGGTTCAGGCGCAGCTGCGCACGGGCGCGCTGTTGCGTTCCACCCGGCAAGCGCTCATTCGGACCGAAGAAGCGCTCGTCCGCGCGCAACACGACGCGGATAGTCGTCGCAAGCTGGTGGATATTCTGCACGAGGTCACGGGCGATCTTTCGGTGACCGAGCTGTTTCACCTGCTCGTGCGCCGCGCGGCGCGCGCGCTGGGTGTGTCGCATTGCTCGGTGGTGCTCGCGCGCCCCGGGGACATGCAGGCCGTCGTGGTGGCCGCCTACGAAAATCCGGGACTCCAGCGGCTGACGGTTCAGCTGGATCGGTATCCGGAACTCAAGGCGGCGCTCGATTCCGGACAGCCCGTGCTGGTGGAAGACATCGACACCCATCCGTTGTACGACGGTGTGCGTCATGTGTGGGGCATTGAAGGCATCGAGGTACCCATCCGCTCGGTGATCGCGCTGCCGTTCTCGATTCGGCATAGCCAGTACGGCGTATTCCTCGTGCGGCGCACGCGCGATGAGGAACGCTTTGGTCCGGCCGATCTGGAATTTGCGCAGGCCGTGGTGACAGCGGCGGTGGCGGTGCTGCAGCGAGCGCAGATGGTGGAAAGCACCATGGCGGACAACGCGCGCCTCGAGCAGCTGGCGCAGACCGATCCGCTCACGCAGCTGCTCAACCGTCGCGCGCTGACCGAACGGATCACGGCGGAGATGGAGCGTGCGCTGCGTTATGACTCCACGCTGGCGCTCCTCATGATCGACCTCGATCACTTCAAGAGTGTGAACGACAACTACGGGCACCTTGTGGGCGACGATGTGCTGCGCGAGGTCGGGCTGCTGCTCAGCGAGACCATTCGCGGTAGCGATATTGTGGCGCGCTACGGTGGCGAAGAGTTTCTGGTCTTGCTGCCCGAAACCGACGACGCCGGTGCGGAAACGTTCGCCGAGCGGATTCGACTGGTGATTCACAACCACCCGTTCACTCGCAGCGGTGACCTTCCGCCGCTGCAGATCACCGCGAGTATCGGCGTGGCGATGTACCCAGCCGCACGTATTGAAAGTGTCGAGGACCTCTTCGCACGAGCCGATGCTGCGCTCTATCGCGCCAAGGCGGATGGACGGAACCGGGTGCGGATGTAGACATCGCGGCACGACGCGCGATGCGTAGGAGACGATCAGTCGCGTGCCGCGCCTGCTGACTCCCGCTGGGCCCGGTCCCACTCCACAAGCAGACAACGGTCTTGCACCACCGTAATACCGGCCTGCGCGAGCGCCTCCGCAGTGGCGGGATGCGAAATCCCTTGCTGCATCCAGACCACCGCTGGACGCGCGGCCAGCAGTTCGGCGAGATGCGAGGGCACATCAGCCGGGCGCCGGAACAGGACCACCATGTCGGCCGCGGGCTGCACGGTAGAGAGCGTGCGATGCACGGGCTCGCCAAGAATGACCGTAGCATCGGGGTAGTAGACCGGCACCGGAATGATCGTGAGTCCCTGCCCTTGCAGGTACTCGGGGACATAGTAGGCGGGTCCACCGGCGTCGGCGGTCTTGATGCCGAGCACCGCCACTCGCTGCGCGCCGAGCGCGATCTGTGAGATCGTGGTGTCGTTCTGAACCAGTCGCGCGCGCCATGACGCATCAGAAGGCGTTAGTTTGTCCGTTCTCATCATCTATCTCTCCAATGGAGTATCCTGATGCGCATGCTTGTGCTTGGCGCGGGGCTGCAAGGCTCCGCGTGCGCGTTTGATCTACTGCAGAACCCCGCTGTGACTCGCGTGGTACTCGCTGATGTCCGCGAAGCCGAGCTCCTCCCGTTTCTCGAGCCGCTGCGTGGCGATCGGCTCATTACGCTAGCGCTCGATGTGCGCGACCCCGACGCCGTGCGTACTGCGTTCGCCGCCTGTGACGCCGTGTTGAGCGCTATCCCGTACTATTTCAATCTCCCGTTGTCGCAGTTGGCTGTCGAGTGCGGTGTGCATTTCGCCGATCTTGGCGGCAACACGGAGATCGTGCAAGCGCAGAAGCATCTCGATGCCGGCGCCAAGCTCAAAGGGGTGAGTGTCGTTCCCGACACCGGGCTTGCGCCAGGCATGGTGAACGTGATTGCGCAGCATGGCATTGATCAATACGACACGGTGGATGCGGTGCGGCTGTACGTGGGCGGATTGCCTCAGGTGCCGGAAAATCCTCTGGGCTATCAAATCGCGTATTCCATCGAGGGTATGGTGGACTACTACACCACCGAGTCGTTGGTGGTGCGCGATGGCAAGCCGACTCATGTGACGGCGCTCTCCGAGCTCGAGCTGGTGCCGTTCGACGATTCGGTGGGCATCCTCGAGGCGTTTCACACGGCGGGTGGACTCTCCACGATGGTCTACCGGTATGCCGGTACGATCCCGGTGATGGAGTACAAAACGCTCCGGTATCCGGGTCACGCCCGCATCATGGCGGCGATCCGTGATCTTGGTTTGCTCGGGAAGGAGTCGGTAAACGTGAAGGGACAGCCGGTCATTCCACGCGATGTCTTCGTGCGGGTAGCCGGCGAGCAATTGCGTCGTGGGAAGCCCGATCTGGTGGCGCTGCGCGTGGTCGTCTCGGGCACCGATCGCGACGGGGTGCATACTACGCGGAGGTGGGAGGTGCTCGACCGGTACGACGCCGAACACGGTGTCTCGGCGATGATGCGCACCACCGGATACACGTTGTCGATCACTGGCCAGCTACAGGCATCGGGGGCGATTCCTGCCGGCGTGCATACGCCCGATGAGTGCATTCCGGCCGAACGGTACTTCGCGTTGTTGGCGGAACGCGGCGTGATCGTGCGTGAGCTCGCGGTGGTGTAGCGCGTCGTCGCGCCGGTCCGTTCCTGGAGCGCGCCGTCGGTGGCGTGCTACACCCCGCGGGTGACCGCTATACCCTGAAGCCGCCCACGTTTTCGCGCAGGCGAAGCGCGGCGGTTTGCAGCATTTCCGCCGTGGCGGACACTTCCTGCGCGGAGGCCGACGTCTGCTCGGTGCTGGCGGCTACTTGCTCGGCAGCGGCAGCGTGGCCCTCGGCGGTGTCGCGCGCGGCGGTCAGCGACTTCTGCACCGCGCCCAGCGAGTGGCGATTGGCCTGCACCGCGCTGGATACGCGTGCCGCCGCGCCTTCTACCTGAGCCACGGCATGCTCGATCCGTGAAAGTGCCGAGCCCACGCCTTCCGCCACCGTTTCCACATCGCGCAAGCGGGTGGCGCCCGATTCGACCGCGCTCGAGGCGCTGGCGATGCGTGCGCGAATACGCTTCACGTTGTCGGTGACTTCACTGGCGGCGTTGGCGCTCTGTTCGGCGAGCATGCGCACCTCGTGCGCCACCACCGCGAAGCCGCGCCCGGCGCTGCCTGCGCGCGCCGCTTCGATGGCCGCGTTGAGTGCCAGCAGGTTGGTTTGGGTAGCGATTTCTGAGATGACGCCCACGAAGTCATCGATGACGGCGGTGGCGTCCCGCAGCGAGGTCATTTCGTGTGTGGAGGCGGTCACCACTTCACGGGCACCGAGCAGCGTGTCGATGGCGATCTGTACCTGATCGCGCGTGCTGTTCGTGGTGCGACGGATCTCTCGACCCACACGATCGGTTTCGTCGGCGGCTTCCCCGATCGTCGCGCCGGCTTCGGCCAGCTCCTTCACGGTATCGCTGGCCGCGTTCAGTGCGCCGAGTTGCACGGAGGCGCCGTGGGAGATTTCCGTAACGGCCGTGGTCACATGCTGTGAGGATGCGGCGGCGGATGACGCGGATGCGCTCAACTCCGAGGCGGCGAGCGTGACCTGGTCGGACTCGTCCTGCACCCGCGCGAGCAGCAGGCGCAGGCGCTCGCGCGCCTGCTCCATGCTGTCCACCAGCTCGGCGTATTCGTTAGCGATTCCGGTGCGTCGCCCGTCGGTGGCCGGGGTGCGCAGATCGCCGACCCCGATGGCTTGCATCTCCGCCCGCAGTTGCTTGAGGGGGTCGGTCACCGCGCGTGATGTGGAGAGCCCGAAGAAGGCCGCGACGCCGAATGCCAGCGCCAGTACGACGGCGAGACTTGCCTCCGCGGCGCGGAGTTGCCCTTCCATGCGTTCCACCGAGGTGGTTGCACTGCTTCGCGCCTCGACTCGCAGCAATTGCAATTCTTGTTCGATGGCCTGAATATCGAGGCTCGTCTGCTGCAGGACTCGTTGGGCATCCGCCTCGAGGCCGACCACCTGCCACGCGTGGGTGGTGGCAACGCGCACTTCGAGCGCGGCCTGCAACTGGCCGATGGCTTCGAGCCGCTGCCGTTCTTCGGCTGTGAGCAGATCGCGCGCAATGGCGTCCCGCCGAAGTTGGTCGGCCTTCGCGCTGACCTCGCGATAGAGCGAGTCGTCGGTCGCAAGACCCGTGTTGAGATAGCGCAGGCCGGCGATGAGCTGCCGCAACACCGTGGAGGTGGTGCGTTCGATCAGCTCGGACCGGTCGGCCAGCGAGCGCACCGTGCGCTCTGCCTCGGCGTTGCTCCGGCTGAGGCCGTACCAGCCGAGCAGTCCCGCCACGAGCAGCAGTGTCACGGACGTCCCGAAACCGGCGATGAGTCGCCCGCGGATGGTGGAAATGCGGAAGCGTGCAGTCACGGCGCACCCTCCCCGGCAATGCGGTCGATGCGGGCGATGACGACGCTGCGGCCTTTGATGTCGTGGTTTTTTTCGAAGGCGATGCGGCCGGCGACGCCGTCGACCGAGGGGGCGCCGTTGCCGATTCGTTCGAGAGCGAGGCGCAGGGCACGGCGCGTGCGGGCGCCGCCGATAATGGTGCGGCCCATGACGATGGCTGCATCGTACGAGAGCGCGGCGAACATATCCGGTTCTTGCCGGTACTTGTCGCGGTACTGGGTGAGAAAGTGCGTCGCTTCAACGCTGCTGGCGCGATCGGATCGGAAGAACGCCACAAAGTAGGCGCCGATTCCGTCAGCCGACTCATTCATCTGTTCGGTGCCATCGCCGCCGATGAATGGGATGGAGACATTCCGCTCCTTCAGGGCGCGCCGCATGGCGAGGGCGTCTTCGGCGTCCCCGGGAAAGAGCAACACGTCGGGACGGAGGGCGGCGAGCATCTGCGCGTAGGCGTCCCACTCCGTGATGCCATGCAGATACGGATCGCGAGCTACGACGACGGCACGCGCGGCGCCCGCGAGGACGGCTGTGGTGTCGGCAAAGGTCTCGGCGAAGGTGGCGGACCAGTCGCGACCGTACGAGTCATTGCGGTAGATAATGGCGGCGCGGCGGGCGCCGAGGGAATCGCGAGCCCAGCGGGCGGTGACTCGGGCGGCGTCGTCGTCGCTCGGCGCCACGCGAAAGAACCATGGACTGACACCGCTTAGGCGCGGTGAGGACGCGGTGGGCGAAACAGCCACCACGGCGCGAGCCCCGGCTCCCTCCGCGTCCGCATAGACCGGAATCGCTTCGAGACTGTTGCCACTTTCCGGATGACCGACCACGCCGATCACGGCGGGTGTGTCTCGCAGTTGCTGCGCCACCTGGACCGCGCTCAGGGCGCCGGCGGCTGGAGTCTGAAGGCGGAAGGTGATTTGCGACTGTTCGTTCAGACGCTCGACGGCCAGTTCGATCCCGCGCAGCACGCTGGCGTAGCCAGGGCTCGACGGGAGCGCGCCGACGCCGAGGACGAAGCTGTTCCGGTTGGCGTCGGCGTCACCGCCATTGGCGGCGGTGCGCTGGCAGCCGACGAACAGGAGCAGAGCCGTCGCGGGGAGCGCGAGCGGACGGCGGAGCGGGGAGATACGCGGGAAAGGGATCACGTGCGGAGGACGATCGGGCGCACTCGGCGGAAACCATTGAGTTGGGACCAATCGGACCAAGTGATCTAGGACCGTGTTTGGACTGAAAAACCCTCAAAAATGGCCAAGCTAGTTACGAACCTAAAAAAATTGAACGCAGGGTCGAGAAGGTTGGAGCGCTTCCTTGCGTCCGTCTGGAACGACGGTTTAGCGTTCGACATGTAGTCCGTTCACGGGTCATCAGCGGGGCGTCAACGCGCGCCCGCGGCGTGACCGTCTCATCTCCAAGGAACCGGCATGGTTGGCACGTTCCGCCCTCGGCGGTTGGCTGCGTTCGCGCTGCTGGGCGCTCTGACTCTCGGGCTCGCGGCCTGCGGCGGCGAGTATCCGAACTCGACGTTCAATCACAACTCCGAGTACAACTCGGCCATCGACGATTTGTTTGACAAGCTGCTCTTCTGGGGCACGCTGGTCTTCATTGTGGTCGAGGTCGCGTTGGTGTACACGATCTTCCGCTTCCGGCGTCGTCCGGACGGCAGGGTGCCCAAGCAGGTGCACGGCAACACGGCGTTGGAAATCGCGTGGACGGCCATCCCGGCGGTCATCCTGATCTTCATCGCGATTCCTACGGTGCGCACGATTTTCAAGACGCAGGCGAAAGCCGCACCGGATGCTCTGCAGGTCGAGGTGATTGGCCACCAGTGGTGGTGGGAGTTCAAGTATCCGCAGTACGGTTTCTCCACAGCGAACGAACTGTATCTGCCGAACGGCCGGACGGTGAACTTTCAGCTCAAGACGATCGACGTGCTGCACTCCTTCTGGATTCCCCAGATGGGTGGGAAGCGCGATCTGATTTCGAACAAGACCAACTATCTCTGGTTCACGCCGAATAAGGATCTGCCCTCGTCGGCGTGGAATGGCTTCTGTGCTGAGTTCTGCGGTCCGTCGCACGCGAACATGCGGTTCCGCGTGTTCACGGTAACCAGTGCGGAGTTCTCGCAGTGGACGGCGCACCAACAGCAGGTGGCGATCTTTCCGGCGGCCGCCGCCGAGGCCGCGCCGTCGGCTGCCGTACCGATGGTGATGCCGGCGGTGCGACAGGTTTCGTCGGGCGGGGGCAGCGTGCCGATCGTGCAAGTGGCGGCGGTGCTGGCGCCGGCGATCGACTCGCTCCCGGTGACGACGAAAGCAGCCATTCCGGTGTGGACATTCCCCAAGGAACGCATGGTGAAGGAGTTCCCGCACACCGTGCCCACGACGCCGCTGCCGAACACTGTGTCCTATAACGAGTCGCTGTTGGCCGAGGGCGATGCGGAGCGTGGCCGCCAGATTTATAGTCGGTCCAGTTGTATCGGCTGTCACGCGATTGGCGGTACGCCATTCAACATGTCGGCGATCGGTCCCAACCTGACGCACGTGGGTACGCGACATACGCTGGCCGGCGGACTCTATCCCAACGACGCGAAGCATCTCGCGTATTGGATCAAGAGTGCGCCGCATCTCAAACCCGGCTCGATCATGCCCACGCTCGGCAAGGGACTGACCGACCCCGTCCGTAAAAATGTTGTGACCGTCGGTGGTTTGACCGACATGGAGATCGCGGACATCGTCGCGTATCTCCAAGCCCTGAAGTAGCCCTCGTCACCGACAGAAACGACACCGATGGCAACCATCGCTGCCGCGCCCCCGTACACCGAACAGAAGGTCACGCCCGCTGATAACGGGGTGTGGTCCTGGCTGACCACGGTGGATCACAAGCGCATTGGGGCGCTTTATCTCGTAACCGCGCTCGTCTTTTTCGTGTTCGGTGGCCTCGAGGCCGCCGTGCTGCGCGCGCAGTTGGCCACTCCGAACGGCAGAGTCGTGTCGTCGGAGATGTACAGCCAGCTGTTCACAATGCACGGCACGACCATGATTTTTCTCGCGGTCATGCCGTTGTCGGCCGCGTTCTTCAATTTTCTGATTCCGCTGCAGATCGGCGCGCGTGACGTGGCCTTCCCGCGACTGAATGCGTTCAGTTACTGGGTGTATCTGCTGGGCGGCCTGTTCATCACGTTCCCGATCTTCTTTGCCGTTGCGCCTGATGGTGGCTGGTTTGGTTATGCGCCACTGAGCACCAAGGCATACTCGCCGCAGATCAACATGGATTTCTGGGTGATCGGTCTCCAGATCCTGGGCATCTCGTCGCTCGCGGCCGCTTTCAACTTCATCACCACGATCATCAACATGCGGGCGCCCGGCATGACGCTCATGCGCATGCCGATCTTCACGTGGATGTCGTTCGTGGTGCAGTTTCTTGTAGCGCTCGCGTTCCCGGTGATCACGGTCGCGCTGGTGTTCCTGCTGCTCGACCGGTTCTTCGGCACGAACTTCTACACGATCGCCAAGGGGGCCGACCCGCTGCTCTGGCAGCACCTGTTCTGGGTGTTCGGCCATCCCGAGGTGTACATCCTGATTCTCCCGGCGTTCGGCTTGGTATCGGAAGTGCTCCCGACGTTCTCGCGGAAGCCGTTGTTCGGCTATCCCGTGATGGTGTACTCGGGCATTCTGATCGGCTTTCTTGGCTTTGGCGTGTGGGCGCACCATATGTTCTCGGTGGGCATGGGCCCCATCGCCGACGCGGTGTTCTCGCTCACCACCATGCTGATCGCGATTCCCACGGGCGTGAAGATCTTCAATTGGATCGCTACCATGTGGGGCGGGCAGATTCAGTTCACGGTGGCCATGAAGTACGCGGTGGCCTTGGTGGCCATGTTCACCATTGGCGGTATCTCCGGCGTGATGCACTCATCGCCGCCGGCCGACCTGCAGCAGACCGATACATACTTCGTGGTGGCCCACTTCCACTACGTATTGTTCGGCGGCTCCATCTTCGGGTTGTTTGCCGGGTTGTATTACTACTTCCCGAAGTTCACCGGGCGATTCCTCTCCGAGAAGCTGGGTAACTGGCATTTCTGGATAACGCTGGTGAGCATGAACCTGACGTTCTTCCCGATGCACTTCAGCGGCCTGCTCGGTATGCCGCGCCGTATCTACCAGTACGATGCGGGGCAGGGGCTGGAACTGTTCAACCTGATGTCTACTGCCGGCACGGTGTTGCTGATGATCGGCACCGCGATTGGTCTGTGGAACGTCTATCGCAGCTGGAATCACGGCGAAATAGCATCGAGCAACCCATGGGGCGGTGCGACGTTGGAGTGGACCATCCCGTCGCCGCCACCCGACTACAACTTCGCCGAGATTCCCATGGTGAAGTCCCGTTACCCGCTGTGGAACATGAAGGGCGGCGACAAGCTGGTGCATGAGACCACGGCGGAGGAAGAGCGCGGTCAGCGCATCCCCACGGCGAAGGAACTCGGGATCGTGATGCCCAACCCCTCCATTTGGCCGCTCGTCTGCGCGGCAGGCATCATTGCCATGTTCTGCGGCCTGCTGTTCCTGGACTCCAATCCCCTGCTCGCAATCGCCATCATGACGATCAGCACGTTCTGGTGGGTTGGCTCGCTCTACAAGTGGCTGCTGACGCCGCTCGAGGATCACCACTAGGATGACCGCCACGACTGCACCGACTCCCCCCGCCGCCGGCGACGGCCACACGCCCAGCGGCGGCCACTACACGTCACTCGGACTCGACAACCGCAAGATCGCGATCTGGACCTTTATCGGTTCCGAATGCATGCTCTTCGCGTCGTTGATCTCCACGTACCTGATTTACAAGGGGCGCAGCCCCGAAGGCCCGTACCCGCACGAAGCGTGGACCAACCCCACCACGGGGGAAGTGTTCAAGCCGATCATGAATATCCCCATCACTTCGGCGTCCACCTTCGTGTTGCTGGCATCGTCGTTCGCGATGGTGTTGGCGCTGGCCGCGGTGCAGAACAAGCACGTCCTGAAAGTGACCACAGGCGAGAAGATTCTCGGCTCGTCGAAGCTGTGGCTGTGGGTCACCTGCCTCATGGGAATGACCTTTCTCGGCTTCCAGGCCTACGAGTTCACGTCGTTCGTGCACGAAGGGCTGACCATGCGCACCAACCTGTTCGGGTCCAGCTTCTTCACACTGACCGGCTTCCATGGCGCGCACGTAACGGTGGGGGTACTCTGGCTGTTTACGCTGCTCGCCATCGATTACAAGCGGGGGCTGACCGCGGCTGATGCCACCATCGTGGACATCGCGGCGCTCTACTGGCACTTCGTGGACGTGGTGTGGATCGCCATCTTCACGCTCCTCTATCTGATCAAGTGAGGCGATGATGGCCGAGCATTCACAAGTGGCGGCGCCCGCGCACGACGAGGCCCATCATCCGGGCTGGTCGACGTACTGGAAGGTGGCCGTGATCCTCACGGTCATCACGGCAGTGGAAGTGTCGGCGTACTACATCCCGGCATGGGAAAACAGTTGGGTGTACGTACCGAGTATGCTCATCATGTCCGGCGTGAAGTTCTACATCGTGGTGATGTACTACATGCACCTCAAATACGATCACAAGCTGTTCCGGTCGCTGTTCACCGGTCCGCTCTTGGTGGCGATGATCACCTTGGTCGGCTTGCTGTTCCTGTTCTCGAAGCTCGTGGTGCGGTTGGGGCTGCTCAGCTAATCCGCCTGCGGGTGGTATATCTTTCGCTATGATCGCGCTTTTGCTTCACCCGTCGGCCCAGCTCAGCTGGTCGAACTTTACGATCCATCCTAGCACCGCCCTGGGTATTGCGGCGCTTGGAGCGGCGTACATCTGGCGCGTCCGTCAGGGCCCGTCGGCCGCCGATCGCCTGCCAGTGACGGTGTCGGGGGTCGATGCCGCCACACCGGCGCAGATCGACATTGCGGCGGGCCCTCAGGGGCCCACCGCCGGACAGCGCGTGAGTTTCTTCTTGTCGCTGCTGCTGCTCTTCATGACGCTGAACGGTCCGCTGCACGACTTGAGCGACTACTACCTGTTCAGCGGGCACATGGTGCAGCACCTCATTCTCACGTTGATCGTGCCTCCGCTGATGCTCGCGGGGCTGCCGGGGTGGATGTTGCGTCCCGTGTTGCGGGTTCCGGCGCTGTTTGCGGTGGCCAAGCGCTTCACCACGATTGGTGCGTGTTTCGCGGTGTTCAACGTGGTGCTCGCCTTCTGGCACCTGCCGCCGCTGTACAACCTTGCGCTGGCTAATCATCCGGTGCACATCGTGCAGCATCTGATGTTCATTGCCGCTTCGGTGCTGATGTGGTGGCCGCTCATGTCGCCGCTTCCCGAACTGCCGCGGGCGCCCTATCCGGCGCAGATGCTGTACTGTTTTTTCATGGTGATTCCGATGTCGGTGATCTCCATCTACATCGCCATGGCAGACACGCTGCTCTATCCGGCGTACGCCGTAGCGCCGCGGCTCTGGGGCATTTCGCCGATGATGGATCAGCAGTACGGCGGGCTGATCATGTGGATCCCGGGCGGCGTCTTCTTTTATGCCGTGATGACCGTCGTGTTCTTCAAGTGGTCGCAACGCGGCGAAGACGACGAAGCCAGTGCCCAAGTGGGCTGGGTGCCGACCACGTGACCATCGTGCGGCCTTCCTCTTCTCCGGTTATCCGCTGATGCCGTCCAAGAAATCGGGGGTGCCGAAGTCGTTTTCCGGCAAAACAGGGAATTCCGGCCCTGCGAAAACCGGTGGCCGCCCTGGTGAGCCCGACAAGAAATACGGGAA
This sequence comes from Gemmatimonadales bacterium, assembly GCA_038212625.1. Classification (GTDB taxonomy): domain Bacteria; phylum Gemmatimonadota; class Gemmatimonadetes; order Gemmatimonadales; family Gemmatimonadaceae; genus Gemmatimonas. Next base: position 4,537 of record JBBQUH010000065.1, on the reverse strand, counting down.
GGCGGCGCGCGTCGCACAGGCCGACAAGAAGTTCGGCAAGTCGGCGCGCGTGGCGGCGGAGTTGGGGGGCAAGAAGCCCTCGGCCTGGCGCGAAGTGGAGCAGCGCCGTCCGCTGGTGTCGGTCCTCGACACCGCCGATCAGGTCACGGGTTCACTCGAGGTCGTGGTCACGAAGACCGTCGAAGCGTCGGCGTCCGAGATCTTCCGCGCCTTCAATGATCCGACGCGTCGCGGTTGGAGTGCAATCCCCAATTTTGTGGTGCGGACGGCTGTCGCACCGCGTTTCCTGCGGATCGCGATGCCGGATGGCACCGAGGTCAGCGTGGCGATCAATCGGAAGGGCAATGTCCGCAGCACCATCGAGGTGCAGCATGCGCGCTTGCTCGACGCGCCGGCCGTGGACAAGGCGCGTGAGCAGTGGCGGATGTCGTTGGGTCGACTTGCGGAGATGCTCTACGCGTTCTGACGTTCGGACGCAGCGCCGCGACACCCTGCGGCGTGGTGAGTGCGTTTACTCCACGCGGCCCGCGACCACCTTGTTCACGCGGCCCGGGAGCTCAGGATGCTGGCGCCACATATAAACGCCCATCGTGATGACCGCGATGATATTGGCCAGAAACACCTGCAGCCACGTAAGACGGCCGAATCCCTCGGCCAGGACCATTGTCCACCCGACCCAGCCTACCTCGAACACTATGAAGAGACCGGCGAAACCGATCATGGTAGACGGCGCATTCTCGGCGTGATTGACCACCCAGGAGAAAACCAGCCCAATCCCTATGAAGAGGGCGAAATGAAACACCGTATAGCCAAGGAAGGCGGCGGCTGTGCTGATGGTGTCCGCGCCGAAGAAGAGCGAGCCGAGCGACGTGCCCAGCATGATCGGGGTGTCGAGCAGGTGACCCTGCGTGGCGTCGAGCAGCGCGAACCAGAGCGCGATGGACGACGCCCCGATGAGTCCGGCGGACATTCCTTCCCGTACGATCCGATTGCCTATCGCCATGCGCTACGTCTCCCGTGCGGTGATCGACACTGCCTCTCGACAAATGGCGCCACTGCGATAAGTGTGTGTGACAGCTGATTTCTACGCCGGACGGCACTTCGCGTTCCTCGGAAACTGCCGCGCCATGACCGTCATTCCGGATCATCCCATGAAAACCCGCATTCGTCCAGTACTTGGCTGCACCCTTGTGGCGCTCGGACCCACATTCCTTCTACTCAGCGCCTGCTCCGGTGGCGGGGACTCGGCGGCCAAAACCAAAGCCGCCGAGCTGGCGGCGGGCCCGTCATGCGTGAGCCGGGACACCACGCCGGTGAGCCTCGCGGTGCGCGAATTCCTCAAGACGGTATCCCCGACGGCACAGCGCTACCTGAGTGCCGCCGGCACCGACTCCGCCGTCCCCGAGGACGGCTTCAAGGTGCTGCAGGACAAGGGCCCCACCTATTTTTACGGCGGCGATGACGCGGCCAAAGCGAAGATCCGCGAGAAGCTGGCGTCGGTAGGTCCGTATGCGTCGTTGTTGGTGGTGTTTCGCGGGAAGACGGAAGCCGAGAACGGAAATCGGGTGACGGTACGGCTGGGCGGCCACTACATCGGCGGTGAGCACGAGGGGAAAGTGGCGCCGGGCAAGGCCTACGAGGTGCAGTGTGACACCACAGGCTGGAAGATCGCCACCACCACTCCGGAACCCGGCGCTTGAGTGCCTCGGGCGAGCAGCGCACGCGGGAGCGGCTGGTCTCGCTCGATGTCTTTCGTGGGATGACGGTGGCCGGGATGTTGCTTGTGAACAACCCCGGCACCTGGTCGGCGATGTATCCACCGCTTGGGCATGCGAAATGGCACGGGTGGACGCCCACCGACCTGATCTTTCCATTTTTTCTGTTCATCGTGGGGATCACCACCCAGATGTCGCTGCAAGCGCGCCGGGCGCGCGGCGATGATGAACAGGCGATCGTGCGGCAGATCTTTCGCCGCGGATCGCTGATCTTTCTGTTTGGCCTGCTGTTGTCGGCGTTTCCGTTTTTCACATTTACGCCGATCGCCGGTCAGCTCGATGCATCGTTTCTGGATCGGGTCATCCATCGGGTGGAGCACCTGCGCATCATGGGGGTGCTGCAGCGCATCGGCCTCGCGTATCTGGTCGGGGCACTGCTCACGTGGCGCACGACGCTACGTCAGCAGGTTGGCATCGTGTTGGTGTTGCTGCTGGGCTACTGGGCCCTGATGACGCTGGTACCCGTACCGGACACCGGCGTGGCGGGGCGTTTCGTGCTCGATCAACCCGAGCAACTGCTGTCAGCGTGGGTGGATCGCACGGTGCTCGGACTTGACCACCTGTATTCCGGCAGCAAGACCTGGGACCCCGAAGGGTTACTGAGCACGATACCGGCGATCGGTACGATGATGCTTGGAAGCTTTGCCGGACGTTGGATTGCGCAGGCTTCACGGCCGCTCACGGAGCGTCTGTCAGGGCTCTACGCGATCGGCTCAGTCGTGATGGTGCTGGGGCTGATGTGGGATTGGGTGTTTCCGATCAACAAGAGCCTGTGGACCAGCTCGTACGTGCTCTTCAGCGGCGGCATGGCGGCCGTGGCGTTGGCCACCTGCATGTGGCTGATCGATGTGCTGGGTGTCAAGCGCTGGACGTTTCCGTTCGTGGTGTACGGCATGAATCCGATGCTGGCGTTTCTGGGCTCCGGCCTCATGGCCCGCCTGATCAGCTCGATTCTCGTTTTTGATCTCGGCGGGGGGACCCGTGCCTCCGTGCAGGGGTTAACATACAAAGGGCTGTTTGCGTCGTGGCTGCCGCCCCGCGAAGCGTCGTTGGCCTACGCCCTCAGCTTCGTCGCTCTCTGGTTTCTGATTTTGCGGGCCGCGTGGAAGCGCGGGATCGTCCTCAAGGTGTGACCATGACGACCGTCCGTCCCTCTGGTGTCCGGCAGTGGTTTGCTGCGGCGCTTGTGCTCGCGCTCTCCCCGATCCAGGTAGTTGCGCCGTTCGTACCAGACGCGGCACTCTCCGCGCAGTCGCGCACCTCCACCACGCAGAGCACCGCCGCCAAGAAAAAAGTGCGAGCGCGCAGCAAGGCGCCGGCGAAGCGGACGCCCGTGGTTCCCGTGCTGCGCTTCACCACTCCACGCGATGCCTCGGCGCTGACCAGCGACTTGGGCGCGCTCCTCGGCGCTCGTACGAAGAACGGCGAGTGGGGCGTGATGGTGGTGAGTTTGTCGCGCGGCGACACGCTCTTTGCGCATCAGCCGGGGGCCAAGCTGGTGCCGGCAAGTACGATGAAGCTGTTTACGGCCGCGATCGCTCTCGACAAGCTGGGCCCCGAGCATTCGTTCAGCACCGATGTGCTGCGCACCGGTCCGGTGGAAGCGGGCGGCGTGGTACGCGGCGATCTCGTGCTGCGTGGAGACGGCGATCCCTCGTTGTCGCCGCGCTTTGTGCGCGGCGGTCCGGAAGCGCCGATGATGATGCTCGCGCGCTTCACCGCCGGTGCGGGGATCACGCGCGTGACCGGTGACCTGATGGCGGATGCCTCGGCGTTCGAATCGCGGCGGATTCCGGAGGGGTGGTTGTCGCGCTATGCAGGGGCCGGATATGCTGCCCCGTTCTCCGCGCTATCGCTCAACGAGAACATTGTCATCGTGGGCGTCACGCCTGGTGCGAGCGGCGGCACCGCCACCGTGTTTCTCGAACCCGCCACCCGCGCGTTGACCATTACGAATACCGTACGGACGGTGGCCGGGGGCGCGTCGAACATTTCGGCGCATCGGGTGGGGGATCATCGGGTGGTCGTCTCGGGCTCCATCGGGGCGCGCGCCGGCACACGGAAGTATCAGCTGGTCGTGGGGGATCCGGCCACCTTCACGGCGGGCGCATTTCGTGCCGCGCTCGAGGCACAGGGGGTCACGGTTGACGGGGCGATCACGCTGGGGCGCACGCCTGACGGCGCGGTGCTGGTGACCGGGATGCCCTCGCCGCCATTGGCGCGCTTGGTGTCCGTGATGAATCGGCAGAGTATCAATCATTACGCCGAGATGCTGTGGCGCGGTGCGGCGCGCGGTGCCGACAAACGCACCGAAGGTTCCGCCGAAACCGCGTTCTCCACGCTCTCGGAGTTCCTGACGTCGCAGGTGGGGGCGTCGCCCGATGCGGTGGTGGCCACCGATGGCAGTGGCCTGTCGGTGCTCGACCGTGTCACGCCGCGCTCGCTGATCCAGCTACTGGCGTACGCGCATCAGGCGCCGTGGGGCAGCGCGTTCCACGCCTCGCTGCCAGTGGCCGGTGAATCGGAACTGCTGCGTACCCGCATGCGGGCCACGCCGGCGCAGGGTAATTTGCACGCCAAGACCGGCACCACGAACGATGTGATCGGCCTGTCAGGCTATGTGACGGCGGAGAACGGCGAGATTCTGGCGTTCGCGTTTTTGTACAACGGCAAGGACCGGTGGCACGCGCGGGAAACGATCGACGCCATGGGGCCTACCATGGCCGCCTTCACGCGCGACTGAGCGGCGTCTCGCGCGCGGC
>JBBQUH010000064.1:0-18695 GCA_038212625.1 Gemmatimonadales bacterium | reverse complement strand
GCCGAGGTCGGCCTCCATGTCCATCTCCGTGTCGATCATCTCGGCCGGATATCCCGTGTTGTCAGCGACAATCGCCAGCACAACGGGCTGCAATGCCAGCACACGCGATGCCGCAACAGGAGCCGCAGCACCATGTGCCGTCGCACCCGCAACCGGTGCCGCCGCGCCATTCCCGCCATTCGTCACCGATCCGCCAAACAGCTCGATGATCTGCGCCAGCGTGCGCGTCGCAGCCATCTTGCTCGTGGCCACCTGCGGAAGATCGGGCACCTGCGACCGCATGGCGGACAAAATCTCTACGCGCTTGATGGAATCGATGCCGAGGTCGGCTTCCATGTCCATTTCCACATCGATCATCTCGGCGGGGTAGCCCGTCTTGTCAGCGACGATCTCGAGCAACAGTGGCTGCAGCGCACTCATGGCGGGTGCTGCCGGAGCCGTCGCGGCGACTGCAGCAACAGGCGCCGCAGGGCCCGACGACGCTGACAGATTCGCTGCCGGATCCGGCACAATCGTAATCGATTGCGGCAGAACCGACGCCGTGGCCACGGCCGCAACAGCCACTGGCAGCGGCACCACCGGTGCTGCGATCTGTGGCATCGCCGCGGGCGCTGGCATCGGCATCGATACCGGAGAAGGCGCCGTTTGCGCCCCCGGCATCACCGCACCGTACGATCCCTCCACCGCACGGAGAAACGCCATGTGGCTGTCTGCCATGAGGCGCTGGAATTCCATCTGGGCAGCGATTGCAGGAGCCTGCAGCCGCTGCAGCGAGTCGATCCAATCCGGGGTGTTCATCGATGAGCGGTGCAAAGAGGAAATCGGCGTATTCGCTGTCACGGGGGCCGCACGAGGCGGCGTCACCACGGGAGCCGTCGGTGCCGAGAGTACTGGTGCTGGCATTGGTGCTGGTGCTGCTGCTGGTACTGGAGATGCCATAACTGCTGCAGGTGCTGCAATTGCCTTCACCACCGCCGGCCGCGGCACACGCACTTCCGGCTCACGCGGCGGATACGGCTTGCCATAATTCGCGCCATTCAGCTCGATGCTGAACTTTGCCGGCTTCTTCGTGGCGGGATCTTCCGGTAGGCGCTGGCCCTGCCACAACGTGTCCGTCGCAAACGGCACACCGGCCGCTGCCAAGCGACCCAGCGCCATAAAGAACGCCGTCACGCCCGACTTGCCGCGCTGGTCCAGCGGTACCGCGAGATGTGCGCGCCCCGCGAGACAACGCTCGGTCAAACGCGACAGCACCGAATCGGGACCCACTTCGACAAACGTGCGTACACCGGCCGCGTACAGCGCGTCGATCTGCTCCACAAACCGCACCGGCTTCGCAATCGCGCCGGCCAGTTGGGTGCACGCCGCGGTGACATCGGTGGGATACGCCGCCGCCGTCGCGTTCGCGTAAAACGGCACACGGGGCGACGACGCCGTCACACCGCGCAAAAACTCTTCGAACGGCTGCACCGAAGCGCTCACCAGCGGTGAGTGAAACGCATTCGATACCTGCAAACGGCGCACCGCAATCCCTGCCGCTTCAAGTGCCGTTTCCGCACGCTCCACCTCAGGCACCGCACCTGACAGCACCACCTGCGTGGGGCTGTTGTGATTCGCCAGCACCACATCGATCCCCGAGACAATGCGCGCCACCGTGGCCGGGTCCGACGCGGCCGCCGACATCGTGCCCGGCGTCTCGCTGGCGCTGGCCATCAACGCACCGCGCTTGCGCGCGACGGCGACCCCGGTCTGCGCATCAAACATCCCCGCCGCCACCGCCGCCGTCACTTCGCCCAGACTGTGCCCGGCCACCACGCTCGGCTGCAGGCCCATGCCATCCAGCAACCGCAGCATCCCAAGACTGGTGGCCGCAATCGCCGGCTGTGCCCACTGTGTGGCCGATAGTCGCGTGCCCTGCGCAGTACGCGCGGCATCGCTGAACACCGGCTGCGGATACACGCGCGTTGCGAGCGTCTCCCCATTGACCGCTTCCCCCACGGTACCAGTCGCCGCGTCGAGAACTTCACGCATCGCGTCGAAGTGCATGGCGAGTTCACCGCCCATGCCCACGTACTGGCTGCCCTGACCAGGGAAGAGGAACGCCACGCGGCCATCCATCGCGCCCGTGCCATACGACACACCCTTGGGCGACGAGAACGACGTCCCGCCACTGGCGGCCGTCTTCTCGATCGTTTCCGCCGCAAACGCCAGCTTCTCTCGCGCATCCGCTTCATCACTGGCTACCACCGAGACACGCGCCATCGCCGACGCACTGAACGCCGCCTGCGACCGCTTGGCCACATGCTCAAGCGCGCCGTCGGTGGTACACGCGGTGGCCATCACACGGCACGCTGCCGCCAACGCCGCCGGGCTTTCTGCCGCCAGCAGCAGCAGCTCAGCCGGCAGCGCCCGCACACGCAACGGATGCTCAGAGGGCCCGGTGTACTCCTCGAGCGCCACATGGAAGTTCGTGCCACCAAAACCCAGCGCACTGACCGACGCACGACGCGGATACTTCTCGGCATGCACCCACGGACGCGCTTCCGTATTCAGATAAAACGGACTCTCGTCGATACCCAGCTTGGCGTTCGGCGCGCGCACTTTGACGGTGGGCGGCAGCACCTTCTGGTGCAGCGCCAGCACGGCCTTGATCATGCCCGCAGCACCCGCGGCCGCTTTCGTGTGTCCGATCTGCGCCTTCACCGAGCCCAGGGCGCAATGTCCCACCGGCGTCTGCGCTTCTTCGAACACCTGCTTGAGCGCTTCAAACTCCGCCATGTCGCCGGCGACCGTGCCGGTACCGTGCGCTTCAATCAGGCCCACCGTTTCCGGACCGTACCCGGCGCGCTCGTATGCACGACGCAGCGCCAGTGTCTGACCGCGCGCCGACGGGGCATAAATGCTCTTGGCTTTACCATCCGACGACGAACCCAGCCCACGAATAACCGCATAAATCGCATCGCCGTCGCGCTCCGCGTCTTCTAAACGACGCAGTGCGAGCATACCGATGCCTTCGCCGAGCATCGTGCCGTCGGACTGATCGCTGAACGGGCGACAGTCGCCGCTGATGGACAGCGCGCCGGTCTGCGCGAAACACATGTACATCAAAATGTCGTTCAGCGCGTCCACACCACCGGTGATCACGAGATCGGAATTGCCGAGCGCGAGATCATTCACCGCCATCGCGATCGCGGCCAGCGATCCGGCGCACGCCGCGTCCACCACGGAGTTCGTGCCACCCAGATCCAGCCGGTTCGTAATGCGTCCGGCCACCACGTTACCAAGCAAACCCGGGAACGTGCTCTCCTGCCACGGCACGTAGCAGCCATCAATGACCTTGCTGATGCGCGCCACTTCCTCGTCATCGAGTCCGGCCTGACGCATGGCGTATTCCCACACCGGACGCTGCAGCCGTCCCGACATGTGCGCCACCAGTTCCGTGGCCGACGCCACACCCAGCACCACACTCATGCGCGAGCGATCCACCGACTCGTATTTGCCCCGCGTGGCCTCTTCGAGCACGCGCTTGGCCACCACCAGCGCCAACAGCTGCGCGGTATCGGTGGACGGCATCGCGTTGGGCGGCATGCCAAACTCCAGCGGTGAGAACTCCACCGACGGCATGAAGCCACCCTTCGTCGCGTAGATCTTGTCGGCCGTGCCAGGCGTGGGATCGAAGTAGTCTTCGCGCAGCCAATGGGAGCGCGGTACCTCGGTCAGACGGTCGCGCGACTCGATGATGTCGCGCCAGTACCCGTCCACCGTGGTCGAACCGGGGAACAGGGCACCGAGGCCGACAACGGCGATGGGATGCATACGATGGCTAATGGACAACGCGTCCGTCTCTGCTGAGTGGGTCATACTGGCTTAATGATGCGGGAGAAACAGGGTCAAATTCACAGACTGAGACGACGGGGACGAAAGCTCAGCGCCGCCGCGGGAACGGGAACGCCGAACGCGCGGAGCTGCTGGCTGCGAGCGACCACGACGGCCCCTTCGAGCAGATTGAGCGCGATCTGTACCACGGTGCGTTCGCCAGGCTCGGCAAGGAAGGTCCCCGTCACCCAGGCATTGAACGCGCCCATCGCGGGACCGCACCAAATCTGATAATCGGCGCGGCGGGCCGGATCGCCTTCGATCGCCCAGCGGCTGGACTTGCCGAGGTACCACCGGAACACGAGCGCCATGCGATGCTTCGGCTCGCTCTTCGCCCGTTCCACCTGACCGGGATCGCGCATGGTCCAAAAGGCCTCGGTCTCACGCCACACGGTATCCAGCGTGGCGCTCATGACCTTCGTTTCGACTTTCGTGCGAACCTCGGCCGGCATCGACTCGAGACTGTCGTAACTTCGATACACCTCGTACAGGCTATTGGCTCGCGCCGCGAACATCGTGCCGCGCTTGAGCACCTGCAGCTTGACCCCGAGTTCGAACATATCGGCCGCCGCCGCCATCGCCACATCAGCAATGCCCGCCTGCGCCAGCATGGCCTTGGCCGCGTCCGACAGCCCCGCCTCCACGGCACTCTGGTTCACCGAGCCTGTCACCACATACGCTGCGCCAAGGGCGAACGCTGCCGCGACGGCGCTGGGAGTACCCAGCCCGCCAGCCGCGCCCACCCGGATGTCGCGGGTGTAGCCATTTTTGGCCGAAATCTCGTCGCGGAGCGCCAGAATCCGCGGTACCAGCGCCACCAGCGTCTGGTTGTCGGTGTGCCCGCCACTGTCGCCCTCTACCGTGATGTCCTCGGCCACTGGCACATGACGCGCCAACTCCGCTTCCGTCGCGGTGATTTTTCCCGCCGCCACCAACTGCTGCAACATTTCCACCGGTGCCGGCTCCATGAACTGGGCCGCCACTTCGGCGCGCGAGATCTTGGCAAACACATGATGCCGCCGCACAATCTGACCCGCCGCATCGACCGACAGGCCGGCCGCCGAGCAGCGCACTACCGACGGGGTGAGCGCCATGAACGCCGACGCCGAAATGCGGGGCACGCCACGCCGGATGAGCAGATCCGCGACGCGGTCTTCCAGCTCCGGCTCGGCGGGCGAATGAATCAGGTTTACGCCCCAGTGCGTCTCGTTTCCCAGCGCCGCGCTGATCGTGGCAATGCCCGCTTCCACGCGCTCGTAACCCAGACCACCAGCACCGAAGAAGCTGAGCATGCCCGCACGCGCCATCGCGATGACCATGTCGGTAGTGGCAATGCCGTTGGCCATTTCACCGGCCACGTACGGGAATCGCACACCGTGCGCGTCGTTGAAGCTGCGATCGCCCAGCCACTCAGGATACGTGGCCGGCAAGGTGGCCAGCAACGCGTAGTCCGTAGGGCCCAGCTCGCGCTGCGGAAGCACCTCGCCACCCACGCACAATCCAAGGGCCGGCACGGCCAGCCGCGGGTCGTACACCACGTGCACCGGTTCCCGAACCTGACGCACCACGGCCGCGATCCCCTCGGCGTCAAACACCGGCAGGACCGTCGTGGGACGGAACGCACCAACCGCACCAAAGCTCATACCGAAAACCCGCAGACCGGCTTCACGAGCAACACCGGAGAAAGAAGACGCAAAAAAACACTGGAGAGCATGCCGCAGTAGAGCGTCCCGATGGCTGCGGGAAGTTCCAAGCCGGCGTACCGTATACACGTTCCACGCAACACAAGGGGCGACCGGTCACGGTCGCCCCTTGGTTGTCTACGCCGCTGCGCCGCGAGGTACCGGCGGAGTCGTAGCGCCACGCGCGTTAGCTGACCGCCGGAGCGGACACGCTGATCGCGCTCGTAGCCTTTTCCGCCTTGTGCCCCGCAAACTGAGCGTTCGTCCAAAGCACAATGCCGTACATCACCACACCGATGAACACCGCGCCGCCGATCAAGCCGACGAACGCCGCGCCCATGTCGCTGCTTTGCTTCTGGTGACCGCTCATGAAAAGTCTCGAAAAGAGATCAGTCGACGTCGGTGACGCGCACCGTCGTCATCGCATCGTTGGCCACAATCGTGGGGATGACTTCGAGCCCCTGATTGACCTGGCCGAACACCGTGTGCACACCGTTCAGATGCCGCGTGTTTGCCTCGCTCAGCACGACGAAGAACTGGCTGCCGCCGGTGTTCTTGCCCGCGTGCGCCATGGAGAGTGCGCCCACGTTGTGCTTGTGCGGATTGCCAGCGGTTTCACACGGAATCTGCCAGCCCGGGCCGCCGGTGCCCACACGACGATCGCCCTCGGGAAGTTCCTTGGAGAGCGGGTCGCCGCCCTGCACCACGAACTCGGAAATCACGCGATGAAACTTCACGCCATCATAGAAGCCCGAATTGGCGAGCTTCTCAAAATTCTCTACGCTCTTGGGCGCTTCAGCCGCAAACAACTCGGCAACAAAGGTGCCCTTGGTGGTCTCGAAAGTAGCCAGCTTAGCCACGTTGTCCTCGGATAGGGGTCAGAATGGTGAAAACTAACGGATTACCCTCACCCCGCCAATGCATCAGGCTGGAACGGGCCCACCAACCAACCTCACGGCCGCGCTACGTCGCCGAGCCCGCGCTCGGGCAGACGTCGGCCAGCAGACAACCGCCGCAATCCGGTTTCCGGGCAAAACAGCGCCGTCGCCCGTGCCAGATGAGCAGGTGGCTGAGCAGCGTCCAGTCGTCACGCGGAAAGAGCGGCATCAGCGCCTTCTCGATCGCCACCGCATCGGCCTCGCGGGTGAGCCCCAGACGGCGCGACAGCCGCTGCACATGGGTATCCACCACGAGCCCTTCGTTGATGTCGAAGACGTTGCCCAGTATGACGTTAGCCGTCTTTCGCCCAACCCCCGGCAGCGGCACAAGCTCGGCGATCGTGCGCGGGACCTCGCCGCCGTGCCGGTCCACCAGGCGGTTGGCCATCCCCACCAGACTCTTGGCCTTGGCGCGGAAAAACCCCGTGGTCCGCACCAACTCCTCCACATGCTCCGGCGGCGCGATACTGAGCGCCTCGGCGGTGGGATAGGCCGCAAACAGCGCCGGGGTGACCATGTTCACCCGCACGTCGGTGCACTGCGCCGAAAGAATCGTGGCGCAGAGCAACTCAAACGGGTTGCGGTGATCGAGTTCGCAGTGGGCGTCGGGGTACTCGCCGTTGAGCCGCTCCAGCACCACCACCGCCAACGCCTGCTTGTCGGCCTTGGTTTTGGGGCTCCGCGCCACAGTTGCCGCCCGTTGGGAGGGCTTCTGGCCGAGTGTTCTTGTGGTGTTGCGCTTGACCACCAAGTGGGTCAGCCCTGCACGATGCGGAGCCGAGGGGCGGGTGGCGTCTCCTCCGCTCCCGCCGCACCCGCCCGCCGCGCCCGCGCAAAGGCCAGCACCTCGCCGGCACTACGCGTGTTCAGCACGTTTGCAGCCGTGAGCCACCCCTTGCGCGCGATGGCCACACCCTGCGCCAGATGCTCCAGCCCCTGCGGCGAATGGGCGTCCGGCCCGATGCTCACCAGCGTGCCCAGCTCCTGCGCCACGCGACAGGCGCGCCAGTCGATGTCCAGCCGATGCGGGTCGGCGTTGAGCTCTATCGCGACGCCCACCCGCGCGGCCTTTTCCATGATCGCGCGCATATCGATGGCGTACGGCTCCCGCGTGAGCAGCAACCGCCCGGTGGGATGCCCAAGAACGGTCAGATGCGGATCGTCGAGCGCCTTGAGCACGCGATCGGTCATCTGCCGCTCGTTCATACCGTAGCGCGTGTGCACCGAGCCGATCACGAAATCGAAGCGATCGAGAAACGCCGCGTCGTAGTCCACGCGCCCGCAGGGGAGGATGTCGGCCTCGATGCCCTTGAGCACGCGAAAGTCCACACCGCGCGCCACGTAGCCGGCATTGAGCGCATCGATCTCGGTGTGCTGCTGCACAATCGCGTCGCGCGAGAGTCCGCCGGCATACGTGTTCGACTGCGAATGATCGGACACCCCTAAGTAGCGCAGCCCGCGCGCCTGCGCGGCCTCCGCCATGTCGGCAATCGTGGCACCGCCATCGCTGTACTGCGAATGACAGTGCAGCGCCCCCACCAACGCGGCCTCGGTGATCAGCGGCGCAAACGGTCCCTGTGCCGCCGTTTCGATCTCGCCTGCGGCTTCCCGCTGTTCGGGCGTGATATATGCGAGTCCAAGTCGCGCGTACAGCGCCGCTTCGTCGGGGATTGCTACCAGCGCACCGTCGCGGTCGCGCAGCTCATCACCGGCCAGCGCCAACCCCTGTTCGGCGGCCCGCGCAATGATCTGCTGCACATGCGCCGTACTGCCGGTGGCGCGCCACAGGGCCAGCGCGAACTGCTCGGGACGCACACACGCCACGTCCACCCGCACACCGTTGTCGAGACGCAACGCCAGCGACCGCCCACCGCCGCCCAGCACGTCGCGCACACCCGGCAACTGCGCCAGCGCGCCGGCCACCACACTCGGCGCCCCTCGCACCGCGACCACCAGATCCACGTCGCGCACCACTTCCATCCGGCGACGGATCGAGCCGGCGGTCTCCACCTGCAGCACATCACGATGCGCACGCACCGCCGCCGCAAAGCGCACCGCTTCGGCGTGCGCATGCTGCCAGAGCACATACGCGCCGGTGGCCCGCAAATCGGCCAACCCATTGAGCACCCGTTCGGCCGTCTTCGCACCAAACTTCGGCAGTGCGGCTAGGCGGCCGTCGCGCGCGGCGTCCTCGAGCTCCTGCAACGTGTCCACATGCAGCCCGTCGTGAATGGCGCGAATGCGCGCGGGCCCCAGACCGGGCACCCGCAGCATCTCCAGCAGCCCCTCGGGCGTCTCTTCCTGCAGCCGCTCCAGCAGCGAGGCGCTGTTCGTGTCGATCAACTCCTGCAGCACCGCGCGCGCGGCTGGCAGTAGTGCGTCGTCGGGGCCGAGCACACCGGCCAACGCCAGCGGCAGCGACTCATCACCACGTGCTGCCACCGTACGCGCTGCAGCCTGCATGCCGCGCACGGTAAAGGGGTCTTCGTTGTGCAGCTCCAGCAGAGTCGCAATCTGCGTGAGCGCGAAAGCGGCGGCGCGACAGTCCATACCTGTAATCTAGCGCCGCGCCCACGCGCTCCATACTCCCGCCTACACGCCCGCTCGCGGGACCGCTGTCCTTACCCCTCGATCCCAGCCAGATGACGCGCCTTGCGCACCAGCTCCAGCATCTGCCCCTCAGTGAGCTCCAGCTCCTGCGCCGCCGACTCACGATCGAGCAGCCCCGTGCGCACGCTCACCGCCACCTGATTCATGTACCGCACCTTGGCCAAGAGCTCCATGGTGAGGCGCCGCAGTCCGTGAAAGCGCCGCTTCTCCGCGTTCGCGCGACGGTATCGCTGCACGATCTCCTCGGTGCGGAGACGACGGGCCAGCCCCTCCACTTCATGGAGCGTCCGCCCGGGAAACATCCCCCGGTCGGGGATGCCGTGGTTGTTCCAGCGCGGATCGGCGAAGAACAACCGCCCCACCAGCTCGATCCCGTCGTGCGCCACGTGCAGTGTCACGCGAATCTCCTGCTCGTCGGCAACGATCGGTTCCAGAACTATCTGCGTGACGGGACCAAATGGCACCATGACAACTCATCCATCGAGGAAGGTACGGATTGCGGCAAAGAGCGCCTCGGGCTGCTCCACGTACGGCACATGACCGCAATCGTCGAGCACCACGAGCTGAGCCGATAGCGCCGTCGCCACAGCCTCGGCCGACTCGAGGGGAATCGGGTCCTGCCGTCCGTGGATGACGAGCGTTGGGCAGTGAACGGCACGCAACGCGTCCCGCAGGTCGAAATCCTCGAGACTCGCCCACACCGACTGCTGCACCCGACCGGTCACACGAAACGGGGTGAGCGCCGTGGCACGCGCGGGATCGGCGAAGTACCCCGCCACGCTCAGCTCAAAGCCGCGCTGCCGGTATGCCACCGCATCGGTCTCACGGAGCCCCGACGCGGCGAGCGCCTCTCGCATGGCCAGTATCCTCCCGCTGCGCCCCCGTTCGGCGAGTGTGGTCTCGAATTCCGTCCGCCATGCGCGGGTAATGGGCGCGGGAGAAATCAGCACTAACCGCGCCGGTGCGGCCATCGTGTCGTCACGCGTGGATGCGATGGCATAGAGCATCGCCAGCAACGCGCCCCACGAATAACCCACAATGGTGGGCGGTATCAGCGCGAACTCCATCACAATGCGCTGCAGATCCTCCACGTGCGTCTGCCATGTGATAGGCGTCGGATCATCGGTCTTCGAACGACCTCCCCCGCGCTGATCGTACGTGATCACGCGATACGTGTCAGCAAGAGCGAGCATCTGCGGATACAGGTAATCATGATGAGCCCCCGGCCCGCCGTGCAGCAGCAGCACCGGCGGTGCACCTTCGGGACCGTCGGCCCGCCAGAAGAGGGGCAGGGCGGTGGACTGCGTCATCGCGTCGATATGCGTCATGGTTGCAAAGTGAGTGGGCTCGCGGAGAGTCGCCAGTGAGGCCGTGGGTCGGTACCTTATCGCCATGAGTCTCCTGGGGTACACGCGCAATACGCCGCGCGGCACGGGCAGCGGCATGGTCCAGACGGAGACGGCTCGTCCGTCGTCCCGCACCGTGGCGCGTGCGCTCGCCCTGCTGGTAGACCGCCTCACGCTGCTCGGCCCATCGCTCGATGCCCTTCGCGAGCCCGGCCCGGTGCAGAACGCCGTGCGTGAGGCGCTGCGGCAACTCACGGCACGATCGCGCGACAGCGCGCTGTTGTGCCGAGTGATGGGGGGCCAGCTGGTGCTCGATGGCGTTCCGCTCGATGGGCGGGTGACCGCAGACGATCCGCTGTTGGGCAGCCTGCTGCCACGCCTGATTGCCCAAGGTATCGGTGGCATCACGGTGCGACAGGGTGCGTCACCGGGCGAACTGCTCACGCTCGCCCGCCTGCTGGCCCGCTCGCCGCGCGATGTCGCTGCGGCTGAGGCCACGGCGAGTGATACCCCGACCACGATGCACGCCCTGCTGGAGCTCGATGAGGCGCCGCGCGAGCTCCTGCGCAGCTGGAGCGTGCTCGTAACCCCGGCGCCGCGCAGCCCGTCGGCCGCACGCGATGCGATGTCGTCACTCGAACCGATGGACGGCACCGGCACACTCGCCGGTACTCTCACGCGATTGGCGGCCTCCCGCACCGATGCGGCCACCGCCTCCGCGGTCACGCAACTGCTGGAGGTTTTGGCCGAAGCGCATCGCCGAGGCGACGGGGTGGTGATCGAGCACATCGCGCGTGCGTGTATGACCCATCTGTACGCGGTAGGCGGGCAGGGCGGGCGCATTGCGCTGGAGACGGCGTTCCGGCATCTCCTGCAGCGCGGCCCGCTCGACCTGCTGGTGCAGCGACTGCCGCACGCCGCCGATCGCCGCCCCCTGCTGCAACTGCTCGCGCGTGGCGGCGACGTGACGGTGGATGCGCTGGTGCATCACCTCATGACCGCCCAAGAGCCGCAGGCCCGCCGCGCGTATTTCGACAGCATTATTGCGATGGACCTGGGCTCCACGGCGCTGTTCGACGCGCTCCGTGACGCACGCTGGTTCGTGGTGCGCAACGCGGCCGCACTGCTGGGCGAAATGGGTGTGGAACAAGCCGACGTGGCCATGCTGCCCCTGCTCACCCACACCGACGACCGCATCCGCATCGCCACCGCCCGCGCCCTGCTCCGACTGGGCACGATCAAAGCGCTGCACGGCCTGCACGGCGTCGTGGAGGACCCGAACGGCGAAGTCCGCCGCATCTCCGCCGCCGCCTACGGCCTCGCCGGCTCCGCCCACGGCGGCATGCGCCCACCGGCCGCTCGTTTGGCGATGGCCCTCGAGCGCGAAACCGACGAAGATGTCGCCCTCGAAATGCTCGCCTCCCTAGGCAAACTCGGCAGTGCCGACGCCATCCAACGCCTCCTCCGCATCGCCCAGCCCCAGTCCACGCAGACGTCGGATCTGGTGGAACGCCAACCCCCACGCGAGTCGTGGATGCGGATCGCCGCGCTGGAAGCGCTCGTGCGCGCCCGAGGCCACGCCATGATCCCAGCCATCGAGGGACTGATTAACGACGCTGATCCGGAAGTCGCTGAGGCGGCAGGGAAGCTAAGAGCTAAGAGCTAAGAGCTAAGAGCTTAAAGCGGTGAGGCTCTTAGCTCTGAGCTCTTAGCTCTTAGCTCTTAGCTCTGAGCTCTTAGCTCCCTGTCCCTAAAATCCGTCTCCCCCCCCACCCCCCGACACACCTCCGCGATCAGCTCGGCGGCGCGGTCGAGATCGTCCAGCGATACCATCTCATTCGGCGAATGCATGTACCGATTCGGAATCGACAGCAAACCCGTGGCTACGCCGCCGCGCGTCAGATGAATCGCGTCAGCGTCTGTGCTCGTTAAACGACCTGCGGCGTGAATCGAGAACGGGATCTCCAGGCGGCGCGCAGTGTCGGCCAGTAACCGGTACACCACCGGACTCACTACCGAGCCGCGTGTCAGCACCGGACCGCCGCCGATGTTGTGTTCACCCAGCTCCTTCTTCTCCACGCCCGGATGATCCGTGGCGAACGTCACGTCCACCGCGATTGCCATGGTGGCATCCAGGGACTGCGCCGCTACGCGTGCGCCACCTCCGGCATAGCCGATCTCCTCCTGCGTCGTCGCCACCGCCACCACGCGCGCCGAGCCCGGGCTGGCGGCGTATCGACGCAGCGCCTCGAGCACCACGAAGGCGCCGATGCGGTCGTCAATGCTGCGCGACACAATGCGATTGTTCGGCATCATCATCACGCGCGCATCGATCACCCCCGCGTCGCCGATCTCCAACAACTCCTGCGCTTCGGCCTTGTTCTTGACGCCGATGTCTACCCACAGGTCCGTAATCTTCGACGCCTTCTCGCGCTCATCCGGCTTGATCAGATGAATCGGCTTCTTGCCGATCACACCGAACACATCCCCGTTGCGCCCGATAAAGCGCATGCGCTGCGCCACCAGCACCTGCGGGTCCCAGCCACCGATGGGCTCGAAAAACACAAAGCCGTTTTCATCGATGTACGTGACAATGACACCGATTTCGTCGATGTGACCGGCCAGCAGAATAGTCGGACCACCGGAACCCTCCACGGTGGCCAGGCTGTTGCCGACGACATCGGACGTTACCGAAGAGAACGTGGCCGCTTCGGTGCGCCAGACGCGGGCCGGTGCGGCCTCGAAGCCGGATGGGCCCGGCGTGTCGAGCAGGCGCTTGAGAAACGCGAGAGAGGATTCAGTGAGCATTCCTCAAATATAGGTGCTATCGTTTGGCCATGACTCTCCTGCTTCTCGTGATCGGCGTCGCCGCCGGGGTGCTCTCGGGCATCTTCGGCATCGGCGGTGGCATTGTCATCGTGCCCGCCCTGATCTACCTCGTGAAGATGACACCGCAGCAGGCCGCCGGCACGTCACTGGCCGCGCTCGTGCTGCCACTGGGCGCCGCCATCGGAGCCCTGACGTACTACCGTGAAGGCCAGCTCAATATCAAAGCCGCCCTGTTCATTGCCATCGGCATGGCGGCCGGCGCCTTTCTTGGTGCCAAAATCGCGACATCAGTAGACGGGCAGGTTCTGCGCCGCGCCTTCGCCGTGCTCATGGTGCTCATGGCCGGCAAGATGTGGGTGGGCTGACGCACCACTACGCCACCCGCACCGCGTGATACGGGTCGATGGCAGAGAACAGCGTAGGGTTGAAGATGCGCGCCATCGCCTCGATGCCGTCCACGATGCGTGGCCCCGGACGGCTCACCAGCCCGTTCGCATCGAGCGCCCACACCTCACGCCCCGCCAGCCACGCCCACGCGGGGTCGGTCAATAGCCGCCGCGCCTCGGCCGTCGCCGCCGCCAGCGAATAGCCACACGGCGCAATCAGCACGATCCGCGGATCGCCAGAAATGATTGCGTCGGTCGACACCGGCACCGAGTGCGCACCCGCGGTCCCCGCCACATCCATGCCCCCCGCGCGCTTGATCTGCTCCGGGCCCCAGTGTCCCGCGATGTACACCGGATCCGTCCACTCGATGAGCACCACCCGCGGACGCGGCGCCTTGTGCGACTTGAGCGTGTCGTGCACCGTCGCCACCCGCACATGCAGCCCCGCCAGCAGTTCCTCCGCCTCACTCGTTGCATCGAGCGCAGTCGCCACTGCCGCGATATCCGCGTACACGCCCTCGAGCGACGTACCGCCAAGCGTCACAATCCGCGGCTCAGGTGACAGTCGCGCGGCCAATGCCCGCACATCCGTCTCGCTCACTGCGCACACATCGCAGAGCGCCTGCGTGAGCAGCAGATCCGGATGCAGCGTGCGGATGCGCGCTTCGTCAAGCGTGAACAGCGCCTGCCCCTGCGCGCTCTGCTCGCGCACCGCCGCGTCGATGTCAGCGGGCGATCCGGCGTGCGGAATGCTGCTGTGCGTCACGCGGGCGCGTGAGCCCACGATGTCCGGATAGTCACACTCGTGCGTGATGCCCACGAGATGGTCCGTGGCACCAAGGAACGCCACGATTTCGGTAGCGGCGGGGAGGAGCGAGACGATGCGCATGGGCGGATCCGGTCGCGGACACGGGTGGCGAAACGCTGTGTAAACGGTAAACACACTGTACCGCCGTCCGGATGGCATCGGCGTCGTACCGGCGGCGCTATTCGGCCCCTAACAGCTCGCCTTACGGCTTCACCTCGTACACCGCCTTCCCACCCACAAACGTCGCCAGCACCTTGGTGTTGAGCACCAGCTCTGCCGGCACGCGCATGATGTCCTGATCGAGCATCACAAAGTCCGCGTACTTGCCCGCGGAAATCGAGCCCATGTCCTTTTCCTGAAACGCGGCGTGTGCGGCCCAGAGCGTCATGCTCTTGAGCGCTTCCTCGCGGGTCATGCGCTGCTCCGGAAACCACCCGCCAACCGGCCAGTCGCTGGCATCTTGCCGAGCGATGCTGGCGTGGAAGGAGATGAGCGGATTGACCTCTTCCACCGGGAAATCGCTGCCGTTGGGCACCACCACGCCCGTCTCCAGCAGCGAGCGCCACGCATACGCCCCGTACAGGCGCGTGGGGCCAAGGCGCTTGCCGATCCAGTACATGTCGCTGGTCTGATGACTGGCCTGCATGCTCGGAATGACGCCCAGCTCCGCGAAGCGCGGGATGTCATCGTGCGCGAGAATCTGCGCATGCTCCACGCGGAACCGGTGATCCACCGAGGGCACGGCATTGAGCGCCTGCTCGTACGCGTCGAGCACCACGCGATTGCCGCGATCGCCGATGGCGTGCGTGTTGATCTGAAACCCGGCCTTGAGGCCACGCTCCGCCACACTGCGAATATGCGCCGGCGCGCTGAGTAGCAGGCCGGTGTTATTGGGATCGTCGCTGTACGGCTCCAGCAACGCCGCACCGCGTGAACCCATCGCGCCATCAGCGTACAGCTTCACCGAGCGCACCCACACGCGTCCGTCATACAACGCGGAACGCGGCCCCATGGCGAAGTAATGTTTGAGAGCGACCGAATCGTCGGAGATCATGAGATAGAGCCGCAGATCGAGCTCGCCGCTTTTTGCCATGTCTTCGTACAAGTCGATCATGGCCCGCGACGCCCCGGCATCATGCATCCCCACCAGCCCCCAGCGGTGCATGAGCGAAATCGCATCTTTGTGCATCACCCGCCACTCGGCCGACGTGGGCACCGGCACCTTACTGGCCACCAGATCTTCCGCCCGATCGATCAGCACCCCGGTGGGCTGCCCCTGCGCGTTCTTGACAATCTTCCCACCGCTCGGTTCCTTCGACGCCGCCGTCAACCCGGCAAGCTTCATGGCCGCCATATTCGCGAGCTGCGCATGCCCATCCACGCGCTCCAGCAGCACCGGATGATCCGGCGTGGCCGCAGAAAGTGCCTCATGAGTGGGGAATTGCGTGTTCCCCCACGCATTCTGATCCCAACCACGCCCAATGATCCAGCCGCCCTTGGGCGTGCTCTTGGCACGCTCCACCACACGGGCAATGACTTCGTCGTAACTGCGTGTACCGATCAGATCGACGGAGCGGAGTTTCTTGGCAAGGTTATTGAAGTGCGCATGCGCATCCACCATACCGGGGATGACGGTCTTTCCACCCGCATCGACCACGCGGGTATTGGCCCCCTTGAGCACCGCCACTTCCCGCTGCGACCCCACGAATGCAATCCGCCCGTCGCGCACCGCAAACGCGTCCGCGAGCGGCCGCGCATCGTCGGCGGTATACACGCGCGCGTTGGTAACGATCAGGTCAGCCGGAGCCGGAGGCTGGACGGCGGCGAGGAGCAGGGCAAGAAGCATGAGAGGGAGCGAAGAGCTAAGAGCTAAGAGCTAAGAGCTAAGAGCTAAGAGCTAAGAGCTAAGAGCTAAGAGCTAAGAGCTAAGAGAGGATATGGAAAAGCTAAGAGCGGGGGGAGGAAAGCCAATGGCTCTCCACCCCCCGCTCTCAGCTACGATGTAAGCCCTAAGCTCTTAGCTCTTAGCTCTTAGCTTACTTAGCCGGCGGCAAAATCACCGCGTCGATGACATGAATGACGCCGTTCTTGGCGAGGATGTCGGTCTTCGTGATATGAGCCTGGTTGATCATCGGCACGCCGCCCATGACCGTGATTTTCGCTTCGGCGCCGTTGACCGTCTTGGCACCCTTGCCGGCGAGCTTGAGCGCGTCGGCGGCCATCACCTTACCAGCGACCACATGATACAGCAGCACGGCCTTGAGGGCTTCCTTGTCCTTGCCGAGTGCGGCCAGCGTGGCGGCCGGCACCTTGGCGAAAGCTTCATCCGTCGGGGCGAACACAGTAAACGGGCCCGGGCCCTGAAGCGTCGCCACGAGGCCGGCGTCAGTCAGAAGCTTCGCGAGGGTCTTGAACGAACCCGCCGCAACGGCCGTCTCGACGATGTCCTTATCCTGGGCCTGCGAAACGGTCGGAGCCGCAATAGCGAACGCGGCAGCGGCAGCGAACATGGACAGCTTACGCATCAGTGGAACTCCAGTTATCGGGGTCTTGGTATTTCGTTAGGACCGGTCGGTCCTGATACGAATGATAACCCCACGCCATGCTAGACAGTTCCGCGATTTCTCGGCGATTTCATATTGTTACTTACCGATAAACTAAATCGGAACTACGGTGCTAGAGGCGGGACTTGATCCGCCGAGACGCCGGATTAGCGGGATCGGGGTTGGAACTGAAGGCGGAGACGCAAGGAACGCAGAGCAATAGTGAACTCATTGTCGAGTTCTCTTTTCCTCTGCGTTCTCTTTCTCTCTTAATACTATCGTTTAGACGAACACAGCAAAGTCACGGCCCGCATGCATGATCACGCCGAGCACAATCGCGGACGACGCGGCGGCTACACGAAGCCAGCCGACGGCCTAGCGCACTAAGCGCGCAAGGTCCGCTTACGGCGCACCATCACGCCAATGCCCAGCAGTCCTGCGCCGAGCAAAATCGCCGAATTCGGCTCGGGCACTGAAGCTCCCGCTACGCGGAATCCATCCGTGGCGCCGTCGCCGACCACGAAGAAGGAGATCGAGGTGGCGCCCTGTTGGAAGTCAATACTCATCGATGCCAGACAGCTATTGGGGTACGATGCGCTGGGAAACACTCCGTCACCATCGCGACAGAATCCGCTGTTCAGTGGACTATCTGGCGAAGGACTCAACCATGAGGCATTTGGTGCGACAATTCCACTGGGGAAGAAGCCGTTCGCGTCCGAAAAGAGGTACCCGAAGAGCCGGTTATCCCAGCCCAACGTACCGGTAATACTCCCCATGCCAAGCAGGTCCGTGGTGAAGATGTAGTCGAACCGGAGGGCATTGTCGCCTGGACCCGCACCGCTGGGCGAATACGCTTGATTGCCCGACGCGGACACACCGATCCATCGGCTCGTGGGTCCATCGTTCGGTGCCCAAGGCGGCGACGGCGGCGAGGTGACCACCGTGGCATTCGACTGAAAGCCGAACTCTGACGAGTAGTTCGCGCAATCGGGGGTGGGGACGGTCACACACGCGTTGCCTGCGTCAACATAGAAGACCCAGTCTACCGACCAAAAAGGATCACTCAGACCCACACCGGTTCCCGTGTTACGCACCTGTGCCTCGACCGGAACGGCAGCAACCGCAGCCAGGCTTCCAACCACCATCCATCGAGTGAATCGACGCAACGTCATGCGATGCTCCTTCTTGCGAGGAAAAGAATACAAAATGCTACACGTAGCCGAGCACAAACCGTGCCGTTTGCGCCATTTAAACGAGCGCTCGTAAAGCCCTATATAACAGAAGGTTGCAGCGCATCTGCTGGGTCCGCCGTGGGACTGGTGCAACAATAGTGCGGTATCGGTCCAATTGTTCAGACTGCTTGAAAACGCCAGAGGTCAGGCATTACCTGACGGGCCGATACGCTCTGCGGGCGGCGGAATGGTCGCCAAAAAAAGCGGGACGCTGGCATCTTGCCGGCGCCCCGCTCTTGTCTGCTGACTACATCCTACGCCGGCGAAACCGCCAGCAACCCACCAGTTACGCCGTGCGGCGACGGCGCGCCACCACACCAAGACCCGCCAAGCCGAAGGCCATGATGGCAATGCTCGACGGTTCCGGGACGCTCACCACACCCACCGTGAGGCCGTGCCAGTTCTCAGCCGTGGTCGTGAACGAGAAGCTGTTGAAGGAACCGTT
>JBBQUH010000063.1:0-18924 GCA_038212625.1 Gemmatimonadales bacterium | reverse complement strand
GACCGGTATGTGTCCATGGGCCAGGTGCGCGCGGGGCTACTGCTGCTCGACAAAATCGCCCCCGAGTTGGGCGACGACTACCAGCGGTTTTATCTCGCGCAGACGGGAGTGACGGAGAGCACCACCGCCACGACTGCAGCGTTGCGCAGCGCGTTCGAGACACGTTTTCCGCTACCCCCCGTGATTCTCGGCAGCCTGCAGCGCCAGATCGATATCGTACTGGGTGGCATCTGACCATGGATGGACGATGAGTGATATTCCCCGCACCGCGCTCGAGCGCGTGTTGGCTCGCGCGTCGGAGCTGCAGACCACCACCCCCGAAACGGCCGAGGCGATTTCGGAGGAACGGCTGCTGGAGATCGCCCGCGAAGTCGGTCTCGATCTCGCGCATGTCAAACAGGCGATCGCGGAAGAGCGCGCGCGTCTGCCGTTGGCGGAACCGGATACCGGCCCGTTGCTGGAGGCCATCGGCCCCTCAAGCGTCAGTGCACAGCGGACCGTCCCGGGCACACCGGTCGAAATTCACGCGAAGCTCGACGCATGGATGTCGCGCGTGGAATCCCTGACCACGCGGCGGCGCATCGGTGATCGTCAGAGCTGGGAACCGCGCCGCGATTTCGTCGGCAATGCGTTGCGCTCGCTCGGTGTGGGCGGGGGTCGCTTCGATTTGGTGCGCGCCGATCAGGTGACGGCGAGTGTCACTGCGGTAGACGCCGCCCGCAGCGTGGTGCGCTTCGATGTCGAGACAAGTGTGATGCGCCGCGATCAGCGCAGCGGTGTGATCGCGTTGCTGGTGGTGCTCGGACTGATGGCCGCGGTAGTGCTGGTGCCGCTGGTGGTGCTCCTGCCCACGAGTGGCGGAGTAGCCGTCGCCTCAATGGGTGTCCTCGGCTTCGTGGGCGGCCTCGGCACGCTCGCTTGGCGCGCGCTCCGACGCGGGTATCGTCGGTCGCTGGACCGGATGCATCTGCGGTTGGAGCAACTGCTGGATGAACTGGAGCACGAGCGCATGAAGCCACCGGCGTCGTTGTTCAATCAGGTGACGGGCGCATTGTTAGGGCAGGTCGGGGGGCGACCGTAGATCGCGCTGTGCCGCGGCGACGGTGAATGCCGACGGCGTTACCGATCGCGGTTCAGCGACCGCGTGAGCAGGTTGGTGCTCACTTCGAGATCCCGCGCACTCGTGCAGGTCCGCATGAGAATTTCGCGACCATCGGTGGTGCGCCCGAGGGAGCGGCGGCGGATGGCGCCGGGGCGGAAGGTGACATCAACGACCTCAGCGGCCGCGCGATCAAACGCGGACGGCAGCCACGGCTGACATTGCGTGTAGCGATAAGTCGTCGATGCGAGATAGGCTTTGTAGTCGGGTGAATGGTCGAGCGACGCGACATCCATGACCGCGTCACGCGGTATCCCCCATAAATTGACGGGGGGACGCAACCCCGCACACCTCGGCATCCTGTACCGGTTCTCACCGCGAAAGCCGGCGACACATTCGCCGCGAGTGGATTATCCGTGTCGGCGGTGGTGGCAAAGTGCTCGAAGTGCGCCCGCGCCACAGATCGGGGAAGTTGGTGGAACCGCTCGCGGTACGGTGATCAAGCGCGTCGGTTGGGTTCACGCGAGCCTCGCCCGGCGGAATGGCGTACTCATTTCCGGACCCCGGAAAGCGGACACCGCCAATCACCCACAGCCGCAGTGAGTCATTGCGAATACTGGAATACTCCGGCACTGCGCAGTCGGCCCAGCCTGCGGTGTGTTGTGCAAGCCACGAGGTGTACGCGAGGTACATGCCATCGAGGTACGCCACCGAATCGCCATTATCGTAGATCTCGATGTACGAGCCCCAGTTGTAAATAGTGGGGAACCCGCAGTAGCTGAAGAACTCGCTGATCACCAGTGTTCCGCGACGCGCAGCAACCAGCGTGACGGTTGTGGTCGGCGCGTTGGGCGGGGTCACGGGCGTCGCGCAGGACGTACCGCCCTCCGCGTGGGCGCGGGCGCATGACGCCAGCAGCGTGACCAACAGTACGCGTGTGTCGTGGTTGGGTGCGTGGTCACCGTTGCGACCTATTGCCGATGTGGCGCGCGGTGAGATTCGCGCGCCCTTTGGACCGGGAGTGCTCAATGCCCCAGCGCCCATTACGGGGGCGATTCTACTCGCTGGAGCGCCGGGGGCCATCGCGCGGTATCTCACGCCACGCCTGCGCGGAGATACGGCGCGTTTGGCGAAATCCTTGTACAACGCGCGGCCGAATCCGGGTGCTTTCATCGACCACTCGATGTGGTGCGTGGTACGGCCACGCAGGTGGCCGGGATGGGCTGGGCGCCAGTGGGTGTGCGCGGCGTGGCCATAGGGCGCTTTGTGGTGGACCAAGAAGCAGCAGACACGTTCTCCTTCACGCAGCGCGTGAGTCCGTCGTGGTCGTCGCCGTTCATCGCCACCGATTCTGTGCGCCCACCCATGACCCGCACGCGAGCCCACGTGGAGGGAGCGTTGGGACTTCGTCTTGGAGCCTACGGAGTGTGGCTGTCGGCGGCCGTGGATTCGCGCGAGCACAACAGTGGCGCATTTCCGCTGCGTCGGACCGGCCGCTGGGCCACACCCGCGGCGATGCTGGGCATCGAACGCACGCTGCCGTGGTTCAACGGCCACGTGGGGGGCTTTGCACGCTGGAGTGAGGCGTCGGAGTCCAACGTGCTGAATCCTTCGCCGCTCAACACGGTGATCTACGCGATCAAATGGTACGATGAGCCACCGGGTCTTCCTGTGGTCAACGCCAGTTTGTTTGTGCGCAACGACCGCTGGGCGACGTCGCGGGGCGGCACGCTGGCCTTTGATGTGGCCGGGGCGCAGGTGGTGCTGGTGCACAAACAAAGCGATCGCGCCGACGATCAGTACCGGTTGATCACGGCACGTGTCCGACCCACTGACAGTTGGCGGATTACGTCGCGTGAGTCACGTCTGCAAGTGGCGCGCCCGATTGGTGCGACCGTGCGCGCCATGCTGGTGGCGCACACGATTTCTATGGACGGCCTAGGGACCCGGGATGATCTCAACGGGCTCGCCGTGCAAGGCGGCGATACGCAGCGTGCTGTGGAGGGCGACATTCGCTACGCGCGGGGCGCGTGGCGTGTGGGAGCATTAGGTGGCGTCACGCAACGCACCCAGGACCGGCGCGACTTTGTGGCGGAGTTGATTGCGACCATCGAGCAGACCACGCCGTTTGCAAGCGTAGAAGTTGCGCGGTCGCTGGGCGGGATGATGGTTGGACTTGGTGCCTCGGGTGCATGGACGGCGCCCACCGCGTCACTCCCTCCCGCTGCGCGTGGTGTGAATTACCAGGCAAGTAGCGTATCTCGACACGGCTGCTTTCGCGCGCTACCGCACGACAGAGCTGACAGCGCCGAGCGCCGCGCTACGCACGCCGGGGCGTTCTGCAGTCTGTAACATGCAACCGCCCGATGCCGCCGCTGGCGTCATTGACGGACAGCTGCTGGACGAGCTCGGCCGCCCAATCCCCGACGTAAGCGTTTCCCAGATCGCTGATCTCCTGAATAGCCGTGTCGACGTACGCTTCGCCTTCCTCAGGCGCAAACGGATCCGTATCCGGATTTTATGTCGGTAAGATAGGATCCCCGCAGGATTGCAGAGCGTCTGCTCCTTCCGTCGAAGTCGATGTCGTCAATGAGCGAGGTCCTTTCCTTCACCTGCTCCACGATCGCAGACTGCTGTGTAGTGCCAGCGAGCATTCTCCCCGACCCTGACGCCGACTTCGCCCTGAATGTGGAGCGGACACTACGAATCCGAACCGTCTCCATCCACATCACATTACCTGAAGGAATTACCGTTATCCGCTTTTCGTGAGACGGTCCTGACGACGCTGCTGGACGATCTGCGATACCTGCGGGCCAGTTTGCCGTGACCGGCGCTCCTGCAGGTCTTGATACGGGCATGGTAGGCACCATGCGAGAGACGAATTGCGGACATCACCGGGTCTGGAAGACGGTCGGGGTTGCCAGGATGTCCCGACGACGCACCGCGATAGTCATTGACGTTCACTGCCCCACCCCGCCATCGTGCGTGTGTGTCCCATGCACATCACTTTGCGATGCCGCCCGATTTCCGGGGCGTGTTCCGTACTGACCTGCTCGCGCGGGCACTGTACGCCGAGGGCGCGGGAATCGCCCGCTGCCTACCGGCCGCCGTGGCGGTACCGGCCGACGTCGAGGACGTGCAGCAACTGGCCCGCTGGGCCAAACGTGAAGGGCACGGGCTCATGCCCCGCGGCTCGGGCAGTGGAATGGCGGCTGGTGCGGTAGGGCCCGGCGTGGTGGTCGACCTCAGCCGCTTCTCGGCCCTGAAGCCGGTAGACATCGCGCAGCGCCGCGTGGTGGTGGGCGCCGGCGCGCTCCGCGGCACGATCGACGCGTCGGCGCGCGGCCACGGACTGCGCTTTCCGGTGGACCCGTCCAGTGGCGCGTTCTGCACCATTGGTGGCATGGTGGCCGCCAACGCGGCCGGCGCGCGCTCCTTGCGGTTTGGCGCCACCCGCCGGTGGGTGCTGGGCGTGCACTGCGTGTTCGACGACGGACAGGCGGCGTGGGTGCACCGGGAGCAGCCGCTGCCGCTGCACGTGCCGGCGGTGGCCCGGTTGCAGGCCACACTCAACGCCATCCGGGAGCACGGACATCCGGCGGCGTATCAGCACGCGGGGGTGCGCAAGGACTCGTCGGGGTACGGCGTAGCGGCGGCGCTGGCGCCAAGCGGGCATCTGGTGGATCTGCTGGTGGGCAGTGAGGGCACCCTCGCGCTGTTCGTTGAGGTGGAGCTGGCGCTGATGCCGGTGGCTGGTGCTACGGCCACGGTGTTGGCGGCGTTCCCGTCACTTGATGCCGCCGCGGCCTGCGCCATCGACGCGCGTGACGCCGGCGCGACGGCCTGTGAACTGCTCGATCGCACCTTTCTCACGGTGGCCGCGTCGGAGGGATCCACGGGGGTGTCGGAGTCCGCCGAAGCGGTGTTGTTGTGTGAGGTGGAGGGTGAGGATGCGGGCGACGCGGCGTATGCTGTGGCATCTATGGCGCGTTTATGTGCTCTACATGGCGCATTGGAGACGCATACTGCTGTCGAAAAAGTCACCGAAAAGGCGCTCTGGGCGCTGCGGCACTCCGCCAGTCCCATTCTGGCCAAACTCGCCCCGCGGCGGCGCTCCATGCAGTTCATCGAGGACGGCTGCGTCCCCCCCGAGCGGTTTCCCGACTATGTGCGCGGGGTGCGCGCGGCGCTCGCTCGCTTCGAGACGGTGGGCGTCATCTTTGGCCACGCCGGCGATGCCCACGCCCACGTGAACCCGTTGGTCGACGTGGCGGCGGCCGGGTGGCGGGACCGGGTGCGCGGGCTGCTGGACACGGTGTGCGAGTTGACGGCGTCGCTGGGGGGCACGCTGGCGGGCGAGCATGGCGATGGACGGCTGCGGGCGCCGCTCATGGACCGCGTGTGGAGCGCCGAGGCCCGCGCGGCGTTCGCGAACATCAAGGCGGCGGCGGATCCGTCGGGGGTGCTCAATCCAGGGTGCAAGATCGCGCAGGTCGGCGACGACGCCATCGGAGTGCTGCGCCATGACCCGCAGGCCCCGGCGCTTCCGCCCGCGGCGCGGGCGGTGTTGGACGCCATCGAAACGTCGCGCGACTGGAGCCGGTTTCGGCTACAGAACAGCGGGAGCCACGGGTCTGCTCCGTAATTGCAGACGGTGGTAAAGACGTATGGAATTAGATGTCCTGCCCGGCACGCACCGCCGCCAGCAGCGCCGATCGGGCCGGCTCCGGTCGCGCGTCACCCGCGCCTCGCGCTCCAACTTGTCGAGGAGGCGCGTGAACGTGGAGCCCTCGTCGATCATCCGGTCGCGAATGGCCAGGGTGGGCATTCCGGCCGCGGCAACAAGAATCCGGCCTTCACCATCAAGCCCTCGCCGACCCATCCTGTGAAAATGGCGGCGCTGCGGGATACTTTTCACGCACCCTCTCCCCATCTCATGCCCGTATCCGACGCTGCCATCCTGCGCGAGCCCACCGTCACGGTGCTCGCCCGCCCGCATTTTGCCGAACCCGCCCACATGCCCGTGCAGTGGATGGGCGAGTCCACCGACGGCGAGCGACTCGCCGAATTTGCCGGTCGCCTCTGCTACATGAGCCAGCGCAATCCGGCCGGCCGATCCACGCGCGAATACCTCGAAAACATCAAAAAACAGGGACACGGCAGCGTGCTCGAGCATGCCAGCTACACCCTACTGCTCGAAGGCGTGAGCCGGTCGCTCACCCACGAGCTCGTGCGGCACCGCGCGGGCTTTGCCTATTCGCAGCTCTCGCAGCGCTACGTCGACGAAAGCGA
Source organism: Gemmatimonadales bacterium (assembly GCA_038212625.1). Lineage (GTDB taxonomy): Bacteria > Gemmatimonadota > Gemmatimonadetes > Gemmatimonadales > Gemmatimonadaceae > Gemmatimonas. The sequence continues at coordinate 12,533 of JBBQUH010000063.1, read as the reverse complement.
CGCCTGTTTCGTCATGCCGCCCGCCATGATCGGCGACGACGCCCTCGAGCTGGCCTGGCGCACACAAATCGATTCGGCGCAGGACAGCTACACGGCGCTCGTGAGCACGCTGATGTCGCGCTACAGCTGGGTGGACGACAAGGTGCACCGCCGCAAAATGGCCCGCGAAGCAGGACGCGGCGTGCTCCCCAACAGCACCGAAACCAAGATCGTGGTGACCGGCAACGCGCGCGCGTGGCGCACCATGCTGGAACTCCGCTCCAGCGAAGCCGCCGAGCTGGAGATCCGTCGGGTAGCGGTGATGGTGCTGCGCATTCTTGCCGCCGAAGCGCCGGCGTTCTTCAGCGACTTCGAGATCTACACCGCGACGGATCGCCGCGAGGCGGCGAAGATCTCGTATCACAAGGTGTGATCGGTTGCATTGGTGTCGCGCCGAGCGCGCGCCGCCGGAAAGTCGTGCTCGCAATGGCCGGACGTACGACGGGCCGCGATCAGTACGATCGCGGCCCGTAGGTGCTACACAGACAAGATAGGGTAAGGATTAGTCGCCCTCCGTATCGAAGGCATACGAGTCGGCGGTGCGAAGTGCGTCGAGCCAATTTTCCACGCCGAGTTCGTCCTGGAGCGCCGAGCCGGCACCGCCGGTGGCGGCATCGTCGTTGCCCGACAGACTGAACGTGAGCGCCCGCTCGGTGCCTTCGGGCCAATCCGGCATGGCCAATCCGGCCGCCACCCGACGCAACGTCGACCCACACTCGCCCAGCAGTTCGAACGCGCGCGCTTCGAGGGTCAGCAGGGGAATATCCAGGTCACGCGTGACCAGTCGTCCGGTCGCGCCATCACGCCACGCCGAATCACCAACGGCTCCCCGGTCGCGCCATACGCCCAGATGGCGCACCACGCCTGATTGCCGGAGTTCCAGCCGCTCACTCTCCACCGTGGCGGCGAGCGCCAAGGCGAGCGATTGTGCGTCGGCCGCGCCATACAGCGTGATCACTTCCCGACGCGAGCGAGTGCCGAACGGGAGCACGGGAATGGAATTCACGTGCGCAAGAACCGGCGAATCACTCGGACGGGCCTCGAGTCGTACGAGGACGTCCATGGGTGCCTCCTTGGGTAAGAGAAACGTCTGGCAAGGAGCCCGCGTGGCTACGCGTGCCGTCCGCGTAAAGACGGGCCACCTTGCATTGAGCAACGTACCGAAATGACAGCGTGTGCCGGCGTGACATTTCTCACACGCCGTGCACCAACACTGTCACACCGGCGCGGCTGACGAATCAGCCGTGACGTTCACCGGCGGACAGCCACACGCCGCCAAGCAGCGCAATGGCGAGCGCTACCCCGATGGTAACCACACCAGGCACGTTCGACGTCACGGCGAACCCGATCCGCCACGGCGTGGGGACCACCGTCAGACTCAGCCACGCATACCCCACCGCCACCAATAGGGCCGCCACGATGCGGGCCATGCCGCGCAACGGGAGGACGAGCAACGCCAGCATGGTCCCCCACGCCGTGGCGACTACGAGATGGTGCGCGTAGCCCAAGGCGACGGACGTGAGCGGAGCAGACGCCGAAGCCACGCCAAACCGCTCCAGGAGGGCGCGCCCGGCTAACCGGAACACGCGCCCGGTCTCCCCGTCGCGCCAGCCGAGGCCGAGCAGGGCGCCGCCCGTGGCGATCGTGGTGAGGGTGCCCGTGGCGAACGCCGCATCGAAAAGATGCGTGAAGCGGCCGGATGTCGGCTGGTGGTCTATTCCGTGCGTCTGCCCGTGATCCATAGTCACAAAAGATAGAGCCGCGATGCGCCTCGCGGGTGAACCTCGTGGTCGGATTGCTTAACACGCCGTATCCGCTAGCGTCCAAACAGAAGACCTTAGCGAGGAGTGCCCCTGATGTGGTTGTCTGTACGCGCAGTGTCTCTGTGGAGTTGCGCCGCGTTCATCGCGGCGAGTGTTGTGGGGGAACGCGCTTCGTGCCAGGGCGCACCCAAACGCGTAAAAAGCGACGAGCGCGCGAGTACGCCCGCACTGTCGCGGGAGCAGACCGCCGACCAGCAAGTACACCATGTGCTGAATCGGCTGGCCTTCGGCGCGCGGCCCGGTGATGTAGAGGCAGTGCGTGCCATGGGTGTGGATGCCTGGATGGCTCGCCAGCTGCAGCCACAATCCATTGTGGACACGACCACCGAGCGCTTCATGGCCCGGTACACCACGCTGACCAAAACGGGCGAGCAGCTGCTTGCCGACTATCCGCCGCCGGGCGCCGCACGCGCGCGGCTGGCGCAGCGTGGCGGGGCGGTCACCGCCGCCGATTCACAAAAGCTCCGAACGCAGGGCCGGCAGTCGTACCTCGTTGTGGGGGAACTCGGCTCGAGCCGCGTGGCGCGCGCGGTCCTCACGGAGCGGCAGCTCGATGAAGTGATGGTGGATTTCTGGGAAAACCATTTCAACGTGTTCGCCGGCAAGGACCGTACCCGGTATTTCCTGCCCGAGTACGACCAGACGGTGATCCGGCCGCTCGCCATGGGTCGTTTCCGCGACCTCCTTGGCGCAGTCGCGAAGAGTCCGGCCATGCTCTACTACCTCGATAACTGGCAGAGCGTGGCCGACAGCGGGCGTCCTACGCTGGCGACGAGCCGCGTGGCCGCCAATCCGCGCGCGGCGGCGCGGCGAGCCCAGGCGGTGCGCCAGCGGATGGCCGAGAATCCAGCGTCGCCGCAACGGCAACAGCAGCTCGCGCAGCGTCGCCGCGGCGTGAACGAGAACTACGCCCGCGAGTTGATGGAGCTCCACACGTTGGGCGTAGACGGCGGGTACACGCAGCAGGACGTCATCGAGGTGGCGCGGGCCCTTACCGGATGGACCATCGCGCGTGGCGCACAGGGTGGCGGATTTGCATTCCGCCCGGAAGTGCACGATGCCGGTGCCAAGACCATTCTCGGCACCCGTTTTCCAGCCAATCGGGGCGTCGACGAAGGGGAGGCGGTGCTCGATCTTCTGGCGCGCCACCCGAAGACCGCCACGTTCATCGCCACGAAGCTGGTGCGGCGGTTCGTCAGTGATTCCCCGCCCCCGGCGTTGGTGGCGCGTGCGGCCGCCACGTTCCGCGACACCGACGGCGATATCCGCGAGGTGGTACGAACCATTGTCACCAGCCCGGAATTCTTCGCCACCGCGGCGTATCGCGCCAAGGTCAAGTCGCCCTTTGAACTGGTCACGAGCACCATGCGGGCCATGAACGCGCAGCCCGATGCCACACCGCGCACGTCGCAACTGGTGAGCCGACTGGGACAGCCGATCTTCGGTCACCAGGCGCCCAACGGCTACCCGGAAACCGGCGACGCGTGGATGAACACCGGCGCGATTCTCAATCGCATCAACTTTGGCTTGGCGGCGGCCTCGGGACGCGTGCCGGGGATTCGCCTCAAGGCGTGGCCGATCACTGCCCAGCTGTCCACGGCCTCGCGCGGGGAGCAAGTGCACGGGGTGATCAAGGAATTATTCGGTGGCGCGGTGAGCAGCGAGACCCGACAGGTCTTGCTCACGGGAACCAATCCATTCCTGCAAAGCCATGGTGGTGCGAACGACACGCTGCTGCGCGCTGATGACGACGACGCGATGATGCCGACGTCCACCGGTTCGTTGCCGCCGCTCACGGGCTTTGCGCAGATCGTCGGCCTCGCGCTCGGGGCTCCTGAATTTCAACGCCGCTGAGCGAGGATCGGATCATGTCGACCTTCAACACCCCCGTGAACCGCCGGGTATTTCTCAAGGGTGGGGCGCTGTCGCTGGTGACGCTGGGCCTCTCGCCAAGCTTCCTGCGGCGTACGGCGCTGGCCATGGACTTACCGCGCACTGCGCGCGGCAAGACGCTCATCGTGCTCTTTCAGCGCGGTGCCGCCGATGCGTTGAACGTGCTGGTGCCCTTCGGTGACCCGCAGTACTACGCCGCACGCCCACAACTCGCGATTGCCACACCGGCCCGCGTGGGCGGTGCGGTGAACGCGGCCGGAGCCATCGATCTCGATGGTTTCTACGGGTTGCATCCGTCGCTTGCCTCGTTCAAACCGCTGTGGGATCGCGGCATGCTCGCGCCGATCCACGCGGTGGGAAGTCCCAGTGCCACGCGCTCGCATTTCGACGCGCAGGACTACATGGAAACGGGTACGCCCGACCGCAAAGGCACAATCGACGGGTGGCTCAATCGCTACCTCGCGGTGGCAGGCACCTGTGAAGCGGGCGCCTGCACACCGGGTGCGGCCGCCGCACCGTTCCGTGCGGTGGCGATGACCGCGCAGACGCCGCGCATTCTGGAAGGGGCGAGTCCGGTGGTCGCGATGAACTCGATCGACGAGTTCTCGATCCGTACGAACGGTGGTGACGCGCAGCGTCGTCTCGAGGCGCTCTATCGCACGGGCTCCTCAGACGTGGTCCACGGAAGCGGCAGCGACATGTTCGAGGCGCTCAAGGTGCTGCGCGCCGCGAATCCGCAGCAGTATCGACCTGCCGCAGGCGTGGAGTATCCGCGCTCACCATTCGGGCAGCGCTTGTTACAGATTGCGCAGCTGATCAAGTCGGGCGTGGGGCTCGAAGTGGCCTTCGCTGATGTTGGGGGCTGGGACACCCATGTGAATCAAGGCGGCGCACAGGGCCAGTTGGCCACACGACTTCGTGACTTCTCGCAGAGCATCGCCGCGCTGGTGGCAGACCTCGGCGACCGTATGGACGACGTGGTCATTCTCACCTGCTCCGAGTTCGGGCGCACCGTGCGACAGAACGGCACGGGCGGCACGGACCACGGGCATGCCGGCGCAATGTTCGTGATCGGCGGCGCACTGGGTACCACAAAAAAAATGCACGGTCGCTGGCCAGGGTTGGCGCCGGAGCAGTTGTATGAAGGGCGCGATCTCGCGCTCACTACCGACTTCCGGGCGGTGTTCAGCGAAATCGCATCGAAGCACCTCGGCGCCGCGCAACTCCCGAAGATCTTTCCGGGCTATACCGGATTCGAGAAGGACTGGCTGGGCGTGCTCTAGCGCTCAGTCCATGGGCGGCCGCGACTTCTCGCGGCGCTTCTCCCGCTCGGCGGCGCGACGCACTTCGTCGATGACGCGTTGTGCCGCCCGCCGAGCCTTGGGGTTGGCACCGAGGGCTTCGAGCATACCATGGAGCGCCTGATCGATGTCATCGGGTGGGAGAGACCGTGCAGACGGCTCGTGCCAGTCGGGAGGCTCAGCGTCGCGCATGGCGAACAGGTCGTCCATTTCGCACACGGCCGTGGGCTGCGTGCCCGCGCGGAAGTACTCGCGCCGCGCGGGCCCGCACCAATCGTTGGCGAGTTTTCCGGTGGTGATGTCGATCTGCCGTGTCACGATCCCCGGCGGCGGTACCCACGCCGTATCGCCCTCGGGACTTTGCCATCCCTCGCGCAGAAAGCGCGCCCACCACGGCGCTGCCAGCCGACCGCCGCTGGCGTTCCATCCGAGTGATTGTGGATCGTCGGCGCCGAACCAGAGGCTGGCCACGAGCGTGGGGGTGTAGCCAACGAACCAGACGTCGGTACCATCGTTGGTGGTGCCGGTTTTGCCGGCCACCGGCCCACGAATGCCGGCGGTGCGCACGGCGGTGCCGGTGCCGCGATCGACCACCGACTGCAGCAGCGATGTGACAAGGAACGCGTCGACGGCATCGAGCACCGGAACGGTGCGCGTGGCCGGACGTTGCCAGAGCACCCGACCGAAAGCGTCGTCGATCCGTTCCACGAGATATGGGAGCACCCGCTGTCCACCGTTCGCGAAGGGCGCGTAAGCTGCGGTGAGCTCCATGGGGGTCACGACGCCCGCGCCGAGGGCGAGCGCCGGCACAATGGGTAGGTCGCTCGTGATGCCGTGCGCGTGCGCGAGCGCGGCGATAGCGGGCATGCCGACGTCGCGACTCATCCGCACGGTCGCGGCGTTCGCGGACTGGGCGAGTGCATCGCGGAGGGTGACGCGCCCGGCATATGCGTCCCCGTAGTTGGCGGGGGTCCAGATGTCGCGTCCGATATCCACGCTCACAGGCTCATCGTCGAGCATGGAGGCGGCGGTGAAGCCGTGCTGCAGGGCGGCGGCGTATACGAATGGTTTAAACGTGGAGCCAGGCTGTCGCTTGGCACGTAAAGCACGATGGAAGCCTTTGCGCTCTACGCGACGTCCGCCCACGATGGCGCGCACCGCGCCGGTGGCGGGATCGAGCGCAACCAGCGCGCCTTGGGTGCGATCGTTGGCGCGGCGCACGCTCTGGCCCTGCCGCACTCGTTCCTGATCGATACTCCACGCGCCAGACGCGACGGCCCGCTCGGCGGCGCGTTGCGCCTCGCGATCAACCGTGCTCCAGACGGTGAGCTGTGCATCGTTCAATGCACGGGGAATGACGCCGGCCGCGCGCAGGGAGTCGAGCGTCACTCGCACGGCCTCGACGGCCCAGGAATCCACGACTCTCGTGGGGAACCAGTTGGTCGTTGACACGCGCAGTGGTGTGTTGCGTGCCTGTTGCAGCGCGCCTGATGGCGCGACCCGTTCGCGAGCGAGCACGTCGAACACGATGTCCCGCCGCACGAGGGCGCGCTTGCGATCACGACGCGGGGAGTACGATGAGGGCGCTTTCGGTAGCCCGGCGAGCATCGCGGCTTCGCCCAGTGTGACATCGCGCACACCTTTGCCGAAGAGATCGCGACTGGCACCTTCGACGCCGTAGACGCCATTCCCGAGGTAAATGGCGTTGAGATAGCGCTCGAGAATTTCGTCCTTGGTGAGCGCCTGTTCGATGAGGCCGGCGTAACGGCTTTCGAGCAGCTTACGCCCGAGGCTGCGTTCGGCGGCCCGATTACCCAGAAAGACGGTGCGCGCGAGTTGCATGGTGATGGTGCTGGCGCCTTCACGCACCCCGCCGGCGCGAAGATTGGCGAAGGCGGCACGCACGACGCCGCGCCAATCGATGCCTCGATGCATACGGAACCGCCGATCTTCGACGGCGATGAATGCGGCTTGTACGTGCGCTGGCACCCGGGCGAGCGGAACGTTCACGCGCCGCACGGGTGATAAGGCACTCAGGCGGGCGCCATCGCTGGCGTGCAGCGTGCCGCCTTCAGTGGGATGCCACGCACGCAGTTGCGCTGGCGTTGGGCAGCTGTGCCATCCGCAGGTCCACCACCACGAGGCGGTGACGACAGCGACGGCGGCGGCGCTGGTGGCCGCGATCGCAAGCACACGTCGCGTAAGCAGCGTGGCGACGATGTGTCGCATCGCACGACGTGTCCGCGACGGCGCAACCGGGTCGGTCGCCACGGCATCCGGACTTGGCGCGTGGGGCTCTCCGTGAGGATTGCCATTCTCCTGTCGTGACGTCCCTGATTCAGGAGTTACCGACGTCTCGTTACGTTTCGCGTCCACTATCCCCCTCAGTATCTCGGAACCCGCTACATGACCTGGTTGCTGCACCATCGCTCGTTTGCTTCTGCCACAGCCGCGCTGATGCTGGCTGGCGGCGCACCCGCTCTCCTACGTGCCCAGGGGGCACAAAGTGCCACGCGTGTTGCGAGTGTCCCGTCGGCGGCTGGCCCAGCGGCCGCTCGGATCCCAAACGAACTCGGCCGCATCCCGATTGTGGAGTGGCATCAGGTGGTTGCGGCGGACGGGACGTACAAAGTGTCGCGAGAGCGATTCAAGGCAGAACTCACTGAGCTGCACGCCCGCGGTTACGTGCCGGTGAGCCTGGCGGAGCTGCTGGAGAAGTCGATGGATCTCCCGGTGGGTAAGTCGCCGGTGCTGTTCACCTTTGACGACGCCTCGCCAAGTCAGTTCCGGTATCTGGAGCGAAACGGGCAGTTGGTGATCGATCCCACGAGCGCGGTGGGCATCCTGATGGATTTCCTCAAGGCGCATCCGGACTGGAAGGCGAAAGGGGTGTTTTGCGTGCTCCCGGCGGCGGAAGCGGGGCATGCGTTTTTCGGCGAAAAAAATATCGACGGGCAGAAATCGGCGTGGCGATTCCCCAAGCTGCAATTTTTAGCGCAGCAGGGTTTCGAGCTGTGCAATCACACGTTGTGGCATGCAAAGCTGAGCAAATACTCAGGCGCGGTGGTGCAGGAGCAACTGGCGCGCGGCGCGATGGCGATCGACTCTGCCGTTCCCGGGCACCGGGTGCGCGGCATGGCGCTCCCGTACGGCCTGTGGCCGAAGGACCGGTCGCTGGCGTTCAGCGGGTCGTGGTACGATCCCAAGAGTAAGCGCACGGTATCATATCGTCACGACGCAGTGTTTGAGGTGGCCGGCGGTCCGGCGCGCAGTCCGTACGATCCAAGGTTCAATCCGCGCTCGTTGCCGCGCGTGCCGCTGCAGGGTGGTACGAAGCTCTCCACGACGCTGGACATGATGGATCGTCCGGGCCCGATGGCGCGGTACGTGTCGGATGGTAATCCGAAGACCGTCGCGAAGCCCACGGCTGCGCCGACGCCGTAAGGGTGTCGACGCAGGCTGCGCGCGTTCTTTACAACGGCGTCGGGCTTACAGCTTGTAGGTGCGGAGCGTGGTCAACGCTGTTTCGAGCGAAGCGCGCTGTTGCTCCGTGGGTGAGTTGGCCCACAGTTCTTCATACGTGCTGATCGCGAGCGCGAGCGCTTCCTTGTCTTGCTCGGCCGAGGCGAGTGAACTGGCGTTATCAGCCAGCGCGGCTTTGGCGAGCAGATCGTCGGGGAAGCGCTGCGTCACCTGCACCCAGCGGATCGTGCGGTCGCGCTGATTCGATTCCGTAAGTGCCCACATATGCCAGGCACCGCGGTTGAGCGGATCGGCCGCGATGGCGCGGTTGGCGATGTCGCCCACCAGTTCCGGCCCTCGACCGGACAACCAGTAGGCGTTGGCGAGGATGACCAGTGCGCGCGCGTTGTGCGGTTGGTGATCGACGACACGTTCGTAGAGAGGGCCCGCCACTTCGGGCATGTGCAAAAAGGCTTCGGCGGCGGCCACGAGGGCATCCGGGGTGGCGCCGTCGCGCAGCTGATGCAGGCGCTCCATGAGCGCGCCGACATTGCCGGAGGCTTCATAGGCGCCAACGGCGTCCGCGAGTGCGGCCGGGAGGTCGAGAGGAGGAGCAATCATCCCGTAAAACTAGCAGATTCCCCGCATCAGGCAGGTCACGACCCGAAGTGATGGGTTGCGCGGAGCGCTTCGGATCGTAATACTCCTAGTGTCGCGAAGCTCGCTTCGGCCGTTTTGAGACAATGCCCCCCGAACGTGGTACGTCGTGCCCGGGTTGTTGACCGCGACGCACGCAGCGTAGAGTCCCACCACGTCGGATCGGCCGGGACGTCGGTGTTTCCGAACAGCGATCCCGAGTGACCGGACGCGCGAGTCTCTCGCGTTCCCATTTGCAGTAACCGGAGGGCGTTTTCGCTCTTTCGGTATGCGCGACGGCACCATGCCACCCGTCCGTACCAACTATCGTTTTCAGCGCGTTCGCGCCTCACGAATTCCTCGCGGGATTCGGCCTGATCGGCCCGGGACATTGTACGTCCTGCGGTCGCGTTCCGTCCATTTCGGATCGGAGCCTACGTACCACTTGCAGTTGCTCAATGACCGATAGCAAACCGCCAGCCCGCCGGGGACGTCCTCGTACTCGGCCTCTCCCCGATAACGTGGGAGACGACAATCCATACAGCGATGCGCCGTCCTCGGACGCATCTGCCAACCCGTCGCCTGCAGCCGCATCCGGTGACGCACCGGCTGCGCCGCGGAAGCCGCGATCGCCGCGTCGGCCCAAGGCGGAGGCGTCCGCTGACGTCGCGCCTGATGCCCCACGCCGCGAGCCGCGTCCCGAGCCCCGCGTCGAAGCCCGTTCCGAGCCGCAGGCGGAGGTCCGAAGTGAGCCACGCCCCGAGCCGCAGGCCGAGCCACGCGCTGAGCCACGGCCTGAGCTGCCATCCGCGCCGCCCCGGTACGAGCTGGCACCGGATCGGGCCAGCGGCGACCGCCCGGATCGAAGCCCTCGCCCGGATCGCTACGACCGTGCATTTGATCGCACCGACTCGCCGGACCGTCCGGAAAGCGTAGATCGTGCCGAACGGCCGCCCCGCCCCGAGTTCGGTGACCGCCCGGACCGTGGTCCGCGCCCCGATCGTGGCGACCGTCCAGAACGTGGTGGACGTCGCCGCGACCGCGGACGCCCTCGGAACGACCGTGGCGAGCGTGGACCGGATCGAGGCGTTGACCGCCCTGCCCCGCCACCTCGCGAACGCCAGGAACCGGTAGCCGGCCTTGACCGTGGCGATCCGTCGCTCCGTCGCAATGCGCGACGTGGCCGCAGTCGCTTCCGGCGCGAAGGCCCCGCTGGCGCCGTGGAGGGGGGGGCGCCGATCCAGGATCGCGCGATCTCCGCCGCACCGGTGGTGGCCGAAGGCACGATGGCCGGCTGGTTCGATCCGTCGCGTGACGGGGGCTACCTCCGTCAGTCCGTGAACAGCTACTTGCCCGATCCGGCCGACCCGTTTGTGCCGCCAGCGCTGGTGCGCCTGCATCAGCTACGGCGCGGCGACAAGCTCGATGTGACGTATGGCCGCGACCAGCGAGGCCGACAGCTAATCATCGAAGTGCAGTTCCTCAACGATGGCTCGCCGGTGGTGCTCGAAAAGCGCCCCGATTTCAACACGCTGACGGCCAGCTATCCCGACCGCAAGCTGACGCTGGAAACCGGGCGTCCGGCAAAAACCGGCCCCGAACTCACCCGTCGGGCGATCGATCTGATCGCCCCCATTGGCTACGGACAGCGGGCGCTCATCGTGGCCCCGGCCCGTGCCGGCAAGACCACCTTGCTGCAGGCCATTGTTGAAGGCGTCGCCATCAATCACCCGCAGGCCTCGCTCCTGGTGTTGCTGGTGGATGAGCGCCCGGAAGAAGTCAGCGAAATGATCACCTGGGGCTACGGCGAAGTAGTCGCCTCCAGCTTCGACATGCCGCCCAAGCGGCACGTGGAAGTGGCGGAGATGACGCTCGAACGCGCCCGACGCCAGGTGGAGCAAGGGAAAGACGTGGTCATCGTGCTCGACTCGATCACCCGTCTCGCCCGCGCCTACAATACGGTGGAACGTGGCACCGGCCGCACCATGTCGGGCGGCTTGGACAGCAACGCCATGCAGAAACCCAAGGCCTTCTTCGGCTCGGCGCGCATGATTGCGGAGCAGCACGGTGGTGGCTCCCTCACCATCATCTCCACCGCGCTGGTCGAAACCGGCTCGCGGATGGACGACGTGATCTTCGAAGAGTTCAAGGGCACCGGCAACTGCGAGATCAAGCTCGATCGCTCGTTGGCCGACCGTCGCATCTTCCCGGCGTTCGACATCGCGACCAGCGGTACGCGTCGTGAAGAGAAGCTCTATCGCCCCGACCAACTCGAAAAGGTGCATCTGCTGCGCCGTGGTCTGCATCAGCTCCCGCCGCAAGCGGGGATGGAGTGGCTCATCAAGCGGATCGCCGGCACCACCAACAACGATTCCTTGCTCGACGGGTTGTAAGCGCGTCACGGAGCGGGCACCACGCCGCAGAACCGCGCACGGTGAGCTGGCTGTCACCGTGCGCGGTTTTCTGCGTTCCGGGAGGATTTTCCAGACAGTGCATAAAAATGGGGCTTATCGTAACAATTGCGTCCGCGTTGTGACGGTCATGCCGGACGCACTCAAGACCTGGGGCGTACCCTCCGATAACAGAACTGAAGCCGGTTCGGGCGACGATGCTCGAACGGAATTTCCCTGTAGCTGCCTCTCGCAATCTTCAAATGTTTCGAGCTCTGCCCTTGCGGGCCAAGATCCTGGCCCTCCCCGTCGTCGCTGCGATCGGATTTCTGGTCACCCTTGCCGTCACCATCGTTCTTGGCCGGCAGGTGCAGACCGAGTTGACCAACATTCGCACGGGCTACTCGCCCGCACTCGGACAAAGTCGGACGCAGCTCACCCTGCTTGAATCGTACCAGCGGGCTCTGCGAGACGCCGTGGGTGCGAGTGACACCCGCGCCATCGCGGCGGCGGATTTGATCATCGCGCGTTTCGCCGCCGTCAATGATTCGCTGACGAACAATGCCACCGTCGACGCGTCGGCGATTACCGTATTTGCTACTGCGTTTACCGAATATTCGACACTCGCCAAAACCACCAGTGCCGGGATGATCACGGGCTCGACGGAAGATCTGATGGGGGCAACCCAGGCAGTGAAGAGCAAGTACGCGGAACTCTCGACAGCCCTCACTGCGCAGATCAAGGCGCAGGAAGCGGCGATCGATGCCGCCTACGTTTCGGCGGACAACCTGCAGCGGACGTTATTCGCTGCCACCACCGCAGTACTCGTCATTGCGATGGGACTTATCGGCGTGCTCGCATGGGGTACGCTGAGCAGCGTCATCGGCGCCATGCGCAGCCTGTCCGACACGGGGCGCGATATTGCCCGTGGCAAACTGGACCTGAAAGTCGACCTTGCCTCCAAAGACGAAATCGGCGAACTCGCCGAA
>JBBQUH010000062.1:0-19165 GCA_038212625.1 Gemmatimonadales bacterium | reverse complement strand
TGCTGATAGGGGTCGCTGATCGGACCCTGAATATTCCCGACCAAGTGCACAAGTTCTATCGCGATCGAGAGGACGAGTTTGAACGCGAAGTGCTGCCACGACTTTCGTCGGGGGATGAGTCACTGTTCACGCAGTTCTCATGGGCGGTCAGCCGCAATCGTCCGTCCGATGCGAAGAAGACGCTTGACCTTTTCCGCACGCTCCCCACGCGCGGGTCTGCGCAGACGCATTTGGTCGCCTACGATTCGGTGCTCTTGGTACCGGTTCGCATCGATAACGTCCATCCTCCAGAGCTACCTCGTCCGAACATACTCGGCATCGACGTAGACGCAGATTATCAGGACTTTTTGGTACGCACGTGTAATGCGTACACCGCACGCTGGCACATGTAGAGATGAGCGCGCCTCTCGTCCAGAGGGGGCGTAATCGCAGAATCAGTCAGACGGAGGAGGTACACGGTGCTCGCCTGCTTTCGCGCGCCCCGTATCTTGCGGAGCAACTAACCGATCTCCGCCGTCTCCCAGCGTCGTACGTCGCCCTACCGCTTCCGCGATTGCGGCGTAGAGGCCGGTACGTCCATGGTGTTCGGCATGTGCGCGGTGCCCCCGTGACACATGACACACGTGGTCTTCGGGACTTCCTCGTCGAGCTCCTTCACCTTGGCGATGTATTTGCTGTCGATGTCACGCTGCATGCGCTCCATCTGACGGGCAATCACTTTGTTTTTGCGTTCGTCACTGGCGAAGTCCTTGTTATCCATGTGGCAGTTCGTGCAAGTGAAGCCCAGCCCCCGCGAATACTGCTCGTCCATCATGGTGAGGAATTCTTTGACGGGCATGGTCTTGTGCAGCTTGACGTTCTTGAAGACCTCACCGGCCGGCTCGTTCTCACGCCCGGCCAGCGTGGCGAGGATCTCGGCGATGGCCTGCTTACGCAGCGTATCCTGACGGGCCGGGCTCACGGGCTGCCGACGCGGAGCGGGGGTGGCGGGTGCACCGGCCGCTGAGGCGGCGGCGATTGGGCGGGCTTCCGGCGTAGGTGGCTCGGATCGTGTGCGCGCACACGCCACACCGGTGCCTGCCAGAACTGTGACTGCCAGCATCCATCCCCGCATACGGTCTCCGTTTTCAACAAGTAGACGTCAGGCCATCCGTACAACTACGGAGCGCTGCGTCAATCTGCGTGATGCACCGTACTGCCGCCAGCGTGTCGACGCCCTACCGTTTTTTCGCCAGAATCGTCCCGCGGCACGTGATCGCGCCGCAGAAACACGGGAACCGCTTCTTGGCCGCCGGGGTGTGCCGCTCCTCCAGCAGGTAGGCGTAGTCGTACACCAGCTCCTCCCCCACTTCGATATCCTGAATCGCGTCGATCCAGATCCGCCCGTCGTCGATCACCGCGTCGCAGTTCGGCGCGCAGGAGTGATTCAGAAAGCGCGCGTCGTTTCCGTTCACCGCCGCGTCCACCACCACCGTGTCGTCGATCGCGAACAGGTAGGTGTGGTGCCGCTCGCCCTCGACGTCGGGGTATCGCGCCTCCGCCTGCTCAGGGGTGAGCCGCTCGCCGGCGTACTCGACAATACGGGTACCGGCCGGGATGGCCCGGGTGGCGTAACCGCCCTGCCCCTGGATCGGGGACCCGCGAACCGCAAAAGGAAGGGCAGAATCGGTCGTCATGACTGAAATATCACCAAAATGGAGGTCGGGTACCACACCACGGAATGAATTTGGATATATTGAGGATCTCAAGGAGATTTATATGACCCAGCCGGACGAGCGCGACGACGCCGCACGGAACAACGAGCGCGACGAAAGCGACACCGGATTTGCGGCGCTCGGACTCGACCCCCGCATTGCCTCAGCGCTTGCAACGCTTGGATACGAAGAACCGACGCCGGTGCAACGCGCCGCCATTCCCTCGCTGTTAGAAGGGCGTGACGTGCTCGCGCAAGCTGCAACCGGGACCGGCAAAACTGCCGCCTTTGCCCTACCACTCCTCAGTCGTATCGGCACGGGTACACGCGCGGCTACCAATCGCACGTCGGGACTGATCCTCGTTCCCACGCGCGAACTCGCCATGCAGGTGGCCGAAGCGGTACACCGCTACGGCAAGCCGCTCGGCGTGAACGCGCTTGCCGTGTATGGCGGTGCGTCCATGGAAGGCCAGATCCGCGCGCTCAAGCGTGGCGTGGACGTGGTCATCGCCACACCCGGTCGTGCGCTCGACCTGATTCGCCGCAAGGCGCTGCAGCTCGATGCGATCAAGACCGTCGTGCTCGACGAAGCCGACGAAATGCTCGACATGGGCTTCGCCGAAGACCTCGAGGCCATTCTCGACGCCACGCCGAAAGTGCGCCAGACGGCGCTCTTTTCGGCCACCCTGCCGCCGCGCATCGCATCCATTGCGAAGCGACAGCTGCAGAACCCCGTTTTCGTGACCATCGATCGGGAAGTCATTCCCGAGGGTGAGACGGCTCGCGTGCGTCAGGTGGCGTATATGGTGCCCCGCGCTCACAAGATGATGGCGCTTGCGCGCGTGCTCGACATCGAGCAGCCCACGTCGGCCATTGTGTTCTGCCGCACGCGCACTGAAGTGGACGAGCTCAGCGAAACGCTGGCCGCCCGCGGACTGCGCGCGGATGCGTTGCACGGTGGTCTGTCTCAGGACCAGCGCGATCGCGTCATGCAGAAGTTTCGCGGTAAGAAAACCGATCTGCTCATCGCCACCGATGTTGCGGCGCGCGGACTCGACGTGAAGCATGTGTCGCACGTGGTGAACTTCGACGTGCCGGCAGATGCCGAAGCATACGTGCATCGCATTGGCCGCACCGGTCGTGCGGGTCGTGAAGGTGTTGCGATCACGTTCGCCGAGCCGCGTGAACATCGTCTGCTCCGCAACATCGAGCGGATGACCTCGCAGCGCATTGAAATCGCTACTGTGCCCACGGTGTCGGATCTCAAGGCGCATCGGTTGGAGCTCGCGCGTGCGACGCTCCGTGAAGCGGTGCTCGAAGGTGGGCTTGACCGATTCCGCGGTATCGTGGAGTCGCTGGCCGATGAATTCGACGTGATGGACATCGCCGCAGCGGCCATCAAGATGCTCGATGCCACCGGCGATGACGAAGAAGGCGATATTCCAACGGCGGCGGCGCGGCCTGAGCGCACCGAACGTCGCGACGATCGTCGTGGTGAGCGTGGTGCGGATCGTGGTGGCGAACGCACCGATGGTCGTCCGCCGCGTGCCGAAGGTGGCGCACGCACTGAACGTCCCGCGCGCGCTGGCAAAAAGCCCGAGTGGGCGGTGGCAAAGTTGTGGGTGGGTGCCGGACGCAAGCTCAAGATGCGGCCGGCTGATCTGGTCGGCGCGATCGCCAACGAAGTGGGCATCGACGCCGGCGTGATCGGCTCCATTCAGATCGCTGATGGCTATTCCACGGTGGAAGTGCCGGAGGAAATCGCCGAGGATATCATCGAGGCGCTCCGTAACACGACCATCAAGGGCAAGCGCGTGCTCGTTCGTCGGGACCGCACCCGCTAAACGTGGGGCAACGATGGCGTATCGCGCTGGGGGCGGTGCTGGTGCACCTGTCCATCGGCTCCGTGTACGCCTGGAGTACGCTCAATCGACCCATTCAGGCGCTGCTGCCTGATCAGCCGTGGTGGTTCAGTCCACCATATACCACGTTCACCACGGCGCTGGTTGTGCTGGGGCTCAGCGCGGCGCTGCTGGGTCCGTGGGTGGAACGCCGCGGTGCACGGGCTACGGCCCGCACCGCGGCGTTGTGTTTTGGTAGCGGCGTTGCACTGGGCGGTATAGGGCTCGCCACACAACAGGCCCTGCTCGTGTTCCTCGGCATGGGCGTCATCGGCGGCATCGGCTGCGGGTTGGGGTACATCGCGCCGGTGAGCACGTTGGTGAAGTGGTTTCCCGATCGTCGCGGCATGGCCACGGGGCTGGCCATCATGGGCTTCGGTGGCGGCGCGTTTGTGGCCGGGCGATTGAACGTGGCGCTGATTGATCGCTTCGGCGTGGCGACGGCGCTGATACTGTTGGGCGCGGGATACCTCGTGCTCATGCTGGCCGGTTCGTTGTTGCTGCGACCTGCGCCCGCCGGATGGATGGCCGACGTGCGACCGGTGTCGCGGGCTAATTCGAGCGCGGCTACGCACAGTATGTCGCGAGCCGAGGCCGTGCGCACGCCCCAGTTTCTGCTGCTGTGGGGGATGCTGCTGATCAACGTGACGGCCGGCATCGGAATTCTCGCGCAGGCGTCACCGATGATGCAGGACTTGTTTGGTAAGTCGCCCACTGAGGCGGCGAGTATTGTGGCGGTGATCAGCCTGTTCAATGCCGGCGGGCGGTTGGTGTGGGCGAGTGCCTCGGATTATCTCGGACGTCGCACCACGTATCTGGTGTTCTTCGCGTTGCAGCTGGTGCTCTTCCTGCTGATCCCGCGTTTCGCCGCAGGGGGAGCATGGTGGCCCTTTTTGGCGTGCCTGTTTGCGGTATTCACTATGTACGGCGGTGGCTTTGCCACCATTCCGGCGTTCCTCGCTGATCTGTTCGGCCCCGCCAACGTGGGCGCCATTCATGGTGCGGTGCTGACCGCGTGGAGTGTGGCGGCAGTGGCGGGGCCGGTGATCATCACCGAGCTGTCGAGTCGGGCGCGCGACGCGCTACCTGCTGGCGCGGCGCGGGTGCACATCTATGACGGGCCGTTGTTGCTGCTTACGGTGCTGCTGGGTGTTGGTGGTGTGCTGACGCTAATGGTGCAGCCGGTGTCGCGGCGCGTTGCGTCGCCGTGACGGTTGGCGCCGCTCGATGGCGAGCTTGCCCCCCCGTGGAGCGGTCAGTCTGGTGGCCGGCAACCCGGTGCAGCGCTCATGACGAAACCTGGCTATCGAGATCAGCTTTAACTGCAGACTGGGATATTGAAGATCGCCAGTGGGGTAAAACTGATAGTCGCCAACTCAACGAGGTCGGTCACCTATGCTGCACGCGCTGATACTGGTAGGAAGTTTGGTCGGTATGCTCTACGAGGTGCGGCGAGCTCGTGGTGGGCGGCACTCATTGGGATTCACGTTTTGGGGCTTGGCAGGGTTCGCACTGTCTGCTGGAACGTCACTGGCGTTCCGTGGCCAAGAGTCGCTTGAATCTGCCGGGTATTTTCTGACTTTCCTGTTCTGGATCATCGCGGTGGGCAGCTTTGTGAAGCGCTCGTATCTGCGCAACGGCGAAGCCTGAGTCAACCTTCCCAAGCACCGCGCTACACGCCGGGTCGCGGGAGCTGATCGTTGATCACAAACTGTGTACGATCGTATTGAAAGTGCTCTCGCGTTCGGTGCATCCTGCCGCGAGTGAACTCCACGGCGTTTGTTGTGGCGGCGCAATACCAGCCTTGCTCGTGCTGCGGTGCGGCCGCGTGAAAGACCGCCGGCGTGAACGCGCCCACGTTGATGCCGTGCTCCGTATCGCGCGCCGAGGGAAAGCGGAACAGTTCCACGCCTGCCTCACGCATCGCGCGTCCGAGCGGTTGTGAGGCGACATACGACGTGGGCGACGCGATGTCGTGATGGTGGGCGTCGAACGGCGGTGATGCGAGGTCGATGCCGCGGTCGCTCCGCACGCGCACCGTGAACACGGTAAGCGCCGTAGTGACGAGATCGAGCGTGGCGTGGGTGCCTTCGAGAAAAAGCAGCCGGTAATACGCCACTTCCGCGAACGCGGTGCGCGCCGTTTCGGCGCCATACCAGATGCCACGCTCTTGTCGCGTGCCAAAGCGCGATCCGTAACGCAGTGGGGGATAGCGAAATGGGGTGAAGAGCAGATAATGCTGGCGCGTCCCCACAACCACCGGCGGCTTGACGCGATCGATCAGCGCCTCCAGAAGCTCCTGTTCGGCCGCAGAATCCACCAGCTTGCGCGTGGAGACTTCGTGTTGCGACTCCACCACGCGATACGCGGTGAGACGTAGCGATCGCTGATTAGAGGCGCCCGCGCATTGCGTCCAAATACTGGATGACATCCACCAAGCCCTCCACGGTGTGGATCCGCTCGGCGGGCACTCCACCCAGATGATCGTTCATTGTGTGCAGCCACGCCCTCGACTGCGCGGCGTTGCCACCCATGAGCGCGTCGAGCGAGCGGAAAAGGCGCACCACCATCAGGGCGAGTTCACCCTCCTTGCTCTCCGGGTTTACCGGGCGGCCACGCTGCATGCGGGACACCGAGGCCTCGCTGAGACCAATCACCGCGGCGAGATGTCGGTTGGTGAGACCGAGGCGATCGGCCGCAGCGAGCACCGCTTTGGAGACCACGACCGCCGGATCGGGCGCTGGGTGCGGATTGATGAGCGCTGGCATATTGAAAGTTTATCAGTAAAAACTTTCATGCGCAAGCGTTCGACGTTGGCCGTCGCTTGGGTCCGCCATGTCGGCGCTGGCGGTCTCCCGGTCATGCTTCATTGCCCGATGTTCGTGCGCTACACTTGGGAATGAATATTTGTCCTTCACGTTTTCAAGCAGGAGCAACCGATGCGTCGTAGTGCCAAAGCAGTGTGGCGTGGTACCGGACTCGAAGGAGTGGGCTCGCTGACCACGCCGAGTGGTGTGTTGGCGGAGCAGCCGTATTCCACGAAGATGCGGTTTGCGGACGCCGAGGGGCGGAGCGGCACGAACCCTGAGGAGCTGATCGCGGCCGCGCACGCGGGCTGTTACGCGATGGCATTGTCGTTTCAGCTCACCGGCGCCGGCTTCCCGCCGAGCGCGCTCCATGTGGAGGCCGTGATTACCATGGCGCAGGAGAACAACGACTGGTCGATGACCGGCATTGTGCTTACGCTTGATGCCGTGGTGCCGGGCATCGATGACGCGACGTTCCGCGAGAAGGCGGAGGCCGCGAAGGCAGGATGCCCGGTGTCGAAGGCGCTGTCGTCGGTGCCGATCAGCCTTGAAGCCACGTTGCGCGCGGAGTAAGGTCGTACGTCGCCTTACCGCACCAGCAGAATCCGCTGGTTCACGGGATACAGCCACTCGACGCCGCGTTCGGTGACGATGGCGTTATCCTCCAGCGGAATGCGTACCTTCGCGCCGCCCCACTCCGGCGCGGGGGTCCAGGCGAACAGTTCGATCGAGAACGGATTGAACGCCTTGATGGGAAAGGTGAGCTGCCGGGGGTTGAAAGCCGCAATAGACGGGCCGCTCCCGTGGCCACGATCCCCCACGGAATGGCAGCCGATGGAGACTTCGACTTTCCCGTCGTTGGCTACTTCGTTGAAGGTGCCCTGCATGCGGAATCCACCTTTCACAATCTCGCCTTTGAGCTGCTCAAGCATCTCAGCCGCGGTGCCGCCGGGTTTGATGGTGCGGTGGATGATCTCGCGCACTTTGAGCGCGTTGTCAAAGGCCGCTTGAATGCCTTTGGGGGCCGCAGTTTCACCGGGTTTGAGCACGTACGCCATGCGCTTCACGTCGGTCCAGGTGTTCAGGTAGCCCACGCCCCAGTCGATGATCACGAGATCGCCGCGCTGGATGATGCGTTCGTTGCTGGTGGCTTCAATGCCGCGCGGACCGGTGATGTACACCGACGGCATGTCAAACGACGAGCCAAGGGCGCGCTGCTGCAGTTGGTCCATCATCCACCACGCCACATCCTCCAGCGCAGTGACACCCGGCGTGATGATTTCGTTGGACAGTGCACGCTCGGCGATCTGTCGCGAAATTTCCCCCGCCTCACCGAACGCGACGAGCTGTGACGCGGTAAACCCGGAGCGGTAGTCGGAGATGAGCTTTTCCGCTGACACGAGCTTGCCGGCGAGCTCCGGCCCCAGCTCTTTCGTGAGCCGATCGTACGACGTTTTGGTGAGTCCGTCGGCCGCACCGACTTCTTCCGACATGTTGATCGCGATACGCCGCGGATTGCGTTCGGCGATGAAGGCCTTGAGTGGTGAGAAGCCCCGCACGATGTCGTACACCTTGCACGCTTCGAGCAGGTAGCCCGACACGCCGATTGCGGCGCGCTCGATACGCCCGTTGCCGCGATCGGTGAAGATGTAATAGCCCACGCTGCCTACGTAGCCGCGGCCGAGGTCTTCGTACATGGGGTCGAAGCTGTTCTCCTTTTGCATGACGATCCACATGTCGATGCCGTTATCGCGCATCGCGGCGGGGAGAATGCGATCGAACTTGTCACGCCGGATCTGGCATTGGCGCTCCCAGCGGGTCTTGGCGTTCGGACCGCGATCCTGCGCAGGAAGCGACGCCGGGAGCATGAGCTGCGCCAGCGTGGCGCCGACGAGAGCTGGGACGAGTAGACGGGCAAGCGACATGGGCGGCGGCAGGTCGGTGGGGGCAGCAGCAGGACACGCGGATGGTAACGAGGCGCGAACTGCGAATGTCACCCCGTGCGATACAGAATGTCCAGCCGGACGCCACTTTGCGGGCGCGATCAGTCGTGAACATGCGGACTTTCTGCGTCAATCCGTGGTGACGCAGCTGGCTGTTTGGTACCTTACCGCTTTCGCACCCTGTCTCCCCGCCCGAGGTATCGCCTGCGCCTGTTCATCGCCACGCTGCTCCGGCTCTGCTTTCCCTCGTGGGCGTTTTTCGATCGTGCCGGTACCCTGCCCGAGCTGCAGATTCGACGGTACGCAGTCGATAAGCGACCCGTTACGTGGCAGTCAGCGCTGATCGCGCCCGCCCGTCGCTGGTGGCACATGTTCAGCTTTCCGGAGGGCACGCAAGTACTGGCGACGCAGTCGCTCGTGGAACGATACTGTCAGGCGGTGTTGGACAGCGACGCAGATCACGCGGAGACTGTGCACCTGCAACGCCTGGTGGAATACGCGGCCGCGTGTGCGCTACCCGCGGCGTGGAAGGCCGAGGGGCAGCCGGAGGCCAGCGTGGTGCTACGCTGGCAGTGGCGCGTGGTGCTGGACAACAACAACGACGACGTCGTACACGAGAGCGCGGGGCTCCCGTGGTAGATCCCGTCGCGTTCAGCATGGTCGTGCGTGTGATGAGTGTGGTGGCAGCCGCGGCGGCGGCGGTGAATGCCGCCGAATTACTCACCATGTCACGGGTGTTGAGCGAGCGCGGCATCTGGCGCCCGACCACGATGGCCGCATCATGGGGCGCGTTTCGCGTGCTCCTGAGCGCTACAGGATTTCGCGCGGTGCTCGCGCTTCAGCTGCTCGCGGCGCTGGGCTTGGCGCTGGGCGGCTGGCGCGGCGGTACCGACATGCCGTGGGTGGCCGCGTGCGCCGCTACCCTGGCGAGCATCACGCTGCTCTCCGCCATGCGCTTTGGCCATACGGTGAACGGCGGAAGCGATGCCATGCTTTTTACCGTGCTGGCCGGACTCACGCTGGCGTGGTGGCCATCCGCATCAAGCGTGGTGCATGAGGCGGGCGTACTGTACGTGGCCGCGCAGCTTACTCTATCGTATGTGCGCGCGGGATGGGTGAAGCTGCGCGAGCGCGACTGGTGGACGGGGCGGGCGCTCCGCGCGTTTACAGCGTTTCCTGCATATGGTGTGCCGATCGGTATGGTGCAGGCTGCATCACAACATCCATTCCTCACACGTCTCATCGGCGTCAGCGCCATCTTGTTCGAGCTGTCGGCACCGCTTGCGTGGTGGCAGCCCATCACGTGCGCGCTGTTTATCACCGTCGCCATCTTGTTTCACATTGGAACGGCGGTGATTTTCGGATTGAGCCGTTTTCTGTTGGCGTGGAGTGCGGCGCTGCCCTCGCTGTGGTATGCGATGGTGCGTGTGGCGTAGGTCGCGCGCTCTGTGCAGGGACTCGCAGTGGGCGCGATAAGTACAGGCGTTACGGTACCAGCACCAACTGCGCGACGGCAATGTCCGCAGCAAATGCAGTCTTCGCCGCCACGACGCCGAGCCGCAGCGCGCGGCGTTCGCGCACCGTCTCCATCGCGGCGCGGGCGTTGGACTCCCCGCCCATCACGCGATCGCTGAACACCGTCCACCGGGTAGCGGCGCTGGGATCCTGTGCGAAATCGTCGAGTATGAGAGGCATGATGACCACGATCGGGAAAGAGAGACTACACGGATGGCTGCTGGTGGGCGCCGCCTTGCTGGCGCTGACAGTGAGTGGATGCCGCGATCCACTGCTGGGCCTTGATCCGATCAAAGACGCGATTGACGACGAAGTCACGTATCGCACGCAACGCGTGACGCTCTTACCGTAACGCAACCGACCGCTTTCACCTGCCGTACACGGTGCGCCGTTCCACCAGCGCCCGCACATGGTCCCGCTGCAGGATGTACAGCCACCCACCAAACACGGCAGCGCCGATGGTGATGAGCAGCGTGAGTGCACTCGCGCCATGCGCCGGATGCCAGCCACGAGCCCCTTCGAGCAGCAAAGACAGGCCCGCACTCCAGCCCAACACCCGCGGTGTGCTGCTGAACACCGTGTGCTCCTTGCGGCCATAAAACTCCGCGATCACATAGCCCACGAGCGTAAACGCCGCGATGTGCTCGAGCGCGCGGTACACCACGAGCTGCGAGAGCTCCAGTTGCGGCAGGGTCAGGGCCCACGTGGCGCGCCAGACCCCATCGGCCTCGCCAAGTGGCCAGAGCGACGAAAGTGCGAGATAGGCCGCAAAGAGCGGCAGTACCAGCCGGAGCGTGGGCAGTTCAAAACGGCGCTGGGCGTGGTCGCGGCGCACGCGTGCGGTGGCGATACTGCGGAGCAAGGCCACACCCACGGTGAGCGTGGCGCCCGCTGCCAGAAGCGCGGGATCACCCCGGGTGCCGGGCACCAGCGACACGGCGGCCCAGCCCAGCGCCATGGCTATCAACCAGCCGCGATCGTGACGGGCGGCGGGCACCATATATGCGGCATGCACGGTGCCCAGAATGGCTCCGGCGAAGGTGGCGATGGGTAGTACCAGAGCGCGACGCTCCATGCCGGCGCTGCCGAGGCCGATGAGCCAGCAGAGCGGGATGAGCTGGTACACCAGCGCCATCAGTGGCAGCTCGAGCGCGAAGGAAAGTACGGCGCGTTCGCTCCGCAATCGCTTGGCGAGTTGCGTGTACAGCAGCGCCCCGAGCGCTGCACCAGCGGTATTCGTGGCAAGGTCGATGAGTGACGGATACCGATCCGGGGCAAAGAGCTGCGCGATTTCGATGCCCGCGCTGAGGAGCCCGCCTAGTACCACCACGCGCGGCCAGTCGGGCGGTGCACCGCGTGGCCGCGTGAGCTGATAGACGAAACCGAAGGGCACGAACATCACGACATTCATGACGACGTCGGTCCAGTTCCAGATCTCGGTGAGCCCGTGCACGGGACGCAGGGCGAAGCGAAACGGGGCCAGCGTGATGATCGCCGTCATCAGCGCCAGATAGCCCAGCACGGCCCGCCCGAGCCGCAACGCGGTCGCGTCGGTGGCACGGCGCAGCGCCACGCTACGCGTGGGCGCGGCGTCGTCGGGGAGCGGTCGAAGCAGGGGGCGGAAAGCCATCGCGGCGAATGATCGACTAAAAGGAAAATGTTAACGCGTGTGGCGCTGTGTTTTCAGTAAACATTTCTTCATGTTATGGTATCGACGGCCGCGGCCCCGTGGTGCGCCGCCCGCTACGATCTACAGCTTACGCCGGTGCACATCGCACCGTCATCCGAGAGGGTGTCATGCCGATCAGACTCCGCGCGCCCATGGTGGCGCTCTGCGTTCTCCTGCCACTTACAGCCTGCTCCACGATCCGTCAGGATCAGCTGGGGGTGAAGACCCGTTTTGGCCGTGTCACGAGTGGCCCGCTGCAGCCCGGCGCGCAGTTCGTCATCCCCGGGGTGAACTCCATTCTTCGTGTTCCGGCTCGTATTGTGAACCGTGAGGTGCGCCTGGAGATGCCAACGCGTGAAGGGCTGAATGTGTCCGCCGAGGTGTCGATTCTGTACCGCGTGAAGCCCGACAAGGTGGCCCAGATTCTGGCCACCAGCGGGACCGCCTACGAGGAGGATGTCATTATCCCCGTGTTCCGGTCAGCGGCTGCGGATGTGTCGTCACGCTATATGGCCAAGGACATGCATTCCGGCACCCGGTCGGGAATCGAGACGGCCATCCGTACCCAGATGATGTCGGTGCTCGAGGGGCGAGGCTTCGAGGTGGAGAACGTGTTGCTCAAGAGCATCAAACTGCCGCCTGATCTGGCACGGGCGATCGAGGAGAAGCTGGAGGCCGAGCAGCGGTCGGAGCAGATGCGGTTCGTGCTGGACCGGGAGAAGCAGGAAGCCGAACGGCGCTCGATCGAAGCCATCGGGATCCGTGATGCGTGGGCGATCATCGCGCAGGGTCTGACGCCGGCGATCATCACGTACCAGTCGATTGAAGCGTTCCGGGAGTTGGCACGCAGCCCGAATGCCAAGGTCATCGTGACCGATGGCAAGGCGCCGTTTCTGCTCACCGAAGACACCTCGGTTTCGGAGACGTCGGGCCGTGTCGCGACGACGTCGGAGCGCCCGGCGGGTACGTCGCTGCCGGCGACCGCGCCGCAACGGATGGTCCGGCCGACCACGCCGGCCCCAGTGATACCGCGTCTTCGATAGGCGGAGGGGACAGCGATGGCGTCCTACGCGACGGCATTTCTGGCACGGCAACACGAGACGTTGCGGGTGGAGCAGGTCAGTGCCTCCTATGGCGCCGCCGTTCACGCATTACGTGAAGTCTCGTTGGCCATGCCACCCGGCCTCTGCGGGATCCTCGGCGCACTGGATGCGGGCAAGTCCACGCTCCTGCGAATCCTCGGCGGGCTGCAGCATCCGGACCGAGGCACGATGCGCCTGCAGCAGGTGGAAGGAATCGCGCAGCCGTCGCGGTGGCGTGCGCTTGTGCGCCCGGTCCCCCTGAAGCTTAGCGTGCGGATGAGCTGGAGCGTGCAGTTTGCCCTTGAGCAGTTGGCGTCGTTCCCGATCAGCCGGGCCCCGGGGGCGCGCGAGCAGCAGATTGAGCTCCTACTCCATCAAGTGGACCTGTGGGACGAACGGCGACACACTCTGGCCGAGTGTGAGTTGCTGGTCCAGCGGAAGCTGGCGGTGGCATTTGCGCTGTCTCGCGAGCCGAGGGTGCTGCTGCTCGACGAGCCCACGGTCAACCTGGAGCCGGAGGCGTCTGAGACGCTGCTGGATCTCCTGCGACTGCTGAGCCAGGATCGCCGGGTGGTGTTTACCACGAGCCGGCTTGAGGAGGTGCAGCACCGCTGTGACTACATCGCGATGCTCCATCGAGGTCGCGTGGTGGTCGACGGCGCGCCCGACCGGGTGGTGGATGATATGCGCGGGCGCCTCTGGGCCGCGACGGTGGCGATCGACGAGTCGGAGCGGGTGAAAGCGCTGGCCAGTCGGCATCGGGTACTCGAAGTGCGCGCGCAATCGTGCGGATTTGAGGTGCTGGTGATGGCGAATCAGCACCCCGGGACGGGATTTGCCCCTGTGGAGCCGGAACTGACGCATGTGTGGGCGCGAATGCTTCGTCATACGTAGCGACGAGCTGCCATAGGCCTCCAGCGCGCGGGAGGAGGTGGTACTTTGGAGGATCCTCAACCCATCTCTTATGCGTTCGATGGTCTTTCCGAAGCGCGCCGCCTACGGCGCGCTCCTGCTGTCTGTCTGCGCGCCGCTGTGCGCGCCGCTGTGCGCGCCGCTTCGTGCGCCGTTCTCCGGCGTCGCGACCCTGAGCGCGCAGGGTGCGCCTCGTGCCACGGTCGCGACGGCGGCGCTCAGCCCGCTCGACTCGTCCACCTTCACTGCGCTGGCGTGGCGGAACGTCGGCCCGTGGCGCGGTGGCCGCTCGGTTGCCGCAGTGGGCATCCCGTCGCAGCCGATGACGTACTTCGCCGGGTATGCGGGCGGTGGGCTCTGGCGCACCGATGATGCCGGCATCAGTTGGCGGAACATCTCGGACGGTTTCTTCAAAACGGGTTCGGTGGGCGCGATTGCAGTGGCCCCGAGCGACGCGAACGTGTTGTACGTGGGGATGGGCGAGCACGCGATCCGCGGGCAGTCGTCTACGTACGGTGATGGCGTGTACAAAAGCACCGATCAGGGCCGCACGTGGGCACCCATGGGGCTCGCCACCACGCGCCAGATCTCGGCGGTGCGTGTGCATCCGCAGAACGCCGATGTCGCGTACGTGGCCGCGCAGGGTGACCGCTGGGTGGGTACGCCCGATCGTGGCATCTATCGCACCACCGATGGTGGACGGAACTGGACGCTGCTGCTCAAGGGCGAGAATGCGACCAGTGGTGCCAGCGATCTCTCGATGGACCCCACCAATCCGCGCATTCTGTACGCTGCGATGTGGGATCATCATCGCACGCCGTGGATGGTACGCAGCGGCGGCGCGGGAAGCGGAATCTGGAAGTCGGTGAATGGCGGTGAATCGTGGACGCGACTCACGGAGGGGCTACCGAAGCTGATGGGGAAGATCGGCGTGTCGGTGTCGCCGGCCAATCCGGACCGCGTGTATGCGATTGTGGAAGCGGAGAACGGCGGGATGTATCGCAGCGACGACGCCGGGAAGACGTGGCGCTTGCTGTCCGGCGACCGGCTGATTCAGACGCGCTCGTGGTATTACATGAAGATTACTGCCGATCCGAAGAATGCCGATGTGGTGTGGATCACCAATGCGCCGCTGATGAAGTCGATCGATGGTGGACGCACCTTCGCGAGTGTATTGGCCACGCACGGTGACAATCACGGACTCTGGATCAACCCCACCGATTCGCGCTATCTGATCAACGCGAACGACGGCGGTGCCTCGGTGTCGCTCGATGGCGGCGCGAGCTGGAGCTCGCAGGACAATCAGCCTACGTCGCAGTTTTATCATGTGACCGTAGACGATGCGTTCCCGTACAAACTGTACGGCGGTCAGCAGGACAACTCCAGCGTGATCATCCGCTCGCGGAGTGAGGGTGGCAGCATCGGCACCCGCGACTGGTGGGACGGTCCCGGCTGCGAGAGTGCCAACATGGGCGTGAGCGCGAAGAATCCGCGCTACGTGTATGGCGGTTGCTATCAGGGCATCATCGAAGAGATGGACGCCAATACGGACGTGATGCGCGCGATCATGCCGTGGCCGGAGATGAATCTCACCGAGCCCACCGACAAGACGAAGTATCGGTTCAACTGGACGGCGCCGATTTCCGTGTCGCAGCATGATGATCAGGTGGTGTATCACGGCGGTAACGTGCTGTTCCGCACCACCGACCGTGGGCAGCAGTGGGCGCCGATTTCCGCCGACCTCACGCGCAACGACTCGTCGCGCCAGGGCTGGGGCGGCGGTCCGATCACGAACGAAGGTGCCGGCGGCGAAGTGTACGGCACCATCGTGGTGATCGAAGAGTCGATGCACGATGCGAAGACCTTGTACGTGGGCACCGACGACGGTTTGATGCAGCGCACGCGTGACGGCGGCACCACGTGGAGCAACGTGACACCGGCCGCGTGGGGCGATGGCTTGGTGAATGAGATTACCATCTCGCCGCATGATCCGGCCACCGTGTATGTCGCGTACCGTAAGGATCGTCGCGGTGACCCGGCGCCGTATGTGTTCGTGTCGAAGGACTACGGCGCCACGTTTACGCGCATCGTGAACGGATTGCGCGATGGCGAACCGGTACGCGTGGTACGTGAGGATCCGGTGCGCAAGGGGTTGTTGTATGCCGGCACGGAAACCGGGGTGTACGTGTCGTACGACGCGGGCGCACAATGGCTGCCGTTCCGCGGCAACTTCCCGGTAGTCCCGGTCACGGATCTCGAAGTGAAACACGACGATCTGATCGCGGCCACCGAAGGACGGGCGTTCTGGATTCTCGATGATTTGTCGGTGTTGCGTCAGCGGGCTGACGCGATCGAAAAAGCCGCGATGCATTTGTACGCGCCGCGCGCGGCGATACTGGCCGGTGGGAGCGGCGGCTTTGGTTCGCCGCGTAACGCAGGAAAGAATCCGGCCTTCGGCGCAACGGTGAATTTCCGGCTTGCGGCAGCGCCGGATACGGCCACCACGATCGCCCTCGAATTCCTCGATGCGAAGAACCAAGTGGTGCGCTCATTCGCCACCCGTGGAGATACGGTCAATCGCCTCTCGGCGAAGGCCGGGCTGAATAGCGTCGTATGGAACCTGCGCCGCGCCGCGCCCACGCGCTTGCCGGGTGTGCTGCTGTTCGGCGCGCCAAGTGACGGTGGTGCGCGCGTGTTGCCTGGTGCGTACACGGTGCGCCTTACCATGGGGAGCACGGTGCTCACGCAGCCGTTGGTGGTGAAGCCCGATCCGCGCGTGGATGTACCGGCGGCGGTGATGGCCGAGCGTGATTCGGTGGCGCGGTTGCTGACCGAGCGTATTACGGAAGTGCATGACGCGGTGATTCGGGTGCGCGATCTGCGCGCGCAGGTGCAGGGCTATGTCACGCGCTCGGGGTCTACCGGTGCACCGGATACCATCGCGAAAGCGGGGCGTGCGCTGTCTGGCAAACTCCAGGCATTGGACCCACAATTGACCACGAAGGCGTCGAACGGTCAGGACATCATCAATTACGCCAACGGTATCAACGGGCAGTACGGCTTTCTGTTGGGTCAGGTGGAGGGTAACCTCGGGCTGACGCAGCCGGTGCGTGACCGTCTGGTGGAGCTCGAAAAGGTCTGGAGCGCGCTCAAGGCTGAGGTGGAGCAGGTGGAAACGATCGATGTCAACGCGTTCAACGTCCTGCTGCAGGCAAACAAGGTGCCGGGGGTGATCGGTGCTACGAAGGCGAAGGGGCCGATCGCATGACGGTGCATGGTGTGGTGTGGCGGGTCGCGACGTTAATGAGTGTTGCAGGGGGTACCGTGTCGGCGCAGAAGCGCACGGCCGCGGTACCGTACGTGCCGCCGGCTGGTTCGTGGGAGCGGCGATCGCCGAGTGCGGTGGGCATGGACTCGGCCAAGCTGGCAGAGGCGGTGGCGTTTGCGATCGCGAAAGAGAGTCGGACGCCGCGCGATCTGGAGCTCAATCACTACAGCACCTTCGGGCGTGAACCGCTGGGTGATCCGATCGGCCCACTGCCGCCGCGCGGTGGTGCGACGGGCGTGATTGTGCGTCGCGGCTATGTGGTGGCCACGTGGGGCGATCCGTCGGCCAACGAGATCACGAACAGCGTCACCAAGAGTTTTCTCAGCGCGGTGGTGGGGCTGGCGGTCGACGACGGGCGGATCCGGAGTGTGCACGATACGGTGGCGCACTACGTACCACCGATCCTGCGCGCGCGGTCGAACGGCACGGGGTACGCGGCGGACTGGCCGGGTGATGCGACGATGCTCCGTCCGTTTGATTCGCCGCATAACACGCGTCTCACGTGGGACCATTTGTTGCGCCAGGTGAGCGACTGGGAGGGCACGCTGTGGGGCAAGCCGGAATGGGCGGACCGTCCGTCGCCGCAGGCGAACACGTGGACCACGCGCGCTCGCGTGGAGCCGGGCACCGTGTACGAGTACAACGACACGCGCGTGAACGTGCTGGCGCTGGCGGCGCTGCAGGTGTGGCGTCGGCCGCTGCCGGAGGTGTTGCGCGATCGCGTCATGGACCCGATCGGTGCGTCGACGACGTGGCGGTGGTACGGCTACGACAATTCATGGATCGTGCTCGATGGCCGCGAGGTGCAGAGTGTGAGCGGTGGCGGTCACTGGGGCGGCGGGCTCGTGATCAACGCGTGGGACATGGCACGTTTCGGTCTGCTCACGCAGCGCCGCGGGGTGTGGGGCGCGCAGCGGATTCTCTCCGACGCGTGGGTGACACAGTCACTCACGCCGACGCCGGCTCAGCCCACGTATGGCTTCATGAACTGGTTTGTGAACACGGACCGGCAGTACGTCCCGGCAGCGCCAGCGCAGGCGTTTGTGCACGTGGGGGCGGGCAATAACATCATCTACATGGATCCGGTCAACGACGTGGTGGCGGTGGTGCGGTGGATTGACACGAATCAGTCGGTGAACGGGTTCGTGGAGAAGCTGCTGGCGGCGGTGAACACGCCGTAGGGGCAGCGGTCGACGGGGCGAACGCCCTCATTCGTTCCTCTCGCGTACGGCGCGGGCCTTTCGATGGTGCTGGGTGTTCCCCGCCTCCCGAGACTCCTGGAACCGCGACGCCGCGCAGTCGCGGATGCCGGCACGACATCCGCACCGTCCAGGAATTGCTGGGGCACCGGGACGTATCGACCACCATGCTGTGCACCCACGTGCTCAACCGCGGAGGCCTCGGCGTGCGCAGCCCACTCGACCTGCCCGCCGCCGCCCCCCTCTTGCGGGACCCTCGGCGCGATTTGATGTTACGCCGCAATATGCGCCGTCTATTCCGGAAGCACAGAAGCCGCGTTCATGGGCGTAAGTGCTGGTTTGGCAAGCGGTTGGCGAGTATTCTGCTCGCTGGGCCGCCGCGTGATAGACTGCAGAAAGACGCTGCATAAGACGCTGGCTGCAGTGATCGCCTGCAGGCTAATACGCGTTAGCATGAGCTCAACCGGCTTGATCTTGGCGGCCAATAGTGATTACATTGTAATTACTCAACGGAGGGTGTATGAAAGCGCGGTTGGTGCGTATTGGAAACTCTCGTGGGGTCCGCCTCGCGAAACCACTTCTCGAAGAGGCGGGTCTCACCGATGAGGTCGAGATTCGCGTGCAAGGCAGGTCGCTGATCATTACGTCCGCCGATTCCCCGCGAGCAGGGTGGGCCGACGCCATCGAGAAATACGGGCCGACCGGACTTCTGGACGAACCGACCTCCACCGTATTCGATGATGAGGAATGGGCGTGGTGAACGCCGGTGCAGTGCACCGCGGTGAGGTGTACCTCATCTCGCTGAACCCCACGCGGGGTCGCGAAATCCGGAAGACCCGCCCCTGCGTGATTGTGTCGCCAGATGAACTTAATGCGTCGATGGGCACCTATATCGTTGCGCCACTGACGACCGGCGGTCATCCCTACCCGTTTCGGGTTGGTTGCCGATTCGCGGGCAAGAACGGGCATGTCGTGCTGGATCAGTTGCGCACCGTTGATCACGAGCGACTGGTCAAACATCTCGGCACGTTGACCCCAACCACGCAGTCGAAGATTCTCGGCACGTTGCAGGCGATGTTCGCGGCGTAGCCATGCTAACAACGCGTTGCTGCAGAC
>JBBQUH010000061.1:0-19869 GCA_038212625.1 Gemmatimonadales bacterium | reverse complement strand
GGTGGCGGTGTTGTAAATGCCGCTGATGTAGAACGAGTACGCTTTACCGTCGAGCAGCGCGGTCGCCGCCGAGGCAATCGGCAGATCCTTGTCGATGGTGGCGGAGATGCGTCCCGAGAACGTGTACTGGCCGGGCTCGAGCGCCGAGTATCGTGCTCCGCTGGCGACTCCGCCCGAGTTCACGCCGAAGGCCGACTCGACGCCGGTGGCTGAGTTGATCGCCGTGACCTTGGTGTCGTTGGCGTAGAAGTTCACCGACGGCGTACCCACGCCGAAGTTGAAGTACAACACGCGGGAGCCCGGGAGTGTACCCGTGATGTCCTGCACCGCGTTTTTCTCACACGCGGCCAGAAAGACGGCGCCCAGCACAATGGCTATGGATCGGAAAGATTTCATCGTGGGTTACGGTTGAGTGATCCAGAGCGGCTTGGTGTGGAAATCGAGTGCGAGGCCGCCAATGACGTCGAGGCTAGCGCGATTCCACACATACTCCGAGTTGAAGCGCGCTCGTATGCGCTGCACCACTTTCCCGCCGTTGTCGGGGAAGAGAATGACAGGCGGCGTGAAGCCCGGGTACACCTGCCGGCCGCTGGCCGGATCCACGTCGGTGTAATTGTAGCGACGCATGTCCATCCAGGTTTCGTTATGGCCCCATCCCCACTGCGCAATGAACTTCTGCGACATGATTCGCGTGAGCGACAAACCACCTGGTGAGGCTGGAATGATTTCACGGTTCGCCAGGAACGCGGCCTTCTCGGCCGCCGTAATCGGCAGCGGTGACTGACCGGCCTCGGAATTGCGCGCATTCACAAAGTCGATGTGCGACGAGACGCCTTCGGTGTATGCCGAGAGCGCGGTGCCGAGGTCACCCAGCTTGTACGCCGCTTCCGCCTTGACGAACTGCAGCTGCGAGTAGGTCATCACCGGCATCCGTACCTTGTCGGCAAAGAGATACCGACCAGGGAGCTGCAAGCCACCAGCGCCCGGATAGCCGTAGAAGTTGGTCGGCTGCTGGGCCGCCGTGAGGGCGCCGAAGTTTGGCGTATTAATCTCCAGACCCCGATACTGGCCGTCGGGAGCCGGTGCGAGCATGCGACTCATCCGTGGATCGACCGCGCCCGCGAATGCGGTGCCGTTCATCAGCTCTACCGTAAAGCGCGTCTGTCGGTAGGCGTTGAAGTTCCCACGTGAGCGACCAAGGAAGTTGATATCATTGTTCTGCGTCCCGGGGAACTGCAGGAGCGCGTCATCGGCGTTGCCGGCAAACGATTGGTTCACCGCCGCGATCACATCGGCCGGCTTGTACGACGCCTTATTGGAATAGTGGTTGAGATTCAGCGCCAGCAAACCATGTGCCATCTTGAGCCACTTGGTCCGATCACCGTTGTACATCTTGTCGGTACGGCCCAGATACGCCGCATCGACGGCGCCGTCGGTACGCTTGAGATTGTCGATGGCTAGATTGAGCAGTCGCTGAATCTCACCGTACGTAAATTCCTGCGAGTCGT
This sequence comes from Gemmatimonadales bacterium, assembly GCA_038212625.1. Lineage (GTDB taxonomy): Bacteria > Gemmatimonadota > Gemmatimonadetes > Gemmatimonadales > Gemmatimonadaceae > Gemmatimonas. The sequence goes on along the minus strand of JBBQUH010000061.1, from coordinate 18,361 downwards.
AATTGAACGTGAACGTGTTGGGAGCGAGCGCTTCCTTGACGATGATCTCGCCGTGCATATCCGTGAGCACCTGCCAACCCCAGGCCTTGAGCAGATAGCCAACACCGAGCAGGTCCCAGCGCTCCTCAGCCTCGGCCTTTGCGATCATGTCGGCAAGGTTTTGACCGAACGTCCAGTACACATCGCGCCATTGCTGTGCGCCATTGTCGCTGGAGGGATCATAGCCCATGCGGTCCCACGTGCTGAGCGAGGTGCCGGTCAGGAACCACTGCTGCGTGTAGCGGCCTATGAAGCGGCCGTCGAACGCTGGTGAGGTGACCATCCAGTGCAGCATCGGCGGCAGATACAAATTCGCCGAGACCGTCTGAGGGCCGTTGGGATTCTCGTTGACGTCGAGGAAATCGTCGCAGCTGACTGACGCCAGCGCGAGCGCGCCAACGAGCAGTGCGCCGTGGATCTTCTTCATGGGATTCCGTGAGACCGGAGTGATTCGCGCCGCGCGCGACGCTGCGTGATCAATGGGTTGTGGCATGGTTCAGAACCCCACGGTAAAGCCGAACGCCAGACCGCGCGGCATCGGGAAGTTGCCGAAGTCGATTCCGGCTCCACCCGAACCACCCACGGCGGCCGAGTTGCCGTTCACGATGGGGTCGAGGCCAGAATAGTTGCTGAACAGGAACAGGTCGGTACCCGTGAGGTAGGCGCTGGCTGAACGGGCTTTCAACATCTTGCCGGGGAGGGTGTACTTGACCGTGATATCACGCAGGCGTATCCAGTTAATATCCTTCTCGATGAACAACTCTTCGCTGATGTTCGAGTAGAATGCGGTTTGGACGGCCGGGATCACGACGATGCCGTTCTTGGTGGGCGTGGCAGAATTTTCCTTGCCGTCGCGCAACACGCCCGCGATGACGCGGGGTTGATCGCGGTCGAGCGTGCGGGTCGCCAGGCCGCGTGACGTCAGGAAGTGCTCGGTGGCGTTGAATACGTCACCACCTTTGCGAATATCGAGCAGGAAGCTGACCGACATCTGCTTGTAGCGAATCGTATTGGTGAGGCCGATCGAGAAGTCCGGGGCGCGATCGTAGCCGGCATCGATAAACGACGTGGAGCGCAGTGGAAGCCCGGAGGTCGGGTCGATGAGCAGCTGGCCGTCAGTGGTGCGCTGGTAGAACAGTCCCGTGAGCGAGCGGGTGGACAGCCCCGGCGCGACGCCGTTGCGCACGTTGCCGTAAAGCCACGTGTCCGACACGTACGACTCCGGCAAGTCGTTCGGTAGCGCGATGACGGTACCGCGGGCGCGCTCGAAGTTGGCCAGCACGTCCCACGTGAAGTTGTTCTTCAGCACCGGCGTACCACGGAGCGTGACTTCGAGGCCTTCGTTGCGCGTGGAAGCGCCGTTCAGGTTAAACAGAATGAAGCCCGTGGCAAACGAACCGCGGATGTCATTCACGATCTGGTCAGTGGTTTCCTTGCGGTACACCGTGACATCAAGGCCGAGCCGATCGTCGAAGAAGCCAAGCTCGGTGCCGGTTTCGTACGACGTGGCGAACTCGGGGCGCAAGTTGAGATTCGGACCCGTGAAGCCGAAGCCGTATCCACCGTTCGACGTGGTCTTGAACTCAAGCGCGGGACGAAAGGCGTACGGACGCGCGTCGCGGCCCACTTCGGCATAGGCGGCGCGCAGCTTGCCTGTCATGAATTTTCCAAGAGCCGGTACTGCGTCTGAAAAGACAAAGCTCGACGTCACGCCGGGATAGAAGAACGAGTTGCGCTCTTCGGGGATGGTGGACGTCCAGTCGTTACGCCCCGTGACCGTGACGTAGAGGTAGTTGCGGTAGTTGGCCACGGCCTGCGCATACGCGCTCACCAGACGGCGCTGCTGTAAATCGGTTCGGTTGGTCCGGACGTTGGTGTTATTGGACGAGACAAAGTTCGGATCGAGGAAATCGGTACCGAGCAGGCCGCTCACTTCCGAGCGGAAGTCGGACACCTGATTCCCCACGAGACCCGAGATGGAGAAGTTCTTCGTGAGCTGGCGACGGTTGATGCTGAAGACCGTCTGTGCCGTCAGGTTCCGAACAACATCCGTGGCCCGGTCGAGAATACCGTTATTATTACTGGCCACACCGGAGCTCTCGGGGTGTCGGAGCACCAGATTCTCGTTGGTGTACCCGTCGGACCCGATGTTCGTCTTCAAGCTGCCCCACGCGAACGGCGTGAGGGTGATGCCCATGTTGACGTTGAGGCGGCCGTTGCGGGAATTCAGGCGATTCTTGTTGACACTGAAGTACGGATTGTCCGTTTCCGTATTCGAGGCCAGCGCGGTGATCCGGCGACGGTTGCCTGAGGGAGAGAGGAAATCGCGCGCGTCATCCGTCTGCGGCCAGAGCAGGAGGCCAATGAGCGGTCCGTTGGGACCCTTGAGCGCCTGGTCGTTGTCCGACTGTACATACAAAACCGACAGGTCCGTTTTGAGCCAGTTCGTGACCTGTGCCCCGGTGCGACCCGTGAGGTTGAAGCGCGTGAGCTCTGAATTCGGGACCACCGAGCCCTGCAAGTTTGCGGCAAGTCCGAGTCGGTAGTTGATCCGGTTATCCTGGGTCGCGCCGCTCACCGTCGCGTTGTGCTGTTGCGAGACGCCCGTTTGAAAGAAGCCGTCCACGTTGTTGAAGAACTGCGTACCTGCCGGGTAGGGAGCACCAAAGTACGAAAACGCGTCGATCAGATCTCCCGTCGTGCCCGATGGCGCGTACGTATTCTGCACGACCGGCTGCCCACGCGTCTGGTCGATGCGCGCGCGATTAGTGTATTCGAGCGTATTCGTACCGGCCTTGCCGCGCTTGGTCGTGATCACAATCGCCCCGTTGGCGGCATCGATACCGTACAGCGCGGCGGCCTCCGGCCCCTTGAGCACCACCAGCGTTTCGATGTCTTGCGGATCGATGTCGGCGGCACGATTGGTAAAGTCCACGCCGCGATTACTGAAGGCGGTCAGCGATCCCGGTGCGTCCGAAGCCAGCGACTGTGTATTGAACGTTTTGTTGTCGAGCGGCAGACCGTCGATGATCATGAGCGGCTGGTTGCTGCCGCTGATGGAACTCACACCACGAATGGTGATCGACGATGACGCGCCCGGCACGCCCGACGTGCTCGTGACTTCTACGCCGGCCACGCGGCCCTGCAACCCGTTGATGAAGTTCTCGCGGCCGGTCTGTGCGATGTCGGCGCCCTGCACGGTCTGTTGCGACGTACCCAGGCTGCGCCGCTGCGTGGTCTCGCCGAGCGCCGTGACCACCATGGCGTCGAGCGCTGTGGGAACCTTCACCAGCTGAATGTTGAGCACCGACTCGGCGCCCACGGTGCGCTCCTGCGGCACGTAGCCGATGAGCCGGTATTGCAGCACCTGCCCAACCTCCGCGCGAATGGAGTAGTCGCCGTTGGTGTTGGTCTGTGCGGACTGCGTGGTTCCCCTGATCACCACGGAGACACCAGACAATGGCGCGGTGAGATCGCGCGTCACTTTGCCGGTCACCGTTTTCTGCTGCGCCCAGACAGGGGTGGCGCAGAGCAGGGTGCCCATGAACACCGTGAGTATTCGTTGCTTCATCATGAAGGGTGCCGGGTGGTGGGAATCGGTGCGCCAGCCAACGACTATCTGGAAAACGCCCGCTTGAAGTTCTCCACCTTATCTCCCCCAATGGACCCTGTCAAATGCTCCGCTTAGTAATAGGATGTACGCAGACCACGCAGTTCCCCTTGACCAGAATGGCGTAGTGACCAGTTTCCACGAGGGGACGATCTGCCGTTCTGATACCGCGCCGCCGCCGCACCAGAGAAACCGCTTGCCACCACAAGGATTCCCGATGGCCCCGTGCGTGATCGGGTGTTGGCGAACAAAGCGCGAGCCATGAAACTGCGTATTGCGTCGCTTCGCACGCGTCTGCTGCTGTTGGTGGCCGTGGCCTACCTGCCCGCGGTCATTCTTACGGTCTGGACCGCGCAGCGCGAGTCAGAGCAGTCGTTGCAGGCGGTGCGCGCGCGGCTCCAGCAGCTCCTCGACATTGCGTCGACCGAGAACGACAACACCATTCTGGCCGGACGCCGTATCCTCGGCACGTGGGCGGAGGTGCCCGCGGTGCGCACAGGCGAACGCGCAGCCTGCGAGGAGGCGTTTGTCCGCCTCAGCGCCTTTGTGCCTCAGGTGGCCTCACCCACGCGCATCACGGCGCTGGGCATTGTGGACTGTGGGGGGCGTACCCCCGCCGCGATTGGCGGGAATGTCAGCGCCAGCCCGCTCTTCGCGAAAATCCTGTCCGCGGATACATCAGTGCTTGGCCCGTACCTCGCCGCTGAACGGAATCGCGAACCTCTCGTGCCGCTCAATATCGCGGTGCAGGATCGCGACGGCACGGTCACCAGCGTGCTTTCCATTGGCATACGGCTGATGTGGCTCGCCCGGCTTCAGGGCGCCGTCGCTGCGGCGGGGCTCGCGGAGGGCGCGGTCATCAGCATCGGGGATTCCGCCGGGACGTTGATTGGGCGTCTGCCGTATGCCGAGTCCGTGGGTTCGAAGGTACCACAGGTCGCCCGCGTGTTTTCCGACAGCGCCCGTCCGGCGGCACCGTCGTCGGGCTTTACCGAAGCCCGTGGAGTGGACGGGGTGCTGCGCCTGATCGCCTACCGCCGACTGGCCAGTGCGCCGGGTTTCCCGACCGTGGTGGCGATCGGGGTGCTCCCCGCGGTTGCGTATGCCGAGCCGGCGGCCAGGTTGCGGGTGCGGGTGTTCTGGCTCGTGGTGACGGCACTGGCAGCGCTTATGATTGCCTGGCTGGGCGCCGAGTACTTCGTACTTCGGGACGTGACGGCCATTCTCGATGCCACGCGCAAGCTCGGAGCCGGCGATCTCACCGCACGCACTGGCGTGACGCGTCAGCAGGGCGAGCTCGCGCAGTTGGCGTCGGCGTTCGACACGATGGCCGCACAGCTGGAGGTGCGTCAGGAACGACTGCGGCACGCCGAGAAGATGGAGTCGCTGGGGCGCCTTGCGGGGGGGGTGGCCCATGACTTCAACAACCTTATTACGGCGATTGTCGGCAGCGCGGACCTGGCGCTCGATAGCTTGCCGGCGGATCACGAGGCCCGCGAGGACCTCGCGATTATCAAAGCGGCCGCCGGTCGGTCCAGCTCACTCACGCGTCAGCTCTTGACGTTCTCGCAGCAGAGCCCGGTGAGCGGGCCGGCGCAACGGCTCGAGTCGGTGGTTTACGATGCGGTCGCTCTCCTCAGCCGCGTGGTACCGGCCTCGGTCGAACTCGCCGTGGAATCTCACAGCGCTCGGCTGGTGCGGGTGGACAGCGGTCGCGTGGAGCAGGCACTCATGAATCTCGCCGTCAACGCACGGGATGCGATGCCGTCCGGCGGGCGGCTGACCATCCGGCTTGACGATGTCGACGGAGCGGTCCCGGCAGAAACCGCGCGGAGTGCGCCCGGCGCTGTCCGCGCAGGACGCTGGGTCCGCTTGCAGGTGCAGGACACCGGACTGGGCATGCCCCCCGATGTACTGCGACGCGTGTTCGAGCCGTTCTTCACCACCATAGGCCCCGGGGCCGGCACCGGGCTTGTCTTGGCCATGGTGTACGGGACGGTGGCGCATCATGGCGGGGTGGTGCAGGTGGAAAGCACCGTAAACGTTGGCACGACGGTCACGATCTGGCTTCCGGAAGCACAGGAAGACACGGTGGACCCCCCGCTGGCATTGGCGGTGAGTATGCGTGGCGGACGCAGTGCCGGGCGCATCCTGCTGGCGGAAGACGAGCCGGGTGTGCAGGCCGCCATGCAGCGCACGCTCGCCCGCGTCGGCTACGAAGTACTCTGCGCCTCCAATGGCCGGGAAGCGATCGCACTGGCCACGGAGCAGATCGGCGCTATCGATGTGCTCGTCACCGACTTTGAAATGCCCCATGCCAACGGTGAGGTGGTCGTGCGTGCCGCGCGCGCGCTCCGTGCCGATCTGCCAGTGGTGATCACATCAGGATACGCACGCGACGGGTGGCCGGCCGCGCTGCTGGCGCTGCCGCACGTCATGTTTCTCGACAAGCCGTTCGAGGCGGAGGAGCTGCTGCAGGCGGTGGAGCAGGTACAGCGCAGCGCCCGCGAGGCGTAGCGGCGCCGCCCGATGCGCTATCTTGCAGGGATGGAGATTTTCAAGGAATTCACCTTTGAGGCGGCGCACCGCTTGCCGCACGTGCCGCCGGGTCACCAGTGTGCGCGGCTACACGGCCATTCGTTCATGGTCGCGGTGCATGTGGCCGGTTTGCTCGGTGAGCCGTCAGGATGGGTGATGGACTTCGCGGATATCAAGTCGGCGGTCAAGCCGATCATCGACGAGCTCGATCACTACTATCTGAACGAGATCCCGGGGCTCGAAAACCCCACCAGCGAAGTGCTCGCGACGTGGCTCTGGGCGCGTATCGCGCCGGTGCTGCCGGGACTGTCCAAGCTGGTCGTACGCGAAACGTGTACGTCCGGCTGCGTGTACACGGGGCCGGATCTGCGGCCCCACGGGGCACGCTGAGCGAGGTGGGAGGGGCATTCGCGCCTTCGGGTGGTTAGTCTCCACGCTGGGCGTGGCTTGCCATCAGTTCCCGACAAACTTTGGACGACTCCCCACGCGCTACGCGCGCGGCGGCGATTACATCACACGAGTTACACGGTGGGTATTGTGGGCACAGCAGGAACCGGATCGGCGCGTCCGACCGTGGCGCCGAGGGCAGCAGTATGACGCTGCTCGCCGTAGGGAGCGCCGGCGTGGACTTTGGCGCCAGCGAGATTTTCCGCGACATCACGTTCACCGTGGCCGACGGCGATCGCTGGGCCGTGGTGGGTCGGAACGGCACGGGCAAGACGACGCTCGTGCGGCTGATTACGGGCGCCCTGCAACCCACGCGCGGCAGCATTGCCCGCATGCCGGGACTGCGCGTGGCCCTCATGGATCAGCATCGCAAGTTCCCCGAAGGTATGACGTTGTGGGAGATCGTCGCCGGTGCGTTCGGTGATCTGCGCGAGCTCGAGCAGTCGCTCGCTGTGCAGGCCGCCAACCTCGAGCACGATCACGGCGAGGCGGCCATGGAAAAGTACGGTCGCGACCTGGAACGGTTCGAGCGCGAAGGCGGGTATCAGATGGCCGCCAAGGTGGACTCCGTGCTCATGGGCGTCGGCTTCAACCCCGAGGCAGCCAAGCTCACGCAGATCGGTACGCTCAGTGGTGGCGAGCGCGGTCGCGTGGCGCTGGCCCGCCAGCTGGCCACGCCGGCGGAAATTTTGTTGCTCGACGAACCCACCAATCACCTCGATCTCGATACGACGGCGTGGCTGGAGCAATACCTCAAGGACAGCGACCGCACCGTCATCTGTATCAGTCACGATCGCGCGTTTCTGGCGGCCATGGCCGATCACGTCCTGCACTTTGAAGGCGGAACGGCGTTCGCGTACGCGGGCACGTACGAGTCGTTCATCGTGCAGCGCGAAGAGCGTCGGCTCACGCAGCAGCGTCAGTTCGACAAGCAGCAGTCCAAGATCGCCTCGGAAAGCGACTACATCGCGCGGAACCTGGCGGGCCAGAACACGCGGCAGGCCAAGGGACGGCGTAAGTTGCTGGCGCGGATGCCCCGCCTTTCGTCGCCCATTGGTGCCGATGGGGTGATGGCGTTGCGTCTGGTGGCCGGCGACCGAAGCGGCGATCGCGTGATCGAAGCCGAGCACGTCACCGTGGGTGTGCACGCATCCGACGGGCCGCGTGCACTGGTAAAAGATGTCAGCGTCGTGCTCGAGCGCGGCGACATCATCGCGCTCGTAGGCCCGAACGGCGCTGGCAAGAGCACGCTCATCAAAACACTGCTCGACGAACATCCGGCGTTTGCCGGCACGGTCAAAGTGGGCCCCAGCACCACGGTAGCCTACTACCGCCAGGACCTCGGTCATCTCCCCCTCGACACCACCATCTACGAAGCCATCGCCACTCAGCGCCCCTTGTGGGAGCGGCGCATGGTGCAGGGCCATCTAGGCAAGTTCGGATATAGCGGCGACGAGGTGCAGCGCACCGTGGGCACCCTGAGCGGTGGGGAACGTGCGCGTGTGGCTCTGGCACTGCTCACGCTCAGTACCAGCAACCTGCTCATTCTCGACGAACCGACTAATCACCTCGATGTCGAAAGCATCGAAGCGATGGAAGACGCGATCGACGGGTACGAAGGCAGTGTGCTGATCGTGAGTCACGACCGTGCCGTGTTGCGCGGTTTGGCCTCGCAGGTGTGGGAGCTCAAGGATCAGGCGCTGCACGTCTTCTCCGGCAGCTTCGTGGAATGGGAAGCCGCGCGTGCGGAGCTGCGGGCCAAGGCGGATCGTGAATCGCGTGACGCGTCGCAGCAGCAGGCGGCCGCGAATGCGAAGCAGCGCGAGAAGGAGCGGGACCGCGAGCGTGACCAGGCGAAGGCAGGCAAAGCGGCGGCGGCGCGGGGGGGCAGCACGAGCACCGCGAAAGGCGGTGGCAAGTCGGGTGCGCCGGCGCATTCGGGCAAGCAGGCGCCGGCACCAACTGGCGATGTGAAGAAGTTGCTGCGGGCGGCGGAACGTTTGGTGTCTGACGCCGAATTGCGGGTGGCGGTACTGGAAGGCAAGATCGGCGAGCTCACGTCACAGCTGGATGATCCCAAGTTGTATGACACACCGGCGGGCGTGCAGCGGGCTTCGAATCTTGGCAAGGCGCTCGACGATGCGCGCGACGCTCTCGATGATGCGGTGCATGAGTGGACCGCAGCGGGAGAGCGGCTGGAACAGCTGCGCAAGTAGCCGCAGGTACGCCTTGCCGGGACCTGCAACTTCGCGGTTGATCCCGGCGTAGAACTCCATATGACCCGACACTTCTCTGTGCTGCATCGTACGCTGTTCGGCGCTGGTCTTGCTCTCCTGGGCACGTCAGCGCCGCTCGGCGCGCAGCCCGTCACCAACGAGAGTCTGCAGGCGTTGCTGGCAGACGCCAGTAAGCGGAACGCCCTGCCTCCCGCGCTGATCAGCTACAGCGCGCGCGTAGAGTCCGAAATCTCGGTGCTGTTGCGACGCGATGAAGGGAATGAGGCCGTGGCGGCGGTCGAGCAGGTGGCGAGCACGTTACGCTGGAATCGCACCGGCTATTTTGAGCAGCGCGTCACCGGATATCGGGCGCAGCAGATCGGTGGCTCGGTGTCGATGCTCTCGATATTTCAGACCGGGTGGCTCAACCCGTCTCTCTATGGTAATCGCATGCGGATCACGCAGCGCCGTCGCACGCCCGCCGAGCGTGCCGGTGAGGCCGCGCGCCGCGCCACGGGTGGAGCGCGCGCTGATGGTGCCGACACGTTACCGATCGTGCATCCCTTGGCCACTGACCGCGCCACGTTCTATCGCTACACCGGCGGTGATACCATCGTGACCATGCGATCGGGTGATCGTGTGATTCCGATTGTGCATGTGCGCGTCCAGCCGCGCGACGATCTCACCGGTCGTGTGGTGCTCTTTGATGGCGAGATGGACCTCGATGCGTCGCGCGGCACGTTGGTGCGCTTGCGTGGGTACTTCCGACAGCTCAATGGGCCACGCCGCGTACTTGGTGGCGCACTTGGCGATGCGGTGGCGTTCATCGAGTACGAAAATGCGGAGCGCTACGGCGACTATTGGCTGCCGGCGCGTCAGCGGATCGAGTTGCAAGCGGCGCTGCCGGCATTGGGTGAAGGGCGCGCGGTGATTCGTATTGTGTCGCGTTTTCTCGAGATGCAGGTGAACGACACCGTGCTCGATGCCGCGACGCTGGCCAAAGCCGATTCGCTGCGACAATTCCGGCAGCGACGACTCACGTTCGCGTCGGCCGATTCACTGGGTCGGTACAGTGGTTGGCAACTGGGGCTTGGTACGCTGTCGCAAGGCATGCACAGCGATGACTTCAATGACATCGGTCCTGATCGCTGGCGCGCCACCGGAGCGCCGCGTTGGGATTACGCCACGCAGCGGCCGAGTGATGCGTTTCACTTCAATCGGGTGGAGGGGGCGTACACGGGCGGCGGCGTCAAGCTTTCGTTGCGTGACATGGCACCGGGAGTGATTCTCCGCGCCAACGCCGGCTGGGCGTGGAGCGAAGGTACGGCGCGCGGCCGCGTGTCGGCGGAACGCACGCGTAACGGTTTGACACTCGAAACGCGGGCCGGGCGTTCGCTGGACAACACCAATGATTTCCGTGTGCCACTGGACTCGGGGGATACGATAGCGGCGCTCTTCGGCTCGGTGGATCCGTACGACTATGTGGACCGTCGCAGTGCGACGCTGGCTGTGGCGGGCCGGGTGGGCGCCCGGGCGCTGCTGGCCCGCGCCGAGGTGGGGTTCGCCGATGATCGCTACCGACCGTCTACGTATGTGCGCAGTCCGTTTGGTGGCGCCGCGTATCGGGATAATCGTGGCGTGGACGAGGGTGGATATGTGCGCACGGCGGCGCTGCTCGAGTGGCATCCCGACTTTAGTGCGGAGTTTGTGAAGCCCGGTGTGGGTGGGCGGCTGTCGTACGAGCGCGGCGACGGCACGTTGTCGTGGCAGCGGGCGGAGGTGCGCCTGACTGGGCGTCGTCCGATCGGACCGTTCATTGCACTGGCCCGCGGGGACGTGGGTGTGGTGACCGGCGATCAGATCCCGTCGCAGCAACTGTTCGAGCTGGGCCGATTCCAGAATCTGCCGGGCTATGCGGACAAGGAGTTTGCCGGCTCGCGGGCTGCCGTGCTGCGCGCGTCGCTGTTGTACACCAGCCCGTTCTACCGGCAGCCGATCCGCGTGGGACGGCTGTTCCTGCCATCGTTTTCTCCGGGGCTGAGTGTGGGGCTGCAGAGTGGCTGGGCCGATGCGCCGACCGCAGCCGCGCGGTCGGCGATTGACCGGTTGGCGATCGTCGATCCAGCGTCGCTGGTGTTGCTCACGCCCGTGTCTCGGCCAACCGACGGGATCCGCGCCAGCATGACAGCAGGCTTCCGGTTCTTCTCGGGCTCGTTGTTCGTGGGCGGTACGCGGCCGGTGGATCAGGCGGCGCCGTGGAAGGTGCTGGTCACCTTGGGGCAGCAGTGGTGACGCGCGGTATCGCGTACCAGGGCACGTAACGTTGGCGGGCAGTAGCGCACGGGCCACGCCGTGCGCACGTTGAACGCTATGTCCTCGCTTTCACTCCCCCAGCTGCTCCCCTCGCGCCGTGACTTCTCCGGTGACGATGCGATCTTCATGCTCAATGCGGCCGCGCAGCGGTATGCCGCCACTGGGCAGCCGGTCATCAACGCCACCATGGGCGCGCTGCTCGACGAGAGTGGCAAACTGGTGATTCTCGACAGCGTAATGGCGGTATGGCGGGAGCTGACTCCGCTGGAGATCGCGCCGTACGCGCCGATCGCCGGCGATCCGGCCTTTTTGCTGGCGATCACGCAGCGGCACTGGCCGTCGCTCACGAGTTACGGCGTAGGGGTGGCCACACCGGGCGGCTCGGGGGCGCTGGCGCTGACGCTACGCAACCTGTTGGACCGTGGCCAGTCGGTGCTCACTGCCGCGCCCTATTGGGGACCGTACAGCACGATCGCGGTGGAGAACGGGGTCACGCTGACCACGGTGCCGTACCCCGTAGCCGGTGCGTCGCTCGACGTGGGGGTGTGGGAGGCCACGGCGCGTGATCTGTTGGAGGCCCAGGGTCGGCTGGTGGTGTGGCTCAACGATCCGTGTCACAACCCCACCGGGCGCAGCTTATCGCGCGACGATCGGCGAACGCTGTTGTCGGTGTTGCGTGACATTTCGTTTTCCGGGCCGGTGACGCTCATCCTCGATTTCGCGTATCTGGACTACGCGCGGGATCCCGATGCGGTGCGCGAGGCGCTCGACGACTACGCGGCGTTTGGTGCGGAGGGGCAGGTGCTGGTGGGGGCGACGCTCAGCTTGAGCAAGGCGTACACGTTGTACGGCTCGCGTGCGGGCGCGCTGGTTTTTCCGTGGACCACGGATGCGGCGCTCAAGGCGGCGCTCGTTACGAGTTGCCGCGGCACTTGGAGTAATTGCGCGCGGGCTCCGATGAGCGTGCTGCTGCGGATGCTCACGAGTGAAGCGGCGCGGGCGGCACTGGCCGCCGAGCACGCGCATTGGCGCACGGTGCTCATGGATCGCGTGGCGGCGCTGGATGCGGCGCTCAAGGCGGAGGGCTTTGCACAGGGCGCGGCGTGGGATGGCGGATTTTTTGTGACGCTGGAGGCGCCGGATCCGTTTGCGGCCTGCGATCGGCTGCAGGCCGCCGGGGTGTTTGTGGTGCCAATGCCCGAGGGATTGCGCGTGGGCGTGTGCGGCATGAAGGCCGCCGATGCGCCGCGTTTTGCGGCGGCGTATCGGGCGGCGGTTGGGGCGTGATGTGCGCGGTACGCGTGCCGTATTCGCGCCACCACTCTGCGATAGTTACTGCGAGCCGCCGAGCAGCACCGCATTAGCGAAGATCGGTAGCATGCCGCGGAGTTGATCGCGGTATACCGGATCTTGTGCAAACAGGATCACGCGACCTTGGCCGGCGCGTTCGGTCCAGAGCACTGGCGAGCCGGCGATGCGGGTTTGTGATTCGGGCCAGTAGTAGCCGCCAAGGCGCACGCGCGCGGCAGGAGCAAGGCGGATGATGGCTTCGCCGGCACGCAGATCCTTGGGTGTGGTGAACACGCGATCGTTGTTCATGAACACCGGCACGTCGGCGGTTTGAACGCCGGCCATGAGAATGGAGAGCGTGTCGTATGACGCGCGGGCGAGCACGCCCGGCAGGCTGGCCGCAAGTGGTGCACCGCCGGTGCTGTCGGCGCGCGTGGTGTCGCGTTGCACCCGCGTGCGCACCAAGCCCACGCGCTCCTGCGCCAGCCAGGCGCTGGCCGCGTCGATGGTAATGAGGGTTCCGCCATTGCGGACCCACTCCACCAGGCGTGCGCGCCCCGCGTCGCCGAGTGCGCGATCGAGTGCGCCGCTGGAGACCGAGGGCATGATGAGCGTATTGAACTGACCCATGTCGCCGTCGGCGACGAAGCTCGCGTCGACCAGCGTGGTGGCGTAGCCGATGCGTTGATCCATAGCGTACCAGCTGAAGCCGAACGATGTCCCGTTCACCGGCGCGCCGCCGAGAATCGCGACCGACGGCCGCTGGATAGGGATTACCGAGTTGCTGCCGAGGTCCGTGCCTTCGTCGACGCCGGCGGAGGCAATGGCGGTGATCACTGCGCCCGATGCCGCGGCGTGGCGCGCGATCGCGTCGTGCACATTGGCACGATTGGTGGCCACGCGCACCACAAAGGCGCCGTGATCAAACCGCGCGCCCTTGCTCACGAAACTGTTCGGGGCGTAGCGCACCAGAATCGAATCCGTGAGCAGGCCGGACAGCATACGAATGGCCGCTTCACTGCCCGGTGCAAAGACGTACGCGTAGTTGGCCTTGGCGAACGGCGTTGTAGTGGGACGCGCGATCGAGGTGACCGCGGCAACGGAAGTCGGCATGGCAGGTACGGTGTACGCCTCCACGCGATACACCATGGGAAGCGACCATGCGGTCATGTCGTAAAAACGATTGCGCTGCCCGGTGCGGCGTAGTTCCAGTTCGAACTTGAGAAACGCCGAATCCAGCGCGGCATCGGGCTCCAGCAGTGCCTTGGCGAGGTGGCCCTGTGGTTGCGCGAGGTCTACCACATATGCGCCCGCCGTTACGCGAGCGTTCGATACCGTGCCTCCACCGTACAACGTAGCATTCGATAGCGCAGCGTCGGCGGTCAGTCGCTGTACGTTGATGCCGTTATCCAGCAGCTTTTGCGCCAGCGAATCGGCGCGGCCTTGTGCGTCACGTGCGAACACCACCGCGCGCATCGGACCTTTGCTGTGCACCGTGATGGCGTTGGCGCGCGCCGCCGCATAGTCACGCAACAATTCCGTGCGGCGGCGGCCCGATGTTTTTACCGTGGCCCATTCGGCGGTATAGTGCTCCCACGCCGCCTGCTTGAGCGTGCGCAGCGTGCCGTCGTTGCGACGCACGCCGCCGCCGGCGCTGGATCCCGACTCGAAAAGCATGCCAATGGCGCCGGTGAGCATCGGCCAGCCTTCGCCGTAGCCCGGGTAGAAGGAGTCGTAGCCTTCACGACGGAAATAGCCCCAGCCATGCACGTCGAACGCGGCGCCGTGTGCGGCGGCGAAAATATCGAACCACTTGGGGAGATGCTTGGGGTTGTTCTGGTTGTCCGGCGCGCGCGGGGGTGCGAAGTAGAACGACGCGCTGGAGCCTTGCTCGTGCAGATCCACCGCGACCTGTGGCATCCACGCCAGGAAGCTCTTCACGCGGCCGCGCGACTCCGGATGTGATTGCGCGTACCAATCGCGATTGAGGTCGAAGCCGTAGTGCGAAGTGCGTGGTCCCGGCCATGAGCCGGCGTTGTTGATGGCGCCCGGTTCGCTGGGCAGGCTTTGCACACTCAACGCGCGCTCGAGGTCATGCGTGAACCGTTCGCGGCCGTCGGGATTCTGGTTCGGATCGATGAGCACGACCGTGCTGTCGAGAGCTGCGCGGGTGTCAGCATCGGTGCCGGCGGCGAGCTGGTAGAGCAGGCCGATGCCCGCCTCTACACCCGACGCTTCGCCGCCGTGCACCGAGTGCGCCAGCCAGACGATGCTGGGCGTGCGCGCAATCGCCGCGTCGATTTCACCTGCTGTCGCGCCGCGCGGATCGGCGATGCGCTGTGCGTCGGCCTGAATCGCCGCGCGCCGCGCGTGATTGGCTTCGCTGGTGATGGTCAGGAGGAGCATCTCGCGTCCTTCGAACGATCGGGCGACGGTGTCGACCTTTACCCGCTTGCTGGTCGCAGCCACCGCTTCGATGTAGCGGAGCATGGCGCGGTGGGTGGTGAAGCGGCTGCCAAGTTCGTAGCCGAGGACGGATTGCGGGGTGGGGACACGGGGATCGAAGGTGGCGCCCGGGTCGGCGAAGGCGTGTTGGGCGGCCGCGGGGCGGCCGGCGAGGGCGGCGGTGAGCGCACAGAGGGCGAGGGCCGCACGGGCCAGCGGGAGACGGGAGATGATCATCGTCGCAAATTGGCATTGGAGCGACGGTCTGTCACCCAGCCGTGCGCCCGCGTGGCGCGAATTCTGGTGGGCGGAGGCAGCGCCATTTGTCCTTGCCGCGTTTTCCCCCCACTATCCGTATTGATCATAGCCCCATGTTCGCTCCTTCCGCCCCACCTATCTCCCGACCCGTGCCTCTTCCTTTCCTTGTACCACGCGCGCTGACCACCGCTACGCTGCTGGCCCTCACTGCGGGCGTATTGCCGGCGCAGGGTCGCGGAGCCGGTGGCGGTGCTGCTGCCGCGAAGCCGTCATTCGATGTGTCCTGGCGCAACATCGGCCCCAATCAGTCCGGTCGCATGACCGCCGTGGCCGGTTCCACGGCGCGCCCCGATGAGTACTACATGGGCACCACCGGCGGTGGCGTCTGGAAGACCACCGACTTCGGTAAAACCGTGGTGCCGGTGACCGACGCGTACTTCGGCGGCACGATCGGATCGATCGACGTGCAGCAGTCCAACCCCGATGTGATCTGGGTGGGCGGTGGCGAGACGCCCATTCGCGGCAACGTGTCGCACGGCGATGGTGTGTGGAAAAGCACCGATGCCGGCAAGACGTGGCAGTACATGGGGCTCAAGGAGACGCAGTACATCGCGCGGGTGCGCATACACCCCACCAATCCCGACATCGTGTACGTGGGGGCGCTGGGGCATGTGTTCGGCCCCAACAAAGAGCGTGGCGTGTACCGCACCACCGATGGCGGGAAGACGTGGAAGAACATTCTGTTTCGCAATGACTCCACCGGTGTGGCGGATCTGATCATGGATCCGAGTAATCCCAAGGTTATTTACGCGTCGTTCTGGCAAGCCGGGCGGAAGCCGTGGCTGCTGGTGAGTGGCGGCATGGGGAGCGGCATTTTCAAGACCACCGACGGTGGCGACACGTGGACCGAGATCACGCGTAACACCGGGTTGCCGCAAAGCGGGCCGCTGGGTGCCATTGGCATTACCGTGAGTCCGGCCAAGCCAAGCCGGTTGTGGGCCATTATCGAGCACGAGTCCAACGGTGGTGTGTATCGCAGCGATGACGCCGGGGCCACGTGGACCTTCATGACCGGTGACCGTAATCTGCGGCAGCGCGCGTGGTACTACTCCAAGCTGTACGCCGATCCGAAGGACACCAACGTGGTGTACGGTCCGCAGGTGAGCCCGCTCATTTCGAAAGATGGCGGCAAGACCTTTGCGCGTGGATTTGGTGGCGGTGACAATCACGATATCTGGATCGATCCCACCGATCCCAAGCGGGTGGCAGTGGCGCACGACAACGGGCTCATTCTGACCAAGGATGGCGGCACCACCAGCACGCGTGTGGCGGTGCCCACCGGGCAGTACTATCACGTGCACCTGACCAATCACTTCCCGTATCACGTGTGTGGCGCGAAGCAGGATGCGGGCTCGAGCTGCGGGCCGGTGCGCGAAACGGTGCAGGGTGGGCGTGGTGGTTTTGGTGGCGCCGCGGCGTCTCCGACGCCGGCGAGTCCGTTTGCCACGTTTTATGGCGTGGCCGGTGGTGAGTCGGGGTATATCAGCAGCAACCCGTCCGACCCCGACATCATGTACGGCGCCAACTACGGCGGCAGCATGGACATGCTCAACCGTCGCACCGGTAAGAGCACGTCACTCGATCCGTGGCCGCTCAACCCCATGGGGCACGACGCCAAGGATTCGAAGTATCGTTTCCAGTGGACGTATCCCATTGTGCATTCGCCGCACGATGCGAACACCATTTATGTAGGCAGTAACGTGGTGTTCCGCAGCACCAATGGTGGGACCACGTGGACGCCCATCTCGCGCGACCTGACGCGCAACGATCCGCGCACGTTGGGTCCGAGCGGTGGCCCGATCACGAAGGACCAGACCAGTGTGGAGTATTACGGCACAGTGTTTACACTGGCCGAGTCGAAGTTGGTGAAGGGACTGATCTGGACCGGGAGTGATGACGGGTTGCTGCATGTCTCGCGTGATAACGGCGTGACATGGAAGAACGTGACGCCCAAGGGGCTGCCGGAGTGGATGCGTTGGAGCATCATCGAGGCCAGCCCGCATGCGCCGGGCACCGCGTGGGTGGCGGGCAACCGGTATCAGATGGACGACTTTGCGCCGTATCTGTACACGACCACCGATTACGGCGTGACGTGGACCAAGATCACCAGCGGGATTACCGCTGACCATTTCACGCGCGCGATCCGTGAGGACCTGCACCGGCCGGGTATGCTGTATGCGGCCACTGAGCGTGGCGTGTGGGTGAGCTACGATGCGGGTGGTAACTGGCTGAGCCTGCAGAAGAACCTGCCGCCGGTGCCGGTGCACGACATGATGTTGCGTGATGATGATTTAGCCATCAGTACGCATGGCCGTGCATTCTGGGTGATGGAGAACCTGACCAGCCTGCGCTGGGCGCCTGAAGTGGAGAAGGCGGCGAGTGTGCCGTATCTGTACAAGCCGGTGCCGGTGTTCCGATTGAACGGTCAGGCGGCGCCCACGTTTGTGTATCGGCTGCCGGCCGATTCCGTGCCCGTGACGTTCCAGTTTTACAACAAGGCGGGCGCGCTGTTGGCTACGGTGGCGAGCACCGACACCGCGCCCACGCCGCCAGCGGCGGCTGGTGAGGGTGGTGGCGGCCGCTTTGGTCCGCCACCGGTGGTGAAGCCGGCCAACAAGCAGGGGATCAATCGTTTTACCTGGACCATGCGTCACGAGAGTGCGAAGACCTTCCGTGGCATGATCACGTGGGCCGGGAGCGGTAACGGACCGGCCATGGCGCCCGGCACGTACACCGTGAAGATGACCGCCGGGAGTTCGGCGCCGATCACGCACACGTTTGTGTTGAAGCCCGACCCACGCAGTCCGGCCACCGAGGCGGATCTCGTGGAGCAGGTGCGGTTGGCGTTGCAGGTGCGCGACCGGATCACCGAGGCCAATCAGGGCGTGATCGAGAGCCGGCATATCAAGCGTGAGCTTGACGATCGCGCAGCCAAGATGACCGCGACGGCGGCGTTCGCTCCATTGGCGAAAAAGTTTGCCGATTCACTGAGCGCTGTTGAGGATTCGTTGTATCAGACGAAGAATCAGAGCGGCCAGGACCCGCTCAACTATCCCATCCGCTTGAACGACCAGCTCGGCGGGCTAATGAGCTTTGTGGCCGGCGGTGAGCGGCGGCCGCCCAAGCAGGCGTACGACGTGTACGG
>JBBQUH010000060.1:0-20246 GCA_038212625.1 Gemmatimonadales bacterium | reverse complement strand
CCGATGGAGTTTCTCGATCTCGTGAACCTCGAGATGCACGGCTTCGTGGAAGCCGATGCGCCACCCGTTGAATCTGCGGAGCTTCGGAAGGCCGTGGCGTATCACGAAGCGGGGCACGCGGCGGTGGCCGTCATCGACTCGAACGGTGGGAACGTGCCCGATTATGCATCCATCGTCTCGTCGTCGACCTTCAAGGGCGTCGTGGTGGAGTCGTACGAGTATCACTCCAACCTCGGCGATCTCCACACGTACGAAGCGATGCGCCACAAGATCCGCGTGCGACTGGGCGGGCGCGCCGCAGAGGAACTGTTGCTCGGACCAGCGCAGATCTCAAGCGGTGCGTCGAGCGACCTGGAGACCGCTACCGACCATGCGACCGATGCGTTCGCCCTGTGGGGGTTCGCGCCGGACATGGACGAGGCAGGGAAGAGCGCATCCAACCTCGCCGTACGACTGGGGACTGCGACGCCATCTGCGGAGGCGCATGTGGAAGGACTGGTGCGCGGGTTTCTCGCGAAGGAGTACGGGGTGGTGATGGAGATGCTGGCAAAGCATCGGTTGTTCGTGGATGCAATCGCCGAGCGACTGTTGGCCGATCCGATGCTGGATCAGGCGACGTTGATGGAGTTGGCGGCGGGGCATCTCGCACCTGGGAGTTCGTGATCATTCTTGGTCGTTAGGCCAACCTTTCTGGATTCAGTGGAAGAATCGCTGCCACGCAGTCTGGCGAATCTCGGGCACTACGCTCAACTTAGCCGACCTCAGCCTTTGTATTCGCGCGGAGGCGTCAAACCGATTGGCTGTATCTGACCGACGAGACTCTTGAACCGAGCGCTTCCCGTGATCCGAACGTGACCACCACCGCCCTCCGCCTCCCCGCACCCCGGATCCTGTTCTCGGCGCCTTGGGAGCCCGTTGTCAGCCGACGCGGTGATGCACTCGGCCTGCGTGACTTCGCAGAGTCTCTCTCCGACGCCGTTGCACCCCAGCTCACCAACCGCATCTCTGATGGGCGCTGGATCACGATTCTTGCATGGTGCCTCACGCGATCCAACGACGTCAGCCACGTGGTGGCACCGGGGAGCACCTCCGCACGTGAGGCGCAGGAAAGACGATATGCCTGGCTGCGACCACTGGAGTTGATGTGGGTCGCGCGAACCATTCATCAGGCAAAGAATTGGAGGGCGCGCCCGCTCAATGGTATGCGACGCGTTCGACGCTGGGTGCAGGACGACGATCAGAAACCACCAACCTTCGGAATGACGCTCGACCAGTACAGTCGCTACCGGCAAACCGGTATGTACGGAGGCTATCGCCGCGCATTCCGGAAGCTGGACGGGCTCACGGTGCATGGCGATGGATGGACTCCGGGAAAGACGTCCATCGCGCTGGCCACCTGGCTTGATGGGAAGCTCGGGCTTGCGCGTCCAGGTTGGGAACTTGGCAGTGACATGGAGACGATCGACAGGTTTTCCTCGCGATCAATCAGCCGCTTCGTTGGGCGTGAAGAAAAATGGTGGCTCGAACATTGGGGCGAGTTCCTCACGGCCAGTCGCGGCTCTGACATGAACACGCTGCCGCGAACACGTGGGGAGCACTCTCCACTCCCTGAGGCGAGGCTATTACAGCCGCTACTGTTCGGCGGCTCGCAGGGTACCCCAGGTTTCCATCGCTCGGCCGTTGCCCAGTGCTTGTCGCACGCAGACGTAGTCTCCCACAGCGAGGCTTGCGAGGCATTGGCGACGCACTTCAAGGGGAATACACGCATTGCGGCGTTGCCGGTTTTTTCGCGGCTCGCTGACGCGGGGATGGCGGTTATGAGGCGCATCACCATCGCTCTTTTTACAGAACCAGCAACGCCGTTGAGCCAGGTCGTCGGACATCCCGGCATGAGAGAAGCCTGCGCCGAGTTGCACGATGCGGCAAAGGCGTGGAGGCAGTCACCACACACGGCACTGGGCCGCGCCGAGTCGGTGAATCGATTCGCCGAACGCTTCATGCACCGCTCGCCGGTGGAGACCGTCCGGGCGTTGCTCGAGCACCACGAAGCGCGCGGTGGAGGACTCCGATGGTTTGTCCTGCGCGACGATCGCGTGGAGCCGCGTTCATTTAACCTGTCCGGCGGGTCGGCGTACCGCTTCCGTCTTTGGAATGTCTGCCGCTTGGCCGTGCAGTGCGGAGTGATCCCGGAAATGCCAGCCGCATTCAGGCACGATGCGGAAGCCGACGTCGAACGTGAAGACGCTGATGAGGAGCCCGTGTCATGAGTGCGTCGTCCATGGAATGGGAATCACTCCTGCACACCGACGCACCGGCGAGCTGTATGCTCAAGGGCGCGCTGTTTACTACGTATGATCGACCCGATGACCAGTTTGTCGCGGAGCACCTGCTACCAACGCTCCTCCGACTACGACGACATCCAGACGGCGAAGGACTCGCGCCTCAGTCGTTTCGTATGGAGCTCGACAGGCGCATCAGAGCGCTCAGCGATCGGCTACTCGTGGTGTCGTCGTTCGCGCAGGACGAGGAGTTCGAGGCGTCTCGGGCATTCACTTCCAGCTCGTACGACTGGATCTGGCGCCACATCCGGCATGCTCGGGTGGGCAAGACGGGGGCGGCCATTCAACACGCGAAGCTGTGGATGCTGCACTGGGGGACCGCGGAAGCTGACGGTCCCGATTATCTCGAGATCGTGGTCTCCTCAGCCAACCTCACGCGTTCGGCATTCGCCGGTCAGCTGCAGGGGGCATGGCGGGCCATTCTCCCGCTGTCAGCGCCCGGGGCGCGTACCCGCGTGGCGCCGTCGTGGGGCGTGCTGCCAGCGTTTCTCCGCGCGCTTGCAGTATCTACCGGCGAGAGCGATCGGTTCAGAGTTTTCGAGGAGCTGCTGACGAGGGCAACCTGTCCGGCGGGGATAACGTTCGTGGCCAGTGTTCCTGGCACTCATACGGCCGCTGCGCTCAGGCGGACTCCGTGGGGTGTCGCCGCACTGAAGCACCTCATTCCATCCGGCCGTCGGAGGCCGTCGCTCACGGCCATCGTGCCATTCGTTGGGAGCTGGGACTCGCACACGCTGAACGCTTGGTGCGAACACGTCGGCGTGCGATCCGCTGATCTACGAATCGTGTGGATCGACCGGTATCATCCGTGGAGAGTGCAGTGGCGACTACCCGAGTCAACACAGAAGACGCTGCAGAGCACGGGCGCCGCGCATCGCCAGCTGGTCTTCGACCGCAGTATGCCGGCTAGGTGCGACACGTTTCATACGGCTCACAAAATCGAAGATCCACGTTGGAGCCACTCCAAGGTGTATGTGCTGGACCGCGGCACCACGCAGACCATGCTCATCACGTCGGCTAACCTCAGTACGTCCGCGTGGGGCATACCGCAGGAGCGTGGAGGCCTCATGATCAGAAACTTTGAGCTGGGTGTGGCCATCGCCAACGCGCAGTGGCCCTTCGATGGTCTCGAACCCTTCGACGACTTCAATGACGCGGCGACCTGTAAGGACGTGCCCGTACCACCTCCGCTTCCTATTCAGTGGGCAGAGGCCAGGTGGGACGGCCGTCACGTCTGCATTAGATGTAGGCTGGTTGAGCGCAGGGCGGTGGATGCGGTGGTGTTTGGGCAATCAACGAACGTGCCTGTGGTCCGGTGGCAGTGGAACGCCGAAGACTCTTCATGTAAAGGCACCGTGCGTTGGGAAGACGATGAGGACCATCCACTGTTCGTGGAGCTGGCCTGCGGTGAGCAACAGATCGAAATCCCCGTGACTGACGATCGTCCTCGCGACGTGTTGGACGCGCTCCTTCCGTCAGAGGTGGATCCGCTCCTCGCGCAGCAGATCAGCGATCAGTTGATCTTCGAGAAGTACGGTGGCCGCATGTCGCTGATCGATGAAGACAGCGAGTCGGTGTCCACTCCGGAGGAACTCGTCACCGATGATGACGACCCCGAACTCAAGGATAGCTACGCCGTGCCTGCCTTTGTGCTGGCCAGGCGCGCTCTCCAAATTGTGGCCACTTGGGCGCACGAGGCAGCGGTCGCCGCAGAGCGTGGCCACGACAGCTTCGAGATGCAGCAGGTGCTGCAGGATGGCGACGTGCTCCAACGCGCGCTCTTGCGTGAAGCTGACCGCAACGACCGCACAGGTGATCAACTCGGCATTGGCGCACGCGTTGCGGCGCAGGAACTCTCACTGAGGCTTGAGGCCATTGCCTGAGACACGCAGTGAACTGGCGCCCGTCGGTATTCCTGCCACCGCGTGGCGGTTTCTCCGGCACCCGCAATCGTATGTGAGAGAGACGGAGAACGGCAGCCAGCGACCCCTCCTTTTCGAGAGTACGTCACGTCAGTTTGCGACCGCGCGCGAGATCCTGTCTCGACTCGTGGGGCGCGCCGATGCGCCGGGTCAGGCGGGTATACTCCTCGCCGACGATGTGGGGCTTGGGAAGACCACCGTGGCCGCGCTGGTCGCGTGGGTATTTGCCGGGAGCGGGAAGAAGGTCCGGATCTTCGCTCCCAACGATGTGCTGATGAGACGGTGGAAGGAGGAATTGGAGTCGCACGTTGGTCCGTTGACGAATCGCGCGTCGGGATTGAAGGTCGCGTCCAGGCAGGTGAAGGTCGGACGCGTGTCACGCCTGTCGGCCGGATCCATTCAGGTCGGGAAGTTTTCCCACATGACCGGCAGTGGTGCGCTTGGCTGTGATCTGCTCATCGTCGACGAAGCGCATCGGGCTCGCGGCGACGGTAGTGCCTTTGCGAAGGAGCTCCGCCGCCGCCGTCAGGATGCCGCTCGTGTGCTGATCCTGACGGCCACACCGTTCAGTATCCAGATCCGGGAACTCGAGCGGATGCTCGACTTGGTAGGCTGGACTCCTGACCTGCGCGCCGTGCGCGGGTATTCGCGCGCGCTCGCCGACCTGTACGCTGGAGGTACCGCGCGTCAGCCAAAGGCGATGGCCAACCGACTTCAGGAGCGCGCCTCGGCTGCGGTGTCCGCCATTCAACCGTACGTCATCCGCCACAGCGTGGAAGACCTGCCGCGCGAACGTTCCGCATTCGGCGAGCGCATGTATTGGGACATCCCGATTCCGGCGGCCACGCCGGCTGAAGTTGAATTGCTTATCCGCCTGGACCGGGCGCTACAGTTGGCCAAAGGGCATAGCAGCGACTTTATGGAGGTGACCAACGATCCTCGCTTCCACGTGGGCTGGCGGCACTTGGATGCGGAGATACAGCGGCTCAATGAGAAGGTCTCCACGATTCCCGAACCTGACCGTACGATCGTACGCGAACATCTCGCAGAAATCGCCGGATCGCGCAACACGATTCCAGTCCACTCGAAGATGCTGGGCGTACGGAACGCCGTCTCCGATACCGTCAAAAGCGGCGAGAAGGTCGTGCTCTTCTGTCATCACCACGCCACCGCACAGGAGCTCGCGCTCTGTCTCCACGAGCATTTACCGGAGCTCTCCCTGCGCGGCGTCCCGCGTGGCAAACTGTGGCGCGACGCGTGGGATGAGATCATTGATGTCCCTGAAGGGCCCAGTAAGCCATGGGCCTTGCGATGGACCTTTTTCATTTGGATGAGCTCCGACCTCGTGCGTGCCCAGTGCTGGTCGTGGATGAAGGAGCAAGGACTCACCAAGGGCTCACTTAGAGACAATCTTCAAAGCGCGAAGGCACGTCACAGCGAAAACACCAGTACCATCGCCGACGCGGCCAAACAGCTCTTCAACGCACTCCTCTCGTCGAAATCGAGTGTTCGTGTGCTCGGCGAGGCCAGCATGGACCGCACCTCTCTCGCAGGCGCCGACGGCACCTCGCGCGTGCTCGCGGTCTGCCCCCGTCCCGCTGACGCCGGCGACATCAGCCCCTTTACGCGGAACAGTCAACCCGACACCGCCTTGGCGATCTTTAATAGCCCTTTTGGCCCCGATGTCCTGATCGCCACCGACCGGCTCTCAGAAGGCATCGACCTGCACCGATACTGCCGCCACCTCATTCACTACGAACTCGACCCCAGTCCAATCCGTACCGTCCAACGCAACGGTCGGCTTCGTCGCGTGAATAGCTGGGCATCGCTGACCGGTGAGCCGCTCAAGTGCGCGTATCCCGCGTTCAGGGGCACACGGGATCATCGTTTGGTGCAGATCATGCGCAAGCGCGTCGACAGCTTTTCGCTGCTTCTGGGTGGCGTGCAGGAATCTGACCCGAAGATCGAGCGCGCCTCGGATGAACAGTGGCGCGCAGAGGTGCTGGAGCATGCGCGGGCCGGGCTGGCGGAGGAGGGGCGCCGGCTTGTGGTAGAACGATCGTAGGGCGGCCGCATATCAGTGGCTGGATTCGAGTGTTCACCAAGCGTCTTCCGCCTTGTCCCGCGCGAGGTGTACAACGCTCGCCCCTTCGCATCCAACGCCTCAATCACGTAATGGGGTATGGGCGTGAATCGAGTGCTGGTGATGATATTGTGTCTCGTAAGTGGCGCTTTAATGGCGTTTACTATTTCCGCCGAGGGATCGGTACCGATGTTGGTGAGATAGGCGCTGGACTGGTGGAGATCCGCGCCGCACTCCTGAGACCCCGCACGAGCCACGGGCGGTGCTCGCTCACCTGCATATCCAGAAAGCCAGGATCGCGCAGCCGCCGGAGAGATGCCCCGACGCCTGCAACGTGTCCGGCCGGTTGATGCCGCGTGATTCGTCACCCGACCACCGTGGCAGCGCAGTTGTACCCACGCGCGTCACGCGCCACATTGCCGCATCACCCATTGCCCCCAGGCCACCCGCAATGCCGTCCTCCGACCGCCCGCGCTCCGGCTGGGACTCTTCCTTTGCCGACTTCCGCGCCACACCGCCCCGCACCATTCGCGAACGCCTCGCGGCGTTTGTGGTCGACGCGTCCGAGGAGCAGCGTCGTGCGTGGGCTGACTCGATTCCGCCGCTTCAAGCCGAGGTCTCGGAAGTCCTCATTCGCGACGATCTCGCGCGGCAGTATTCGGCCATTCTCGAGTACGAGCTCCCCATGGAGTCGCGGCGGCCCGATGTGGTCCTGTTAGTCGGAGCCGGAGTCATGGTCATTGAGCTCAAAGGCAAGCGGGCCGCCACGCAGGCCGACCTTGATCAGGCCGCCGCCTACGCGCGGGACCTGCGCAATTATCATCGTGAGTGTGCCGATCGCGAGGTCACGGCGGTACTCGTGCCCACCCGGGCTCGCGGCTACCAGCAGCTCACTGATGGCGTGCACGTGACCGGTCCCGATGCACTCTGTGCGCTGGTCGCCGACATCACGCGCACCAAGCGCGAGCCGGTGTTGAGTCGAGAGGCCTTCCTGGCTGACGGCGCCTACTGTCCGCTTCCCACGATCGTTGAGGCGGCACGTGAGCTGATGGCGTCGGGCACGCTACGCACGATTGAACGCGCACACGCGGCCACCAAGCCTGCGCTCGATGAAATCTCACGGGTCATCCATCAGGCGGCGCTCACCAAGTCGCGGCACCTCATTCTACTCACCGGCGTACCAGGGGCGGGGAAAACACTTGTGGGCCTACAGACCGTCCATGCCCGCTATCTCGATGACTTGTCGGTTGATCGTGGCGATGGCAAACCCACGGCGCCCGCGGTGTACCTCACGGGCAACGGGCCGCTGGTGGAAGTGCTGCAGTACGAGATGAAGAGCGCCGGCGGCGACGGGAAGACCTTTGTGCGTGGCGTGAAGGAGTACGTGAAGCGCTACTCGTCGTCGCGTAACCCGGTGCCCCCCGAGCACGTGCTGGTCTTCGACGAAGCCCAGCGCGCCTTCGATGCGGACAAGATGCGCGAGTCACACAAGAACGCCCATGCGCGCAGTGAACCTGAGGAGTTCATCGGGTTCGCCGATCGCATTCCCGACTGGTGCGTAGTGGTGGGGCTCATCGGGAACGGCCAGGAAATCCACGTGGGGGAGGAGGCCGGACTCGCGCAGTGGCGCGTGGCCGTCGAAGCGTCAGCCAAGACCGCCGAGTGGACCATTCACGCACCAACTGCCGTAGCCGGACTGTTTCGCGGCGGAACCGTAGACTTCGAGCTCAAGCCCGCGCTCAACCTCGACACCGAGCTGCGATTCCATCAGGCGCGCGACGTGCACCGGTACGTCGCCCTCCTGCTCGACGGCGCCGACCCCACCACGTTGGCCCCGATCGCGCAGAGGCTCAACACCGACGGCTTTCACCTGCGCATTACCCGATCGCTCGCGGTAGCCAGCGCGTACCTGCGCGATCGCTACGGCGAAGATCGCCAAGCCCGCTTCGGTCTCATCGCGTCGTCCAAGGATCGTGACCTGATGGCCCACGGTGTGCCCAACGACTTCCAGTCTACCAAGCGCGTGAAAGTGGGCCCCTGGTATGGCGATCACGAATCCGACTACGGTGGCCACAGCTGTCGCCGGTTGGAAACGTGTGTCACTGAGTTCGGCGCGCAGGGCCTCGAGTTGGATGCGTCGTTGCTGGCGTGGGGGACGGACTTCGTACGCACCGACGGCACGTGGTCCAACGCGCACGCGCGCGGTTACCTGAAGCGTGCGAAGGTCAAGGATCCGTTCCAGCTCCGCCTCAACGCGTATCGCGTACTCCTCACCCGGGGGCGGGACGCGACCGTGGTGTTTGTGCCGGCGCTCGAGGCACTGGATGAGACGTATCGGTATCTCGCGGAGGCCGGGATGACGGAGCTGTCCGAAAGCGAAAGCTGAAGGGGCGCGGAGGAGAAGGTCGGCTGCGCCCGTGGGGAGTTTGTGTACTGGATCGATCGATCGTCTGTGTAACTACCACGGACTCGGTGCGGGTCATGTTCGACCAAGAGACGCCGTCTCCGCTCCGTCGCGCGTTCCAAACGTAGGTCTCGGAAGTCCTCGATCGCGAGCGCCTGCTGATTGATCCGATCATGGATCAGAAAACGTGGAGGGCGTGGGATGATCACTCATTCCCGATCCATCGGCCAGACCTTCCCCAGCTCGGCTCCACCGCCATCCCCCCGACAATGAATCGTGAGGTTAGCGTTGCTATAATAAACAAAACCTATATAATAAACGCATCGCTTATTACAAGGTTTATGGTTATCGTGAAACGTGTCCCCGACTGGCTCATCCGCAGGCTGCGAACCATCCCACGATTGCGGGTCGAAATCGATCCGCACCGAAACCGCTTAACCCTGCTTACCTCAGGAGCAAAACCGGCCATCTACCGGGTGGTTGCTGCATCGGGAATTTCCGGGGCCGAGGCCATGCGAAGGGCGACTGAGCTATCGAGAAAGGTAGGTCTGGAGCATACGCTGCTTGCAGTGCGAAGCCTGCCGAGCGGAGTCCGCGACGAGCTCGCGGACGCGGGAGTGTCGTGGGCAGAACAATTGACGGGACACCTGCACTTGCAGGCCGCGCCGCTCTTTGTCCATGTTGACGGGCGCGGGTATTTCTCCGAGTTGCCGACACCGACCAAAGAACGCCTCCGACCTACCCGCCTCGTTGGCCTCTCCGGCCGCTGCGCCGAGACGCTGCTTCTGCTCGCCACGACCCCGGGCCGCCGTGAGCACCGCATCACGACAACACGACTCGCGGCACTAGCCGGGGTGACCCAGCCGCAGGCCACGTACGTGCTGCATCGCCTCGAACGGGAAAAGGTGCTCAAGCCGACCCGCAGCGGTGGACGCACCAAGAGCTGGGAGATCGTCGACGCCGCCGGCCTCCTCGACTTGTGGGGAGCCGAGGACAACGCCCCCGTCTTGGAAACCCAGATCTACGCGTGGGCACGCGCCCCACAGGAGCTCTTGCAGGGGCTCGCCCGTCTGAACGATGTGGTTGAGGAGTGGGCACTCGGCGGAGCCGCAGCGGCAAAT
The DNA here is from genome assembly GCA_038212625.1 of Gemmatimonadales bacterium. GTDB lineage: Bacteria > Gemmatimonadota > Gemmatimonadetes > Gemmatimonadales > Gemmatimonadaceae > Gemmatimonas. Next base: position 10,377 of record JBBQUH010000060.1, on the reverse strand, counting down.
CTGTACGCGCCCACGCTCACCACCTATCCGATAGCGACACTTTGGATACCCAATGCGACACCGGTCGAGACCGTGGCGGCCGCACTCGGCGCACAGGTGGTAGCTGACGGCGGATCCATCACGATTCGGCAGACCGCCAAAGATCCGTGGGCGCTGCATCGACTCTCACTGCCTACGGCGACGAGCATCATCGACGGCGATCCCGTCGATGGTGACGAGAACGCGCGACTTCGGCGAACACTCCACGACGAACAAGGACTACCACCCTCTACCGACCTGTGGGGAGGGCTGTCTCTGGTATCGCGACCTCGCGCCATTATCGAAACGCTCCGTGATGGCCGAGGGCGATACGAAGAGATCGCATTAGCGCTTCGTAATTCGTTAGCCCTGCCACGTACGATTGCCTAGGGCCTTTTACGCGACACCGAATCGTGCGGACCTTCATCTCGACCATTTATGCCGCCTGACGAACAGCCAGCCAATCCGACGCGTCTCGACTACAATCGTGGCATCCTTGATGCGTGCTACCGCGCGCTCGCAACGATTGTCAAAGCGATTGATGGTCAGAACTTCCCGCGTCTCGTGGTGATTGGCGGCCTCGCACCCACGCTTCTGCTCGACAACGAGCACATCGACGAGTTGTTCAATGACGAGCTTCATCCGGAACGAATGACGTCGATCTGTGCGTGCAAGTTGAGCTCACCGACGATGAGGCACTCTACGCTTCGCTGCTCCGTACTTTAAAAAATCTCGGGTTCGAGCAGCTGAAGCGGAACGACGGTGTCCGCGAAAGCACATGGCAGTGGGTACGAATCGTAGACGACGCGAAGATCGCGATAGAGTTCCTCGCGCCAGCGGATGGAGTGATGAGTAGCAGTGGTGCCCCGACCGTGGGCAGAATCGGCGAGGACTCGCCGATTAAGCCCGGCGACGAGATCGGTGCGTTTCGACTCCCGGCGGGAGAACTTGCTTTGCGAGATGCCGAGCAGCGTACTCTTTACGTGGACCTGCTCGGACCGCCTGAGGAGATTTCGGCGGGGAAGGCACACGTAACGATCTGGGTGGCAAACATAGTCCCGATGCTCGTGCTCAAGAGCCTGGCAATCAGGAATCGCAACAAGGCCAAGGATTCGTTCGACATCGTCTGGCTACTTACACGATGGCCTGGCGGCCCAGCGGCCGCTGCGCGCGCTGCGGCACAAAGTCCGGTAGCGAGCAGCCACCACGTCAGCGAAGCACTGGCGATCCTTGAAGAGTCGTTTGCAGACCCGGAGAAGCATGGCTGCCGCGGATACGCAATCTTCGAGCTTGGTGGGAAGGCCGCGGCGCAATCCCCCGAGGACACGCGTCGGCATGCACTGTACGCGCAAGGTGCAGTACAGCGCTTCCTCAAGTCATGGCGCGAACTCCACGAAGGCGCAGTCTCCGCCATATGATTCAGCGATGCGGGACGTGTCGTCGGCCATGGGTTATGATGGCGCTTCACTGGCCAATGGCTAAGCAGTGTTATGAATCGATTCGGAAGCTGGCGCCAGCGTCGCGGTGCAGCCGCAAGACGCCGACCGCACAGGCCTTGATGCGGTCTGGCATGAGTTAGAGGAAGCGGTATTTTTCACTCGGCCGGTTCTGATCGCGGACGATGCGAAGCATTCTGATCGGGAGCGACGCTATGCACCGAATCTCAAGCCCTCAATTACGACGATTTCGTGGCGATTACCGCAAGGCATGACCGGGTCTGCTATCGCTGGACGGAGGCTGGGCCTGCTGATGTTGAGATCGTGGACTATCACCAAGAGCGCCGTTCGATGGCCGGTATCGAGCCTGTGACGCCAGGGGAGTTACTCCTGAAAGAGTTTCTGGCGCAGGTCGCGCACGACACCGAGGTGGCTGCGAAGGCGCTGGCGCCCGTGCTCCAGATCACGCATCAGCGATACGATCTCATCGGATAGTTGTGGCGGCGTGTAGACCACCTGACCGGCGCCGTCTTTCAGGGTCGTGCCGGGGAGCTTGCGGAAGCCGGCGTTGTTCTGTACCGGCGCCGCCTGAATGGCGACCATGTGCGTGACCGTAAGCAATCCGGATTGGCGCACCACGCGATCACCGGCACCGAGGGCGTGCACGTAGTCGCGACCTTCTGTTCAGCGGTACATCAGTCGAATAATTCTCGGTACTTTTCACCGATGCCCCACCGCGCCCTCTCCCTCCCGCTCCTCCTCGCCGTCGCTGCCTCGGTCGCGTCGGCCCAGGCTTCCGGCCGACCGCCTACCCGTACGCCCCCGCGCCCCGCGCCGGTGCGTCCGGCGCCAGCCAACGCGGCCGTCGCACCGTCTCCCGCGCAAACGCTGGTTCGACTGGCCGGCATGGTCTACGACAGTGTCGCTGGCGCCCCGCTGTCCGAGGCGTCGCTGCAGCTGGTGCTCGAGCGGGACCCGGCCAACGCGCGCAATGCATTCTCCAACAAGGACGGTCTGTTCACGGTGGATTCGCTCGTGCCGGGCGTGTATCTGCTGGGGGTGTTTCATCCCCGCGTCGATGCGATGGGTATGGACCAGTTCGTACGGCGCCTGGATCTGAGCGCGCCAGCAAGCCGCGATTCGACGTTGGCCAGCGCGACCACCACCCGCGCCACCATCAGTGTGGACATCGCGCTCCCGTCGGCGGCTACACTCATCGCGGCCACCTGCGGTGATTCTACGGTCGCGGAGGAAGGCGGCATGTTTCGCGGGGTGCTCCGGCGTGCCACGGCGTCTCGGCCGGGAACGCCGGGGATGGTACGGGTGCAGTGGTCTGAGATCATGGTGAGCAATGCGGGCGTGCAGTCCACCAACCCGCTGCGCCGCGTGCGCACCGATGCACAGGGCACGTTCGTGGTGTGCGGTGTCCCGCCGGGTGGGGTACTGCGAACGCGCGCGTGGAGCGCTACCGACACCACGGGGTACGTGGAGTTTCGCGTGCCCGATCACGGCGTGTTGCTGCGCGACCTGTACGTGGGGGCGGCATTGCGAATGGCGGTCAAGGCGGCGCCGGACAGTGGCAGCAAGGACTCGGTGGTAGTGCGCGGCATGAGCACACTCCGCGGCAACGGCTCGGCGCGCGGCGTCGTGCAGGGCACGGCGGGTAAGCCGCTGACAGGCGCGCGCGTGTCGCTCTGGTCGAGCGGCGTCGAAGCGACCACGTCTTCCGAGGGGCGATTTGCGCTGGATGGCCTGCCCACCGGCACGTTTACAGTGGAATCACGCGCCGTGGGCTACGCGCCGCAGCAGACGGTGGTGGACGTGATCGATGCCGAAAACGCCACAGTGGTGCTGGCGATGAACGCGCTGCCGTCGCCGTCGCTGGACACGGTACGTGTGCGCGCCAACATGACGCGCAGCGATCGCGGCATGGAGGAGTTCGAGCAGCGCAAACGCGCCGGCATGGGCTATTATCTAGACGCGGCCGCGATCGAATTGCGTAATCCGTCGTTGGTATCCGACCTCTTCCGCACCGTCCCGGGACTGATGATTTTACCGGGCCAATTTGCCGGCGACCAAGTGATGATGCGCGGTGCGGGATTTTCCGCCACCTGCACACCCACGGTGTTCATCGACGGCATGCGCACCGGATCGGATGGCAATCTCGACGCGGTGGTCACAGCGCAGATGATCCGCGCGGTGGAAGTGTATCCGCGCGCTATGAATGTGCCGCCGCAGTACGCGAGCTTTGACAACTGCGGCAGCATTCTGGTGTGGACGGGACCGCGGAAATAACGCGACGGCTATCGATTGATATTCACGTTCGTCGACGCCGGCGCCTCACCCACGCGCGGCCTGTTGTGTACCAGCGGTACCGAAAAGCCGAATTGCCACCGACTACCCTTTCGCTGCGCGGCCGTGATCTGACTGATGCTTTGTAGCAGGGGAATCAGCTCGCGTTGCTGCGCGTTCACGATCGGACTGACCACGTCCACCTGCTCCCAGAAAATGGGCCAATACAGCTTGGTAGTGGCTTGTACACTATCGAGCGCCGCTTTCCCTGCCGCGCCACTTGGCTGCTCGGCCAAGAACGCGGCCAGAGCGCCGTACAACGTGCGCACACGGGCCGAGTACACGGAGTCGGCCTTGAGTAGCGTGTCGATTTGCGCCTTGGTCAGAAACAGCGAGTCACTTTCGGCGAGCACCAACCGGTGAATGTTGGACGTGTTGCGTAAATACAGATCGGCAATGGAGTCGGCACTACGCCGCACCCATGTGGTCTTTTCTTTGCCTTTCTGCTTCACCGGTTCCAGCGCACGACGGAGCTGCTGCATGTCGTACGGCACCGAGAGATCCATCGACACGTCGATCACCACCCGGAACGGCTGACGCGATAACGTACGGAACGCACGCGTATCACCGAAGCGGGGATTGATGTCGTAGCGGAAACGCTGCGCGCCGGCATCGAAGCCGCGCGGCACGAGCAACACCGGATCGGGCGCCGCCGTGGTGCCCCAACCGCGTAGCCCGTTGGCGCCATGCAACGCCTGATCGAGCCCCGCCAGCGGATTCTCGAAGACGACATTCATGGTGGTGCGACGACCCAGAATGGTAGGCGGAATACGTGGCTGCAGCATGAGGTTCATAGACTGCGTCCACGCACCGCGGCAGCTCTGGCGCCCGGCCACCTGCCCGAGCTGCGACTCGAGACACTGCCGCACATTGGCCGGTGACGCGGCCAGCAGCGCCTGCATCTGGGCCGCGGTGCCGGCGTCGGCATCGGTTCGTGGATTGGGTATGTACGCGCGGTCGTTAGCGCGACCGTCGCCGTCGATATCGCTACGCACCAGTGGCGTGAACGGCAGGCCAGACTGAAAGCGCGTGAAGAGCGTGAGGGTGCCGATTTTTGGAATCTCACCGCCGCCTTGCAAGACCAACACATGACGGGCGTCATTCATGCCGGCGCTCCATTCGGTCGCACGCGGATCACCGAAGTTGGCCCCGTCGAAGCCGCGATACTGCTGACGCACCTGCTGCAGCGTGTAAGCGCCATTCATGATCACGCGCGGCGAACGCCCACGACTGCCAAACAGCTCGGGTGAAATGCTGGTGGTGAGTTGACTCCCGTAGCTCCGCAGGTCACTGGTGCGCAGCGCGACGCGCCCGAAATCATTACTTCTGCGTGACTCGCTTGGTGATACGGCGCCGGTGGTTGCATCAATCGCCGACGCACTGACAAACATGGGTCGGCTGTTCTCGTTGGTGAGTGCGAAGCGCGACGTGCCGGCAAAGTTGGCATCAAGGGTACTGGGTTGCGACAGGTTGTACGACGTGAGTCCGTCCATCTTCACCAACCAGCCGAACATGCTGCTCGCCCAGGAGAGTGAGGCCCGCCAACTGCGGGGGACATCGAACGTAGGATCGACCAGCGTCACACTGGGCGCACGTTCGGCGAGTGCACCACCGCCATCGGCGCAGGCGCTGGGCAGCGCGGCACTGCCACTCGAGAGCGCCGTCCAATCGGGCACCGGCACCGACGCGCCAAAACAGGCCAGCGACAACGTGCTGCCGGGAAGTCCTGCACCGGCGATCGCATCGGCGAGTGTGTTGGGGCGATAGAGGTCGCGGAACTCTCCGATGCCACCACGGAAAGTTCCCATGGTACTGCGGAAGAACGAGCCCACGTTGGACCTCATCTCTCCGCCGCCATTGTCGCGGTCACGGGAGTACGTATACGCGAAGCCCACACGCGGTGAGACATGCACGCGCTGCGGGGCCAGCCCGGAGCGGACGCCGAGTGCGGTTTCGAGTGCGCTGTTGGTGGGCGGCGCACTGCCAAAGCGATTGCCTTCGACGCGTGCGCCATACAGCAGATTGAACCAGCGCGACTTGTTCCACTGATGCGAGAACGCCACCGCGCCGTTGTAGGCCGAGGCGCTGCGTGTGGGTTGTACCAGCGTCCGTGAGTACGACGAGGCGCGACTGGCGGCGAAGTCTTCAAGCGAATTGAACGTGTACTGCCCGAGTGCGTTGGGCTGTCCTTCCTGTTGCAAGCCATCGGCTCGGCCCCACACTTGGGTCTTGAAGCGATGACGCCGACCCGCCGCGTTCCACACCATTTCGTTGGAGCCTTCCAGCGTGGTGCGGGTGTCATTCATAGCCATGAACGGGTTACCGCCCAGAGAGAGCGCGACCACATCGCTGGTGGCGGCATCACTGGATGACCGCGCAAGCACCGTAGCGCCTGGGAGCGCGACATACGGCGACATACGATCACGCACCTGACTGGCGGCAAAGCGATTCTGCATGAGCATGCGGTAGCCAGAGCCGACAAACTGACTCTGCAGGAACTGCAGTCCCAAGGTGTTCTGGTTCTGCTTGCCGCCGGCAGCTGGCGCCACGAGCGGGCCAAACGAAAGCGCACCTTCCTGGTTGTTGACGAAGTAGGTGGTCAGTGTGAGCGTGCGCAACGAGTCGCGTACGTCATCAATGCGTCCCAACCACGTGACGTTCTGCTGCACCCGCGACGTGGGAATACCGCTGCCACCCAGTGGGAGTCCTACGGTGGTGGCCACATCGCGCACGCGTTGCGCGGAGTCCGGGGAGAGCCCGGCGCGTCGTAGGGCGTCGGTGTTGGTGCCCAGCAGCGTACTGGGATCACTCACTGTGCGCCCGACGTCGAGTGCCATGTTGTACGTGAGTACACGCGTGATGGCTTCCCCGTCGGCGCCCATGCTGGCGCGGAATCCGCCGCCCAACAGGCCGAGCGAGCGGCCCACGGCGTCGGTGACCTGGAGCTGTGGCGCATTGAGGGTGAGATAGGCGTTGCGATTCTGAAAGTCGCGCGAGCCGGCGCCCAGTCGTACGTCGATATTGGCGCCGGCGAATCCGCCGCGTGTGGCATCGAAGGTGGCGCCCGTTACGCGCACATCGGCACGCGCAGCGCGCGGCAACGAGCCACCGGGCAGCGCCATGCCGTTCAGTGTGGTGAGATTGGAGCCCACGCCCGCCCCCAACATGGAGGGGCCGCCGGGTGTCATGGTCACCCCGGGCATGGTGCCGGCAATGGCGTTGAGATTGCCCGCGGCGTTGGGGCTCACGCGTCCTTCCACGCCCTGATTCCACTGTTCGTTGGCGCCGACTTCGAGTTGCGAGCCGTTGGCGACCGTGGCTCGTGCGCGCTCTGGCTTGACGGCGGTAACGCGTACGGCGGCCAGCATGGCGAGATCGCGACCCATCGTGAAGTCGGCTACCAGTTCGCGTTCACTACCCACGCGCTGCACGCGTCGGCGCGCAGTTTTGAAGCCGATCGACGAGACATTGACCAGATAGTCCCCGGTGCCCGGGTCGAAGCGCAGGCTGTAGCGACCGACCGAATCGGTGAGGGTCTGCTGCACCAGCCGATCGGGGCCGCGCGTGATGATGACCGCGGCGCCCACGAGCGCCCGACTAGAGTCGTCGAGCACCCGACCGCGTACGATGTCGGCGGCTTGAGCCTGTAGGGCGGTGCCGGTAAGAAGTACGAGCGCAAGGGCGCGGCCAAGCAGGCGGGGGAGGGCGGGGGTCATTCTCATGAGGGGTATGACGGCGGAAATGCGGGGATGGTTGCAGCTGTGGCGAGAATTCATGGCGAGCGCTACGCATTCTGTCCCAATTGACGCTGCGCTCCGTGCCCGACAGATATCAGGTATGCGATTCGTGGTCGGGATGTGCCTGTGGGCTGCTGTTTCTGTTGCCGGTCCGCACCGCGGATGGGCGCAGAGCGCGAAGGTGCCGCTGACCGCGAGCGATTCGCTCTCCGACCTCGAGGCCGCACCACGCGTCGCGCCCGGTGACACGACGTTGCGTGGCACACGGATTCGCGCCGGGCGCAGTGAGTACTCGCTGACCGCACTGTTCGACGGACGTGAGCAGGCGCTTGGCACAATCATCGACAGCATTTCGATCGACACCGTCAGTGGACGCCCGGTGATCCGTCGCGTGCAAACGGTGCAGCGCGGTATGATGGTGCTAATGGATTCGTCGGTGACCGATCAACGCACACTTGCACCGCGGTCGCACCGCTCCAATCAGCCCACGCGCCTGATCAAGCTGGAGTTCAACGGCCGTCGCGTGAAGGGCTCGCTCGGTCCAGTCGACGTGCCTTCGCTCCCCATCGACACCACACTCGGCGCCAGTCCGTTCGACTCCGCCAACTGGGATTTGCTGGTGCGATCGCTCCCACTGGCCCCGGGGTATGTGGTGCGCTTCCCGGTGTACGACGTGGACAACGGGCTGTATCAGTACGCAGTGCGCGTGACGGGCAGCGCGATCGTTCAGGGGGAGCCCGCACACGTGGTGATTTTTACGGTGGCGAAGGGGCGCGAGAGTGTGGTGTGGGTGGGGAAGACGACGGGGCGGGTGTTGCGGGTGGAGACGGTAGTGGGGACGGGGCTGCTTAGGCAGGAGCTCAGAGCTCAGAGCTAAGAGCTAAGAGCTAAGAGCTAAGAGCTCAGAGCTCAGAGCTCAGAGCTAAGAGCTAAGAGCTAAGAGCTCAGAGCTAAGAGCTAAGAGCTCAAATTTCAGAGAATATTATAAGCGGTTTTGTAGATAGCCAAGTATAAGCGAAAACTCTGATACAACCAAGTATAAGTGTTGGGGGCTTCGCACCTTATATTTCACTATTGCAGGTCGGGAAATTGAGATTCGTCGTATAAGCTATATGCTTTATATCTAGCATTATAAGGCGGTGTCGGTCGTTCGCCCAATCTTCACGGTTTTTCACTCGAGCTATCGGATGCTGCCTGCCCTGCCAACGCCGTGGAACGTGTATAACCTGCGCGCTTCGCCGTTTTGGCAGGAGCCGTTGTCTGCGGGTGACCCGGTGCACCCTATGTCGCTCTTTGTGGGCCGGGAGGCGGAGTTCGCTACTCTCACCAACACCATCGCGGAGGCTGGGCATTCGCCGAGTCGACAGGCGATTGGGGGGGCGCCGGGGGTGGGGAAGACGACGCTCGTCAAGCGCGTCAAGGCATGGGCGCACGAGCACGGTTACTGGGCGGTGGACGCGGTCGTTCCGATCTTGTCCCATGACGCCGCCGAGTCGCTCTTTGGGCGCGTGCTCGCCATGGTGTACGACACGATGCTGGCCTACCGGCCGGCGTTGGCTGACAACGAGACGATGCAGGCGGCTCAGGTGCTCGTGCGTGCCAGCCGCGAGCGGATGCGCAGTGGCGGCTTCAGCCTGCCGGCCATAGGCGGGGCCTCCGTCAGCCAGAGCGTGACCGCCACTGCGCCGCGGGAGATCATGATCGACGGGGCGCGGGTCATGGCTGACCTCATGCGTATCGTGCAGGGCGCCGATGGACGCGGACTGATCCTGCATCTCAACAACCTCGAGAATCTCACCGAATCGGAGATTACGCAGGCGGCGACGGTGCTGCGCGACCTGCGCGATCCGATGCTGCAGCACGCGGGGCTCCACTGCCTGCTGGTCGGTACGTCCGAGGCCGTACAAGCCATGCTCGGGGCACCGCAACTCCGCTCGATCATTTCCGTGGTCCGCCTCCATCCGCTGCCGCTCCCGAACGTGTTCGCGCTGCTCGAGGCGCGCTACGCACTGCTCCGCGTGGATGCGGCCCGTGCGCCTGTCCATCCAGTAACGGCCAGCGTGGTGGAGGCGCTCTACACGCTCTACCGCGGCGACGTGCGCGGCGTGCTAGCGGCGCTCCAGGATGGTGTGGCGCCCAACCTCGGCAGCCACGGCGGAGCGCCGCTCGACGTCGACGTCGTGCTGCCGAGCGCGACCGCGCGCTATGTGGCCGACTTCGAGGGCCGGAGTGACGAGGCTCGCTTTCAGTACCTCGAGCAGTGGGCGCGCGGTGATCGGGACGCAGTGTACACACAGGCCGAGCTCAAAGCGCTCTGGGACATCTCGCAACCCGCCGTCTCTCAAGTGCTCACCGCCCTCCGCGCCGATGGCTACGTCATGCCACTCGCCAGCCGTCCGGGCGCAGGCCCAACCGGTCGGGCCGCAACCCAACACGGCCTCACCGGCGTCGCCCGGCTGCTTTATACGTGACGCAGCCAATCTGTCATTTAGCTCTCAGCTCTCAGCTCTCAGCTCTCAGCTCTTAGCTCTTAGCTCTCAGCTCTTAGCTCTTAGCTCTCAGCTCTTAGCTCTTAGCTCTTAGCTCTTAGCTCTTAGCTCTTAGCGCTTAGCTCTCAGCAAAAAGGTTCTAGCTCCTCAAAAGACTAAACGCCCCATACGTCGCCATCGGCAATGCCACATCGAGCGTCCAGCCGATCGCCATCGGCCGATCGCCGCTGACATCCGTGGGCGACGCGATTCGGGTCGTGCCGCACGCGACGAAGGCCTGATTGGGCGTCTCGCGCACAAAGAGCAAAAAGCGCCACCCATTCGTTCTACTTTCCACGTATCGGC
>JBBQUH010000059.1:0-20563 GCA_038212625.1 Gemmatimonadales bacterium | reverse complement strand
GATGCGATCAGCGGACGCTTTCTACTGAAATAGCAGGCGGCAGAAACGTTATGGTGGGTGAAGGAAACAGCGTGCCTCGGCTCGTTCCCGTCAAAGTTGCTGAAACCGCATGCCGTCGGGAACGAAACTGTTGTTCTGCGTTAGCGGGAGGCAATAGGAGCAAGAGATGTGCGGGCGTCGTCTTGTCCGGTCGTTGACCGTGCGCGCATCCGTTCACGATAGGAGCGCGAGCGGGCTTCGGCCCGACGCTCTGCACCCGATTCAGGAATTAACGTACACGGGCTCCCGTATGACCGAAACGGCGCTACCTTATGCGCTATATGCCTCCGACCGCTCCCTCGCGTATGCCTGACGCCCCACCACTCGCGCCCGTCCTTCGCGAGTTGTTTGACATCATTCGACCGCTCGGCGTTGGTGGCATGGGCGCCGTTTGGTTGGTGCGCGACCGGTTCCTCGACCGGTCGGTCGCGCTCAAGGTTTTGCGGGACGATCAGGCCACCCCCGACGAGCGGGAGCGGTTTCTTCGTGAAGCACGTACGAATGCCAAACTTGAACACCCGCACATCATCGATGTGTTTCGCGCCGACGAGACGGCCGGGATCGTATGGTTTACCATGCGCTACATCGAGGGAGAATCGCTCGGCGATCGACTGGTGGAGCGCGACATGCTGCCGGTCACGGACACCGTGCGCGTGCTCAAGGAGGTCGCGTGGGGACTGGCGTATGCGCATGCGCGGGGCGTTGTGCATCGTGACATCAAGCCCGACAACATTCTGCTCGATCGCGTCTCGGGCCGAGCCGTGGTCACCGACTTTGGTATCGCCCGCGATCACGGGAACGAAGCGAACGGACTGACGGTGGATGGGCACGTCCTCGGGTCGGTGCACTACATGAGTCCTGAGCAAGCGTCTGGTGACGTGGTCGATGGACGGACTGACCTTTACGCTCTGGGCGTGGTGGGATATCGCGCGCTCACTGGTGCGTTACCCTTTGATGGCTCGCCGCAGAGTGTGCTGGTGGCGCATGTCACACGGCCGGTGCCCTCGCTCGCCACGGCGGCACCGCACGTGCCGGCCAGTGTCGTGGCCGTGATCGAGCGATGTCTGCGGAAGCGCCCAGACGAACGATACGGCACGGCCGATGAGTTGGCGAACGCTCTCGATGCGGCCATGCGCGACGCGCAGGCCGCCGAAAACACGGTGGCCGACGCAGCGCCTGGCGGCGTGCTGTCGGAGCCGGAAGCGCTCGCGGTGTGGCAGCGCGCGGCACAGCTACAGGCGCAAGCGGCGCACCGCATGGAGCGCACCCCCGCGCTGCAGGCGCCGACCGCTAACGAGCAGTCCTCTCGCGAGAGCGGGAGCTATCGCGTACGCGATGTGGAAGCCGCCGCCGTGGAAGCCGGCATATCACGTCAATATGTCGCCCTCGCGCTCGCCGAACGACGCACGCAGGCGTCGGGTGATGTGGTGCCGGTGGTGAGCGAGCGTCTCGACCGCCAGATCACCAGTATGCTGGGTACTGCCGACCGCGCGATCAGCGTTTCACGGGTGATTAACGCTTCGCCCAAGGCGACGCTTGCGGCGCTCGACACAGTGTTCACTGCCGCACCGTACAAGCTCAAATTCAACGATGCGGTGAACGGCCACCCACTCGACGGCGGCATCCTTCGCTTTACGATGCCGCGGCTGACGACCAGCGGTCTCGCTAACTTCTTCAGCATGTTTTCCAAAACCAATCGTTTTGCGTACCGATTGGAGCAGTTGGAATTGTTCGACTTGCATGTGACGCTCAGCGCTCGCGGAACGGCTGAACGACCAACATGCGAAATGGTGATCACCGGCGATCTCCGTACCGGATTGCGTCGAAACCTGTACACCGACTGGGGCATGATGGCGTTTCACGCGACGATCGCGGGAACGATCGGCACGGCGGCTCTGGCCGGCGTCGTTGGGTCGGCGGCACTCGCGGCCATTCCGGGTGTCGCATTGGGCGGTCTGGCGGCGGTCGCCTCGATCATCTGGTATAAGTGGCTGTATCGTCAGGTACTCCAAAAGTCCGTGGTGGAATTGCAGGAGCTGATGGCGGCCATCGAACGTCACCTCGCGCGAGAACAGCTATTTCGATCGGAGCCGTAAGCGCCGGGCGCCGGCGGACATTCCTATCAATGCGTCACTATTTGGCGAGTTTCAAGGTCACGGGAATCTACCCTGGCGGAACGAGGGAGCCGTCAGCGATCTCACACGGTCAGCGACACGCCCCCGCAGGGAACCGAGCGCGTGCACACGCATCGCTCGGCCCCCTGCCCTACTCACTGCTTGACGGCCGTCATCTGCTGACCGCAGCAGATCTCCTCATGTTTCATGCCGGATGGACAGGGGCACGGCTTCTCGTACACAAGCTCTGAGCTGCATTTGTCGCACCGGTACCGATCGCCGATTGCTCGCATTCGAATCTCCTGCGCTGAAAGGATCCTCCGGCCGCACGCACGACGTCAGCGCCAGCCTCCAACCTCGTGACGTTACGAGTGCTGGAGAGACGTGTCAAGCTCGTCCGCAGTTACTACGGCGCTTTCTGTCTGGTCGATTTTCTGGGAGCTTGACTGAGCGCACTGCCGGCCGCTTTGCGTCCACGCGGACTCGTCTTCGCGGCCGAGAGGGCGCGTCCGGCCAAGCTGGCTACACGTTCGCCGGTCTTGGCCGCGCGGCCAGTTTGCGAGAGCGCGCTTCCAGCGGATGACTTCGCCGCTTTGGTTGCCTCGGGGTTGTTCAGCACTTTCGCGGCAGCGGTGGCGGCACGGGTACTGGTTTTACGTGCGGGCATCGATCGCTCCTGATGAGTATTTTTAAAAGGTCATCTCAGAATGAAAGGTACACCCGGCACGACCTCACTCGTGATTTTACGAGCCGTTTCTCAACGTCAAGTGTACCGGTGGAGGTACCGCATGCAGCGTGATCCGAATGGAGGCCACGCAATCCCGCGTCGCATTACGGGATATCACCGCGACGAGGAAGAGCACTGGGTGGCTGACATGGAATGTGGCCACACCCAGCACGTTCGGCACGATCCACCGTGGCAAAGCCGTCCTTGGGTCACCACCGACTCAGGGCGGGCACAATTTCTGGGTACGCTGCTCGAGTGCGTGAAGTGCGTGCAGGAAGGTCAACCACCACACATCACGGAGTAATAGCGTATGTCATCATTTCACCGCACGATTGAGGGTGATGTCCTGCTCCACCATCTTACGCAGGACGAGTGGACCATTGACGAGACGCTGCTGGCGCGCAGTGGACGTTCGTCTCGCACGCTTGTGAAAGAAGGACCGCTGCGTCTCACCCTGTTGGCGCTTGCCCCGGGTGGAAATTTGCCGGAACACAGTACCGATGGTCCGGTGAGTATTCACATGGTGCGGGGGGACGCACTGTTTCGCGCATTGGATACGGACTACGCACTCGGCACCGGTGACGTGTTAGCCTTGGCGCCGGGCGTACGACACGCCGCGAGCTCCACAAACGGCTGTTCGTTTCTCCTCACCGTGGTGCACTTCCCTTCGGCCGGATCACCGGCGCCCGCTGCGTAGGGGCGCCTCGGAGTGCACTCCAACTGTCTGGGTAGTACGTGGAATCGTCTTGAAGGAAAGTGATCACCTACTCACTCAGACTGTTGAGAGCGTACGACTAAGCCTCTTCGCTGCCAAAACCTCCCGACCGGCCTTATGCCATGGTCAGGAACGACTCCGACACCCAGCGCGACTCGAGTCCGATGCAGCACCACCCATTCGTGCGCTTGTGCACAAAGACCTCCTGGTTGCGCGCGAGGGCCGCCAGCTTGCCGAAGTCCTTGCCCGGGCCGTTGCGGACGTTCAGCGTGTCGGTGTTCACGGTGGCCCGTTCTACCAACGCGACGAATCGCGCACTTACCCATTCCGACTGTGATGCCGAGATGCGCAGCCACCCGTTTTGTTCGTCGTGAATACGCAACACACTGCCCAGCGTGACCGTGTTGCTCTTGGCCGCGCGGCTATCGGCGCTTCGCCGCACGGTGAGCGTATCGCAGGTGACGACGCCGTAGCGCATGCCCACGGGTAGCGGCTCGGGTGTGGCCGCCGCCGCGCCACCAAGGTAGCGGCGGATGAGCGGGAGCAACGAGCGCTGGGCGTTCTCCACCTTGTTGCCACCGAAGAACGCAGTACCCGGACAGGTCTTGGTGATACCGCTCCCGTTGGTGCGGGCCCCGGTATCGAGATGGAACCAGTGATGATAGACGATGCGGTCGACGTTCACTGGAATGGCGAAGCGGCGACAGATGGCTCCCGACATAGCGACAATGCTCCGGCGATGCGGGTCGCTCATGGTGTCACGCCCCGTGTCGAAGTTGCCGAGGTGCTCGAGGCACACCGAATTCGCATTCTGTCCCTTGACGCACGCCGGGGTCTGCTCGAGCGGCCGCCCTGTCATGATGCTGCCATCAGGGAAGGTGGTGAAGTGCTGCCCGATGTCACCCCAGCCGTTATTCGTCACGTGGTGGCGCTTCATGGCCGCTTGCAGTTCGAAGTGATTGCTGCCGGTGAAGTGCGCGTAGGCCGGAGACCACGTATGATGCTGCTGCAAAGTCAGGATGGTACGCCCGATCGGGCGCGAGCCAATCCACACTTCGAACTCCGCGAGCGTCATGAGGGAGAAGCCGTTCCGCGTTTGCATAAGGGACCCTGGAGAAAACCGGTAAGGATGAAGAGACGTGCGCGTTACGCGCGGTGGTCGGCCGTCCACTGCCCGATGCGGATGACCACGAACTCCGCCGGGCGCAACGGAGCCACACATACCAGACAGATGAGGCGGCCGTTGTCGAGATCGTTCTGGGTCATGGTCGAGCGATCGCAGCGCACGAAGTACGCGTGCTCCGGCTTCTCACTGAGCAGACGGCGCGGACAACCTGATCATGCGCAGTGTCAAGCTCGGCGATGCGATAACGTAGATGCTCATGATGGCCGATGAGCGTGATCGCAATGGCCATCATGCGCTGGCGCGCCGTATCGTCGGCACCCTGCGCGAGGTAGTTGGGCGTGGCGCGCTCATCCTCGAACGTGAGCGGATCGAGTCCGCCGTAGACACGCTCGAAATTGCGGAAACTCGTGATGATTTCGGGCACGCCACTGATGGGGCCAGAGCGCGCTGGTCCGGCAAAGCCAGCGGTGGTGGTGCTGAGTCCGAGAATGGTGATCATGATGGACTTCCTCTCCCAAGGTGACCCGCGAAGACTTCCAACGAGCATTCAGCGATCGGCGGCACCACGCGCAACGTTATGGCGCGCGTACCGCAAACGGAATCACCAACGTCGCCAGTCCGATCGCGAGCAGCACGAGTGTTGAGCCGAGCGCCCACTTCATCGTGAAGCGCTGATGATCATCGAAGTCGACCCCCGCCAGACCGACGAGCAGAAATGTTGACGGTACCAGTGGGCTGAGCAAGTGTACGGGCTGCCCAACAAGCGATGCGCGTGCCATCTCCGCCGCAGTAATTCCGTACGCTTCCCCGGCCTTGGCGAGAATCGGCAGCACACCGAAGTAGAACGCGTCGTTCGAAATGAGAAAGGTGAACGGCACGCTGAGCATACCCGTGACGATCGCCAGATAGGGACCGAATGCGACCGGCACCAATTGAACGACGCTGTCAGCAATCGCATCCACCATCTTCGTACCGGACAGAATCCCCGTAAATACGCCCGCAGCGAATATCAGCCCCACCACAGACAACACGTTACCTGCGTGTCGCGCGATCAGCGCTTTTTGTTGGTCGAGGCTGGGATAGTTCAGCATCAGGGCAATCGCGAAACTCACCATGAACAAGGCCGGGAGTGGAAGCACCGCCATGATGAGCGCCACGAGCAATGCCATGGTCAGGATGGCGTTGACGATTAATCGATCCGGCCGCCGGTGCGACGTGTCCTCGTGATATTGCGGGTTGGCCATTTCTTTCTCCAGCACCGGAACAGCCCCCGCGCTCCCCTTCGTCGCGGGGATCGCCGCCGTCAGGCGCTCGCGCTCGCGCAGTCCAAGGCGGTAGGCTACGAAGAGCACCCACAGCGCACCGCCCGCCATGGCGGGAATCAGCGGGATGAACACCGTGCTCACGTCGATCGAGAGGGCGCTCGCCGCGCGCGCCGTCGGACCGCCCCAAGGGAGGATATTCATGACACCGCCGGCGAGCATCGTCACGCAGGCCAGAACGAGGGGCCGCATCCCAAGTTTTCGGTAAAGCGGGAGCATGGCCGCCGTTGTGATCATGTACGTGGTCGACCCATCGCCATCGAGTGAGACCAGGAGCGCGAGCGCCGCCGTGCCCAATACGACTTTGACCGGATCGCCGTGCACGAGGGCTACGAGGCGCTGGACGAAGGGTTCGAAGAGCCCCGCGTCGATCATCACGGCAAAGTACAGAATCGCGAACATCAGCATGACGCCCGTTGGCGCAAGCTTCGTGATACCACTGACGATCATGTCACCCAACGACGACGCAAAGCCCCCAGCCACGCCAAACGCGATCGGTACGAGAATCAGCGCGGTGAGCGGCGAGAGACGCTTCGTCATGATGAGCGTCATGAAGACGAGCACCATGGCATACGCCAGCAATGTGAACATCGCGGCCCTTATGGATGAGCGGGAGCAGACTGTAGCATCAGGAGCATGGGTTGCATACGCCAATCTGCGACGCCATCAGCTTGAGCGCCAACGGACACACTCTGCCATCCGGTAAACGCGTGGCTTACCAACCGTTTTACGCGGGGCCCTGGTGGAGCCAGCTCGGGAGACCCGGCACCAGAGCGTGCGAAGGCCGGCGGGCTCGGTTGCGCGACGAGCCGTTTCGACGCAACGTCTGCAGGTTGTGGTTCTATCGGACGATCCCCACTGCCGTTGGCCCACCAGCCCTCCCGAGGCGACTCGTGTACAGCTACCATGACTATCCGGCGATCGTCTGCGAGGACATCGTGCGCGTCCGGCGCGCCGTGGCGCGCGCCGCGATCCCGGCCAAGAGTACCGACCGCAATCTGATCATCGGCACGTGGAATCTCCGCAAGTTCGGCGCGATCCATCGGTCGTGGGAGGAGAACAGCGGATCACCCAAGCGCAACTTGCGCGCGCTGGCGTATATCGCCGAGGTAGTGCGCCACTTCGATGTCATCGCCATTCAGGAGGTGCTGCGCGACACCACCGCGGTCCGTATGCTGGTCGATGAGTTCCTCGGCAATGACTGGGGCCTCATTCTCAGCGACGTGAACGCGGGAGTCAAAGGGCTCGGCGAGCGACTGGTGTACCTCTATGATCGTCGGCGGGTGCAGCCGTCAGGGCTCGCCGGCGAAATCGTGTTGCCGCCGCACAAGGACCTCGGTCATCAAGAACAGTTTGATCGGTCACCGTATTTCGTAGGGTTCCGAGCGAACAAGGAACGGTTCGCCCTCCTCACGGCCCACATCCGGTTTGGCAGTGGACCGGCTGACCGCCGACCGGAGATTGTGCGATTCGCGCAGTTTACCGCCGCCGAGATCCGTGACCGCGCGCGGTTTGCCGGCGCTGAGGAAGCCAATCTGATTGTGCTCGGTGACTTCAACATTGAAGCGAGACGCGCGGACGACCCCTTGTTTGCGGCCTTCGTGGCGGCGGGGCTGATGGTGCCGGAGGCGCTTCGCGACGTGCGCACGAACTACGCGCAAACGGTGAAGCACTATGATCAGATCGCGTGGTTTATGGGCGACCTGACGTTGCTCACGAACGGCGGTGCGGGCGTCATCGATCTCCGAGGCACGGTATTCCGCGAATTGACCGCGCGTCAGGTGACGGATCGTGTCTCGGACCACCTGCCGCTGTGGGCTGAGTTTGTGATCGATCGGAGCGGGCATGAGCTGGCGGACCAGTTGGGCCTCGACCGCGATGCGCCGGATCCGTTTGTAAGTGTTCCTGACTGAGCGGGATGCACAAGGCGCGCGCGCTGAGGCCTGGCGCGCACCCCCCTACTTCGCCACCCATCGCGCCTTGAGCGCCGCATACGCCGCCAACCGCGCCTTCGCCGTCTGCACCATCACCGCGGTCGCCGGCGCGTCGCTCTCCTGCAGCACATCGATCACGGCCTGATGTGACGCCCCCACACCGCCGAACGCATCCGGCCCGGCGAACTCGTTCCTTCCGCTCGAGCGCGCCTCGGCGGCCAGCGTTTGCGCTTCACGTAGCGCATCATACAACGACAGCGACAGATCGTGCTGTTGTTTGAGCGCGGCTAACGGTGTTTTGACCCGCGGGTCCATGCGCACGGTAAAGGTCTGTGACTGCGCGACGCCATCCACCGTGAGGCGCGCGATATACACGCCCGGCATCACCCAGGGCCCCTCAGGCTCGCACTTGGTGTTGTTTGGCGTTGCCGAGATCGGCAGTGCGCAGTCGCTGGTTGGTCGCGCGTAGTGGAGGCCCCAGGTGAAACGCTGCAGCCCGGCCTTGGTGCTCGGCGCAGCGGGCGGACGGAACCAGTAGCGCGGCCAGTTGCCGGCGTCCGCAGGCGTCGGCGTGGCATCAGTGCTCGCGTACGTACGCAGCACACGACCAGCGGCGTTCAGAATCTCCAAGGTCACCGTCTGTGCATCACGCGACAGGTAGTAGTCGATCATCGCGCCATCGGGCGGATTCTCAGCGCGCGGTTCATCAGGGGGAACCGGGGTGTCGGTGTACATCGAGTAGCGCACCCGCGTCGCGACGGCCGGCTTGAACAGCGTGACTGGTGCAGTCGCGGTTGCCTCGTTCCACTGACGCAACGCCGTGGTATTGTCGAGAATCCAGAAGCCACGACCGTGCGTGCCCACCGCGATGTCATCGTCTTTGATCACGAGATCACGGATCGAGATGGCGGGCATATTGCCGCGCAATGAATGCCAGTGATCGCCGTCGTCGAGCGAGAACCACACCTGCGTTTCGCTACCCGCGTACAGTAAGCCGCGCCGTTTCGGATCCTCACGCACCACGTTGATGGGGGCGCCCGGCGCGATGCCGTTCACGATCTCGGTCCACGTCGCGCCGCCGTCGCGCGTGCGATAGATATGCGGTCGCAGATCATCCAGTCGCAGCGTATTGACCGCCGCGTACGCGGTGGTGGCACTGAAGTGCGACGCGTCCATGAGCGACACCTTCCACCATGCACCAATTTGCGGTGGCGTGACGTTGCGCCATGTTGCACCGCCGTTTCGCGAGACGTGAATCAGACCGTCGTCGGTACCGGCCCAGAGCGTGTTCGAGTCCACGTAGCTGGGCGCGATCGTGTACACCACGCCACGGCGCGTGGGCTTGGCGGCTGGCGTGTCGGCGTACTTGCCCACGCTGGCGGGCACCTCCCACGTTTCGCGTGAAAGATCGTCGCTGAGTCGTTTCCAAGAGGTGCCGTCGTTGACGGTGCTCCACACCACGTTGGTGCCGTAGTACAGCTTCCGCGGATTGATCGGTGAGAAGAGAATCGGCATGGTGCTTATGCCGCGGAAGTAGTCGGGCCCGCTGCCGGCCGCACCACGCGTGCGCCCGATGGTTGGACTCACGTTCTGCGTCTGTCCCGTGCGACGGTCAAACCGTGACACCGTGCCACCGTACACGATGTCCGGATTGAGCGGATCGGGGGCCACATAGCTGTACTCACTCGCACCAACCGGGCGCCAGTCGCGATACGTGATGCTGCCATCATCGCCACGGCTGTTCACGCACGCGGAGCCCGATTCCTGCTGGCCACCGCACACGCGGTACGGCCACGCGTTGTCGGCGGTGACGTGATAAAACTGCGCCGTGCCCTGATTATACCACGAGCTCCACGTCTCACCGTCGTTCACGGTGACGACCGCGCCCTGATCGGCCACCAGCAGCATCGTGGTCGGTACCAAGGGATTGATCCACAAGCGCTGATAGTCGTCGCCACCCGGTGCGCCGCGGAACGCGCGCCAGGTCACACCGGCGTCAATGCTCTTCCAGGCTACCACGTTCATCGAGTACAGCGTATTCGGATCGTGCGGGTCGACGGTGACGGCGGCGAAGTCGTCACCGCGCCCGAAGATGCGGTTGTCGGTGGTGGCGCGCGTCCAGGTCGCGCCGGCGTCATCGCTGCGATACAGGCCGCTCCTGGCGCCGGCGGTGGCGGTGACGTAGATGCGCTGCGGATTACTGGGGCTGATGCCGATACCCAGGCGCCCGAGCCCATCGGCAGTGGTGGGCAAGCCGCCCGCGAGCTGGGTCCAGGTGGCGCCGCCGTCGGTGCTCTTGAACAACCCCGAGTTCGGCCCGCTCCAGGCCGCGTTCTCCCAGGGGCCTTGCCGAGCTTCCCAGAGGACCGCATACACGGTGTTTGGATCGTTCGGCGAGAGTAAGACGTCGGCGCCGCCGGTGTTCTCGTCTTTGAAGAGCACGCGCTCGAACGATTGGCCGCCGTTGGTCGAGCGGTAGATGCCACGCTCCGTATTCGGGCCGTACGGATGCCCGAGCACCGCCACGAACAGCCGCTCCGGGTTGGTCGGGTCGATCGCGATGCGCGGGATCTGCTGCCCGTCACGGAGCCCCAGATGGGTCCAGGTGCGCCCGGCGTCGTTCGACCGATACATCCCATGGCCGGTGCTCAGATCGGGACGCTGCAGCCCTTCCCCGCTGCCAACGTACAGGATGTTGGGATTGGATGGCGCCACGTCCAGCGCGCCCACGGAGCCCGTATTCTGGGCGTCGAAGATGGGATTCCATGTGCGGCCGGCGTCGTTGGTCTTCCACACGCCGCCGTTCGTGGCGGCCATGTAGAACACGTTCGGCTGCGACGGCACGCCGACGGCGCTCTTGGTCCGGCCCGCACGGAACGGCCCGATGTGTCGCCAGCGCGGACCCTCGATCGCGCCCGTTGGGAAGGTGGATTGGGCCGCGACCACGCGCGACGACGCGAGCAAGGGCACGGCGGAGGCGAGCAGGAGCGCGGAGTGGGTGAGCCGACGGAGGCGGAGCACGGGAGTCTCAGCGAGAGGAACGGGGAGGGTGCAGACGGGGAACGGAATGGGCGCGGCAGGCGAAGTATGCGCCATGCTGGTGTGCGGCGCGAGCGCGGTCAGGCACCCGCGCAGGACGATAGTGTTGGTGCGTGCGGACAATCGCCGGCCCCTCGTGACGTCAGGGCGATGGCCGCTGACATATGACTGAGTCGTATTCAATGTGTCTCCAACAGCTCCCTACGCCCGTATCGCCATCACGCTACCGGCTGATAATCTCGCGGCGGCCGATCGGCTCGCCAAGCAGCAGGATCGTTCCCGTAGTTGGATTGTGGTGGAAGCTGTCCGACGCTATGCCGCATCGTTCGAGCAGGGGCTCGCGCAGGAGAACCTCGATGGCTCGCGACGCGCACAATTGCGACGTGACTTGACGCTCACACACGAGCGGCGTTTACATGCAGCGGAGGACACGCCGCTGTCTGCCGAGCAAGTCACTACGCCCCGCATCTTCGCCACGTTTGATGACTTTGTGGCATCACGGCGCGCGGACGGTGTCTCGGTCGTAGGAAACCCGCTCGCAGTCGCCTCGCGCAGCTGTGACGGCTGCTGAACGGCGAGCAAGCGCGGTATCTGGTGGTTGGCGCGATGGCGATGCAGCGCTGGGGAAGCACGCGAGCGACGCGTGACATCGATACTCGGCGACACGCCGAATGTCGACATCCTGACGCGCGCACGGAATCTCCGGTGGGCCGAAGCAGAGCGCGATCTCGCCGTGTTCACGGTGGACGGTGTTGATGTCCCGACGGTTTCGATACGTGGCTTGATCGAGTCCAAACGCACGGGGCGCCTGCAAGACAGCGCCGACATCCAGGTGCTTGAGAAGATTCTGCGGCTGCGTGCGAGCACGTAGCGGTACTCGACGTCGCGAGTAGCTGCGGAGCTTCCCCTGGCAACAGCCTCAAAAATGCGTTCTCCCGCCTTGCGCCCCCCGCGCCAGCCGCCAGAATCCACGCATGACCATTCCCACAACAATGCGCGCCGCCGTCATCACGCGCTCCGGCGGGCCGGATGTGCTCGCCATCCAGCAGCGCCCGGTCCCGACGCCCGGTGCGGGCGAAGTGCTGGTGCGCGTGCGGGCATCGGCACTCAATCGCGCCGACCTGCTCCAGCGCGCCGGTCGCTATCCGGCGCCAGCCGGTGTGCCAGCCGACATTCCCGGACTCGAGTTCGCCGGCGAGGTGGTGCGCACAGGCCCCGATGCGGCATTGTGGTCGGTCGGAGCCCGCGTCTGCGGACTGGTGGGCGGTGGGGCCCACGCCGAGTACCTCGTCACACATGAACGGGCTCTCGCGGCAGTGCCCGACGCGCTCGACTGGCCGGCGGCGGGCTCCGCACCCGAAGCGTGCATCACAGCGCACGACGCGCTGGTCACGCAGGCGAATATTCGCCCCGGCGATACGGTGCTCATCCATGCAGTGGGCAGCGGCGTGGGGTTGACGGCGGTGCAGATCGCGCGTCAGTTGGGCGCCATCGTGTACGGCACGGCACGCAGCGCGTCGAAGCTGGACATCGCCAGCAACCTTGGGATGACAGCCGGCGCCTCGCCGGGCGAATCCGGCTGGGTCGCGAAGGCCGTGCGGGAATGGACGGGCGGCCGAGGCATCGACATCGTGCTCGATCTGCTTGGCGGCGACTACGTACGCGAGAGCGTCGCCGCGCTCGCCCCCAAGGGGCGGCTGGTGCTCATCGGCACCCTGGCTGGCCTCGAAAGCCCGCTGGATTTGCGCTATATGCTGGCACGGCGCCTCACCGTGCGAGGCACCGTACTCCGCAGCCGACCCATCGAAGAGCGCATCGCCGTCACGCAGGCGTTTGCCCGCGAAGTGATGCCGTGGCTTGCCAATGGGATGGTCCAACCACGTATCGATTGCACGTTCCCGCTCGAGGAGATCGCGGACGCCCACTCGCGGATGGAGAGCAACCAGACAGCAGGGAAGATCGCCATTCTCATGTAGTGCCGTCGCGTCGCGCCGGAACGCCCTGCGCCGCCGCTATGCCCCGCTGCCCCGCTGCCGCGCGCTAACGGCGCGGCATGAGAATCGTGTAGTCAAAGTCCAGCACCACCGACGGATCATACGCACCCGCCGCGTCGCGATCGGTGAAGTCCGACGCGGCGCGATCCTTGAGCGCGACGGTACGCACCCGCACCGCCCCCACATGCTCCGCGCCTTCAAGCGCATCCGTGGCCAGGATTTCAGACCACGCATAAATCGTGTCGCCGGCGAACGAGGGATTGGTATGCCGACCGCCATGAATGGCCGCCATGCCCACCGCATTCGCCAGTCCGTTAAACGACAACGCGCGACTGATGCTGATGATGTGCCCCCCGTACACAATCCGACGCCCGAACCGACCCTCACGCTCAACATGCTGGTTGAAGTGCACACGCGCCGTATTCTGAAACAGGCGCGCCGCCAGCATGTGATCGGTCTCCTCGATGGTGATGCCGTCTACATGATCGATACGCTCGCCGACTTTGTAATCGTCCCACAGGTAGGGACTCCCACCCAGCCGCGCATCGAACGCGCCAGCAGCGAACGCGACCGGCACGTGCAGTGAGTCGGACGGCACGAACGCCAGCAGCTCTGGCACCACCATATCGGGCGCAGGCGCGGCAGCATCGCGCTTTCGCACCATGACCCACCGCACGTATTCCACCACCATCTCGCCGTGTTGATTGCGACCAACCGAGTGCACGTACACCACACCGGTCGTGCCGTCGCGGTTCTGCTTGACACCCGTGACGCGTGAAATCGTAGACAGCGTATCGCCGGGATACACCGGTTCGCCGAATCGTCCACCGGCATAACCCAGATTCGCGATCGCATTCAACGAAATGTCCGGTACGGTTTTGCCGAACACGACGTGAAACACCAGCATCGAATCGAGCGGCGCGCGCTCGAAACCCAGCGCTTGCGCAAACGGCGTTGACGAATGGACCGCAAAGCGACCACCGTACAATGCGGTATACATCGCCACATCGCCGTCGGTCACGGTGCGCGGCGTCGCGTGCACCAACTCCTGGCCCACGAAGAAGTCTTCGAAGAAGTTCCCTGGCTGCGTCTTGGTCATAGCGGTTGTCTATTTAGAAACCGTACGCTTCGGACAACGCGGGATCACGATGCGCCACCAGGCGTGCCAGATCCACCACCACCTTGGCCTGCTTCCACGTGGCATCGTCCTGCATCTTACCGTCGATCATCGCCACACCGTTCCCATCAGGCATGGCATCAAGAATGCGCTTGGCAAAAAGTACTTCCTGCACGTCGGGACTGAACACGCGCCTGGCAATATCGATCTGGTTAGGCGCAAGTGACCACGCACCGCTGCAGCCCATAATAAATGCGTTGCGGAATTGCGCCTCGCAACCCGCTTCGTCCTTGAGATCACCAAAGGGTCCGTAGAAGGCGCCGATGCCGCTGGCGGCACACGCATCGACCATACGCGCCACGGTATAGTGCCACAAATCCTGCTGCGCGAAAGCACGCGCAGTATGCTCGGCGTTCGGATCGCTGAGCACGCCGTAAAACGGATGCCCACCACCAACGCGCGTGGTCTTCATGCCGCGCGATGCCGCGAGGTCAGCCGGACCCAGGCTCATACCGTGCATCCGCGGACTGCTCTGCGCGATCTGCTCGACGTTCTTCACTCCTTCAGCGGTTTCCAGCAGTGCGTGAATGAGGATCGGCCGATGGATGTGGTAGCGTGCCTCGAGCAGCGCCAAGTACTGATCGACGAAGTGAATGTCCCATGGTCCTTCAACCTTGGGGATCATCACCGCATCCACCACGTTGCCTGCCTCGCGTACGATGTGCTCGAGGTCATCGAGAATCCACGGACTATTCAGACAGTTCACACGCACCCAAAGCGCCGTGGTGCCGAACGTGTTGGCGTTGGCCACCTCGATAAATCCGGCACGCGCCGCCTCTTTGTCGGCCACCGGGATGGCATCTTCCAGATTGCCGCATAACACGTCGGCCCGCGCAATCATGTCCGGTATCCGCGCGCGGATTTTCTCGATGTGCGGCGGAAAGAAATGGATCATGCGCTCCGGACGCACCGGACGTTCACGAAACGGAGCAGGAGCGCCGATCGCGAGTGGCTTATAGAAGTTGTTTGGCAGGCGCATAAAAAGGCGGTAAGGGACGTAAGAAAAATTGCTGAGAAACGGCTACGGCGTAGCACCAGCCACGATCCCTGCATCATGCAGGGCACCCACGACAGATTCGGACAGGCCGAGCAGACCAAGCAGAATTTCATCGGTATGCTCGCCGAGTCGGGGTGCAGGGCGTACCGGCACCCGAGCACAGGCGCCGAATGCCAGCGGTGACCCGGGCGCGAGATAGTTGCCCACGCCGGGTTGGTCGACCTCGCTGAACATTGGATTCGCCTCCGACAAATCGCTATCGAGCGCCATCGCCTCGCGCACCGTGCGATACGGCCCCCACGTCACCCGCTGCGCATCCAGCGTCGCCGCCACCTCGGCGTACGACCGCGCCGCGAACCACGGCGTGAGCAGCGCCACAATCGCCTCGCGCGCTTCGAACCGATTGCCCTCGAGAGCAAGATCGATTCCGAGCGTGTGTGCAAGCGCCGCAACGGGTACGCCAATGTCTGTGGCTGCGCATAGCGTGCGCCACTGCGCATCCGTGAGGCCAACCACCATCACACGTCGCCCATCGCGGGTGGCGAAGTCGCGACCAAAGGCGCCGTACAGGTCATTGCCGTAGCGGGCACGGTCGACATCGTTAATCGCCACTTCGGCCAGCATCCCCAGATGGCCCAGCATGGCGAGGCCGACATCCTTGAGCGCCAGCGTCACCAACTGACCAGGTCCGCCGCGCGCGCGATGGCGCTCGGCGGCCAACAGCGCCACCGCAAGCATGTTGCCCGCAATGGCATCCCACGCGGGTAACACATGATTGACCGGGGTGTCGCCGCTGGCGACGCCGGTGAGGGCCGGAAACCCGAGCGCGGGATTGACCGTGTAGTCAACCTCCGACCCCCCATCACGACGGCCCACCAAATTCGCCATGATCAGATCCTGGCGATGCGCGCGAAGCGCATCGTACGCGAGCCAGCCGCGCGCCGGAAAGTTCGTACTGAAGATACCGGCGTCGGGTCCCGGCAGCGCGATGAGTTGCGTGAGCAGCTCCTGGCCGCGCGGTTCCCGGATATCCACGGCAATGGACCGTTTGCCCTTGTTGAGGCCCGCCCAGAAGAGGCTCGTGCCGTTTTGCGTAACCGGCCAGCGGTGGTAGTCCATGCCGCCACTGATCGGGTCGAAGCGAATAACGTCCGCGCCTAACTGTGCCAGCGTCATCCCACCCAGCGGGGCCGCGACGAACGCGGACCCCTCGATGACGCGCATCCCCGCAAGAATTCCAGACGTTAAATCGGTCATATGACGCGCTGCTTACGCAGGCGGGCAATGTGACCGTCGTCGAGCCCCAGCACTTCGCGCAGGACTTCGTCGGTGTGCTGCCCCAGTTCAGGGCCCAGACTGCGAAGGCGCGCCGGAGTCTCGGAGAGGCGCGGAACAGGAGAGGGCACAATGATCGATTCACCGGTTTTCGGCTCGTTCATCGCCAGCAGATTACGTCGCGCATGAAACTGCCGGTCGCCGAAAATGTCCGCGATATTGTTGAGCGGGCCCGCCGGTGTATCCGTGGCGTAGCACCGTTCCAGCACTTCTTCGCGCGTGAGTGATCCGCACCAGTCGCGCACGATTTCGTTGACATCGTGGCGATGCGCGAGACGCGTCTTCTGTTCGCCGTACGTGCTCGACGATGCGAGCTCGGTGCGCCCCATGGCCACCGCAAGGCGCCGGAACAGCTTGTCCGTAGCGCACGAGATGGCCACCCACTTGCCGTCTTTGGTGGCGAAGTGTCCATGCGGGCAGGCGAAATCGTTGTGCGACGAGCCGAGCCGTTCACGCACGATGCCGTACATGCCGAATGCCGGTGCGAGCTCTTCCGTGCAGCGAAACACCGACTCGTAGAGTGCGGCGTCCACGTATTGCCCCTCGCCGGTCAGATCGCGATGACGGAGCGCCATGAGCACGCCGATGCAGCCGTAGAGCCCCGTCATGTAGTCACCCAGCGTGGTCGACCCAGGCGTGACCGGTGTCCCCTTGGGCATGCCCGCCAGATTGGCGATGCCGCCCACCGCGTGGGCGACGCGGGCAAAGCCCGGGCGATTTTTGTACGGACCGGTCTGTCCGTAGCCCGTCACGCGCAACATGATGAGCCGCGGGTTGATGGCGTGCAACACGTCCCACCCCAGCCCCCACTTTTCGAGCGTGCCGGTGCGGAAGTTCTCACAGAGGACATCCGTTTTGGCTATGAGCTCCTTGAAGAGTTCCACACCGGCGGGCAACCGCAGGTCGAGCGTGACGGAGCGCTTGTTGCGCGACTCGCTGAGCCACGTGTAGGTGTCGCCACGCTGCGACGGCGTGCCGAAGCGCCGCAAGGCATCACCGCCGATGGGATGCTCGATCTTGAGCACGTCGGCGCCGAACTCGCCGAGTATCGTGGCACAGAAAGGAGCGGCAATGACCGTGGCGACATCCATCACGCGGATTCCGGCCAACGGCAGCGGGGTCAGATCGGGGTCTGTAGCTATGGGCATCAGGTCGCGGTCAGAAGATCTTCGATGATCTTAGATGATCTTGTGGGAATGCAGACGCTGCAGTTCAGCGTCCGCCAGTCCCAACAGATCGCGGAGCACGTCATCGGTCGCGTTGCCCAGCGTAGGTCCGAGGTTCGTAATGCGGCCGGGCGTCGCCGAGAGTGTGGGAACCACCCCGGGGACGACCACTTCACCGGTCGCGTCTTCGGTAATGCGCGCGAGATTCCCGCGCGCGGCGAACTGCTCGTCTTCGAAGATGTCGGCAATGCTGTTCACTTTACCGACTGGTACCTCTTCCTCCAGACAGAGCTGCAGCACCTCTTCACGCGGACGCGCTGCGACCCAGTCAATGACCAACTGATTGACCTGATCACGCGCGGCGAGTCGCTTACGCTGGTCGCCGAACAGGCTGCTCGATGACAGGTGCGGCTGTCCCATGGCGACGGCCAATCGCTCGAACATTTTGTCGGTCGTGCAGGCAATCGCGATCCATTTGTCGTCGAGGGTGCGGAAGTGACCATGTGGACACGCTACGAAACTCCCCGACCCCTCGCGCTCCCGGATCTTGCCGCTCGCGCCGTACACGGCCGCGATCTCCTCGAGCACACGGAAGACGGACTCGTAGATCCCCACATCGATCACCTGGCCGTGCCCGGTGGCCTCGCTGTGACGCAGCGCCACCAGGATGCCGATGGCCCCAAACAGACTGGCGAGGTAGTCGCCGAGCGGCACCGTGCCCGGCAAGACGGGCGTTTCTCCGGGAAAGCCGGCCAGGTAGTTGAGCCCTCCAAATGCCTGCGCGATATGGGCAAAGCCGGAGCGCCGCCGATAGGGGCCGGTTTGCCCGTAGCCAGACACGCGCAACATCACCAGCTTTGGGTTGGCCGCGCGCACATCTTCCCAGCGAACGCCCCACTCTTCGAGTGTCCCCGGCCGGAAGTTCTCGATGAGCACATCCGATTTGGCGAGCAGCTTGAGGAACAGCTGGACCCCTTCCGGATGCCGCAGATCGATGGTCACCGACTTGCGATTTCGGCCCTCACTGAGCCATTTGAGGGTCGCGTCGGCCCGCGGCGACGGCGTCCCGAACCGCCGCATGGGATCGCCGGCGATGGGGTGTTCGATCTTGAGCACTTCGGCGCCAAATTCACCAAGGATCGACGCCGCATACGGACCGGCAAGAAAATTCCCGACGTCCACTACGCGCACGCCGCTCAGCGGGAGTGGCGTGGCGGTCTTCACTTCAGGTGATTCGGGAGAACCCACGTGACCTGCTCCGCATCAAGGACAAGACTGGCATGACGACGCATGAATATACTGACTGGCAGGGACGGTCAGAAACCGTACACGATGAGTTGGCCTCCGCGCAGACGCTGGCAGCCGCCGCCACGTTTGACGATGTCTCCTTCTCGGGCGCTCGGCCAGCGGTGATTCCGGCGCTATGGCATTGGTTCTATTTTTTGCCGCTGGCCTCGCAAGACCAGCTTTCCGCTGACGGCCACCCTGAACGCGGTGGATTCCTGCCGCCCATACCGTTGCCGCGACGAATGTTCGCCGGCGCGCGCACGGTGTTTCACGCACCGCTCCGCCTCGATACCCCGGCGCAACGCGTGGGCGTCATTCGCGACATCGCGATGAAAGAGGGAAAGTCCGGCCGGCTGGCGTTTGTCACGGTCGGGTACAGCATCTGGCAGAACGATGTGCTGTGCATCGAGGAGGAGCAGGACATCGTGTACCGCGAACAGGGCGCGCCGGTCGTGGCACCTGTGCCGATTGTGCTGCCGCCAGCACCGGCGAATGCCTGGACGCGCGACATTACGCCCGATTCACGGCTGCTTTTCCGTTTTTCGGCGTTGACCTTTAACGCGCATCGCATTCACTACGACCGCGAGTACGCCACGCGCGTCGAACAGTACCCCGGGCTGGTAGTGCATGGACCACTAACGGCCGTACTGCTCGCGAATCTGGTCCGGCAGCACGCCGGGCGTCCGCTGGCGTCATTTTCGTTTCGTGGTGTGGCACCGCTGTTCGATCTTGCACCGTACCGAATCGTGGCAGAGCCGGAAAGTGATACCGTGACTTGCTACGCGCTGGCGCCGGATGGATCGATGGCGCTGCAGGCTACGGCGACGCTGGCTTTGGGATGATTAGGTGAACGGCGAACGGCTCTGCCGATATTGGCGCACAAAAAGCAAAACGAGCAAGCGTTACGGAGTCGCTCACCGTCCGAGTTTCTCCAACAGCACCCGCACGGCCGCGTCGAGCTGACTGTCGGTGCCACCGTACGACTCGCCCACCGGCCGAGTGACCTCGATGTCCACCGGTCGGGGGACCAGTTCCATGTTCTTGCCGTCGGCACCGTCCACCCGAATGAATGGGAGCCGCAACGACGTACCGTCGATGAGGCTGACGCTCGACGTATAAATGATCCATCCCGCCGTTGGTTCGCCCACCACGCTGCCCAAGTTCAGCGTGCGGTATCCCTCCGTGAAGTCTTCACCGTCGGAGAGCGTGTGCTGATTGACGACCAACACGGTGGGCTTCTCCAGCGAACGCTGCCCCAACTGCGTGCGCGCCGGCACCGCCACCGAGCCTCGCGTAGTCATGGTCATGTACCCGCGCCGCGTAAACACATCGAGCGCGTACGCATTCACGAATCCGCCGTTATTGTTGCGCAGGTCGATCACCACCCCATCCCGGCCAAAATTCTCCACGTCGAGATCCAGGTGCAGTTGATCGAGCGCCTCGGCGCTCATGTCGTTCATGTGCACGTATCCCAGCCGCCCCTTCGACGCCTTCGCCACATAGGCACGACGCTCGGTTACCCACTGCCGATACAGCAGCCCCTTTTCGGTGTTGGTGTTCACCGGGCGTACCACCACGCGGCGTTCAGCAG
>JBBQUH010000058.1:0-20684 GCA_038212625.1 Gemmatimonadales bacterium | reverse complement strand
TCTGCGCCCTGCGGCTAGCTTCTACGCATGACCTCCGGCCCCGACGACCAGCCGCTTCGCGTCACCCTCGACGATCTGTACGGCGAGGAAACCGCGGCATGGATGCGCCTCTCGCCACAACAGCGATGGGCCGAGTCCATGTGGCTCGCGGCGTGGCACCATGCGCTCGGAGGCACGAGTGATCCCGACCCAGATCCTGCGAGTCCTTTCTACGATCCGGACGTACGACGTGCGCGCCCTGTTGATGGGGGGTCAGGCTTGCGTGTTGTACGGCGCGGCCGAGTATAGTCGCGATCTGGATCTGGCGGTGCTGGCGACGCCCGAGGCGTTGCCGGCGTTGCGCGTCGCCCTCGAGTCACTGAACGCCACCGTGATCGCGGTGCCATCGTTCGATGTGCGCTATCTGGATCGCGGGCACGCTGTGCACTTCAGCATTCCCGACGGATCGACGTCGCCGTTGCGGGTGGACATCATGAGTCGCATGCGTGGCGTCGACACGTTCCCCGCGCTCTGGGAGCGTCGCACCACCATCGCGCTGCCCACGGGCGATGGCGATACGGAAGTTCTGGTGGAGGTGATGGCGCTCGAAGATCTGGTCGCCGCGAAGAAAACGCAGCGTGACAAGGATTGGCCGATGCTGCGCCGTTTGGTCGACGCGTCGTACGTGGCCGCCCGCGACGATATCGCGACGGATGCGCAGGTCACCTTTTGGCTCGATGAACTGCGCTCGCCGGCCTTTCTCGCGGAGTTGATCGCGCGATACCCGGAGGCCGCCGCACGCTCATCACGACCGGTGGTGCGGGCGGCACCGAACCACGACGACATGGACGTAGCATTGGCCGATGAGCGAGCGCAGATCATGGTGGAGGACCGAGCGTATTGGGCGCCGCTTCGCCGCGAGCTTGAAGCGCTTCGTTTCGAAGCACGGAGAACGCGTGAGTGACACCTCAGAGCGGGTGCGAGTGGCACTCGCTGACCGCTACACGGTTACGCGCGAACTTGGGGCCGGTGGCATGGCCACCGTGTACCTCGCGCACGATCTCAAGCACGAGCGCGATGTCGCGATCAAAAGGTGTCTCCCGCAAATCCTCCGGCGCAGCGACGTCCTGCGGGAGTGGGTCGGAGGTTCATGATACGGAGGCCCCCCCGGGCCCCGGATCCCTCACCGGCCCCCAAGGCCCGCAGTCCCGCTTGGTGGCAGGCCTTCAGTCGTCACAGCCCCCAGCGACGGAGACATCGGCGCATCCACGATCGGGTCGAGGCACTCGTCGGGAACCCGTTCGATGATCCTGCCGGTCGCTCTGTCGGTGACCCCGCCGGTGGTCCTTTCCGCCATCCATCCGGCCGTCCTGCCGAGGCGGGCTGTACGTCTTCGGCGAGTGATCCGGGGCCAGGGGCCGAACCCGAGGGGCGATTGCCGCACGCTACCCCGATGTGCACACCGCCCGCTGTGGTCTTTGCGGAGGGAGACGCGGCGATGCTGGCACGCAGCGAGCGGTGGCAGTGACAACACTCCATGCGGCCCACCACGGTGCGCACTGCTTCATCCGCGCGCGCACGCCGCCTTGCATCTGCGTTGGTATTCGGCCTCGGTGCCCGCGCGGACCATTTCCAAACGGGCCAGGTAACGTCATAGAACACAACCACTTGGCGTGGCTCCCGCAGAACAACACCCCCGACCGTCACAGTTTGCGGGGAACTACGGCGCGACCATCGAGGACGTGAAGCGGATGAGGTCACCGGTTCGATCCCGGTTGTGAGCTCTACGCACACCCCCCGCTACCTCACCGGTAGCGGGGGGTGTGCGTTTACGGGCGGCGGGCTGCCGTGTGGCGCATCACATGTCGGTATATACCGTGAAACAAATCGGACGTCTGAGACACTAACGAGCGGGTTCAGTCGCCCCGACTATCCCGCCCCATTACGATGGAGTGTTGTAATGAACCGCACCACGCTGTTTCGCCGCGTCATCGCGGCGTCGACCGCAGCCCTTGGCCTTGCCCTGTTCGCCGCCTGTGGCGACGAGGATCCGGTCAGTCCTCCGCTCACGCGCTTCCGCGCCACGCTGACCGGCGCGGCGGAAGTGCCGCCGGTGACTACCACCGCCACGGGAACCAGCGAGTTCACGCTCAGCAGGACCAACGACACGCTCTTCGTGAACATCACGGTGAACGGCCTGACGAATGTGCGCTTTGGCCACTTCCACACGGCCGCGTCTGGGGCCAACGGGGCCGTGGTCGCGTTCCTGGTGGATCCGCCCACGCTGACTGGTCCGCAGACAGGACGGATCGGCAAGCAGTTCATTACCGCCGCGAACCTGTCGGGCACCTTGGTTGGCCGGCCGCTGACGGCCCTTATCGACCAGATGCGCGCCGGGACTGTGTACGTGAACCTGCACACCGACGCGAACCCGGGCGGCGAACTGCGCGGCCAAGTCGCCCTCGTGCCCTGATCTGACGACTCGAGGTGGGTCCCCTCTTGCGCCCGAGCCGTTCGATACGCCGTGCCGGTGAGCACGCGACTTGCGACGGCCTCGCGGCCGAACTACATTGCAAGGCTCACCCCTATTTGGGGGGGATCCATCGGGACAGGCGGATTGCCAGTGGAACATCACCAGCAGTCAGCCGCTTGAAGTGTGCGCGCTCCGCGAACGCAAGCGCCGCGACCGATGTAGTTGACGTCTGGGTGCTGAACCTGTAACAGCACGGAGCTGGAACATGCCGCGCGAGAAGATCATCCTCGGGTGCACCGAGTGTAAGAACCGCAATTACTTCACGACCAAGAACAAGCGCCTGCATCCAGAGCGCGTGGAGTGGAAGAAGTACTGCCCACGCTGTAACGTGCACCGCATGCACAAGGAAACGAAGTAATCATGACGGCTCCCGTCGAGGTTTCCCGCCCGGGGCTCGGCACGCGGATGGTCACGTTCTATCATGACGTGATCGCCGAGATGAAGAAGGTGACCTGGCCCGACCGTGCGCAGTTGCAGACGTCGACGGTCCAGATCATCATCTTCGTGCTGCTGCTGGGTGCGGTGATCGCGCTGGTCGATGTGGCGTTGCAGGCGCTGTTGGTGCGCTTGCCCGCGATGTTGTTCAGCCGCTGATCCCGCCTATGTCCGTGTCGATGCTTGAGCACCGGTGGTACGCGGTCCAGACCACCTCAGGCCATGAAAACAAGGTACAGCGCCTGATCCAGCGGAAGATCGACATGGATCAGGCCGCGCCGGAAGATCGTCTCATTCGCCAGGCGTTGGTTCCGACGCAGGAAGTCGTCGAGATCAAGAACGGGAAGAAGGTCACCGTCGAACGCAAGATCTTCCCCGGCTACGTACTGGTGGACATGGTCGCGAGTCAGGATACGCTCCACGAGATCAACGCCATTCAGGGCGTGATCAAGTTCGTGGGCAAGGAAAAAGAGCCGATGCCGCTGCGCGACGACGAAGTGCGTCGATTGCTGGGGCAGGCGGATCTGGCCGAAGAAGGGCCGGTGCGTGAGGAGATTCCGTTCCTCGTGGGGCAGGCGGTGGCGATCACCGAAGGCCCGTTCGCCGACTTCAACGGCACGGTCGAAGAAGTCTTGCCTGATAAGGGCAAGGTGCGGGTGTCGGTCAGCCTGTTCGGGCGGCCGACGAGTGTGGAGCTCGACTACCTGCAGTTACGCGGGTATTGAGCGAGCACGACGTCGACACCACGCGACGCAAAATCCAGTGGGAGCACGACCGCAGCCGGATGGTCCGGCGGCGGAACTTGCGATGAGGAAGTAGCATGGCCAAGAAGGTCACTGGATTCGTAAAACTGCAGATTCCTGCAGGCAAGGCGAACCCGGCGCCCCCAGTCGGTACGGCCCTCGGTCCGCAGGGTATCAACATCATGGGGTTCTGCAAAGAGTTTAATGCTCGGACGCAGGGCGGTGATATGATTATCCCGGTCGAGGTCACGATCTACGGCGACAAGTCGTTCACCTTCATTTTGAAGACTCCGCCGGCGGCGGAGCTCATCAAAAAGGAGCTGGGCGTGTCGAAGGGCTCGGGTCAACCAAACAAGGTCAAGGTCGGCTCGATCACCACGGCGCAGCTCAAGAAGCTCGCCGAGATCAAGATGCCGGACCTCAACTGTGATAACATGGACAGCGCGGTCGCCATGATGGCGGGCGCAGCGCGTTCCATGGGCATCACGGTCAAGGATTGATGCCGATGAAGGCAAAGGGGAAGAAGTTCCGCGCCGCGAGTGAGCGGCGTCAGCTCGGCACCGCGTACGAGGCCAAAAAGGCCATCTCGCTCGTGAAGGAGATGGCGTTCGCCAAGTTCGACGAGACCGTCGAATGTGCGATCCGTCTCGGTGTCGATCCTCGGCACGCCGATCAGGTGGTCCGTGGCACCGTGGTGCTGCCGGCGGGTACCGGTAAGACCATGCGCGTGCTCGTGATCGCCGCCGGCGCCAAGGTGCAGGAAGCGCAGGACGCCGGCGCCGATTTCGTCGGCACCGAGTTTCTGCAGAAGATCAAGGACGGCTGGCTCGATTTCGACGTCATGATCGCCACGCCGGACCAGATGGGACAGATCGGCCAGCTCGGCCGTGTCCTGGGTCCGCGCGGCCTCATGCCGAATCCGAAGGCGGGTACGGTGACGTTCGACGTGGGCAAGGCAGTGCGCGAGTCGAAGGGCGGGAAGATCGAGTTTCGTGTTGATAAGGGCGGCAATGTGCATGCCCCGATCGGCAAGGTCTCGTTTGCCCCGGATCAGCTCGAAAGCAACCTGGCCGCGTTGATGGACACCATTGTCCGCTCCAAGCCGTCCGCGGCGAAGGGCGTGTACATCCGCAACGTCGCGATCTCGAGCTCCATGGGACCCGGCGTCACCGTCGACACCACGCCGTACCGGTAAGAGGGAGACGCGACCATGAAGACCAAACCGAAGGCTAAGAAGCACGACAAGCAGATTCTCGTGGACAGCTTGAGCGCACAGCTCGGCGCCGCGAATGCAGTTTACTACACCGACTTCACGGGGTTGAACGTGAAGCGCATGACGGAGCTCCGTCGCCGCTTCAAAAAGGCCGGCGTCGACTACGTCGTGATCAAGAACACACTGGCGCTCCGCGCGGTCAACGAGGCTGGCCTGGCTGGCACGCGGCTCCACGGCCCCACGGGTGTCGTGGTGGCGCAGGATGCCATCACGGCGGCCAAGGTCCTCTTCGACTTTGCGAAGGAGAATGACCAGAGGCCGTCGGTGAAGGGTGGTATTTATGAGGGCAAGGCGGTGGACGAGGCGATGGTCAAGAAGCTGGCCTCGCTCCCAACCCGCGAGGAGGCACTGTCGATCTTCGCCGGCTACCTCAACAGCATTCCGATGATGTTTGCCCTCGCCCTCGACGCACGCAAGACACAGCTCGAAGAAGGCTCCAACGAAGTTCCCCAGGCGTCCGCCTGATCACAACGCCCCAGGACCCCTGGGATACATACGGAGAGTATCAGCATGGCTAGCACGACCCTGAGCAAGGATGAGATCCTCGACGCCATCGGCGCGATGAGCGTCATTGAGCTGTCCGAACTCATCGAAACGTTCAAAGAGAAGTTCAACGTCACGATCGCTGCGGTTGCGGCGGGCGGCGGCGGTGGTGCGGCCCCGGCGGCTGCGGTGGAAGAGCAGACCGAGTTCACGGTCATCCTCAAGGAAGCCGGCGCCAAGAAGATTCAGGTCATCAAGGTCGTGCGCGAGCTGACCGGTCTGGGCCTGAAGGAAGCGAAGGACTTGGTGGACAGCGCGCCGAAGGCCGTCAAGGAAAACGTCTCCAAGGATGAGGCCGCAACGGTCAAGGCGAAGCTCGAGGCTGAGGGCGCCGCGGTCGAAGTCAAGTAAGGCAGATCACCGTTCGTTCGTACTGTGTAGTTCCGTCATGGTAACGCTCCTCCCCGGGGGCACCGGACACTGAAAAGTGCCCGGTGCCTTCGGGGACGGAGCGCTTTGCGCCTCCGGTTTCCCGGATTCGGTGCACCCCGTACGTGGGTGAACCCCCTAAGGATATGATGAACCAGATCTCGTTCGCGAAGCTCGAGACGGGCATGGATATGCCCCATCTGCTCGACATCCAGACGCGCGCTTTTGAAGCGCTGCTGCAACTGGATGCTGCTCAGCAGGAGCGCGAGGATGTAGGCCTCGAGCGCGTTTTCAAGGACCTGTTCCCGATCGCGGATGTCCACGAGAATTTCTCGTTGGAATTCGTGCGGTACAGCCTGGGTGAGCCGAAGTACAGTGTCGCCGAGTGTATCGAGCGCGACATGACGTACTCCGCGCCGCTCAAGGCCACTCTCCAACTGGTCATCTTCGAGGATACCGGGGACGGCAAGCGCCCCCGCAACATCATCGAAAAGGAAGTCTACCTGGGCGAACTGCCGCTGCTCACCGAGCTCGGCACCTTCGTGATCAATGGCGCCGAACGCGTCATTGTCTCCCAGTTGCACCGCTCCCCTGGCGTCGTGTTCGAGGAGAGCACGCACCCCAACGGCCAGCGACTGCTTTCGTCACGGATCATTCCCTTCCGTGGCTCGTGGGTCGAGTTCACCGTGGATATCCACGATGTGATCTACGTCCACATCGACAAGAAAAAGAAATTCCCGGCCACGGCGCTCCTGCGCGCGTTCGGCTACGGCGAGAACCGCGATATCCTGCGTCTGTTCTTCGCCGAGCGCGAACTCGATCTCACCATGAAGCGTGAGACCCGCAACGAGATCCGTGAGCTCCTCGGCGCTATTATCGCCGAAGACATCACGCTCGAAGGGGAAGTCACCGCCGACGATGCGCCGAAGCCAAAAACGAAAAAGGCCAAGGCTGAGCGCGAGCGCGCTGAAGCGGCACTGCTTGTCAGTGAAGGGGACGAACTGACCGAAGAGGTGCTTAATCGCCTCATTCGTCAGGGCTTGGACAAGGTCAAGGTGTTCGCGTCGTACACGCAGATCGATCTGCGCGACGAGCAGGACGCCATCGATCGCGGCGAACGCGACGTGCGGCGCACGCTCGCGCGTGACGTGATCGACGGGGATACGGGTGAAGCCGTCGCCGAAATCGGCGAGCCACTCACCGACGCGGTCATCAAGAAGATTCGCAAGGCGGACACCACCAAAGTGCACGTGTTTGTGGCGTCGGGTCGGGCTGAGTCTACGCTCATCAAGAACACGCTCGCCAAGGACCCCACCAAGCACGAAGAAGAAGCGCTCAAGCAGATCTACGCGCTGCTGCGTCCGGGCGATGCGCCTAACCGCGAGACGGCCAAACAGGCGCTTGAGCGTCTGTTCTTCTCGCCCAAGCGCTACGACCTCGGCCGCGTGGGCCGCTACAAGATCAATCAGCGTCTGCGTCTCAACACGTCGATGTCGACAACGGTCCTCACGCGTGAGGATTTCGTCGAAATCATGCGCCAGCTCGTGGAACTGCACGAGGGCCGCGGCGACGTGGACGATATCGACCAGCTGGGCAACCGGCGTATCCGTTCCGTAGGCGAGCTCATCGCCAATCAGTTCTCCGTTGGCTTGTCGCGCATGGCGCGTCTGGTCAAGGAGCGCATGTCGATCAATACGGACCCGGAAAAGATCTCGCTCGACGATCTCGTGAACGCCCGCACCGTATCTGCGGTGATTCAGGCGTTCTTCGGATCGTCGCAGCTGTCGCAGTTCATGGACCAGACCAATCCGCTTTCGGAGCTGACGCACAAGCGGCGTCTGTCCGCGCTCGGACCGGGCGGCCTCACGCGCGAGCGTGCCGGCTTCGAAGTCCGTGACGTGCACTATTCGCAGTACGGTCGCATGTGTCCCATCGAGACGCCGGAAGGCCCGAACATCGGCCTGATCACGTCGCTCGCCTGCTTCGCCCGCGTGAACGACCTCGGCTTCATCGAGACCCCGTACCGCATCGTGAAGGATGGCCGCGTGACGGGCGAACTCGTGTGGCTCGACGCGAACCGCGAAGAAGACGCAATCATCGCGCAGGCCAACTCGAAGCTCAATCTCGACGGTACATTCGTCGATGCGCTGGTGCTGTCGCGAAAGCGCGGCGACTTGCCGCTTACTGCGCCCACCGACATCGATTTCATGGACGTGGCGCCTGAGCAGTTGGTGTCGATCGCCGCGGCGCTGATTCCGTTTCTCGAGCACGACGACGCCAATCGCGCCCTCATGGGCTCGAACATGCAACGTCAGGCGGTACCGCTGCTCAATCCGCAGACGCCGCTGGTGGGGACGGGACTGGAGGCCACGGTCGCCGTCGATTCTGGCGCGGTCATCATCGCGCGCCGTCCCGGCATTGTGACCAGCGTCACGGCTGACGAGATCATCGTCGATGCCGGCTTGATTCCGGGTGCCGTTGATTCGGATCGTCCGTTGGCTCGCCTGGGCCACGTCGATCGGTACAAGCTCAAGAAGTACTGGCGCACTAATCAGGACACCGCCATCAACCAGCGTCCACTGGTCAAGATGGGGCAGCAGGTCGCCAAGGGCGAAGTGCTCGCTGACGGTGCCGCCACGGAAATGGGACAGCTCGCGCTCGGCCAGAATGTGCGCGTGGCGTTCATGCCGTGGTATGGCCACAACTTCGAAGATGCCATCGTACTCTCCGAGCGCTTGGTGAAGTTCGACGCGTACTCGTCGATTCACATCCAGGAACTCGAACTGCACGTCCGCGATACGAAGCGCGGTCAGGAAGAAATCACGCGGGAAATCCCGAACGTCGCCGAGGAGTCGCTCGTAGACCTCGACGAGCGGGGCATCGTGCGGATCGGCGCGCAGGTGAAGGCGGGTGACATCCTCGTGGGCAAGATCACGCCCAAGGGTGAGACCGAGCTCTCGCCGGAAGAGAAGCTCCTTACGGCGATCTTCGGCGAAAAGGCGAAGGACGTGAAGGATTCGTCGTTGAAGGTGTCGCCGGGTATGGAAGGCGTCGTCATCGATGTGAAGATCTTCTCGCGCGTCGAAGACCAAGTGGTCGAGAAAGATCGGGGTGAGCGCATCGGTGATGTGCGGCGCCTCGAGGGTGAAGAGAAGATCCGCGTGAACGAAGTGCGCGACGCCGAGATGGCGGTGCTGCTCGAAGGGGAGTCGGTATCGTTGGCGCTCAAGTCGGGTACGGTGGAGGAGGCCATTGCGGCCGGTACCGTGCTCAACAAGGAGCTGCTGGACGGTCTGCGCTTCGCGACGCTCGATCTGAAGACGTTCCGTGTGGAAAGCAAGAAGGCGAACGATCGCGTCCGTGAGCTCATTGATGCCGCCAACGAAGAGAAGGCGCGGATCGAAGAGCGGGCGGAAGAGCGGATCGATCGCATTCTGCAGCCCGACGAGCTCCCGCCGGGCGTGATCCAGCTGGTCAAGGTGTATCTCGCCGAGAAGCGCAAGATTTCGGTGGGCGACAAGATGGCCGGCCGTCACGGCAACAAGGGTATCGTGGCGCGTATCGTGCCCGAGGAAGACATGCCATTCATGCCGGACGGTCGTCCGGTGGACATCGTGCTCAACCCGCTGGGCGTGCCGTCACGCATGAACGTGGGGCAGATTCTCGAAACCCACCTTGGGTGGGCCGCGAAGCTGCTCAACTTCTACGCCAAGACGCCGGTGTTCGAGGGAGCCAACGAGCGCGAAATCGGCATGCTGATGAAGCTGGCCGGACTACGCTGGGCGCGTGAGACGCTCGCCCTCGGCGACGCGTCTCACGACGCTTCGCCGCAGGACGTGCGCTACCTGCTGGCCGACATCAAGCCGGATCGTCGTCTGCCGGATAAGGTGGAGTTGCTCAACGATGCGACGCTGAACGACCTCGCGGCCAAGACCATGTCGGCGGAGACGAAGGCGTTGTCAGCGCGTGTGCGTGGCTTCCTTACGAAGTCGGCGCAGACCCTCGCCGAGCGTCAGCTCGACGAGGTGCGTGTATCGCTTGAGATGCATCGGGCCGAAGAGCACGAGCTCCCGGGTGACCGCGAAAGTGCGATCGCCACACTGGAGGCGCAGGCGGCCCTCAGTGCAGCCGAGACGTTGCAGCGGATGGGTCAGCCCGGCCTCGCCGGTCTGTTGACCGGAAAGGACGGCGATGTGGACGCGGCAGGCATGGAACTCATGCGCCTGGCGGGTCTCACGCCAGCTGGCAAAGTGCATCTGCGCGACGGACGGACGGGCGAAACGTTTGCGGCCCCGGTCACGGTGGGCGAAGTGTACATGCTCAAGCTCTCGCACTTGGTCGACGACAAGATCCATGCGCGGTCCATCGGACCGTACTCGCTGGTCACGCAGCAGCCGCTCGCCGGTAAGGCGCAGTTCGGCGGTCAGCGTTTCGGCGAAATGGAAGTGTGGGCGCTCGAAGCGTATGGCGCGGCGCACACGCTGCAGGAAATTCTCACGGTCAAGTCGGACGACGTGAATGGCCGCAGCCGCGTTTACGAGGCGATCGTGAAGGGCCAGAATCTGCCGGAGCCGGGTATTCCGGAGTCCTTCAACGTGCTCGTGAAGGAACTGCAGGCACTGGGTATCAAGGTCACGCTTGGTGCAACCGGTGGGTCCGGTGTCGAGCTGGTCGACGCCGGCAACAGCGGTAACGGCGGAGAGGAATAACCATGATCGATTTCCGCAGCTCGCGCGAAGCCCGCGCGTCGGCGTTCGACTATATGTCGGTGCGTATCGCCTCTCCGGAGGAGATTCGCGGCCCCAAGGATCCGAAGGAGCGCGAACGGCTGGAGATGGCCGGCTTGCGCACCTGGTGGTCGTGGGGTGAAGTCACGAAGCCCGAAACCATCAACTACCGGTCGTTCAAGCCGGAAAAGGACGGGTTGTTCTGTGAGCGCATTTTCGGTCCGGTCAAGGACTGGGAATGCCATTGCGGCAAGTACAAGCGGATCCGCTATCGCGGCGTGATTTGTGACCGGTGCGGCGTGGAAGTCACGCTCAGCAAGGTCCGGCGCGAGCGCATGGGGCATATCGAACTGGCGGTGCCGGTTGCGCACATTTGGTTCTTCAAGACCCTGCCGAGCCCTATGGGTAACCTCCTCGATGTCACGCTGCGTGATCTCGAGAAGGTCATCTATTATTCGAACTACATCGTCATCGAGCCGGGCAACCAGGAGGTGCGTGAGCGCCAGTTGCTCGACGAAGACGAATACCTGACGCTGCGCCAGAAGGCGAAGGCCGAAGGCGATGGGGCGTTCCAGTGCGATATCGGTGCGCCGGCCGTGCGTGAGCTGCTCAAGAAGCTCGATATCGACAAGACGGCAGAAGAGTTGCGCGCGTCGGTGGTTGGTGAGACGTCGCAGCATCGCAAGAAGCAGATGCTCAAGCGGCTCAAGATTGTGGACGCGTTCCGCACCAGCGGCGAGGGCGGCGAAATCCGCAATCGTCCGGAGTGGATGATCCTGGATGTCATTCCGGTGATCCCGCCCGATCTGCGTCCGCTCGTGCCGCTCGATGGTGGTCGGTTCGCGACGTCGGATCTGAACGATCTGTATCGCCGCGTGATCAATCGCAACAATCGTCTGCAGAAGCTCATCTCGCACCGCGCGCCGGAAGTGATCTTGCGCAACGAGAAGCGAATGCTGCAGGAAGCGGTCGACGCGCTGTTCGACAACGGACGCCGGTCCAAGGCCATTCGTGGCCGCGGCAAGCGCCCGCTCAAGTCGCTGTCCGATATGCTCAAGGGCAAGCAG
Source organism: Gemmatimonadales bacterium (assembly GCA_038212625.1). Taxonomy (GTDB): domain Bacteria; phylum Gemmatimonadota; class Gemmatimonadetes; order Gemmatimonadales; family Gemmatimonadaceae; genus Gemmatimonas. The sequence continues at coordinate 9,015 of JBBQUH010000058.1, read as the reverse complement.
GGGCGGTTCCGTCAGAACTTGCTCGGCAAGCGCGTGGACTACTCGGGCCGTTCGGTCATCGTGGTGGGTCCGGAGCTCAAGCTGCACCAGTGCGGCCTGCCCAAGATGATGGCGCTTGAACTGTTCAAGCCGTTCATCATTCACAAGCTCGTGGAGAGCGGTGAAGCGGAAACGGTGAAGCGCGCCAAGAAGATCGTGGAGCGCGAGAACGCAATGGTCTACGAGGTGCTGGAAGGCATCATCAAGGACCACCCGGTGCTGCTCAACCGTGCTCCCACGCTCCACCGTCTGGGCATCCAGGCATTCGAGCCGGTGCTGGTCGAAGGCAAGGCCATTCGTATTCATCCGCTCGTGTGTGCGGCGTTCAACGCCGACTTCGACGGTGACCAGATGGCCGTGCACGTGCCGCTGTCATTTGAAGCGCAGATCGAAGCGCGCGTGCTGATGCTGTCGTCGAACAACATCCTGAAGCCGTCCGACGGACGCCCGGTGGCGGAGCCCAGCCAGGACATCGTGCTCGGCTGCTACGTGGCCACGAAGGCACCGGCGGGTTTCGAAGCGTACCAGAAGGACGAAGCGTTGGCGCGCAAGCTGCCCACGTTCACGGATTTCGCCGAAGTGGATCTCGCGATTGCCAACGGGCGCGCGGGCTACCAGACAGCTATCCGGTGGCTGAACAAGACGGATGCCGGGGTGGAGTGGTTGACCACCACCACGGGTCGTGTGCTGTTCAACGACATCGTGCCGAAGGGGCTGCCGTTCCTCAACAAGGACATGAAGAAGAAGGCGCTTGGCGAACTCGTCTTCCAGAGCTACCGCAATGCGGGACTCGCGGAGACGGTACAGCTGCTCGATCGCCTCAAGGAATTCGGATTCCGCAACGCGACGCGCGGTGGCGTGTCGATCGGTATCGAAGACCTGCACATCCCGAAGGAAAAGGCGGTGTTGCTGCAGGAAGCGAGTGAGCGCGTTGAGCGTTTCCAGCGCGCCTACGCAACGGGTAACATCACGAACGGTGAGCGCTACAATAAGGTCATCGACACGTGGACCCACGCCAACACCGATGTGGCCGACGCCATGGTCAAGACCATGCGTGAGTCACAGGGTGGCTTCAACCCCGTGTTCATGATGTTCGATTCCGGCTCGCGTGGTTCGCGCGACCAGATCCGTCAGCTTGCGGGCATGCGCGGCCTCATGGCCAAGCCGCAGAAGAAGCTCACCGGTGGTATCGGTGAAATCATCGAAAACCCGATCAAGTCGAACTTCCGTGAAGGCTTGTCGGTGCTCGAGTACTTCTCGTCCACGCACGGTGCCCGAAAGGGTCTGGCTGACACGGCACTCAAGACGGCCGACGCGGGGTATCTCACGCGTCGTCTGGTTGACGTGGCGCAGGACATGACGATTCAGGAAGAGGATTGCGGCACGATCCTCGGCCTCGACACGGCTGCGTTGAAGGAAGGCGAAGATGTGATCGAGCCGCTTGCAGAGCGTCTCGTGGGCAACGTGGCGGCCGAGGATGTGTTCGACCCCATGGAGCGTGACGAGGCGGGACGGCCCCAGATGTTGGTGGAAGCCGGTTCGCTCATCTCGGAAGAGGTGGCGCAGCAGATCGAAGATGCGGGTATCGAAACGGTGAAGATCCGTTCCGTGCTCACGTGCGAAGCGAAGCGCGGCCTCTGCCGCATGTGCTACGGCCGCAACCTGGCCACCATGCAGATGGTGGATCTGGGCGAGGCGGTTGGTATCATCGCCGCGCAGTCAATTGGCGAGCCGGGTACGCAGCTCACGCTCCGTACGTTCCACGTGGGAGGTACCGCGTCGCGTATCGCCGAACAGACAATCAAGCGTGTGAAGTACGAAGGGGATATCGTCGAGTATGGCGATCGTCTCGTGCACGTGATCAACAAGGAAGGCGAGCGGATCGTGACGTCGTACGAAGGCGACGTCAACATCAAGTCGGCGAAGGACGGGCATGTACTCGCCCGGGTGCAGGTGCCGCTCGGTGCGACGATGCTGGTGGAAGACGGCGGGAAGCTGGTGCGCGACGAAGACATGCGCGGCGCGCGTCTCTTCTCGTGGGACCCGTACACCAACCCGATTATCGCCGACATCGAGGGCACGATTCGCTTCGTGGACCTCGTGGAAGACGAGTCGTTGTCTGAAGAGCTCGACGAACTGACCGGTCTGCGTCAGCGCGTGGTGATCGAGGATCGCGAAAAGAAGCTTCATCCGCACATCGAGATCTGGCAGAACACGGCGGGCAAGGAGAAGCGCGTACGCGACTTCATCCTGCCGGTTGGTGCCGTGATCACGATCGAAGATGGCGAGGAAATCACGGCTGGTCTCACGATCGCCAAGGTGAGCCGCGAAGCCTACAAGACGCGCGACATTACGGGCGGTCTGCCCCGCGTGGCCGAGCTCTTCGAAGCGCGTCGTCCGAAGGATCCGGCGACGATCTCCGAAATCGATGGGTTCGTACGCTTCGGCGAAATCAAGCGTGGCAAGCGCGAAGTGTTCGTGCGCCCTGCGCAGGTGGAAGGCGTGCAGTGGATTGTCGACGAGTCGCAGCCCGAACAGGTCTACGAAGTCCCGTCCGGCAAGCACTTGCGCGTGCACGAAGGGGATCGAGTGCGGGCCGGTGACCGTATTTCGGAAGGCCCGGTCAACCCGCATGACATTCTTCGCATCAAGGGCCCGCGCGCGGTGCAGGAGTATTTGCTCAACGAAGTGCAGGAGGTATATCGCCTGCAGGGCGTGAAGATCAGCGACAAGCACATCGGCGTGATCGTCAAGCAGATGCTGCAGAAGGTGCGGATCGCCGACTCCGGCGACACGGAGCTTCTGGAAGGGGAACACGTGGATCGCGCGCAGTTCCGCGAAGTGAACGAAACGGCCAAGAAGCAGAAGATTCGTCCGGCCACGGCCGAACCGCTGCTCCTCGGTATCACCAAGGCCTCGCTCACCACGCAATCGTTTGTGTCGGCGGCCTCCTTCCAGGAGACGACGCGCGTCCTTACCGATGCGGCCATTCGTGGCTCACGCGACGATCTGCTGGGGCTCAAGGAGAACATCATCATCGGTCACCTCATCCCGGCCGGTACGGGTATGTACCGGTATCAGGAAGTCGATGTGGAGTCGGATGCCCTGCCGGAACCGGAGCCGATCCCGGCCGCGCTGGAGCCGAACTTCGAGGCGCTGATGCCGGTGTTTAGTGAGCCTACGGCGTTTGGTGAGAGCTAAGAGCTAAGAGCTAAGAGCTAAGAGCTAAGAGCTAAGAGCTAAGAGCTAAGAGCTAAGAGCTAAGAGCTAAGAGCTAAGAGCTAAGAGCTAAGGGCCGGGGTGGGGAGATTTTCTCTCTGCCTCGGCTTTTGGCTTATGGTCGAGTGGGCGTTCGGGAGACACGGCTGGCGTTGTTCGGATCGGTTCATCTGTCGAGGGGTGGGCTATGATGTTTCTATGGGCGACTACCGGAAACTCGTCGTGTGGCAGCGCTCGCATTCACTGACGGTGGCGATTCATCGCGTGTTACGCGCGAGTCGAGTGCCGTGGCCAGGCGGGCTCAGTGAACAACTCGCCGCGGCGGTTCACTCGATCGGAGCGAACATCGCAGAGGGCTCGAACCAGAGTCCACCGCAGTTTGCGCGGTATCTGTCGATCGCGATGGGATCAACAGACGAAGCATGGGTCCACGTGCTGCTAGCGAGTGACCTTGATCTGCTCGACGACACCGCCACCGGCATGCTCAGCGAGCTCAGAGAGATTCGGGCAATGCTCTTCGCCCTACGATCCAAAGTCCGCAAAGACCATCGCCAAAGCTCCTAGCTCTTAGCTCTTAGCTCTTAGCTCTTAGCTCTTAGCTCTTAGCTCTTAGCTCTTAGCTCTTAGCTCTTAGCTCTTAGCTCTTAGCTCTTAGCTCTTAGCTCTTAGCTTAACCGCCACCCCCCGCGCCACCGTCTTGCCGCTCACGAGGTCGCGGATTCGAACCTGCACCACGTGCCGTCCGGGCTGTGCGTCGCCGAGGTTGAAGGTGCTGAGGTGATCCACCACGACTGCGGAGGCGGGGGCATCGCGGGTGTAGGCCACGGCTGGCGCATCGGCTTCGTCGGCAATCACCCGTATGCCGGCTGATCGGCTGTTGGCCAGCACTCCGCGCATGTCGCCGCGCGTCACGGCATCACCACTCTCGCGGCGGATCTCCACGCTCCACCGCACCCGACCATCGGGCGCCGGCTGGAGGTCGTACACTTCCCACGTCAGGGAGAACGTGCCGCGCGGTTCGACGGCACCGCCGTTGGGCGTCAGGCTGATATCGGTCCACCGCTTGTGCGACTGTCTGGTGCTGATGGTACTCGCGGCCATCAAGACATCGCTCATGCCGAACCCGCGCAGCGGGAATACCACCTGCGCATCACTGGTGAGCAGGGCCGCACCACGGGCACCAGTGGGCCGCGAAGGCTCAAGGGCTTCGACGCGATGCATGACACTGCCGATGGTGATGCGGGGCGTCCACTGCGCCGTGAGGTAGCCCGATGACGAGGTGGGGAGTGGGCGCGGGTCGTCCACATGAAAGAGCACCGTACCGAGTGGATCGGCGAGCCATGCGGACAGAATGACGCGATCCTTTGCGGTGGCATCAAGGCGATCTGCGGTCTTGAAGGCTCGGGTGGGGACGGCGGCGCCAAGGTACAGGTGCACGGAGTCCCGTCCGCTGCGAAAACGGGCGGCGGTCACGTCGACGGTCTCGGTGGTGCCGTAGAACGGCACGCCGTCCCACTGCGATGAGCGCGCGAGAGCACACGCAAGCACGGTAGGGACTATCGAGAGCTCGGTGCACTCCGTGGGAAGTTCGGGCGTATCCGGCCTTTCGTTGCGTCGGGCACGAGGTGGCGTGGGCCCGCTTACAGACAACGGCATGCGGGCAAGGAACTGCGCACTGAACCGGGGATGCGAGAACATCATCCAGGACGCGTCGCTTCCTTCCAGGAAGAGTGACTGCTTGAGCCGCGGCCAGCCGCGCGTGAGGATCAATCGCCCGTCACTCAACTCCGCGTCGGCCCAGCGCGCATCGGGCGCTCCGAGCCGGAGCAGCAGTTGTCCGGCACCCGTCTCACTGCCGGCTTCTCCGAAGCTGCTCTCATCGGCGTACCGATAATCAGCCTCGGCTACGCGCGCTCGCCGTTCGAGTCGCAGTTCATTGACCGGTGTGCTCCAGAGCGGATCGATGACGGACCAGCCGCGGGTGTCGATCATCATGCGGTCCGTGGGGAGAAACCCGTAACGCCACGAATCATCGGCCGCGGTGAGTACCCCGTCGAAGGTATCGTATCGCAGCGAATCAGTGCGCGGCATCGCCCGCAGGGCGCTGTCGAATTGCGCCATCCGGGCCGGAGAGTCCCGCACCGCATCGTGCCGCTGCCGATACCGCGCGAGCGCGCGGGCTGGCAGCACTGCGGAGTCTCCCGGCGCGCGCGCGAGCAATGCCGTTGCCGCGGAGTCCACTCGCCGCCAATCAGCGAGTGTCACCCACGGTGCGAGCGCGAGCCGATGCCACCGACTGCGTGCCGCTGGCGTGGGTGCAGCCTGTGCGGTTTGATCGAGCAGCCGCGCAGCCCATTGCGCTTCCGATGCGCCGGGCGTGTCAGAGAGCGACGGCAGTTCAGCGAGCGCGCGCCAGCCGTCGGGGGGCGCGCTGTTTCTGCGTATGGCTTCCTCAAACGGATGCCGGGCTACCGCCAGTGGCCGCTCGAGCAGTCGTTGAGCGCGTCGCCAGATGTCGGTGGCAAACTGTCCACGGAGTGCGTACACCGCATCAGACTGACCCGCAGTGCGTAATGAATCGAGCAACCCGTCGAACGCGGTGAGCGCACTGTCGCGCACCTGCGCATGCGCGGACGACAGCTTGAAAAGTGTGTACTCCACGCGCACTGCGTTGTCGAGCGGCCGCAGCCGCCGAGCATATTTCCATGACAGGTCGATACACGACGCGCCGAGGGTGAGCGAGTCGTACGGCGCCCGCGCCCGGCGATCCCACAGATCGCGTGCATGGGAGACAGAGCGGATCGCGTCGGTCATCACCGCGATCGGTACGCAGGGCGCGCAGCGATTCTCGTCGATGTTGCGATCAGTGCGCCCGAGCGAATCGGCGCAGACCAGAATCGAGGCGAGTGTGGATTCCGTGAGTTCGGAAAAAGCCCCTGAACTCACGCCAGGGATGACGCGCTTCACGGTGCCGCGTCGACAGCCGATCGTGGCCATCAGCAGCGCACCGGTCAGCAGCGAAACGCACGCAATCCAGCGTCGCAGGGCGTTAAAGCTAAGAGCTAAGAGCTCAGAGCTCAGAGCTACCCGCACAAAGCTTACGGCTACACGTCGAGGTGAGTAAGTCGTCTCACAGCTCTTAGCTCTTAGCTCTTAGCTCTTAGCTCTTAGCTCTTAGCTCTTAGCTCTTAGCTCTTAGCTCTTAGCCTAATCACAACCCCCCGCGCCACTGTCTTCCCGCTTACCAAGTCACGGATGGTCACTTCAATCACGTGGCGTCCCGGCGGTGCGTCGCCGAGGTTGAACGTGCTGAGGTGGTCTACGACGACCGCCGCAGCGGGGGCATCGCGTGTGTACGCGACGGCTGGGGCTTGGGCTTCGTCGGCGATCACTCGCGCGCCGGCGCGTTGGCTGTTGGCCAAGACACCGCGTATGCCACCGCGTGTGACGGGGTCACCACGTTCGCGACGGATCTCCACGCTCCACCGCACTCGGCCATCCGGCGCGGGCTCGAGGTCGTACACTTCCCACGTCAAGGAAAACATGTCGCGCGGCCTGATCGCAGCGCCGTTGGGGACGAAGCGGATATCCGTCCAGCGCGCGAATTGCTGGCGGGTGTTCGTGGTACTTGCGGCCACGAGCACGTCACTCATGCCGAAGCCGCGCAGGGGAAATACGACCTGTGCGTCGCTGGTGAGCGCGGCGGCGCCGCGCGCTGCCGATGGACGGGTTGGCTCGAGGGCTTCGACCCGATGCATGACACTGCCTGCGGCCAGCCGAGGCGTCCACTGCGCGGTCAGGTGGCTCTCGGATCCGGTCGGCAACGGGCGCGGATCATCGGCGCTGTAGAGTACTCGTCCGACCGGATCGGCGAGCCATGCGGAGAGGATAAGGCGGTCGGCCCTCGTCGCACCGCGTTGCGTTGCGGTCTTGAACGAGCGAACCGGGACGGCCGCCCCCAAATACATGTGCACCGAGTCCCGTCCGATACGGAAGCGGGCGGCGGTCACGTCGATAGTGTCGATCGAGCGATAAAACGGTACGCCGTCCCATTGCGAGGAGCGCGCGAGCCCACATCTGAGGACCGTTGGCGTTGTCACGAGGTCTGTGCACTCGGCGGGAACTGACGGCACTCCCCGCCTCCCACGTTGCGCTTGCGGAGTCAGTGCAGGGCGGCGGACCAACGGCATGCGCGCGAGCGCCTGGGCGCTGAAGCGCTGATGCGAAAAGATCATCCAGTTCGAACGACTGGCTTCTACGAACAGTGACTGCTGAAGCAGCGGCCAGCCGCGCGTCAGAATCAGTCGCCCGTCACTCAGATCGGTGGCGCGCCAGCGTGCATCGGGTGGGCCAAGCCGGATGAGCAGTTGTCCCGCCGCCGTCTCGCTCCCGGCTTCGCCGGGAGCGGTCTGATCGGCATACCGATAGTCGGCCTCGGCCACGCGAGCGCGGCGTTCGAGCAATACTTCGTTGACCGGTGTGCTCCAGAGCGGATCGAGCACGGCCCATCCGCGAAGATCGAGTTGCTTGCGGTCGGTGGGCAGAAACCCGTAGCGCCATTCATCGTCTGAGGCGGTGAGCACGCCGTCGAATGTATCGTAGCGCAGCGAATCGGCGCGCGGCATCGCGCGTAGTGCGCTGTCGAATTGCGCCATGATAACCGGGGATTCCCACACCGCGTTGCGCATCTGTTTGTAGCGCGCCAAGGCGCGTGCGGGGAGTACGGCGGAATCTCCGGGCGCGCGTTCGAGCAGCGCGGTGGCGATGGAGTCCAGCTGTTGCCAAAAGCCGAGTGCGACCCACGGCGCGAGTGTGAGCCGATGCCAATGGCTCCGTAGCACCGGGGTGGACGCGGACTTCGCGATCTGGTCGTGCAACCGCGCGGCCCACTGGGCTTCGGATACACCGATCGTGTCGGAGATTGGCGGCGGTGCAGGGAGGGCGCGCCAGCCGTTCGGCGGGGGAGTCAGAGTGCGTACCGCGACTTCCACGCGATCACGTGCCACGGCCAGCGGCCGCTCCAGCAGGAGCTGTGCGCGACGCCAGATCTCGACGGCAAATTGAACGCGCAATCGCTGTACCAGATCGAGCTGGCCCGCCGTGGTCAACGAGTCGAGCAGCCGGTCATGCCGAGACAGTGCACTATCGCGGACGGCCGACTCCGCAGACTTCAGCTTGAACAGCGTGTACTCCACGCGTAGCGCGGTATCGTGAGGGCGTAGCTGCGTGGCGAATTTCCACGCGATATTGATGCACGATGGGCCCAATTCCGACGAAGTGTAGGCCGCGCGCGCCCGGCGATCCCACAGATCGCGCGCATGCGCTACGGCCAGAGTGGCGTTCCCCATCAAGGCGAGCGGCACACAGGGCGCGCAGCGATTCTGCACGACAAGCCCGTCGGTGCGACCAAGCGAATCGGCGCAGACGAGGATGGCGCCAAGCGCGGAGGCCGAGAGCGAGCTAACGTCTGCGTTGGCCAACTGCGGGGGATACGCCGCACGTATCGAGGGGGACGCCACGTTCAGCGCACCGCGACGGCACCCCGCTGCCGCCACCAGCAGCACGGCGACGACGATCCCCGTCCGCACGTGGTGCGGCACCGAGCGTTTACGGCTCGATAACGTCGTTCGATGAAAGATGGTCATTGAACGTCAAGCGGTTGGAGATCACAGCAGGTACGGCGGTGTTCGGTGTGCCGTCGCTGATTTCCCGAGAGACGGCCGTGGTATCGGCACGAGCATGCCCGGAGGTGGGCGC
>JBBQUH010000057.1:0-21711 GCA_038212625.1 Gemmatimonadales bacterium | reverse complement strand
GGGCATGCGGTGATACTGGCCGATGCGCAGTCGGCCTCGATGGCGCGGGCCCGTAGCGGGCATGTGAAGGCGATGGATCGTGAGGTCGAGAAGTCGCGGCTGTCGCGTGCCGCTGCCGACGCCGTACTCGCTCGTATGACCTACGTGGACGGCGTGAGCGAGGCGCATCTCGTGGCGTTTGAGCCGTGCGCCATGGTGATCGAGGCGATCGTAGAGCAGTTGGTGCCGAAACAAGCGCTCTTCCGAGCCCTTGAGGCGGTGGTGACGCCGTCGACGATCCTCGCCTCGAACACGTCGTCGTTGGCGATCGCGGCGTTGGCGGGTGCCTGCACCGTACGCGAGCGCGTGGTGGGTGTGCACTTCTTCAATCCGGCGCCGGTGATGCCGCTGGTGGAGATCATTCCGTGCATCCTCACTGCGCCCGAAGTCAGCGCGCAGGCGCGCGCGTTGGCGCGCGCGTGGGGTAAGACGACCGTGGTGGCGGCGGATACGCCGGGCTTCATCGTGAATCGCGTGGCGCGGCCGTTCTACGGCGAAGCGCTGCGACTGCGCGAAGAAGGCGTCGCCGATGCAGCCACGATCGATTGGGCCATGCGCACCCTCGGCGGCTTTCGCATGGGGCCGTTCGAGCTCATGGATTTCATCGGGCTCGACATCAACTACGCGGTCACGCGGTCAGTGTTCGAGGCGATGTATTTCGATCCGCGGTACCGACCCAGTCTCGCGCAGCAGCGTCTGGTGGAAGCCGGATGGCTCGGGCGCAAGACGCAGCGTGGGTTCTACGACTATCGCGATGGCGCGGTGAAGCCCGAGCCACAGATGGACGCGGTGCTCGGCCAGCAGATCGTGGATCGCGTGCTCGCCATGCTGGTGAACGAAGCGGTCGAGGCGGTGCATGTGCAGGTGGCGAGTGTGGCGGACGTGGAGACCGCGATGATGACCGGCGTGAACTATCCGCAGGGGTTGTTGGCGTGGGGCGACACCATCGGCGCTGGCACGGTGCTGTCACGTCTTGAGGCGTTGCAGGCGGACACCGGCGACGACCGATACCGGCCAAGTGTGCGGCTACGACGTGCCGTCCGCGACGGGGTATCGCTGCAGGATCCACGGCGGCTCGCATGACCATGGCGAGCGCCGAAACTATCGATTCTTTGAACGAGAGTTTGTGATGAGTGCAGCGACAGGCGGCGTCGCATCGGAGGCCTTCGTGATCGATGGCATCCGCACGCCGATCGGGAATCTGGGTGGGGCGCTGAGCGCGGTGCGCGCTGATGATCTGGCGGCGCACGTGATCTCACAGCTCATGGCGCGCGTAACGCAGCAGACGCCCGGCTTCGATGCCGCGCTGATCGACGACGTGATTTTTGGCTGCGCCAATCAGGCCGGTGACGACAACCGGAACGTGGCGCGCATGGCGGCGCTGCTTGCCGGGCTGCCTGTCACGGTGCCAGGCGAAACGGTGAATCGACTCTGTGCCTCGGGGCTCAGCGCGGTGGCGAACGCCGCGCGCGCTATCCGTGCTGGTGATGGGGGCCTGTTCATCGCGGGGGGTGTCGAGAGCATGACGCGTGCGCCGTACGTGCTGTCGAAAACTGCCACGCCGTTCGGCCGTGACATGCAGCTGTTCGATACGAGTCTGGGCTGGCGTTTTGTGAATCCGCGCATGAAGGCGTTGTACGGCACGGACTCCATGGGCGAAACGGCGGAGCACGTGGCCACCCAGTTCGGCGTTTCGCGTGCCGATCAGGACGCGTTTGCGGTGCGCTCGCAGCAGAAGGCGGCGGCGGCGCAGGCGGCCGGGTGGTTCGCCGGGGAGATTGTACCGGTGGAGATCCCGCAGCGACGCGGCGAGCCACTGCGGATGATCGCTGACGAATTCCTGCGCCCCGACACGTCGCTCGAAACACTCGGGAAGCTCAAACCCGCATTCCGCACCGATGGCCAAGGCTCCGTGACGGCGGGGAATGCGTCGGGGCTCAATGATGGCGCGGCAGCGCTGCTGGTGGCATCGGGCGCGATGGTGGCACGGCTTGGGTTGACACCAATGGCCCGCGTGGTGGCCAGCGCGGCGGCCGGTGTCGAGCCGCGCATCATGGGCATCGGCCCGGTACCGGCGGTGCACCGGGTGTTGCAGCACGCCGGACTGACGCTCGGTCAGATGGACGTGATTGAGTTGAACGAGGCGTTCGCTGCGCAGTCGCTGGCGTGCCTGCGTGAACTGGAACTCGCCGACGACGATGCGCGGGTGAATCGGCACGGCGGGGCGATCGCACTCGGGCATCCGTTAGGCATGAGCGGCGCGCGCATCGCCCTGACGGCGGCCCGTACGTTGCAGGCCACCGGTGGTCGGTATGCGCTGTGCACCATGTGCATCGGCGTGGGGCAGGGCTACGCGCTCATCCTCGAGCGGGCGTGAGGCGCCGCCTATGATTTATGCGTTTGATGGATTCATTCCGGTGGTGCACGAATCGGCGTTTGTGCACCCGCAGGCCGCCGTGACGGGCAACGTGATCATTGGTCGGGACGTGTACGTGGGGCCCGGCGCCGCGATTCGCGGCGATTGGGGCGGCATTGTGCTCGAAGACGGGTGCAACGTGCAGGAGAACTGCACCATTCACATGTTCCCCGGCATTGTAGTGCGCCTCGAGCCTTCGGCGCACATCGGCCATGGGGCGATCATCCACGGCGCGCAGATCGGCGCCAATGCACTGATCGGGATGAACGCCGTGATCATGGATAACGCCATAGTCGGGGCAGGCTGCGTGGTGGGAGCGCTCTGCTTCGTACCCACTGGAATGGAAATCCCGCCACGATCGGTGGTGGTGGGGAACCCGGCCCGGATCGTGAAGGATGTGACGGACGACATGCTCGACTGGAAATCATCGGGCACGGCGCTCTACCAGCAACTGCCCGCTGCGATGCGCGCAAGTTGGCACGCGGTGGAACCCTTGCGTGAGATACCGGCCGACAGGCCGACGCAGTCGGCCATGCTCAAGAACTGGCAGGAGACGAAGTCGGCAAAGGCCGACGCGTCATCCTGACCCATGCCGCGATTTTCTGTTGACTTTTCGAGGATATCCTGATGCTGATGTTGCAGAACTATGCCATGGGTCAGTGGATCGATGGCACGGGCAAGAAAGCCGATCTGGTACACGCGGTCACCGGCGAAAAGATCGGTGAGGCCTCCAGCGGTGGTCTGGATTTCAAGGGCATGACAGAGTACGCCCGCACCGTGGGCGGACCCGCCATGCGCGCACTGACCTTTCACCAGCGCGCCGCGATGCTCAAGGCCATCGCCAAGCATCTCATGGAGCGCAAGGAGTCCTTCTACGGGCTGTCGAGCATGACGGGCGCCACCAAGTCCGACTCGTGGGTGGATATCGATGGCGGTATCGGGACGTTCTTTGCGTACTCCAGTCGCGGGCGGCGCGAGTTTCCCAACGAAACCTTCCACGTGGAAGGTCCGGCGGAGACGCTGTCCAAGGGGGGAACCTTCGTGGGGCGTCATATTTGCGTGCCGCTCGAGGGTGTGGCCATGCACATCAACGCCTTCAACTTCCCCACGTGGGGCATGCTCGAAAAAATGGCGCCGGCGCTGCTGGCTGGTATGCCGTGCATCGTCAAGCCAGCCACCGTCACCAGTTTCCTCACCGAAGCGGTGTTCCGCTCAATCATCGACGCGAATATCCTGCCGCCCGGTGCGATTCAACTCATCTGCGGCAGTGCCGGCGATCTGCTCGACCATGTGACGGAGCAGGACGCCGTGGCATTCACCGGCTCCGCCGCTACCGGCCAGATGCTCAAGGATGGCAAGGCCATGATGGAGCATTCGGTGCGCTTCAACATGGAAGCGGACTCGCTCAATTGCTCCATCCTCGGCCCCGATGCGGTCCCGGGCACCGAAGAGTTCGAATTGTTCATCAAGGAGGTCGTGCGCGAGATGACCACGAAAGCGGGGCAGAAGTGCACCGCGATTCGCCGCACGATCGTGCCCGCTGGTCTGGAAGAGGATGTCGTGAAGGCCCTCCGCGCACGACTCGAAAAAACCGTGATCGGCGATCCCAGTATTGAGGGAGTGCGCATGGGACCCTTGGCCAGCCGTGGCCAGGTGCGCGATGTGGGGGTCAATGCCGAACGCATCCGCGAATCGTCCGAGTTGGTGTTTGGTGGCGGCGATTTCCAGGTGGTGGGCGCCGATCGCGAAAAGGGCTCGTTTTTCGGACCAATGCTCATGGTCTGCGACGATCCATTCCGTCGCCGTGAGCCTCACGACATCGAGGCGTTCGGACCCGTGAACACCGTGATGCCCTACCGCACGCTCGACGAGGCGGTCGAGTTGGCCAAACTGGGTAAGGGCTCGTTGTGCGGGTCGCTCATTACCGCCGATCCCGCCGTGGCACGCGCCGTGATCCTCGGCACCGCCGCCTATCATGGTCGTTTGCTGGTCCTCGACCGCAGCAGCGCCAAGGAAAGCACAGGACACGGCTCGCCGTTACCCAATCTTGTGCACGGCGGCCCCGGACGCGCCGGCGGCGGCGAAGAGATGGGTGGCGCGCGCGGCGTGTTGCACTACATGCAACGCACCGCCATTCAGGGCAGCCCGTCCATGCTCACCGCCATCACGCGCGAGTGGAGTGCCGGCGCGGCAACCACGACCGACACGGCGGTCCACCCATTCCGCAAATCGTTTGATGAGCTACACGTGGGTGATACGCTCATCACCGGCACGCGCACCATCACGCTCGACGATATTGTCAACTTCGCGAATCTCAGCGGCGACAAGTTCTACGCGCACATGAACGATGAGGAAGCCCGCAGCAACGGCATCTTTGAAGGGCGGGTCGCGCACGGGTACTTCATTGTCTCGGCGGCGGCTGGTCTGTTCGTGGATCCCACCCTTGGTCCAGTGCTTGCCAACTACGGGATGGAGAAGCTGCGCTTCACCAAGCCGGTCTACCCGCAAGACACCATCCATGTGCAGCTCACCGTCAAGCAAAAGACGGCCAAGGACACCGTTGCCGACGGTATCCCACAGGGCGTAGTCGAGTGGGATGTCGAGGTCCGCAACCAACACCACGAGGCGGTCGCGGTGTACTCCATTCTGACCCTTGTGCGTCGTAGTGAGGCAGTCGCCGCCGCGTGAGCAAGGCCCCGCGTACGTTCGACCGTTCGATCGTTGAAGGGCCGATCCGTCACGCGGTGTGGAAACTCGCATGGCCCACCGTCCTGCAGAACGTGATCGGTGGTTTGCAGGGGATCATCGATCACGCGATGGTCGGACACCTGGTGGGGTTTGCGGGGAATGCCGCGATCGGTGTGGCGTTCCAGATTTTTCTGGTGGTGGTGGTGTTCATCGGCTCGCTCTTTACCGGGATGGGCGTGCTCGTTGCCCGCTACACCGGTGCCGGCAACGAGCAGGCGGTGAATCGGGCGGCGTCGCAGGCGTTTCTGCTGGCGGTGGCGTTGTCGGTCGGCGTGCTCGCCCCGGTGGGCTACTTCGCGGCGCCCACGCTGCTTGGAATGATCAACGCCGCGCCAGCCGTTCAGGCGGAAGCGTTGCCGTACTTGCGCATCATGTTTTTGTTCAATCTTGGCATGATGATGTTCTTCATGCTCAGCGGCGGGCTACGCTCTGCCGGCGACGCGAAGACACCACTCAAGTTGGGCATCGCCATGACGGTGATGAATGTGGTGTTCAACATCATCTTCATTCGTGGTCTCGGTCCGATTCCGTCCTACGGCACCGCTGGCGCCGCGATTGGTACGGTGCTTTCCGGCGGATTGATCGCCCTCTATTCTGTACGACAACTCTTCCGTGGCGCGTGGGTGCTCAGCTTCCAGCACGTGTCGTGGGCTCCCCACTGGGAAACGATCCGTGCCTTGTTCCGGTTTGGTCTTCCCGCCGGACTGCAGGGCATCGCGATGAATGTGGCGGGCGTCTTTATCCTCCGCTTCGTGGGCTCCACGGCCAGCAGCGCCGAGGCGCAGGCCGCGTACGCCATCGGCTATTCCGAGCTGTTCTCGCTGATTACATGGACGTCAATCGGATTGATGGGGGCAGCGGCGGCGGTGGCCGGACAGAACCTTGGCGCCGGACACCCAGAGCGCAGCCGCGAGGCAGTGCATCGCGCGGCGCGTATCGGCCTGACCCTGGCAGTCATCGTTGGCGCTTCATTTCTTCTCATCCCCGAAGCGTTGCTCGGCGTCTTCGGTATGACTAATCCTGAGGTCGTCGCGGTGGGCCGAGAACTGCTGGCGTATCTGAGCGTATCCGGTCTGTTCATTACCGTTGCACTCACGTTCACCGGCGGGCTGCAGGGCACGGGCGACACCCGAAGCCCGCTTTACATCTCGCTGATCTCGCAGTTCGCGGTGCCGCTGGGGATGCTCACGGTCATACAGAGCATGCGTCCGCTCGTTCCCTCCGACGTGTGGCTGGCCATTGTGATCGGCCATGCCCTGCGCTGTGTGCTGAGTGTGATCCGCTTCGAGCAGGGCAAATGGCGGACGATCACTGTGGAGCGCTGAATCGAACGGTCGACGATCGCGCAGTTACGAAACCCGCGCCACTAACGCACAATCAGGTGCACGTCCTTGCTGTTTCTTCCGCGACTCTGACACCTCCGCGATGCCTGTCCGCACCTGGTCTTCACGCTCTGTCGCTCGGACCACCTCCACGCTCGCACTGGCCGTGCTGCTGACCGCGGCAACGGGCGCCTGCGCCCGCCCCGCCGTGTCACTCGCGTCGTCCCCCACGCTGACGCCGGTGCCGGAGGCCGCTGCCCTGCTGCCATGGTCGCAACAGATCAGTGTGCGCGAGGGCTGGCTCACACAGCGCCACGCCATGCTGCTGCCCATGATGCGACGCCACGGGGTGAGCATGTGGATCGTGGTGAACGAGGAGTTTCACGACGATCCGCTGTCGCAGTATGTGGCACCACCGCGCCCCTACACCGGCAACCGCGATTTCTTCGTGTTTGTCGATGGCGGCCCGCAGGGGCTCAAGAAGTACGCGATCACCGCGTATACCGAGGAGAATCTCACGCGATTCTTCGAAGCGCCGAGTGACGAGCCTCGACCACCCGCGGCCACCTTGCGCGCGCTGTACGCGCAGTGGAAGCCAGCCACCATCGCACTCGGCATTCGTGGTCGCCGTGGCCAAACCCGTTCACTGGGCTACGATGCCTATCGGTTTCTCGCCGAGTCGATGGGCAACGAGGCGGAATCGCGTTTTACCAGTGCCAGCGATCTGATCGAAGAGTATCTCGATACGCGGCTCCCCGACGAAATGACGCATTACCGGCGCGCAGTGGCCGTCACCGAAGCCATCGTCAAACGGGCGCTCTCCAACGACGTGATCACGCCGGGCACCACCACGGTTGGCGATGTGCGGCGGGCACTGTTCGACATGCTGGGCGCAGCCGGTGTGCGCACATGGTTCCAGCCCGACCTTCGCATGCAGCGCGCCGGCATCGATATCGCCACCTCGCGAGGGTTTCTTGCGGTGGCCCCTGAGCGCATTGTGATCGAACCTGGCGATGTGGTGCATGTGGACTTCGGCATCACGTACATGGGCTTTGATACCGACTGGCAAAAAATGGCCTACGTGTTGCGGCCCAACGAACGCGACGTACCGGCCGGCATCAAGGCGGCGATGGCCAACACCAACACGCTCCAGGACGCGCTGATGCAGCGCCACGCGCGCCCCGGGCTCACCGGTGGTACGGTGTTCACGAACACGATGGCCGAGATGAAGCAGCGCGGCATCGAAGCCATGATCTACTCGCATCCGATCGGGGCGCAGGGGCACGGGCTGGGCAGTTCCATCGACTTCCGCAGCCCGCTGCGCAGCGACACCACGGCGCAGAACGCCAGGCTACGCCTCGGATCCTACATCTCGATCGAACTGAACACCGCTACGCCTGTTTCCGAGTGGGCGGGAAAGAAGCTCTTCGTGATGATGGAAGACGACGCGTATCTGACCGAGAGCGGTTACCGCTTCTTCCGCCCGCGCCAGGAATCGTTTTATCTGATCCGTTCGAAGTAGCGGCCGGTGCTGGCGCGCCGGTGCCTTACTTGATCGCGCCGGCCGCACCGGACCGTCGGGGATCAGCACCCGCGGTCACTGTCTTACCGTCCAGTCGTACCGCCGCGCCGTACCCCTCGCGCAGTTCGCCACGCATGGAGATGAAGTTGAGGTCGTAGCCGAGGGCACGCAGTCGCGTGATGACAGCGGGCGAGAAGCCATCTTCGAGTTGGAGCGTGTAGGGCGTCGGTACGCCGGCGCGCGGGGCGGCGGCCGCTCCGCCGCCGGGTAAAAAACGCGGCAACTCCAGCGCTGCTTGCGGGCCCAGGTTGTAGTCGAGTGCGCCCAGCAACGTCTGGTAGATGGCGGACGTAATCCACGCATTTCCCGCAGCACCCACCGCGAAGACCGGACGGTTGTCCTTGAACGCGATGGTGGGGGCGATGGTGCTGCCATGACGCGCATAGGGCAAACGCGATCCGTACTGCGTGGGGTCGGTGCCGTACGACGTGAGCTTGTCGTTGCTCAAGAAGCCCAGCCCCGGCGTTACGTAGAAGTTGCCGCCCCACGTACCGAGGGTTTGCGTCACGGCCACCATGTTGCCGTCGTTATCGGCGACAGTGTACGCTGTGGTGCCCGACGAGCGGCAGACCGTCATTTCTACCGCGTGATCGGCGCCGCACGGTGACAGGGCAGCGTCCACGGGGTTCTCGTCGCCACTGCGCGCCGGCGGAGGCGTTGTCGGAGGCGTAATGACGGGCGTCGCGGCCATGAGGCAAGGCAAGGTGTCGCCGCGCACAGACGCCGGCGTGAGCGCAGCGTTCGGGTTGTAGCAGCGCCAGCGGAGTCGGGCCGTGTCGCGATTAATAATGGGCGCTACATTCACCGGCCACAGCGCCGGATCAGCAATCCGGTTGCGCGACGACGGCACGAGAAACCACGCGGTCAGCGCCGCGTGCAGTGTGGCCGCGTCGTTGGTATACAGCGACGGCGACGGGAACTGCTCCAGCAGATGCAGTCGCGCCACCAACTCTGCACCGCCACTCACCGGCGGAGCACCCGAATACAACGTGTAGTCACGATACGTACCGCGCACCGGCGCGCGCTCCGGCGCGAAGTAGCGCGCCAGATCGCTGAGCTTCATGGCATTGCCTTTACTCCGCAGGTCGGTCACCCACTTGGTGGCGACGTCGCCCTTGTAAAAGCCATCGGCACCGCCAATGGCGATCCGCTCGAGTACCCACGCGAGATCAGGATTGCGCAGTGTGTCACCGGCCTGCAGCGGTTTGCCATCGCGTAAAAAGAGTGCGCGACTGCCCGGGTACTTGGCGAAGTGCTCGCGCTCCGTGGAAAGCGTGGTGGCCAGTCCGTCGCTCACGATGTAGCCATCGCGGGCCGCCTTGATGGCGGGGGCGAGCAACTCGGCCCACGGCACGCGCTTGCTGCCGTACTTGTCCCACGCGGTATACATGCCGGCCACGGTACCCGGCACGTTGGTAAGCACCGGACCATCGCTGGGATACCGTCCGTTCACCAGCAGCGAGGTGTTGCTCAGCGACGCGTCTTCCGGCACACGACTCATGAACTCGATGAGTGTGGGCGCACCGCGATCTTTGAGAGCGATCACCATCTCGCCGTAGCCGGCGATGCCACTGGCATCGGGCTCGACCACGCCGAGTGCGAAGCTCACGGCCACCGCCGCATCCACCACGTTGCCACCGCGGCGCATCATCTCGAGGCCCGCCTCAGTGGCGACAGGATGCGCACTCGACACCGCCGCGCGACCACGCGCCTCGGTGCGAAGCGCGGGGCGCGCCTGCAGCGCGTCGAAAATGACGCGTTGCAACGCGCTATCGCTGGTCGCGGCGACCGCGCGTGGGCGCAGGGCACGGCGCACCGCGTCCCATTGCGCACGGCGTGCAACCGTTGCCGCGTCGTTGTCAGCGAAGTACAGACGTGCCGAACGCTCCCAGAAGCGATCAAAGGCCGCGCCGTGGCGCAGTGTGCGATCATCAGGAACCGCAGCCTCGGCAGCGATCCGACCGGCGTCAGGCGCGCGCGGCGCAGGAATGATGAACAGTGCGCCGCCCACTCCACGTGCGGCCGCCGGCCGCAGCGCGCGCTCGACGGCGCTCCGATCGAGCCCTCGATCAGGATCACCGTTGTACGACACTGCCGTTTCGGAAAACTCCGCAATGGCGATGCGTTGGCCATCAGGCGACCAGTCGAGGTCACCATGTACGCGCGAAATCAGGTTGCTGTAGCTGCCATCGGCCGGCACGGCGAATACCCCGTTGCGCGATGAGATCGCGAGACGACCATCCGGTGACCACGCGACCGCTTCGACACTGACATCGGTACTCGCCGTGGTCTCGGTGCCGCGCGCAACGCTCCGCACCACTACGCGCCGGCCGGTCTCGGTGATCACAATGAATGCCACCCGCTCTCCGTCGGCACTGATGCGGGGCGCACGCTCCGATTGCTCGATGGCGGTGAGACGTCGTTCTCGGCCGTCTCCTTCGCGCAACCACACGCGCGACGCGCCACCAGTGCCACGCGCGAATACCAGACGGCCACTGTCTGACACACTGGGCGAAACGTCGTGCGCGGCATGCGTGGTCAACCGCGTGGGCACCGCCAGTTCAGCGCCGCTGATCGGCACCGTGATTTGCCAGAGGTCATAGTTCCCCGCTGAATCGGCGGCGTACACCAGCGCACGGCCGTCGGCAGTCCACGCGGGGTCGCGATGCCACGCCGAGCTGTTCGTGAGACGGACCACCGGCTCACCCGCACGGCGTTGAAGGTACAATTGGCCGTCAAGGGCAAACGCCATCGCGTCGGTTCCCGACAGCGCGGGTTGCCGAGCACCGCGCAACCCGGTGGTATCGGGTGCGGGTATCACTGTCGACTCGCGGACTGCGCCCGCGCTGCGTGCGCGGGTAATGGTCACCGTCCGCATCACGTCCCCTTCACTCACGGTGGCCACATGCTCCATGCCGCGCGTGACATGACCGAACACCGTGTAGTCGTGATCCAAGCGCATATTGTCCACGAGATTCACGTAGATCTGGCCGTCACCGGTGTCACGACCGCGAGTGGATATGCCCAACGTACCGCGGGCATTGCGGGCTGCACCCACTTCATCGCGCATGAAGGTGTCGGTGACGGGATCATATTCGTCGGCACCCGGGCTACCACCCTGGATCACGAAATTCGGGACGATGCGATGGAAGGTGAGTCCGTTATATCGTCCCGCTTCGGCCAGCTGCACGAACGTCAGTACTGCCATTGGCGCCTCGGCAAAGTCGAGCGCGACATCAAGCACCGCACCGTCGTCCAACCGAATCTGCGCGGTGGCGCCATCGAGCCCAATGAACGCAGAGGCGTCGGGGAACGGCGCGGGCACATAACGAGTCGTCTGCGCCGCAGCGACGGTGTCCGTAAGACGCGAAATCACTTTCGCAGCGCGCGCGGCGATCTCCGGATCGATGTCACGCAGGTGCGCGCGCAGCATCGGCAGCATCGAGATATCCGCGATCTCCGTCAGTCGATCCATGATCGCCACGCGTGGATCGCGCACCGTAACCCGCTGCATGGCCGAAAGTCGCGCGAAGGCCGCGAGCAGGTCCGCCTTGGCGGCCGGAAGTGCCGGTGACCCCTTCAGCTGTTCGGCGGCGGCCAACAGCAGACCGGCGTGGGTACTGGCAAGCGCCCAGCGCGCGTCGGCGGGCGTACTCATGGCGGCAATGGCCACATTGGGCGCGGTATCGCGCGCGAGTTGGCGCAGCGTCACGCTGTCGCCTAGCGTCTTGGCGGCCTGTGCGGCATACACGCGCGCCTGCCACACGTTCGACGTGGCGACGCTGCGCAGTTGCCTCGTTGCTTCGGCGCGATCAACTGTGGCGAGTGACACGAGCGCATGGGCGCGCATCCGCCAGGTACGCCCGGTTTGTACGATGCGACGCAGTGCCGCGTTTGGCGTCGGGCAGAGCGCGGGGCTCCCCAGTAAGTCGATCGCCAAGAGCGCTACATGCTCGTCAGGGTCGGTCACCGCCGACTCCGCGCGGCTGCAATTGCCGGCCACACGCAGCGCCTGCCACCGGACCATCGGATCCTCATCGTTCACCCACGAACGGCCCATCGCCACGGCCACGCGGCGCACCTGCGCGCTGGTGTCACGAAGCGCGAGCGCCACCGTGGCGGAGTCGCGGTCTCCCGCGGCCGTGAGGGCCAGCAGGAGCAGTTGCCGCGCTTCAGCGCTGGTGTTGGTGCTCACGGCAGCGCGGAGCGCGGCGAGGGCGGCGTCGGAAGGTCGGGCGCTGCGCGCCGTGCGGCGAAGATACGATTCCAGCCCGCGCGCAGCACCACTGCGCTCTGTGGCCGACGTGGCGGTCAGGCCGCCGACCAGCCCTTGCTCGGCTGTGGGTGAGGCGCTCGCGGTGCGTCCCCAGTTCTCCCACAACGCGGAACGAACGCCGGCGTCGCGCTCCGCCTCGAGCAGCGACGCCCATGGGACGGCACCCTTGGACTGGCCCAACGCGTGCGCGACTGCCTGGCGCAGTAAGGCATCGGGGTCGCGCAGTAACGGGAGCAGGAGCGAGACCGCCTCCGGTTGTTCCAGTCGCCCGACGGCACGTACCGCCGTGCGCCGCACCGATGGGCTGCCGGCCGAAAGCGCGGACGCGAAGGCCGTCGGCGCCGCGCGCTCGTGCTCGAGGCGAAGCACAGCCAAGAGCTCGGGGGAGGGCTGGGCCGCTGCGGCGCGGACCGAAAGGAACAGCAGCGCACTCACAGTGGCGCTGGCGAACGACGAACGGCGCATAGTCGGGCGGAAAGAGGGTGACGGGGAGGAGGATACGCCTGACCTCACGCTACGTCGAGGATCTGGCGACCACGGCGATCCGGTACCGACGGCTCCGGCCCCTGCGTCGAACACGACAAGGGCTTCCCGCGTATTCTACGTACCATAGGTGCGGCGCCCCGATTGGCGCCCCCTGTCCTCAATTCTCTCTGGAGTCCGCATGCGGTCGTTCCGCGTTGCTTCGCTGTCGTTCGCGGTTGCAGCCTTCGCTGCCCCTCACGTGACGGCGGCGCAGGCCCCGAAGATCAATCAGTATGGCAACCCGGCTACGCTCAAGCCGGCCCCCACCCGCGCCGTGATCGACGCGCGGGACCTACAGATCCGCCTGTATCAGTTCGCCGACGATTCAATGATGGGGCGGCAGGTGGGTCGCATGGGCAATCAGAAGGGGACCGACTATATCGCCGCCGAGATGAAGCGCCTTGGGCTGCTGCCAGCCGGCGACAATGGCACGTATTTCCAGGTGTTGCCGTATCATCTGCGGAAGTTCACGCCGTTCTCGAAGCTCACAGTGAGTGGGAATCCGCTGCAGTGGAACACCGATTTTGTCGCCGTGCCGGGACAGCGTGCCCCCCGTCCGCTCGTGAATGTGGAGGTGGTGTTCGGTGGGACGCAGGGCGATACCAGCACGCAGATCACCGCCGCGGATGCCGCCGGTAAGCTCGTGGTCCTGCTCCCGACGCCTACCGGTCCGCGTGGCGGGCAAGGGCAGGCGTTTGCGGTGCGTGGTGGATTCGCGCCCGCTGCGGCGCGGTTTGCCGATGCGGCGGCGGTTGCGACCATCGACCTCGACGGTCTGACACCGGCGCAACGCGTGGCGATCAACGAGCCCACGACGGCCTCACAGATCGCGCCACCGCGTGGTGGTGGTGCCGCCACCGCCCGCAGTGGGGCGGCCCCGGCACCCGTCGACTCGATCGCGTTGCTCAAACAGCAGGTGGCGGCGCTCCAACCACAAGCGGTGCTTCGTATCACGCGCGATGCCGCGGCCCGCATGTTCAACGTGCCATCGATCGATGCGTTGGCGGCCGGTGCCAAGGGCGGCACGGTGAATGCCTCGCTGGAATTCGTGGAGTTCCCCACCGACTGGGCGCGCAATGTGGTGGCCGTGCTTCCGGGCAGCGATCCGGTGCTCAGGCACCAGTATGTCGCCATCGGTGCGCACAACGATCACGTGGGTTTCGCCCCCGTGGTAGACAAGGATTCGCTCCGGGCGTTTAACATCGAGCGCAACAAGCTGCTGCTGGCCAATCAGATGAAGGGGCTCGGGCCCGACTTGCTGAGCAAGATCCGTGTGAATATGGACAGTATTCGGCGCGTCCATCCGAAGCCGCGCCTCGACTCGATCAACAACGGCGCCGACGATGACGGCTCTGGCTCGATGGGTGTGCTGGAGATCGCCGAGGCGATGCAGGCGATGCCGATCAAGCCCAAGCGCTCCACGCTGTTCGTGTGGCACACGGGCGAAGAAGCGGGTCTTCTGGGCTCGGCGTACTACGCCCGGAACCCCACCGTGCCGATCGATAGCATTGTGGCACAACTCAACGTGGACATGATCGGTCGTGGGCGCGCGGACGATCTGCCCGGCGGCGGCCCGGACTACGTGGGCGTGGTGGGATCATTCTTTGACTCCAAGGATCTGGGCGAGACTGTGCAGGCGGTGAACAAGAAGCAGTCCGCGCCGCTCACGCTTGACTACAAATTCGACGACCCGATCGACTGGGCCGGCTACAACAACATTTACGGTCGCAGTGATCACTATAACTACGCGCAGCAAGGCATTCCGATTGCTTTCTTCTTCACCGGTCTGCACGGGGACTATCACCAGCGGTCCGACGAAGCGGAGTTCATCGACTATCCGCACTACGCCAAGATCACCAACTACATCAAAGAACTGGTGGTCGAGGTAGGCAATGGCCCGCGTCCGCGTTTGAACGGCACGCGGCCGGCGAAGCCCAAGGTGATTGTCCCGTAACGGCACGACCGCATAAACGCAGCACGGGGAGTACGCGATGGTTGGCGTACTCCCCGTTTTCATGGCGGCGTACCGATCACGAGCTACCGCAAGCGTGTCCACCGGATGGCCACGAGATGTGTATTGAGTCCGGGATTCGCGCCGCCCATGCTGGCGTTCGACAAATGGTGCATCGTGTAGCCAAATGACAGGGCCTGGTCGTTCCCTAGCCGTCGCTCGACAGCCAGCGTGGGCGCCACCGTGAAATTCGCCTGCGTAGCCTTCCCGTACGGCACCACGTCGGTGAACCATACGCCGCCGGACGTTACGTTAAACATCAGGTGCGTGCGCGCGGTCATCGTCCACGAGGTTTCCGCACCGAGCGGCGCCAGCCCGAACCCGTGCACGTTGCGTCGGGTGTAGCGCCGCCTGCGACGCGGATCATTCGCCTCCACAGGATCGAAGTCTGGCGATGGAATCCGATGGTCGGGAGCCGCAACGTTCACACGCACGTACGGCAGCACTTCGCTTAACCACGCCACGCGCACTCCGCGCCATACGAAAACCGGAGCCGAGGCCTGCACGGCGGCCGACTGAAATGCACCGCCGAACGATTCGTTGTGTGACGCGGTCCGCGTGTCAAACGACTGACCAGCCGTCACGCTCCACCGGGTTATACGGAACTCGCGCTCAAAACCCGACTGGGCTTTTACCTCGTCGGAAACCATCGCACTGGGCACCAGCGCGCCGAGTGCCGCCACCAACCAGCGCCGAACGCGGCGCTGGTTGGCCCACCACACTGCTGACATCACGAACCGTCGCTCCTTACATCGTGGTGATCTTGGGCTTGTCGTCCTTCCGCCCGTTCTTCACATACTTGTCGAGCCACGCCACCCAGCGCGCCCACTGATCCATTACCGTCTCGCGGGCGATGGGCCCGTGGTCCTCGTACGGATACATGTACAACGACGTCGTTTTGCCCAGCCCCTGCAAGGCGTGGAACAGCTTGGTGGAGTTGATCGGGTCGGTGCCGACGTTCTGGTCTTCGGTGCTGTGATACATGAGCAGCGCCCCAGTGAGCCGATCGGCATACAGGAACGGCGACATGTCAAGATACGTCTGCCGGCCCTGCCACAAATCCCGCCGCTCACTCTGGAAACCATTCGGCGTCAGCGTACGATTGTACGCACCATCGCCGGCAATGCCCGCTTTGAAGTATGGCGTGTGTACCATCGCATTCACGGCGCTGAAGGCACCGTAGCTGTGTCCGCCAATACCCAACCGATGGCGATCCACCAGCTGCAGCGTGTCGAGCGCATCGATCACGGCCGCCAGATTGTTGCGCAGATCCACCACGTAGTTGTCATTCGGCAGCTGGCCTTCGCTGGCGAAGATCGGTGCATCCGGCTCCACCACGGCGTAGCCCTGCGTCACCAGAAACGACATGGAGCGCGGGCCGAACGTGGGGAAGCGGTTGCCGGCCGCGCCACCCTGTGCGACGCCGCGATCGTACGCTTCCTGGTTGTCGTACTCACGTGGATAGAACCAGAACATGGCCGGAAGGCGCGTGCCCTCTTTATAGTCAGCAGGCAGGGTCACTTTCACATTGAAGCGGTAGCCGTCCGCGCGACGAGCCACGACGGTCTTCTTCACCGCGTTGCTGATCTCCGGCATGAGATCCGTGTTACTGGTGAGCTGCTTCGCATCCTTGCTCGCCAGCGTCAGGACGTACGACTGTGGAACCACGGTTGGTGATTCGCGCTGGATCACGGCCCGTGAGAAATCATCATCGAGCGGCGCACTGATCGTCTCCAA
Organism: Gemmatimonadales bacterium; assembly: GCA_038212625.1. GTDB lineage: Bacteria > Gemmatimonadota > Gemmatimonadetes > Gemmatimonadales > Gemmatimonadaceae > Gemmatimonas. Next base: position 5,055 of record JBBQUH010000057.1, on the reverse strand, counting down.
CACCGTGCCCGAACTCTCGTAGAGCCGCGACCGCGTACCGGTCCGGATCTCGATCTTCTCCACGAATGCCTTGGGCATTGCCCCCGCGCTATCCGGCGTGCTGCCTTGCGAGAAGACGGACTGGCCATCGGTCGAGACCATCACGATGGGCGCACCGCGCGTTCCCGCGCGCGTGACCAGCCCACCCGCAGCCACGCCGCGTCCACCAGCGCCGCCGGGCGCCGGCGTGACGGTGATGCGTGCCGCGCTGTCGCCACGCGCGCGAGCCCGCGGCGCAACGACAGTGAACTTCGCGTTGTTCTCCGTCAGAAATATCGCCTGCTCAAACGTGCCGCCCGTCCCCGTTTCGGTCACGAAGAGAATACGACCGTTGTCATTGAAGCGGGCCGCCGTGATGCGATTGGTGGTTTCGTAGATCGCCGTGGCGCCCGTGGAGTCGAACGGCGGCTGCCAGTGCATGAGGCGGTCACCGCGGCGGGCAAGCGAGGCGGAATCCGCGCGCGCCGCACCGTTGCCGGCCGCCGGCGCGAGTTGCGCGTAGAGCAGGCCTGGGGCAAACGGATGCCACGCGAGATTGCGCTTGCCGGTGTCCGGCGCGGCCGCGCGACCGAACCCACCGGCTGCGGCCGCTGGACGCGGCGTCGGATCGGTGGGGTCCACCGGTTCCTCACCCTCGCGCAGCGGACGCTTGGCAATTTCGCGCAGGACCGCCCCGGTCCCGTCAATGATTACCTCGCGTGATCCGTAGCTCGAGACCGGCAGTACGTAGGAGAACGGCAGCTCGGTGTACGTGACGCGCAAGTACTGACCGTCCGGCGAGGGATCGATGGCGCGGATGAAGCCCGGGGCGCCGACCAAACTCACCGCACGCGACTTTACGTCAATCACGGCGAGCTGCCCCCTCATGTGATACGCCAGCAACTCCTTTTCGTACGGCGTGGTGACGAGATCGGCATAGGTGCGCGTTTTGAGCTTGTTGTTCTCATTGAGCCGCACCATCGGTCCGCTGGCGAGTGCTGGCTCCTTGGGCTCCGCACCTCGGCCCGCCGGGACCAGGACCGTGACCAGCGCATTGCCACCGACCGTCCACGACGCCGACGTAATCGTGGTCGCCAGCAGCGACCGCGTGGTGAGCGCGCGCGACTTCCCGGTCGCCGCATCCGCCACGTACAGCTGGGTGGCGTCCGCGAAGAGTGCGAAGAACGCGATCTGCGTGCCATCGGGCGACCACACGGGTGCGCCCACCCGCGCACCGGGTGGAAGACCGATCGCGATCTTGCGACCAGTTTCCCATTCCGTCACCTCGATACCGGCACTGCTGCGCATGGTCAGGCTGCGATCCCGGTTGGCCCGCTGGTCGATCTGCAAGCCACCGAGATTGAGGTGCGCCTTTCCCACTTGAGTCAGCGCGGGGAGACCATCGCTCATCGTGCGCATGAAGAAGCGGCGCGAGCCCGGGCTCGGTGTGCTGTACGACACGTTGGTCTCGCGCGGTGCGGCGACCAAACGCGCGATCGCTTCCGGTGGGGCGACGTAGCCCTCACTGGCAATGATCTGATCGACCGCAGAGGCGGCCGCCGATGCCGCCGAGGCGCCGGTCCCGCTGGCGCCGCCAGCCGGTGGGCGATTCTGGGCGATGGCTGCACCTGAGGCGGTACTGACGAGAACGCCAACCGCCGCGAAAACCCGCAGTCGCGACGACGGTGTGAAGGAGAAACACATGACGGAACGGCCTCGGCGCACGAGAAAAGAACGGTCGGGCCAACGGCCCGCCCATGAGTCACCTGTGACTAACGCAGCAACCCGGACAAACGCTTGTCCAGTGGCGCCCTGCACCGGGGGCTGCGGGTTTCGCCTGGGGCGGCCTATTTTTACTGCATGACCGATGCCGCGAACGACGCCGAGAACGCCAACGTACCCACGCCGAGCCCCGAGCCCGTGGTAGCCCCGCCTGCTGCGGGGGCGACACCCACGGAACTCCCGTCGGCTACACCAGACGACCTGCGCCACCTCGATCAGGTGCGCAACGATTTGCTGCGGGTGCACCGCGGCTTGCTCGAGGCGGAGCGGGCGCGGTACGAAAAGGTGCATGGTCGCATCGCGAACAACAGTGCGTTTTTGCAGCTGGTGATCAACGACCCGTGGTTCGACTGGCTGCGCCCCATGGCGCAGTTGGTGCTGCTGATCGACGAGCGGACCGCCGACAAGAAGGCACCGCTGGGCAGTACCGAAGCGCGGTCACTGTTCGACCGTTCGCGGGCGTTGCTGCGGGCCGATGCGGAAGGCGATGCGTTCCAGCGCCTGTTCCATCAGGCCATCCAATCGTCGCCTGCGCTGGCCGTGCTGGCGCGGCAGGTGGCGGCAGGGCTGCCGGGGTAGGGCGGCGCGACGCTCCCAATCAGCTTCTAGCCCCGCCGATTTCCGGGACGAACGGCCCCAACCCACTAGCCCGCTCCCCCTCGCGCTGACAACGTTCAGGTATGCAACGAGCAGGGCTCTGGTCGGCGACGTTGGCACTGGCCGTGCTGGCGTCCGCGTGTTCCCGTCCCGCCGCCTCGGCCGGTCGTCAACGCAGCGAGCCGGCCGCGCCACCGTACGTGGCGCAGTTCGACACGGTCTGGACGCGCTTCAACGACGTGTATCCGTCGTTCGCCTATAAACACGTGGATTGGACGGCGCAGCGCGCGCAGTTCCGACCGCGGGCGCAGCGCGCCCGCTCGCAAAATGAGTTGGTGGCGGTCCTGCTCGAGATGCTGCGTCCGTTGCGCGACATGCACGCGTATCTGGTGGATCCGCGCGGTGAGGCGGTGCCCACGTTCCGTCCGGCAACGCAGCCGAACTTCGACCGCGTCCGCTGGGAGATCGCGATGCGGGAAGCCAACTATATCGCGCGCCCCGGCAGTATCGGGGACGGTGCGATCGGTGGCTTTTCGTATGTGTTCGTAGGGTCATGGAAAGCACCGGTCAGCGACGACGCGCTCGACTCGCTCCTGGAACGCGCCCGCTATACGCCGGGACTCATTCTCGATGTGCGCAGCAACGCTGGTGGCAGCGATGCGGTGGCACTGGCCTTTGCCAGCCGCTTCACCACGCGGTCCATGCCGGCATCGTTTGTCCAGATCCGCACCGATCCGCGCGTGCTCGACGTGGAGATGCCACTCAAGCGGACGATCGCCCCGCGCGGATTGTGGCAGTACACGCGTCCGGTGGTGATTCTCGCTGGTCGCGGCGGATATAGTGCGACGGAGAGTTTTGTGGCCGTCATGCGCACGCTTCCCAACGTGACCGTCATCGGCGATACCACAGGTGGCGCATCGGGCAATCCGGCCACCTACCCATTGGGAAACGGCTGGCGCTTCACCGTGCCGCGCTGGCTCGAATTCGGCCCCGATCGGCAGCCAATCGAAGGGCGCGGCGTGGCGCCGCATGTGGCCATGACGTGGGACCCCGCCGCCTACGACCGTGAGCGCGACCCGCTCATCGATGCCGCCGTGGGGCTACTCGGCGAGCGCAGCGGCATGTTTCGCATTATGCCCCTGCCCAATTCAGCGCGCTGAATCGAGTGTCTTCGCACGAGAGCATGCGGCGAACCGACGCCCCCAGCGCCCCGCCAGTATGGGACGACGGCGCGTGGACGCCGCTCCCCGCACTCACCGGCGATCACACGGCCGATACCTGCGTCATCGGGCTCGGCGGCTCAGGATTGACCGCTGTTGCCGAACTCCTCGATCGCGGTGAGTCGGTAGTGGGCCTCGATGCAGCAGATGTCGGCGGCGGCGCCGCAGGAAGAAACGGCGGCTTCCTGCTGGCCGGCACTTACGACTTTTATCACCACGCGGTGACGCGACACGGCCGCGCGCGGGCGCTGGCGATTTATCGCGCCACCTGCGAGGAGATCACGCGCCTCGCGGTCGCCACCCCCACGGCCGTGCGGCGCGTGGGTTCGCGACGGCTCGCCGCCAGCGAGGCGGAAATCGTCGACTGCCAGCGACAATTGACCGCCATGCAGCAGGACGGCCTCCCGGTGTCGTGGTACGACGGCCCCGATGGCGTGGGACTCACGATCCCCACCGACGCTGCGTTCAATCCCCTTGATCGCTGCCGCCTCTTGGCCGTGCAGGCGATGACGCGCGGCGCGCGGCTCTTCGCGCGTTCGCCCGTGCAGACGCTCACGGGCCAGCGCGTGACCACGGCATCGGGCGTGGTGCACTGTCGCCGTGTGCTGGTGCTCGTGGACGGGACGTTGGAACTCTTGCTGCCCGAACTCGTGGGGCGCGTGCGCACGGCGCGTTTGCAGATGCTGGCCACCGCGCCGACTGAGGAGCGCACGGTACCGTGCCCGCAGTATTTTCGCGATGGCTTTGAGTACTGGCAGCAGTTGCCGGGGGGGCGGATCGCCCTCGGGGGATTCCGCGACGCCGGTGGTCTCGACGAATGGACCGCTGACACCACGCTTACCCCAGCGGTACAGCATCGCCTTGAGCAGTTCCTCCGCGAGCACATTGGCGTGCAGGCCGCTATCACCCACCGCTGGGCCGCGTCTGCTGGCTATACAAGCACGGGACTGCCCGTCATCGAGCAGGTGCGACAGGACGTATGGGCGGCGGGTGGCTACTGCGGCACCGGGAACGTGATCGGGGCGCTCGCGGCGCGGGCCGTGGTGGCGGCGGCCATCGACCACGAGTACGCGCCGGTGCGCCTGCTGCTCGGCCCCCAGTGGACGCCGGACGGGCCGGTGTGCTGAGGATTCAGATTTCCCTCTGAGGGCCGATCGCCCGGGCCTTGTCGGGTCGCCGGGTGCACGACGGGGACGCGCGGTTTACGTGAGCTCGCCGGCGGGGCGCGTGGCCGGAACGTCACGCGGCGTCAGTCGCGCGGCCGCGGGTGCGGATCTGCGCCACCGCGTTTCGGGTGGTCGCCGTCGAGCCGCGCCTGCCGCAGTTGGCCCATCGCCGCTGCATTTCGAGCTCAAGATCGTTGGCGGAGAGCAGGGTCGGCGTCTCGTGCCGTGAGCTGATTTTTGCCAGAACGGGGTGCTGTACGGTGTCGGGGCCC
>JBBQUH010000056.1:0-21765 GCA_038212625.1 Gemmatimonadales bacterium | reverse complement strand
ACGGCCGGACGAAATCGAGCTACTGCTCGATGAGGAAGAAGGATTTGGCGTGGCCCCCCTGCGGAGTCACGCCCGTTCGTGCGTGGCGTGTCAGGCCGAGCTGGAGAGCGCCCGCGAGGTGATGCTCGCGCTCGATGCCCTCCCCGACTTTGCCCCGTCGGCAGGCTTCGCCGACCGTGTCATGAGCGAAGTGCAGCTATTTGAACCGTGGCACGCTGCTGCCACGCGTACCGTAGAGCAGTTTGTTCCCGCCAGCCGGCCGGCCCGCGTGGCCGCCGGTGTCGGCCTGGCGGCCGGCGCGGGCTTGATGACGGCGGGCGGCACCTGGGCCCTCGCACGAGCGGACATGGGACTCGTGCTGGCCCAGTTGGGTCTCGATCGCGTGCGGGAGCAGGTGGCCGCCGCACTGGCCGACGTGCTCACCACCGTGCTTGGACAGCCAGCTCTCGAAGCCATGCAGACCGGCACGCCGGAAATGCTCGCGGTGGCCATGGGAAGCTTTGTGGCCGTGGCGGGCATGGGTGTGGTAGGGCTTCGCGTATTGGCGAGCGCCTCCCGCCGCCCTCGCTGAGGACGCGACCGTGCTGATGACTGCCACCAGCCTCATGGCGATTGCCGGGACATTCGGTATCGGCCTCATCATTGGCCTCGTGGTCCTCACGTCGGCCGAAGAAGCGCTCACGGCAGTCGCCAAAACGGCCGCTCGCGACGTGTCAGGCAGCTTCTGGATGGGCCTCCTCTTTCAACTCCTGGCGGCCCCACTCCTCGTAGCGCTGGTGATCGGTTGTGCCATCACCATCATCGGCATTCTCGTCATCCCGATGGCGGTGCTGGCGTGGGCCATGGCCTACGCGGGGGCGTTCACGCTGGGCATTCTGGCCGTGGCGGTGGTGATCGGTCGCGCGCTCGCCGGCCGTGGGTCCTCGGCTAGCGACCGAGCGGCGGCAGTTCGCTCGCTCATCGTGGGACTGAGCGTGTTGAGCGTGGTGTGGTTCGGCGCCGCCCTCGCAGCGGGCGTGCCGGTGGCTGGCATGCTGACGCGCCTCGTGGCAGTTGCCTTCACGTGGGCGGTCGCCACGGTAGGCCTCGGGGCCGTGGTCAAGTCGCGGGTGGGCGTTACCCGGTTCTCGATGCGCTTTACCCAGCGAGGCTCGCGCTTTGTGGGATTCGGTGCGTCGCAGAGCACCACCACCACCGAATCCCCGGCGCCGCTCTGGCAGACCCCCACCCCGGTCCTTGGCGTGGTCGCGGCGCGCCGGCCCGTGGCGCCGCCGATAAATTCGAACACGGGCGACAGCGGCGAGTCATAAGGACCGCGTCGGATGCGCTGGCACCGGCATCCGAACGTACGCCGGTGGTTCGCCTTCACCCCCGAAGTCTCGTGCGTCCGTAGTTATGTTGTGCCAATGGTTGAACTTGCTGATCTGTCCACCCGCCTGGACCTGACTGCCACTGGCGTAGGTGTTGCCGCCTTAGTCGTATTCGTGCTCGCCTATGCCTTGGTGATCGGCGAAGAGTACCTGCACCTGAGAAAGTCCAAACCGGTGCTTGTGGCGGCCGGCATTATCTGGGCGCTGATCGGCTGGCGGTATTCGGTGGCCGCGAAGGCCGCGACGGACCCGGAGACCAAGCTGGCGCTGACCAAGTTTGCCGAAGAAATGGTGCGGCACAATCTCCTCGAGTACGCCGAACTGTTTCTGTTTCTGCTCGCCGCCATGACTTACATCAACACCATGGAAGAACGTGGTGTGTTCGACGCGTTGCGCGGATGGCTGGTGTCACGGGGGTTCAGCTTGCGTACCGTGTATTGGATCACCGGCGGACTGGCCTTCGTCATCTCTCCGGTGGCCGATAATCTCACGACCGCGCTGTTGATGGGCGCCGTGGTGATGAGTGCCGGTGTTGGCAATCCGCGCTTTGTCGTGGTCGCACTGATCAACATCGTCGTGGCCGCAAATGCCGGCGGGGCATTTTCACCCTTCGGTGATATCACCACGCTGATGGTGTGGCAAAAGGGCATCATTCCGTTCACCGGATTCTTCGCGCTCTTTCTGCCATCCGTGGTGAACTGGCTCATTCCGGCCGCCATCATGAGCACTGCAGTCGGCGTGGGACGTCCAGCACCGGTGACGGATCTGCTCCGTCTGCAACCGGGTGCTTTCGTCGTAGTCGGACTTTTTCTCCTGACGATCGGCGCGACGGTGAGCGTGCATCAGTTCCTGCACTTACCGCCCGTGATCGGGATGATGACCGGCCTGGGGGTGCTCAAGCTGTACGGCTATCGGCTGCAGCGTGCGGCACAGCGTGAGATCGCCCGTCGGGACGTGGCGCGCGCGTCCGCGCTGCACAGCATCGAATCGGACAACCCATTCGAAGCCGTGTCGCACGAGGGGGCAGAGCGTGAGCCGTTCGATATTTTCAAGCGCCTCGAAAAAGCCGAGTGGGATACCCTGATGTTCTTCTATGGCGTCATCCTCTGTGTCGGCGGGCTCGGCGCCATCGGCTATCTGGAAGCGCTCTCATCGTTCGCCTATGGCGACCTCGGCGCCTCGAAAGCCAACATCGCCGTGGGCATTGTGTCGGCACTGGTGGACAACATCCCCGTCATGTTCGCGGTGCTTGCCATGCAGCCGCCGATGGACGCCGGGCAGTGGCTGCTCGTCACGCTGACGGCCGGTGTGGGTGGGTCGATGCTCTCCATCGGCAGCGCCGCCGGAGTAGCCCTCATGGGACAGGCGCGCGGCACGTACACGTTTGTGGCACATCTCAAGTGGAGTTGGGCAATCGCCTTGGGCTATGTGGCCAGCATCTGGGTGCACTTTCTGATCAACAAGGCGGCATTCGACGGCGTGCCGATTCGGTAAGTGTCGTACCGCCACCCGCCTTCATCACCTCGTGCACCAACACCAACACAACAGCTACACCTACACCACCGCGCGACGCCACCGCCCGCTCGCCCAGAGTCCCACCATCAGCGCACCGCGTGCCGCCGCAGTGAGCGCCAGCGTCCACCAGAGTCCCGTGGTGCCCCACTGCCCTGCGGCCCACGCCCCCACCGGGAGTCGGAGTGCCGTAATGCTGGACGATCCCAGCATCGGGATCAGCGTCCATCCGGCGCCTCCCATCGCGCTCTCGAGCACCACCTCGGCGCCAAGAAAGAGTTGCGAGAACGCCGCGATACGCAGGTAGCGCGCCGCCTCCGCAATCACCGCCGGGTCGGTGGAGAAGATGCCGGCGAACTCCTCGGCGTAGACGAACGACGCCATAGCCATCACTGCCCCCACCGCGCTGACCACGCCCACCGACACCCAACCGGCGCGCGCCGCGCGCTCGGGCTCATTCGCCCCCATGCTCTGCCCCACTATGGCCGCCACCGCGGCACCCATTCCCACCGAGACCACGTACACCACGCTCTCGATGCGAAAGCCAAGCCCGAGTGCGGCCAGCGCCGGCGTCCCGAACTGGGTGGTGATGCGGGTGAGTAGCACGTAGATCGCGCTGAACATCACGCCGGTTGCTGCGGCCGGCGCCCCGACGCGTGCGATCTTGGCGATCACGGTCCAGCGCGGTGCGGCAAACACGATCAGGCCGCGTCGCTTGAGCAAGGCAATCCCGATCACACACGCGAGGCCGCGCGGCACGAGCGTCGCGATCGCGGCGCCTGCCACGCCCAGCGCAGGGAACGGTCCGATGCCAAGAATCAGCACCGGGTCGAGCAGCAGCCCGATGCCCACGGTTACGGTCAGGATGTACAGTGGCGTCCGCGTGTCCCCTTTGGCCCGAAAGGCGGCATCGACGGCAAACGCCATAAAAATGAGCGGCATCCCCAGCAGATACGTGCCGAGATACTGCCGCCCGAGTGCGCTCACGGCGGCGTCCGTCTGCATGACGCGAAAGAGTGAACCAAGCAGCAGTGGTGTGGCGAGCGCAATCAGTGCACCGAGCACGAAGGCGAGCAGCAGGCCATCACCCACCGATCGCGCGGCATCAGCCGGGCGTCGTTCGCCGTGGCGGCGGGCGGCGATTGCGTCGAGGCCGATGCTGACCATTTCGCCGATCGAGATGACCAGCCATACCCAGAAGATGGAGCTCGTGGCCGCAGCCAGCGCATTGGCGCCGAGCGTTCGGCCAATCCAGAAGGTGTCGACATTGTGAAACGCCGTCATGAGCAGATTCGCGATGACGGCGGGCAGCGCCACGCGACGAATCGTTTGGGCGAGTGGTTCGCCGACGAGTTCGCCGCGTGGGGCCTGCGGATCTTCCACCATCACGACGGTCATGCAGGCGCGGTGGTCAGGTCCCGTAGCGTTCGTTCAGCCGCGCAACCATGCGCTGCGCAATCTGCTCGATTTCGCGCGCCGCCTTGCTGGTCGGCTCCGCGTCGACGATCGGGCGGCCGGTATCGCCCCCTTCCTGAATTCGCGGATCGATCGGCACTTGGCCGAGCAATGGGAGTCCGCATTCTTCAGCCAGTCGAGCGCCGCCGCCGGTGCCGAACAGCGCAATCGGCTTGCCGGTCTCGGGATTCTCGAAGTATGACATGTTCTCCACGATGCCCAGGACTGGCACGGCGGTGCGCTCGAACATCTTGACGCCGCGGAGGGCATCACCCACGGCCACCTGCTGCGGCGTCGTGACAATGATGGCGCCGTGGACTTGTGTGGCCTGCACGAGCGAGAGCTGCGCATCGCCTGTGCCGGGGGGCATGTCCACGAAGAAGTAGTCGAGCTGGCCCCACGCCACGTCTTTCAGGAACTGCGTGAGGATTTTCATGACGATGGGCCCGCGCCAGATGGCCGGCTGTTCCTTCTCGATGAGGAAGCCGATCGACATGACCTTGATGCCGTACGCTTCGAGCGGAATGATTTTCTCGTCGCGCACGGCGGGGGCGGCATCCACGCCCAGCATGAGCGGAAGATTGGGGCCGTAAATGTCGGCGTCCATGATCCCGACGCGCTTGCCGGCCTTTGCGAGCGCGACGGCGACGTTGACCGCGACGGTGCTCTTCCCCACACCGCCCTTGCCCGACGACACCGCGATGATGCGGCCGAGATTGGGGTAGGCGACCGGCTCGGGCACTTTGGGTGGTGCCTTGGTGGGCTTGGCGTCCATGACGGGCAGGGAGCGGCCGGATCCGCTACTCGGGGCTGGAGGCTGGTTCATGGGCGGAGCTGGGGCGCGTCGCGCCGGTGTCGGTTCGGTTTGTGCGGGGTCACGGACATCCACGCGCACATCGGTGACCCCGTCGAGGGTTTCGAGGGTCTGGCGGACGTCGCGGACAAGCGTGGCATCGTCGGCGGCGCCGAGGAGCAGGGTGAGCCGCACCTTGCCGTCGACGGTGGTGGCGATATCGCGGACCATCTCGGCGGCCATGACATCGGCGCCGGTGCGCGGGTTCCGGACCCTGGCGAGGGCGCCAGTGATCCGCTCCATGAGAGGCTGCATCGGGAGTAGGGGATTCGGGATTCCAACGTTGCCGACCCGAAAGGTAGACGGGACACGGTAGCGAACCAAGCGGTTGGCGTCGTGTGCCCGTGGTGCGTTGTCAGGATTGGGCGGGCGGATTTCGGGTGACAGCGCGCTGATGCGACGGTTGTACCATGATGATGTCGCGAGCGGGTACAGGACCCGCCGTGGCCGGTGCGCGAGAAGAGCGCGCCATTTCACGGATAGATCATGAGGAAGACCATGTCTCAACTGATGAAGCGCGCCGGGTTTGGCGCGATGGCGTTATTTGTGGTGGCAGCGGTGGTGGGGGTGTCGACGGCATCGGCGTATGACGAGCTCGGCGATGATATCAAGTCGACGACGTGTGGGGCTGGGACGGAGAAGGAGTGCGGAATGAAGCCAATCATCATATGCGACTTCAGCCTCAAGTTCGGGATTGATCCGACCACGAGGAAGTTCGAGTTTGACATCGGACGCAGGGCCTGTCACTCGGTAGGAGAGGTGCCCATCTACAAAGACATGATTATCAAAGATTCCGTGCTGAGCGGATCCTGCAATCTCATGAATCCGTTTCTCGGCATGCCGGCAGGATCCGGCTGCTCCGAGGACTAGTCAATGCCTCATCAGCGTTCGTCGTGGCTAGTCGCGATGGCAGCGCTGTTGCTGACCGGTGCCCGATGCGGCACCGGTTCAGCAACGGAGAGCACTGGACTACGCGAGGCAATCGCGCCAAATGCGGCGCCGTTTCTTCCTGGCGCCCCCGTGCAGGCGGCCGTGCTACTGCAGCTCTCTGACTGCTCGGGCAATTTGCGAATGGTAGACCTGCTCCATCGTCAGTCCGTTCGTGAGCAGGTAGCACTTCGCGTGGTATGGTATGTCGGGGCGGTCACTGACTCGTCTGCCATCCGACGCGCCCTCCCAACGTGGGCGCAGTCCGTCGCGCTGCATCCTGCGCCAGCACCCGCCCTGCGTGAACTGCGGCGCCTTGGACATGTTTCTACCCCACTGCTTGTCGTATTCGACGCCGGAGGTCGCGTACGCCTGACCACTCAGAGTCCTGCGTCGGTGCGTGAGTTTGCCGGTCTGCAACGGATTCTTGAAGGCCTCACTTGGATCGCGGAGCTCTAACTATGTCGTTCATCTATCAACTGATTTGTTCGCTGCTGCTGCTGGCCGCGCTTCCCTCTGCACCGCTTGACGCTGAGCGGCAACCACCTCCGCCGGCGCCTCGGCCCAAACGAGTGTGGGCGCATGATTCACTTTGGACGCGAGCTTGGACGACGGGCGCCGACTCTCACAACGATCGCTTCGTTGAGCCCCGACAGCTTTCGATCACCGGTGACCTGCTCATTGTGCTCGACATGGGCACCCGTGAGGTCACCGGACTTGACGTAACCTCTGGGCGAGAGCGCTTCGTAATGAAGGCGCGTGGTCGCGGACCCGGCGAGTTTCAGCGACCCGCACTCCTGACGTCCACACCGACCGGCTTCGCGATTCTCGATCACGCGACCGCTCGGCTTACGGCCTTTCGCGAGAACGGCGCTGTGCAATGGGACGCAGTGGTCCCCGCAGTTTTCTCGGTCGATGGCGTATGTATAATCGACGAGAGACAGTTCTTCCTCAAATACCCGCGCGGTGATTCCTCGTTCGTGCAATTTGATACGTCGGGACGCCGCCTCGCCACACAGCACATCCCGTGGCAGCAGCCCTTTAACGAGCCACCAGGGTTCGCATTCAGCGCGAGCACGCGTGCCGCAGCGACACGCAATACGTGTGTTATCAGCCCGCGCTTCGGCGGTGAGTGGGCGACCATCGATACCAAACGAGGCGCGCGCACATTCCCGTTGCGCTCGGCGGGGCCCCCACCAAAAATGCAGTATTCGGAGAAAGTGCTCGATCGCAGCCTGAAGACCGTCACGATCGAGGGGCTGCAACAATCCGACACCCCCCACGCGACTCGAGGCCTGATCGTCCGTGGCGACACTGCCATCGTCAACGCAGGGAACGCGAAAGAGTCCGAAGGGAGGGTCTTGGACTACTATTTGCTGGAAACCGGCCGATACATCCACAGCCGCATGCTACCAACGTCCTTTGCAGCGCTCGCCATCAGCGAAGACGGCACCTTCTTTGGCGCCGTAATAGGACCGCACGCGCAGGGCATCATCGCCCTTCGCCCAGCAAATACTCCCGCGCCTCGCCCACGACCTGCTCCCGCACCTCCACCAAAGCGCCGGTGAGCAACGCGCCGGACGCTTTCGCGTGGCCACCTCCGCCGTAGCGGCTCGCAAGCTTCTGCACGTCGACCGTGCCGGTGCTGCGGAACGACACCTTCACTTTCCCATGACCAAGGTCACGAAAAAACAGCGCTAGACGTGTGCCGGTGATGGAGCGCGGATGCTCCACGATGCCGTCGAGCTCTTCGCTCGTCACGGTGAACCGCTCCATGACCCCGGCATCCACGGAGATCCACGAGAGGCCGATCTCCGGCTCGCTGTGCAACGACCCCAGCGCCTCGCGCAGCAGCTGCAAGCGCCCGACGCTCACTTGGGCGTAGATGCGCCGGTACATCTCTTCCGGGTTCACACCGGCGGCCAGCAGTTGCGCGGCCACTGCGTGCGCGCGCGGCGAGGTGTTGCTGAAGCGGAAGCTGCCCGTGTCGGTGAGAATTGCGGCGTACAGTGACTGCGCCACTGCGGGCGTGATGTCCATGCCCAGCGTCACGGCGATGTCGTAGACCAGCTCACCGGTCGCGCAGGCGGCAGTGTCGGCCACGGCAATCGTGCCCACCGGCTCCTCGCCCGCTATGTGATGATCGATCACCGAGATCGGCACCGTATGCGCTCTCACCCGATCCGCCAACTTGCCCAATCGTCGCAGGTCGTTGATATCGAGCACGACCAGCGCATCAATGTCATCGAGCGCAGCGACACCGCGGTCGCTCGCGTCCTCGACATCGTCGCCCAGCAGGAATCGAAACATCTCCGGCCACGGCGTCGGATTGACAATCCGAACGCGGATCCCGCGTTGCATCAGCAGACGCGCCAGCGCGGTCTCGGAGCCGCAGCCATCACCGTCGGCATTGATGTGCGTCGAGAGCGCCACCAGCATGCCCGGACGCAGGGTGCTATACCACTGCGAAATATCCAGGCGCCGGGAATCCGACGCCTGCAGCACACCGTCCATCAGCAGATCGGTCATGGGATTACTTACGTTCCTGTTTGCCACTCGTGGAAATTCGCATGCTATGCACAAAGTACAAGGTCATGCCAACCGCCGCCCACGCGCCACGCAGATTGTACGTGGGCGCCGGCAACGGACTCATCGCGGAGACCAGCAATCGACTCGCCGGACCAGTCACGCATACCCTACAGTGAGTAGTTGGGCGCTTCGCGCGTGATCGTCACATCGTGCGGATGTGACTCGCGCAGCCCGGCAGTGGTGATTCGCACAAACTCGGCATCGCTTTGGAGCATGGCAATCGTGCCACAGCCCACGTAGCCCATGCCGCTGCGCAGTCCGCCGATCATCTGAAACAGGACATCGCCAACCGGCCCCTTGTACGGCACTCGTCCTTCAATGCCTTCCGGGACCAGTTTTTTGGGCGACATCTCGCCGTCCTGAAAATACCGGTCGGCCGATCCATCCTGCATCGCCGACAGCGAGCCCATGCCGCGGATCATCTTGAACCGCCGACCCTCCAACAGGAACGACTCGCCCGGGCTCTCCTCCGTGCCCGCCAGCATCGAGCCCATCATCACGCTCGACGCACCAGCCGCCAGCGCCTTCACGATATCGCCGGAATACTTGATGCCACCATCGGCAATGACCGGCACGTCCCCTGCCCCTTCTACTGCGTCCATCACGGCCGTGAGCTGCGGCACGCCCACACCCGTCACCACACGCGTGGTGCAGATCGAGCCGGGACCAACACCCACCTTGATCGCATCAACGCCGCGCTCCACCAACGCGGCGGCACCCGCCCGCGTGGCCACATTCCCGGCAATCAGTTGCACCTCGGGGAACGCCTCCCGCACCTTACCGGTGGCCTGGAGCACGCCTTCACTGTGCCCGTGCGCCGTATCGATGATGATCACATCGACGCCGGCCTGGATGAGTGCCCGCGCCCGGTCGAGATAGTCGCCACCCGCACCGATCGCCGCTGCCACGCGCAGCCGTCCGTGCCGGTCCTTGTTGGCGTCGGGGAACTGTCGACGCTTGTGAATATCCTTGACGGTAATCAGTCCCTTCAGCATTCCCGAATCATCGACCACCGGCAGCTTTTCGATGCGATGCTTGCCAAGAATGCGCTCGGCTTCATCCAGCGTGGTACCGATCGGCGCCGTGACCAGATCCTCCGACGTCATGACGTCACGGAGCGGACGGTCGAGATCGCGCTCAAACTGCAGATCGCGATTGGTGAGGATACCCACCAGCATCCCCGCCGCATCGACGATGGGCACGCCCGAAATCTTGAAGCGCATCATCAAGGCGACGGCTTCACGCAGCGACGCCGTGGGTGACAGCGTGATCGGATTCAAGATCATGCCGCTTTCACTACGCTTGACGCGATCCACCTCGGCGGCCTGCCGGTCGATCGACATGTTTTTATGAAGCACGCCGATCCCGCCGTAGCGCGCCATCGCGATTGCCATCTCACTTTCGGTCACCGTGTCCATCGCTGCCGACACCAGCGGCACGTTGAGCGGGATCCCGCGCGTGAACCGCGACGTGATGGTGACTTCGCGCGGATGGGTGAGCGCATGCCGCGGAGCAAGCAAGACGTCGTCAAACGTCAGGGCGAGGTCTTCGCGCACTCTGGAGGCGCGCGGTGCCTGGCTGTGCGAACGCCCGCTCACCAACGTGAGGTCGGCTACGGGCGAGGAGACGGAAGACGCGAAATCGGTGGTTGAGGGTGCCATCTTGAAAGATAGACGACACCACACACGCTGTCCAGCGGACGCCGCACAGCGTGTGACGCGACGTCTAGATCCGGCCGGCCACCCGGCGAATACGGCGGCGAAGGCGAGGCGGCAGGAAAAAAGCCGCCGCACTGATCACCCCGGCGATGTTCAGATCTTCGAGCTCGTCCGAACGCCCTCGCCAATGGTCAAGCAGAACCCGTCGCCCAGCCTGGCCGATGAGTCGCTGCAAGGCCAGCAGCAGGAGGAAGATGTCGTCCACCTGACCAAGGAAGGGAATGACATCGGGGATGAAGTCGAGCGGCGATACCATATAGGCGCCCACGGCCACCACCAGCAACCGGTTCAGCCACGACACCCGACCGTCTACCATGAGGCCAGCCAGCAGCCGCAAGTACGAGGGAATCTGCCGGATGGCCCGCATCACGGTGCGCTTGGTCCCGGTTCTGGGACGAGCCTCGACCGAAAGCTCGTCGGTCCCGTCGTAGTCGGCATCCTCGTAGCTGGTCTCTCGGTCGTTGGAGTCCGCGTACTGGGACTCGCGCTCGGCTTTGCGTCTCATGACGAGGGGGGGCGTGGCGTGATGGGAGCGGCTGACGCCGCCGGTGGCGCGACCGGCGTAGCCGCTGGAGCTCCCGTGGGCGGGGCGCCGACCTGATCAGCCGCCGTTTTTGCGGCGGTGACGACATCGGAGGCGACGGTCAAGGTGGTCTGCGCCACGCCATTCAGCACGCCCATGGCCTTGTTGAGAAAGCCCATGGTCTCGGAGATCGTCCCCACCGCCACGCCGCCCGACCGCAACTTATCTTCCACCCCTTCGGCGAAGCGGGTGAACACATTGGTCACGGTGACCGGCTTTTCTGCGTATTTGGTCTCCAGGAACTCGACGTAATCGAGGACTTGGTAAAGGCGCTCATCGGAAAGCGTGTCGAGTTTTCGGGCGATGCGATCGCGGACGTACGGATTCACGGGGGCTCCCGCGTCAAAGATGACGCGATGACAGACGATGGAGAACGGGGACCTTCCCCGCCCTACGTCTCAGCCGCGCCAGCGTTTCCGTTCGCCGCGCGCGTCAATATGACAATATGGCGTGGCGAACCGCTTGCTGCTGTATACCCCGAGACCGCCGGCAAGCTCCGGATGCAGTCGCTCCACCCACTCCACGGCCTGCTCCACGCGATAGGCGTCAAACAAGGTCAGTTGGCCATCGCCGTCGGCATCGATGGCGACATCTGCCGCGTCACCGTACAAATGCCGGGAGTCGCGCGCGGAGCCCTCCACGCCGGCGTTGTGCAAGGGCGTACGAAACCCGCTATGCACTTCGAGCGCGAAGTTTGTCTTCTCCTCACCGCGCCGCCGGGCCAGTTCGCCCATGACCAACTCGATCTTGTTTAGCAAACGGGGATCGACCGCCACGTAGCGCGGCCACATGGTCTGGCGATCGTGGGTCACGAAATCACGGACCTTGAGGTGGCGCGTGAGCGGGAGATCGAGATGCTCTTCCCGCACCTCAGCGAAGCCAGCGGGTTTTTCCCCCGCCTCATTCGGCGACCACTCGGCCGGATACCGACCGATCTGATAGCCGTTGAGCGTGCTGCCCAGTTTGAGTTCAAAGGGCACCAGCACCGCCAGTCGAGGCTGACTGATCCGCTGCGTGACGCCGCTGCGGGTGACGGTGAGCTCGTAGAAGCCCGGCGTGAGCGGGACCAGCAGCGTGTCGCCGACGAGGGGACGCGCCACATCTGCAGAATTACTGCTGCCGATTTCCATCCACTGGTAGGTGAAGCCCGTGGTCGCCCCGCGTACCCGCAGCGGAAACGCGACACGTTCCCCCGCCCGGGCAAATTGCATCTGGACCTCTCCACTCACGCCATACGCTGCCGGGGAGGCGTCCACGAAAGGCACCGCACGCTTCGCACTCTCGGACGACGAACCGGCGAGGAGGTCGGCAGGCGGCTGGTAGAGGACGGCCGCAGTGATCGCGGCCATGCCACTCAGGACGAGGGCGGTGCGACGACTGATCACAACCCGCCCCAGCGTGCCCGGGTGCCACGCACGTCGATATGCACGAACGGGCCGTGGGCGGAGTTGGCGGGATAGATCCCCACTCCGCCCACCAACGACGGGTGCGCACTTTCCACGGCGTCTGCGGCGTCAGCGAGTACCTTGGCGTCGCGAACGTCCACGCGGCCATCGCGATTGAGGTCGCTCATCCAATCCCGCGTGCCATTCACCACGTACACATCGGCCGCGTCACCGTACTGATGGCGGCTATCCTGCACGCGTCCGCCCGCCCCCACGCCCTGCACGTTGTACTGGGGCGTGCGGAAGCCAGACATGACCTTGACCGACTTGACGTCGACACCACGCCGACGCAGTTCGTCGATCACCAGTTCCAGCTTGTCAACCAGCGGTTCGCGCAACACCAGATACTTGGGCCACACGCGTACCTGATCGTGGGTGAGGAAATCGCGCAGCCGGAAATTCTCGGAGACACGCGTGTCCTGATTTTCGGCGGTCACTTCCAGAAACCCGTCGGGATTCCGGTAAGCGGCGGAGCGGGCAGCCCGCTGCTCGCTTGGGAAAAACCCGATACGATAGGCGCCGATGCGTCCCTGTACCTTATCGGCGAACGGGCGCATGGTGATGAAGTGGAACAATCCGCCCGCATCGCTGGCGGAGTAGACGCCGGCGTTGGCCACGGCCGAATCCCCGAACAGTTCGCGTAACACGGGAATCGCGGTGGCGCGGACTGGACTCACGAACAGCGCCCGCAGCTTCTTGCTCCGACCCTTGAGCGAATCGAGCCATGCGTCGCGGGTCAACGTCTTCCGGGCAGTCGCGTCGGCGCGATGATCGGCCCCTGACTCGACAAACGTTCGGCCGGAGACGAGGCGCGACTTCGCCGAGACCGGGTGAACCGCAACGAGCAACGCGCCCACGGCAGCGGCTCCCACTACGACGGCAGCCAGTGCGCGGCGCCGTACGATGCGGGAACGCCGAGCGTTCGGCGCGTGCGGTGACAGGAAACTGGAAGTTTTTTGCTGGGTCACGATAGTTGGCTGTGCGACGAATCTGTCTGATGCTGACGATTCAGCCGCCGTGCGGAAATATAGCCGCCCCGTGCCGTCAGGGGCTATCTACGGGCGATCCGTGGCCACCTTCTGCTACCGTCCGCTTGCGACTTCGTTCCCATTGCCGGGTGACCGCAGGAGAACTCGTGAATCCTCGCGCGCAGTAGTCTGCCGGTGACGGCGTCCTGTAGATTCCACCGTGACGCCCACCTGTGCCTCCCACTTCCCCTGCCTCATGATCGTCCGATGACCAACCGACCGACCCGTGCGGTAGCCTTGATCATTCTCGATGGGTGGGGCTATCGCGAGTCGTCCGTGTCCAACGCCATCCGGCTGGCCCGGACGCCGAACTGGCATCGCATCTGGTCCCACCCGTCCCGCACCTTACTGAGCGCCTCGGGACGGGCCGTGGGGCTGCCGGTGGGGCAGATGGGGAACAGCGAGGTAGGTCACCTCAACCTTGGTGCAGGCCGGGTGGTGATGCAGGATCTGGTGCGCATCGGGGCGGCGATCGAATCAGGAGCGTTCTACGAAAACCCAGCGCTCAAGGCGGCGTGCCAGACGGCCAGAGCGCACGGCGGCACCTTGCATCTGGTGGGACTACTGGGCGAGGGCGGCGTGCATGCCCACGATGCCCACCTCACGGCCCTCCTGGAGTTAGCGCACCGCGAGGGCGTACCGCGGGTGGCGCTTCACGCGATGCTCGACGGGCGCGATACGCCCCCCACGTCGGGGATGGCGTATCTGCAGGCCACTTTGGTGCGCCTCAAAGGGCGGGCGCACCTGGCTTCGGTGTCTGGTCGGTACTACGGCATGGACCGCGACAATCGGTGGGAGCGAACGGGACGCTGGTATCGTGCTGCGGTGCTGGGTGACGCGCCCGTGGAGCCCGATGCCCTCGCCGCGCTGCAGCGGGCCTATGACAGCGGCACCTCCGACGAGTTCGTGCTGCCGTTCGTGATGGCCGGACCCGACGGGACGGCAAGCGCCCCGATGCGCGACGGCGATGCGGTGATCTGCTTCAACTTTCGCTCCGATCGCATGCGCCAGACGCTGCGGGCGTTGGCGATGCCGGACTTCGTGGGGTTCGACACCGGCGTGCGGCCCGCCGTGTCGATCGTCACAATGACGAAGTACGACGATGCGTTTCCGTTTCCGGTGGCGTTCACGGCGCAATCGATGCACCATCTCGTGGGTGAGGTGATCGCCGAGTCCGGGCTGACGCAGTTGCGGACGGCCGAGACGGAGAAGTACCCCCACGTCACGTTTTTTTTCAACGGGGGCCATGATGCGCCGTTTCCGGGGGAAGACCGGCAGATGGTGGCCAGCCCGAAGGTGGCGACCTACGACCTGCAGCCCGAGATGAGTGCGGCGGGCGTGTGTGATATTCTGTGTAACGCCCTGTCGCAGCACACGTATGATTTTGTCTTGTGCAACTTCGCGAACACCGACATGGTCGGGCACACCGGGTCCCTTCCGGCCGCGATGCAGGCGGTAGAGGCAGTGGACGCCTGCCTGGGTCGAATTCTTGACGCCGCCGCAGCGAGTGGCGCATGCCTGATTATCACGGCCGATCATGGCAACGCCGAACTCATGGTCGACCCCGTCACCGCACAGCCGTACACCGCGCACACCACCAATCAGGTGCCGCTGGTGATACTCGACCCCGACGAAACGACCCTGCTGCGTGAGGGCGGCGCGCTGTGCGACGTGGGCCCCACCGTGCTCGCCCTGCTCGGCCTCGCCGTTCCCTCCGACATGACGGGCCGCGATCTCCGCGACCGCTCGACCCCAGCCTTCCTGTGATGCGATTACCGCGTGCTATTTCGATGTCTCTGCTTCTCGCCGGTGCGAGCGCCGTCTCCCGGTCGGCCGCTCACGCCCAGGTGGGGCACCTGCCGGAACAGAGTCCCTATGACGACGTGAAACTCGGGCAGACGGTGTCCTTCATGGCCGGCTGGAGCGCGGTCAAGCGCGATCCGGCTGGCGTGGCACCGGCCAGCAGCATCGCTGCTGTGTTGCGTTACGACGCGGCGGTGGGCGGTCCCGCGTCGCTGTTCGTGCGCTATACCCTCGCGCCGTCGTCGCGCGATGTCCTCGCGCCGAATCAACCGCGCGCCACGCGCGTAGCGCGGAATCAGAGCGTCGCCACGCACGCGCTCGAAGGCGGAATCGACATCGCCTTGACCGGGAAGAAGACGTGGCGTTCGCTGATGCCCTCGCTGAGCGGCGGCGTGGGCGTGGTGAGCGACTTCGCGGCGACCGACAGTGGCGCGTATCGCTTCGGCACGAAATTCGCTTTTTCGTACGGGCTGGGGTTGCGCTATTTCCCCAAGCGCGGACCGCAGCTACGCCTGGATGTCACGAACTCGATCTGGCAGTTCCAGTATCCCGATCGCTACTTCGTGCTGACCTCGGACACGACGTCGGTACTCACGAATACCAACGACCGCGCCGCGTGGCGCGGCACGTGGGGACTTTCGGCCGGCGTCACGATTCCCATCTTCCGCTAGCCCCGGCATGCCGCGCACATCGCTCACCCGTCGCGTGATGTTCGCGGCGGCGCATCGTTACCGACGCCCTGACTGGAGCGATCAGGAGAACGCCGAGATCTTCGGTGCCTGCGCCCATCCGAATTTTCACGGACACACGTATCAGTGTGATGTGACGGTCGCCGGCCCGGTGGATGAAGAAACCGGATTCGTCGTAGACCTCGGCTTTCTTGATCGCGTGTTGCAACGCGAGGTGCGGGATCGTTTCGATCATCGCAACATCAATCTCGATGTCCCCGAGTTCGCCGACGGCAAACTGATCCCGACCGGAGAGAATCTGGCGCGGTTCATCTGCGAACGTGTTCAAGCGGCGCTTGCGCACACCACGGCCCTCGTCATCCGCGTGCATCTGGCGGAAGACAGCACGCTCAGCAGCAGTTACGAGGTGGATGCATGACGGGTACCGGAGTCGTGCCATCAGACGTACGCGCGCCATATACCGTAAGGGCGCTCTTCGCGCTCGTGCTCATCGGGAGCGTGGCGTGCGCGCGCGCGGTGACGCCGAATGCGTCGCCCGTGGGGCCGCATCGGCCTGAACCGGTTGCTCCGCTGATGATGCCGGTGGCCGAAGCGATGCCTCCCAGCACGCCGCAGCTGCTGCAGGGAATCATGGACTCCGTGCTCGCCGCGCCGATGTGGCGGAATGCACGATGGGGCGTGCTGCTGGTGGACGCGGAGCGCGGCGATACCATTCTGTCGCACGATGCCGATCGGCTGTTCATGCCAGCCTCCAATCAGAAGTTGCTCACGGCCGCGATCGCGCTGCAGGTCCTCGGCCCCGACTATCGCTGGCAGACGCCGGTGCTGCTGCATGGGCGGCAGCGCGGCAGTACGTGGGACGGTGATATCCAGGTGGTAGGCAGCGGCGATCCGAGCTTCAGCGATTCACTGCGCAACGGGGATGCGGCCTCGGCATTCGAACCAGTGGTGGCGGCGCTGGCCGCGCGCGGTATCCGACGAATCAACGGGCGCGTGGTGGCCACGGGTGATGCGTTCCCTGGCCTCACCACCGGATTTGGCTGGGCGTTCGATGACTTCGACTTCGCCTACAGCGCGGCCGTCGACGAACTGCTGTACAACGAGGGCGTGCTCACGCTCTGGGTGAAGGGCGGTTTACGGGCCGGTGCCTCGACGACGGTCCGTCGCGCGCCGACCAGCACGTATCCGCCGCTGCAGAATCGCGTGCTCACGCGGGTTGCGCACGATACTGGAGCAGCGCCGGAGGCACTGTACGACAGTACCGGGAACATGCTCGTGCTCACGGGCACCGTGGCGGTTGGCGACAGTGCGCGTCTTACCGTGGCCTACCGGCATCCCGCCGATGCGTTCACGGCCGCCCTGCAGGAAACGCTCAGCCGACGCGGCTTTCGTATCACGGAGCGTCGGCTCGCGGTGCGGGACACCGCCCGACGGACCGCGGATACCGCCGCTATTTTATCGTCGGCCGCGATGCGCGACGTGCTGCGCCGGATGCAGAAGCCGTCGCAGAACCAGATCGCCGAGTTACTGTTCCGCACCACGGGGCTGGTTGGCAGTGGACACGGGTCGGCCGACAGCGCGCGCGCCGTGGGTGCCCGCACGCTGGCCACCTGGGGCATCACCAACGCCGACGCCGCGTACCGCGACGGCAGTGGGCTCTCACGCCACGATTATCTCACTCCGCGCGCAGTCGTACGCGTGCTCGACGCGATGCGCCTCTCCCCGTGGTTTACCATGTATCGCACCGCGCTCCCGTTGGCCGGTGTCGACGGTACGATTGCCAATCGCATGAAGGGCACGCCCGCTGCGGGCAACGTGCACGCCAAAACCGGCACCCTCGACAAGGCCCGCTCGTTATCCGGGTACGCAACCAGTGCCGACGGGCGGCTGGTGCTTTTCTCACTGCTGTGCAACAACTACACGGTACCCACCCGCGAGGTGGAACGTGTACAGGATCTGCTCGTGACGACGCTCGCCGCGAGCGCGCTGCCGCTCCGCGACACCACGGGCAGCACTCACCCGCGCGGTGCACGATGAGCGCCGACGGCGGTCCGCTGACTGGGTTGTCGTTCGACGACGCGCTGGCCGCCGTGCTGACGCTCACCGCGCACCGAACGGTGAGCCGGGACGAGGTGGCGCTCGATCAGGCTATGGGACGTGCGCTGGCCGCACCGGTGATTTCTCGTGTCTCGCTGCCGCCGTGGGACAACGCGGGGATGGACGGGTACGCCGTGCAGCGGTCCGATGTACTCGGCGCGAACGCACAGCGCCCGGCGCTGTTACCGGTGATCGGGATCAGCGTTGCCGGTGCCGACGCCGGCGCACTGCCGTGGGTGCAGCGAGGCACCGCCGTACAGATCATGACCGGAGCGCCGCTTCCACCGGGTGCCGACGCCGTCATTCGTGTGGAGGACACCGACGGCGGACTCGAACGCGTGGCGGTGACCAGTGATCGCGATGCCACAGGACGCAGCAATGTCCGCCCACGCGGCGAGGACATCACGTCGGGGCACGAAGTCTTCGCCGCCGGCACGACGCTTCAGGCCGCTCATCTTGGCGTGCTGGCGAGCGTCGGGGCCGCCACGGTCACGGTGCATCGCCGACCGCGGGTGGCGATTGTCACCAGCGGCGACGAACTGGTGATGCTCGATGGCTTCAGCGAGGTCGAAGCGGGGCGGCGGATTGTATCGTCCAGCAGTTACGCGTTACCGGCACTGCTGCGAGCCGCCGGCGCCGACGTGATCACGATGCCACTGGTACCCGACACGCTCGCGGATCTCACGGCGGCGATGTCGCAGGCCCTCGACGCCAACTGCGATCTGCTGGTGACGACTGGCGGAATCTCGGTTGGCGCACACGACTATACCCGCGAGGCCCTGCGCGCATTGGGAGGCGAACAGCAGTTCTGGCGGGCGCGTATCCGGCCGGGCGGACCGATCGGGATGGGGCGCGTTCGTGATGTGCCGTGGATCGGACTTCCGGGAAATCCGGTATCTACGATGGTCACCGCCATGCTGTTCGTGTGGCCCCTCCTGAGGCAGCTTGGTGGGCATGCGGCGACGCACCATGTGCGGGTTCCCGTCTGCATGCAGGATGCGATGGACACGCCGGCACCGCTCACATATTTCGTGCGCGTAGTCGTGCGGGCAGGTGCCACGGGGCACCTCGAAGCGCGACTTGCAGGGGCGCAGGGTTCGAATTTGATGCGGACCATGGCGCTTGCGAACGCCTTGCTCGTCGTGCCCGACGAACAGCGGCGGGTCGTGGCGGGCGATCTGCTTTCCGCTATTCTTCTCCCCGACGCGCCTCTCATGATGCCAGGAATCCCCACGAATGACTGATGCACTTCATAGCGAGTATCCGCGTCGTCTGGTACCACTGCGCGCGCTCCATGGTGCGGCACTCGACGACGCACTAAGCCAGCGATTCACCCTCGCCGAAGAGACCATCCAGCTCGAGGATCGCGCCTTCGTGCTGGTGAAGCCGGCCAACGCGGATCATCTGATCAGCGAAGCCGACTACGTAATGGACGAACGGTTGCCCTATTGGGCGGACCTCTGGCCGTCGTCGCGTATTCTGGCAGCCGCCCTTCTCCGCGAAGCCGGTGCCGGACGAACCCTGCTCGAGCTGGGCTGCGGCCTCGGCTTGCCAACCACTGCGGCCTGTGCGGCCGGGTTCTCGGTCACGGCCACCGACTACTACGAAGATTCGTTGCACGTGGCACGCGCCAACGCGGCGCGCAACACGGGGATCGAACCGCAGGTGCGCATGCTCAACTGGCGGGAATGGCCAGACGACGTGGGGCTATTCGATGTCGTGGTTGCCGCCGACGTGGTGTATGAACGCGAATACGCCGTACTGGTGGCGCAGTGCATTGCCCGAGCGCTCAAGCCCGATGGGGTCGCAATCATCGCCGACCCAGGCCGGGTGGCGTTGCCATTTTTCCACGAACAGCTGCCCGTGGTGGGGCTGGACGTCGTCTCGACCACCGTGACGCACTTCGAGGAAGGGCCCGTGGTGCAGGACATCCAACTGATGCGCCTCCGGCACATGGGAGCACACGGGCACGCCTGATTATTGGTTCGTCGCGTGGCCTCGCGCTTCGCGAATACCGATCACGGTGTGCAGTCCAGCGAGGAGTTCGGCCACCGTATACGGCTTCGCCAGCAGCGGGATGTCGTCGATGCCGGACAGGTCTCCCTTCTCCATTTCATCGTACCCGGAAAAGAACATCATCGGGCACTGCGGGTCGAGCGCGCGGATCTGGCGGGCGAGCTCAAGCCCGTCCATGTGTGGCATGCGGATGTCGGTGAGCACCACCGCGAACCGTGCGCCATCGGCGCGAAATCGGGCAAGGGCTTCTCCACCATCCTTCGCTTCCACCACGTACCAGTGGTGGCGCTCCAGTAACCGGCGCGTCGTGGAGCGGACGCCGTCGTCGTCATCGACAAGGAGCAGGGTGCGCGGCGCGGACTGCGCCCATTCCTCCGTGGACGCTGGCGTGCTCGACTCATCCACGTGGAGCGGCATCAGAATGCGCATGGTCGTCCCCTGCCCCAGCGCACTTTCTGCCCGCACGGTGCCACCTGCTTGCGTGACCACGCCATAGACCACGGCCAGCCCAAGCCCGGTACCGCTGCCCAGAGGCTTCGTGGTGAAGAACGGTTCAAAGATGCGCGCTTTGGTGTCACTCGTCATGCCGACGCCGGTATCCGCGATGGCCAGCATGGCGTGCTTCTCTGCGTGATCCACCCACACGGAGACGGAGAGCCGGCCGCCGTCCGGCATGGCATCACGTGCGTTGAGTACGAGATTCAGGACAACCTGTTCCATCTGACTGCGGTCGGCCAATACGCACGCGTCCGGCGCCGAGAGGTCGACTTGCACCACGATGGACGGCGGTAGGGAGCTTCGAAGCAGCGGCAGCACATCCCGCACCACCGCAGCGATACTTACCGACTCCGCCGCTGGTGTCTGGCGCCGACTGAACGCGAGCAATTGTCGCGTGAGACCGGCGGCGCGTTCGGCCGCATCCATCGCCAACCGCAGGTCGTCGCGTGCCGCGGTGCCCTCGGGAATCTCGTAGAGCGCCAGCTGCACCGCATTGCGAATCGCGGCGAGCAGATTGTTGAAGTCATGGGCGACCCCTCCGGCTAATTGCCCCACCGCCTCCATCTTTTGCGCAAGATCGAGTCGCTGCTGCATCAGGGCCCGCTCCCGATCGAGTTCAAGGCGTCGGGTCTGATCGCGCCACGACACCACCGACACGCGGCGTCCGTTCAACAGCGTGTGCTGGACGCTGATTTCTACCGGAACCGGCGTGCCGTCGGGACGCTGGTGCATCCAGTCGAACGTGTGGGCGCCGTGGCGACGCGTCACGGCGCCGATCGCGCGGGACTTCTGCTCGGACGCTTGCCCATCGGGCTGAAATGGCGGCGAGAACTCCGCCGGTCGGCGACCGATCAGCTGGTGCCGTTCGGTGAGACCAAGCATCCGAAGGGCGGCGGGATTGCAATCCACCACCCCACTGTCGTCGGAGATCAGCAGGCCGTCCTGCGCGTGTTCAAAGACCAGCCGGAATCGCTCTTCGGCTTCCTTGCGCTCCGTGATATCCTGCCCCGTGGCGACGACACCCACCGGGGTGCCGTGCGTGTCGAGCACACGGCTGACATTCCAGATCAGCGTCCTTCGCTGTCCGTCCGGCAGAATGGAGTCGTCTTCGAAGTTGAGCGTCAGCTTCCCCGCCAACACCTCGGTGATGTCCGCCCGCACGGCGGCCTGGTGTTCCGGGGC
>JBBQUH010000055.1:0-21786 GCA_038212625.1 Gemmatimonadales bacterium | reverse complement strand
TGCATACCCAGCCCACGGATATCAAACCGTAAACGGCCCTCGGCGTAGCGCACATTCTCCACGAGCGTTGCGGGGACACTCACCACACTGTTCGCGTGGAGCACATGTACCGAATCGCCCACCACTTCCAGGGCGACTGAGCGATCGGTGCTCACGATCTGCAGATCATTGGGCCCCAGCAACCGCACCTTATTCGCGGCCTCCGCGGCCGCCTTGACCACGCCGTCTTGTTGCGTGTCCTGACAGGCCGTGCTGAGCGTGAGTGCCGTCAAGGCGACGAGTAGCTGGCGGGTAGCGGGCATGATGAGTCGGCGGGCGGAGGGAAGCAAAGCGCTGCGGGGTGACCAGCACGGCGCGCGATATGGTGTAATCTGTCCCACGCGCGTCGCGAGCAGAATAACTTCACATGATGAGACGACGCACGTTCTTGCTGGCAGGGCTGGGGGCCGGTGGGGCGCTGTTCGTCGGCTGGGCTGTCACCCCGCCGCGACCGCGCCTCGTGGGACGCACAGCGCCCGACATCGAAAACGGGGCCGTGGCACTCAACGGCTGGCTGACCATCGCCCCCGACGACACCGTGACCGTGGTGGTGCCCAAGGCCGAGATGGGACAGGGCATCCACACCGCGCTGGCGATGCTCGTCGCCGAGGAGTTGGGGTGCGATTGGGATCGTGTGCGGATTGCGCATAGCCCCGTCGATGCCATATACGGGAACGTGGCGGTCATTGTCGAATCACTCCCGCTCCGCCCCGAGGAGCAGGGCCCCTTGGCCCGCTGGCTGCGCTGGACCACCGCCAAGACCGCCCGCCAAGTGGGGCTGATGATCACGGGCGGTTCATCCAGCATACGCGATTGCTGGGGTCCCATGCGCGATGCTGGCGCCTCTGCCCGCACCGCGCTGGTAGCGGCGGCCGCGGCGCGCACCGGGGTCAGCGCCGACAGCTGTCGCGTGGAGCGGGGCATTGTGGTCTGTGGCAGTACTCGGCTTCGGTTCGGCGAGCTCGTGGCCGAGGCGGCGACGCAAAAGCCGCGACGCGTGGCGCTCAAGCCGATGGCCGAATTTACCAGACTGGGGATCGCCACGCCGCGACTGCAAGGAGTACGTGCCACCGACGGTACACTCACCTACAGCGCCGATGTGCGACTCCCGGGCATGCTCTACGCCGCCGTGGCCCATGCGCCGACACTCGGCGGCGTACCCGCCACCTTCAACCGTGGCGCCGCCCTGGCCCGGGCGGGTGTGAGCGCCGTGGTACCGCTGGCCGGGTCAGGGTACGGGGATGTGGCCGGTGTGGCCGTTGTCGCCGATTCGTGGTGGCGCGCCCAGCAAGCGCTCGCCGCACTCGCCATTACGTGGACGCCCGGGCCGCACGCCGCGTTGTCGTCCGACACGCTGACGCAGCAGCTGCGCACTGCGGCGCAAGCCGACGACGGGTTCACACTGCGTGGACACGGCAAGGCCCAGGACGCACTCGACACGGCCGCGCGCACGCTCGAGGCGACCTACCAAGCTCCCTATCTGGCGCATGCCACCATGGAGCCGATGAACGCCACCGTACGCGTGGACAGCGGCCGCGCCGAGCTGTGGACCTCGACGCAGGTGCCGGGTGTGGCGCGCGATGCGGTGGCCCGTGTGGTCGGCATCGAGGCCGAACAGGTCACGGTGCATCAGTATGTGATGGGCGGCGGTTTCGGCCGTCGCCTCGATGTGGACTACATCGCGCAGGCGGCGGCGATCGCCAAGGCGGTACCAGGGGTGCCCGTGCAAACGTTGTGGAGTCGCGAGGAGGATATGCGGCACGACTTCTACCGGCCGGCCACCGTGTCACATCTGCGTGCCGCGCTCGATGCAAACGGTGTGCTTACTGGATTGTCAGCCAATTCCGCGGGACAGCAGGTGTTCACCGAGTACGGACCACGCATTGGTCTGGGCATACTGCGCCGTGTGCCCGATCGCACAAGCACCGAAGGTATCTGGGATCAGCCCTACGCGATTGCCGCACTGCGCGCGTCGCACACCGCTACGGCACTGCCCGTACCAGTCGGCTCGTGGCGTGCGGTCGGACATTCGCAGCAGGCGTTTTTTCTTGAGTCATTTCTCGATGAGATTGCGCACGCGACGAATCAGGATCCGGCCGCGTTTCGTCGCGCCATGCTCCGTGACGCGCCACGCGCGCGCGCGGTACTCGATCTGGTGCTGACGCAAAGCCAGTGGACGACAGCCGTCGCCCCTGCGGCGGATGGGCAGGCGTGTGCACGCGGCATGGCGCTTCATGCGTCGTTCGGCAGCATTGTGGCGCAGGTGGCTGAGGTCTCGCTGTCGTCGGCTGGTGAAATTCGTGTCCATCGTGTGGTCGTAGCCATTGACTGCGGCTTTCCCGTCAACCCCAACGCCATCACGCAACAAATGGAGAGCGGCGTGATCGATGGGCTGTCCACCGCGCTGTACGGCGAGATCACCATCGCCAACGGCGCGATCCAGCAGGGTAACTTCGACGGGTATCGGCTGCTGCGCATGCACGAAGCCCCCCGTATTGAGACCTTCATCGTGCCCAGCATGGACGAGCCCGGCGGTGTGGGTGAAACGGGCTTACCACCGATCGCGCCGGCGGTCGCCAACGCCGTCTTCGCACTCACCGGGACGCGTCTGCGCACGATGCCACTGCGCCTGCCTTCACCGGTGGCGACCACATGACGCCGCCCGCGATACCACGCATCACGCTGCGCAT
The DNA here is from genome assembly GCA_038212625.1 of Gemmatimonadales bacterium. Taxonomy (GTDB): domain Bacteria; phylum Gemmatimonadota; class Gemmatimonadetes; order Gemmatimonadales; family Gemmatimonadaceae; genus Gemmatimonas. The sequence goes on along the minus strand of JBBQUH010000055.1, from coordinate 19,057 downwards.
CAACGGCGAGCGGCGACAACTTGCCGTCGAGCCCGAGATGCCGCTGCTTTGGGCGCTACGCGAAACACTCGCGCTCACCGGCACGAAGTTCGGCTGCGGAGTCGCAGCGTGCGGTATCTGCACCGTGCACGCCGACGGCGTACCGATTCGTGCCTGCGTCACACCGGTGTCTGCGGTGCTCAGCGCGACCATCGTCACCATTGAAGGCTTGGCGACATCGCCAGTGTCGCCGGTGGCGAGTGCGGTGCAGCAGGCGTGGGTGGCGCGCGATGTGGCACAGTGCGGGTACTGTCAGTCGGGACAGATCATGGCGGCGACCGCGCTCCTCGCCACCGATTCCGCGCCCACGGATGCTGCGATCAACCACGCGATGCGTGGCGTGCTCTGTCGATGCGGCACGTATCCGCGCATCCGGGCGGCGATTCACGACGCCGCCGAGACACTCCGAGCCGCCGCGGCGCCGTAGTTGATGACCGCAGTCATCACGCCCCCTGACCTTTCCGAGCGTCCACGTGTGGGCGTCGGCGTGCTCGTACTGCGAGGCCACCGCGTGCTACTCGGCGAGCGGCGCGGCGCCCACGGTGCCGCCACGTGGGCGCCGCCCGGGGGACATCTCGCCTTCGGAGAGCGCGCCGAAGAATGCGCAGCGCGTGAACTCGAAGAAGAAACCGGACTGGTGCTCCGGGCGTGGCAGCCCGGGCCTTGGAGTGTGAATACATTTCCCGAGATCGGACGCCAGTATGCCACCCTCTTCGTGGTCGCCACGGACACCATCGGTAATCCGGTCACTCGCGAGCCCGCGAAGTGTGTGGGCTGGCAGTGGTTTGCATGGGACGCACTCCCCGAGCCACGCTTCGCACCGCTGGCCACACTCATCGCTACTGGCTGGACACCCGATATGCTCCCGCCGCTATCGACGTCCCACCCCGCACGGTAGCCTTCGCCACAGTGCCCGGAATATCACTGGCCTTCCCCCACGCTTCGCCCGCCCATGCCCTCGCCTGCTCTGCACACTGCTGCGCGTCGTACGATGGCGTTCGCACTGACTGCGCTCACCGCACTCACCGCGCTCAGCGTGACGAGCGCTGCCCTCGCCGCGCAGCCTGACGCGCCCGTGATTGGCCGCTGGGACCTCACCGTGCAAGGCGCCAACGGCCCGTATCCGTCGTGGGTGGAAGTGACGTTGTCGGGTCATCGCACACTCGTGGGTCGCTTCGTGGGCGGGGGCGGCAGCGCACGTCCGATCGCCAAGGTGAAGTACGTGAACAACACCATGACCTTCGCCATCCCCCCGCAGTGGGAGGCGCAGAACGCCGACCTGCAGTTCGAGGCCACGTGGACCAACGATCAGCTGCGCGGCACAATGATTACGCCGGATGGCGAGCGCCAGGCATTTACCGGAGTACGCGCCCCCCTGCTGCGCCGCTCAGCGCCACCGACGTGGAGTACCCCGGTGACGCTCTTCAACGGCAAGGATCTCGCGGGATGGGAAGCATTCGCCGGCGACAATCAGTGGAAGGCCGTCAATGGCGTGCTGACCAACACGAAAGCCGGTGGCAATCTCAAGACCACCCGACAGTTCACAGACTTCACGTTGCATATCGAGTTCCGCTACCCCAAGGGTGGCAATAGTGGCGTCTACCTGCGCGGCCGTCATGAGGTGCAGGTGGAGGACAGCGGTACTGCTGAGCCACTCTCGGTGCACCTCGGTGGCGTGTATGGCTTCCTCGCTGCCAACGAGAACGCGTCGAAGGGGCCGGACGAATGGCAGACGTACGACATCACGCTGATCGGTCGTCGCGTGACGGTGATCCTGAACGGTACGACCGTCATCGCGGATCAGGTGATTCCCGGCATCACCGGCGGCGCGCTCGACAGTAACGAAGGCGCGCCGGGTCCGATTTACTTGCAGGGCGATCACGGCCCCGTGGAATACCGCCACATCGTCATCACACCGGTCAGGTAACCGCCGCGTGGTGTGACGCCGTGGGGTGCGTAGCGGCCACCGTGGTGTACAAGAAGGAGTGATCAGCACCCAGGTGATGGTGCACTCTTTCTTCTTTTCGTCAGGAGCACCCAATGTCCCGCACTGTGATGGTTTTGCTGGCGAGTTGTTCGCTCGTCTTGAGCGGCTGCTTCCGGAATGGCGCAAATCAAACCGCCGACGATGCCGAACAGCTCACGCTGTACGTCGACAACCGCGGCTTCTTCGACGTCACCGTGTACGCGCTTCGTTCGCCGAACACTACAGGCGCGCGACTCGCGAACGTGACAGGCGGGTCCACCAAGGTGCTGCGCGTGCGCCGCTCGGACCTGCAAGCCGGTGGACGCCTCGTTCTGCGCGTGCGCGCGATGGGCACCACCAGCGAATGGGTAAGTCAGCCGCTCCAAGTGAGCCAAGGCATCGTCGCGCGCCTCAATGTGTACACCGCAGCCAACGGGGACATGAGTCAAAGCATGTTGATTGCGCAGACCGTGGAGATGGGGTTAGAGCTAAGAGCTAAGAGCTCAGAGCTCAGAGCTTCTAGCTTCTAGCTTCTAGCTCTTAGCTCTGAGCTCTGAGCTCTGAGCTCTTAGCTCTTAGCTCTTAGCTCTTAGCTCTTAGCTCTTAGCTCTTAGCTCTTAGCTCTTAGCTCTTAGCTCTTAGCTCTTAGCTCTTAGCTCTTAGCCCCCCCCCGAGGCACTCGGGGGGGCCTCACCGCCTGCTCCGCCGCTGACCGCGAGGCGGCACGGCGGCCAAAGGCCACGCGACCCAAGCGGCGCGTCATCACCACCAGCAGAAAGGCCAGCATCACCAGCGCGACCACCGGTAGGAAGATCGCCAACAGACTCGTGATTACTGCGCCGACCAGCTCCGCCATCGACACGAAAGGATTGGCCACACCGCTCGTGACCGTGGTGGACTTGAGGCGCGTAAGCACCGTCGCGCCCTGCGTCAGGCCGGCCGCGCCGGCCCCCATGAGGACCAGCGCCCACGAGAGCGCCGGTGGCACGTCGACCACCACGGCGGCGGTGGCCAGCATCCCGGCCAGCAGCGCGGCGGGGGTGGCCACGACGTCGAGCAACTGGTCCAGCCAAGGCACCGAGTAGGCGCCAATCTCCAGCAGCGTGGCGGTGCTCAGCGCCGCGATCGCCAGGGTGCTGCTTAGCCAGCCGTACTCCGGCCCCAGGGTGAGCATACCAGTGCGCGCTGCGAGGCTGGCTACGAGCAAGGGCACAAACACGCGAAACCCGGCAGCGGCGGCCAAGCCGAGGCCCACCGCGATCCCCAGCAGCGTCTCGGGGGTCAGCACTGACTGCCACGTGCTACTCAACAGGGGGTCCATAAACGGGTCGGAGGAGTGTCGGGCGTTCTCTGAGAGATACGTCGTAGGCGTTCCATGCGCGACATCTGCATGCTACTCTGCGTCAATGCGCTTGTTGAGCTCGCTCTTTCTCGCGACCGTGTCGCTCGTTCTGCTGCTCCAACTGCGCGGCATCGACGCGGCCCTGATCACCCCAGACACCCCGTTCGGCATCCTGGGGTTCGAACTCGCCTTCACCGGCGAGCGGGCGGCGGCTATGCTCGCCCGCTGGGCGTCGATGGGGGTCACCGAGACCGTGCGCGTCAGCTTGGGCGTCGATGTGGCCTTCCTGCTGGCGTACCCGGCCATGTTCTGGCACGGCGTAAAATTGCTGGTGCGCCCCGACGGCTCCGCCTTTTCGCGCGCTGGGACGTGGCTCGGTCGCGCGGTCGTGGCCTGCACGCCCCTCGATGCGCTCGAGAACTTCGCCCTCTGGCGCATGGTCGAAACGGGAGCCACCAATGCACTTGCCCTGTTGGCGGGCAGTGCCGCGAGCATCAAATTTCTGCTCGTCATTTTCACCGCGGCGTGGTGTGGTGCCGCGCTCATCCGCCTCCTCGTTGTCCGGTTCACCCATGGCAAATAGTCCCCGTGCCAGTGGCATCGCACTCCGCGCGCTCTTCGCGTTGATGCTCGTGTTCGCCACGTACAACCCCGAGGGCTACTCGTTCTTCCACTGGGCCATGCTGCCGCTCCTCGGCGACGCCGCCCCGACCGCCGGACCGGCGTCGCTCAAATTCCTCGGCGGACTCGCTCTGCTCGGCGGCTGGGGCGTGTTTCTCAATGCCACCCGACGCTCCATCGGGGTGGCGGGCTCCCTGTTGGTGATGGCCATATCGGGTGGTGTGGTCTGGCTCCTGCTCGATTTCGGCCTCGTGAGCGCGAAGTCCGGCCGCGGCATCGCGAACGTGGTACTGCTCTGCCTCAGCATGTTGCTGGCCGTGGGCATGAGCTGGTCGCATCTCTCACGTACGCTGTCAGGACAGGTCGATATGGACGCCACCGACTGACGCCTGTCGTGCGGTACACGATGTGCTGCGCACGTGGTGCCGCGTGCGCAGCGCGTACGCTCCGCGACCCGGCTCCCGCCATGCGCAAGACGGGAACCGGCGCCAGCACGGTAATCGTTTCCCGCGTATGACCGACCACCCGATAACACTCGCGTTCGTGGCGCCGTGGGAATGCTCACGGGCCGTGGCCAACATTCCCCGCGAGCCGCGCGAGCATGTGGTGGTGGTATTGCTCGAGTCCGTCGCGAAGGGCGCGTCGATGCCGTGGCATCGGCAGAAGTTGGTGCTCGTGCTCTCGGCCATGCGCCACTTCGCCGCCTCGCTGGAACGCGCCGGCCACCGGGTCGTGCATCGACGCACGGCCAGTTACGCGGAGGGATTACGGGACGTGGCCCGCGAAGTCGGCGCCACACGCGTGATTGCCACCGAAGGACGCGAGCAGGACATGGTGGACGAACTCGATCGCACGCGTGTCCTGCTTGATGCTGACGGAGTATCCTTGGTGCTCCGCGAAGATCGCGGATTTCTGGCCACGCGTGAGGAGTTTGCCACGTGGGCGCGCGGACGGAAGGAATACCGCATGGAGTGGTTCTACCGCGAGATGCGTCGCAAACACCACATCCTGATGGAAGAAGACGGGACTCCCAGTGGTGGCGCATGGAACTTCGACGCCGATAATCGCAAGCCATGGCCCAAGGGGCGCGCCGTACCCTCGGTGTGGCGCACCGAACCCGATGCGATCACGCGCGAGCAGATGGACCGCGTGCGTACATGGCGTGAGCGCTGGGGCTCGGTGGACACGTTCGCATTACCCGTCACACGTACCGACGCGAAGGCGTTGCTGGAACGGTTCATCAAGGAACGGCTTCCGGAATTCGGACCCTACGAAGACGCGATCGTAGACGGTGCGCCCGACCTGTTGCATTCGTCGCTCTCGTCGTTGCTCAATGTGGGGCTGTTGCATCCACTGGAGGTGGTGAAACGCGCGGAGCAGGCGTGGCGCGACGGGCTGGTGCCGATTGCGAGCGCCGAAGGGTTTGTGCGCCAGATATTGGGATGGCGTGAGTATATCCGGGGCATGTACTGGCAGCTCATGCCGGGATTACGCACGGCGAACGCGCTGGAGGCGACGCAGTCGTTGCCACGCTGGTTCTGGGCACCCGACGGTGAAGCGTACGACGCCACCGGCAACACGGGCGCCGCGTGCGAGATGCGTTGTCTCAGCGACACCATCCGGCAGGTGCGCGACTACGGGCGCACGCATCACATCGCGCGGCTGATGGTGCAGTGCAACTTTGCCACACTGCTGGGCGTGGAGCCGGCGGCGCTCTCGCGGTGGTACTGGAGCGCCTTTACCGATGCCTACGAATGGGTGGAACTCCCCAACGTGGCCGGCATGGGCACGTGGGGCGACGGCGGCGCGCTGGCGTCCAAGCCGTATGTGGCATCGGGCGCCTATATCAAGCGCATGAGCAATTACTGTGGTGACTGTCGCTACGACGTGAAGCAACGGACGGGCCCCGACGCCTGTCCGATGAACGTGCTCTATTGGGATTTCCTGGCGCGTCATCGTGACCGATTTGCGAAGCATCCGCGCATGAGCATGATGATCAAGCATGTGACCGCGATGCCCGAGACGGAGCTGGTCCAGATCCGCAGCCAGGCCACCGCGTTCCGCGAGGGGCTCGAATACGACGCCGCGTTTGCTCCATCGCCGGTGGTGGCGTAACACTCGGCATCGGCTTGGACATTGCCGCACGGGCAAGCCGGGCCCTAGCTTCAGGTGTGGACCCGTTTGCCGAAAACCCCGCCGACAAAGACGCCCCGCAGGCGACTACGCTGCGTGCGCGCCCGCTGCAGTCCACGCCGGCGCACCGCCGACAGTTGCGCGAGTTGGTGCGGGCCGGCTGCGAAAAACGGCCGGGTGTATACCGCATGCTGAGCGCCAACGGCACGGTGCTGTATGTAGGCCAATCACGGGTATTGCGCACGCGGTTACTGTCGTACTTCCGCGCCAAGGGTCGGCGCGACAAGGCCGCGCGCATACTGCGCCATGCCTTTCAGATCGAGTGGGAGTACACCAACACGGAGTTCGGTGCGCTGCTGCGCGAACTACGGCTCATCAAGCAGTACCGACCGCACTTCAACGCCATGATGGTCACCGACGAGTGGCCGCGCGCGTATGTGGCGCTCACCGGTGGTGCCGTGCCGGGGCTCCGCGTGGTGGCCCGCTCTGACGACCCGTCGGCGGTAGCGCTCTTCGGGCCATTCCGGCGCGTATCGCAGCTGCGCGACGCGGTACGCGCACTCGCGGAAGGCATGGGACTCCGCGACTGCTCGCTCGAAGACGTCGTGCGCACGACTGGCACCGCCCGTTCCAGCCCACTCTGGTTTGCCAGCGAGCTCGGTACCACCGTTCGGCGCGGCACTTCGCGCACGCGGGCGCCGGGCTGCCTGCGTCACGACCTGGGCACCTGCGCCGGTCCCTGCATCGGTGCGGGTGATGGCACAGCATATCGTGCGCTGGCCACCGGTATACGCGCGTTTCTCGACGGCCGCAGCGACCAGCCGGTGCAGCAGCTGCGCGCCGCGATGCAGGAGGCCGCCGCACAGATGGCGTACGAGCGCGCGGGAGTATTGCGTGATCGACTTGCCCTCGTGGAATGGCTGCACGAACGCGTCCAACATTTTCATGCCAACGTGGATCGTCTTACCTTCCGCTACCACGCGATTGGCGCCGATGAGCAGGAGTGGGTGTATCTGATCCGACGTGGTACCGTGCGCGCCGAAATCTGCGCGCCGGTGTCAGCAAGTGAGCATGCGGCATTCAATGAGCTCGTAAATCGCGTGTACACCGGTCCCGATCCCGCCGGCGCCGACATCCCCACGCATGACCTCGACGAGTTCTATCTCGTGGCCAGCTGGTTCCGGCGTCGGCCGCACGAGAGGGTGCGGGTGCGCACGTAGATGTCTCGCGATATGGTGCGCACCTCGATCGCCAGCCGGAGGCAGGGCACTAGCCACCGCGCTGGTGACGGTGTAGCGTTCACGTAGAAAACTCGTAGCCAAACTGTAGCGCAAACAATTCGCGACCACGGAGGGTTCGATGTCCGAGAGGCCCGTTACCTACCGCGAGCTCCGCAATACGCCCGGCAAAGTCTTCGAGCGCCTTCGGGACGGTCAGTTGCTCGAACTCGTCGCCGATGGGACCACCAAAGCGTTACTCATCCCGGTCAACGACGGGGATGCCACAACGGCACGCGACGCGTGGCAGAGGGGACGTGCGCTGCTAGCGCTCGCCCGCCTGCAGGCGAAGGCGCGACGCGAGGACACGGCCAGTCTGCCGGTCTCCGAAATCACCGTGGAAATTCGCGCCTCCCGCAAGGCTCGTCGCGATCGCGAAACGTCCTGATGCGTATTGTGCTCGACACCAATGTGCTGGTGTCCGCACTGCTGACGGGTGGCGGAACGGCAGATCGCGCGCTGCAACTCGTGCTGCAAGGCGACGCAACCTTACTCATCGACTCCCGCATTCTCGCGGAATACGACGAGGTGACGGCGCGACCAAGATTCGGATTCGATCCGGCGGAACGTCGAGTGTTGCTCGATGTCCTCGAAAGCGTCGCCGAGCCCGTGCTATCACGTCCGCTCCGTCTGACGCTGCCAGATCCAGACGATCGAATGTTTGTCGAGGTGGCCAAAGCCGGCGGTGCAGACGCCATTGTCACGGGCAACGTGAAACACTTCGTCCCGACCCGCGGCGCACTCGGCGTGCCCGTCATCACGCCACGCCAATGCGTTGATCGCCTCCGCCGATAGCCACACCCGGAATATCCCGCCCTACCGCACGAGCGATCCCCTGCACCTGCTGCATCATCTGCGTGAACGCCGCAAATTCGAGACTCTGCTCGCCATCCGACTTGGCCGTCGTCGGCGTGGGATGCACTTCAATGATCAGCCCATCCGCACCGGCTGCAATCGCCGCCATCGCCAGCGGTGCCACGAGATGGGCATGCCCGCCCGCGTGACTGGGGTCCACAATCACGGGGAGATGTGTTTCGCGCTTGAGCACCGGAATCGCCGCGACATCCAGCGTATTCCGCGTGGCGGTTTCAAACGTGCGGATGCCGCGCTCGCAGAGAATCACATCACCGTTACCCTGCGCCATGATGTATTCGGCCGCCATCAGCAACTCCGTGATCGTGGCCGACAATCCGCGCTTGAGCAGCACCGGGCGCGACGTGCGTCCCACTTCGGTGAGCAGCGGAAAGTTCTGCATGTTACGCGCTCCGATCTGCAGCACATCGGCGTACGACGCCACGAGCTCCACCTGGCGCGTATCCATCACTTCGGTCACGATCGGCATCCCCGTCTCGGCGCGCACGTCGGCCAGAATGCGTAGCCCTTCCTCGCCCATGCCTTGAAAGGCGTATGGCGACGAGCGCGGCTTGAACGCCCCTGCGCGCAGCATCCGCGCCCCCGCGCCCTGCACGGCATGTGCCGACTCGAACATCATATCGCGTCCTTCCACGGAGCAGGGGCCGGCGATCACCACGATATCCCGTCCACCGATGATCGTCTCGGCGGCGTCACCCATGCGAATAGCCGTATTCGCCGGGGAGAACTCGCGGGACGCGAGCTTGTACGGCTTTAGCACCGGCATCACCCGCTCCACGCCTTCCAGTTGCGTCAGCGCGTGCTCCTTGAGCGTGGATTCGTCGCCGATGCACCCCACGATGGTCCGCTGCTCGCCTCGCGAGACATGCGTGCGCAGCCCGGCGGCTTCGACGTGGGCAATCAGGCGCGCGAGCGCGTCGGGAGTAATGTCGGCGGTGGTAACGATGATCATGGGGGCTCTCGTGGGGGGAACGTCACACGAGGCGCGGCGCCGCCGAGCCCGGATACAACCGAGGCCCGTGCGATGCACGGGCCTCTCGGGGGTCGGGTTGTCAGCCGGTCAGCTGCACACGCCGATTGCGCCGGGGCCCATGCGGGTCGGCGTAAACCAATACGAACGTGCGGAGAAATGACGCGTCATACCATGGAGCCTACGGCGCGGCGCCCCGGTTGTCAATATCTTTTGGCATGACTCCGCGCATCGCCTTTCAGGGAGAGCTTGGCGCCTTCAGTGAGCTGGCCATCCGGCAGCAGTGGCCCGATGGCGCCACGCCGGTACCCTGCCGCACCTTCCCGGATGTTATCACCGCCCTGCAGACACAGGCGGCCGATTTCGCAGTGATCCCGGTGGAAAACGCCATTGTCGGCCCCGTGCGCGTGGCCCTCGACGCACTCGCCGCCGCCGGCGACCGTGTGCGCACGATCAGCGAGGTCCGCGTGTCGGTGCATCTGTGCCTCATGGCGCCGCACGGGGCATCACTCGCCGAACTGCGCGAGGTGCAAAGTCATACTGTAGCCCTCGCGCAATGCCGCATCTTTTTCGCGCGTCACGGCTGGCTGGTCCCCATACCCCACGACGATACCGCCGGCGCCGCCCGCGAAGTCGCCGCCACCAACGATCGCACCCGCGGCGCCGTCGCCAGCGCGATGGCCGCCGAGCGCTATGGGCTGGAAATCATCAGCCGGAATATCGAGGACATCCCGGCGAACTGGACGCGGTTTTTGGTGGTGGGGTTGGAGCTAAGAGCTCAGAGCTAAGAGCTAAGAGCTGAAGAGCGAACGAAGAGCTCTGAGCTCTGAGCTCTGAGCTCTGAGCTCTAAGCTCTGAGCTCTGAGCTCTTAGCTCTTAGCTACTTCTTCACCATCACGAAATCGTACTCCAACCCGATCGTGTCTGCCACGCTCATTACCACCGGCACCCTGGGCTGGAGCAGCGAGAATTCCTTGAACGTGAACCGCGTGGCCGCCTGGCCGGTGAGTTGATCGCCGTTCACCGTTGCGGTTACGGTCCACGTGGATGGACGGGTGACACCCTTTACGGTGAGATCGCCGATCAGCTGGAACGTCACCTTACCACTCTTTGGTAACGCGGTGGACAGACCGCGCACCTCGGTGGCCTTGAACGTGGTGGTGGGAAACGAATCCGTTTTCAGAATGCGCGCCCGCACGTACCGGTCCCGCCGCGTCTGATCGCTTACCAACCCCGTAACCACGGCCGCGAAGCTCGACTCGGTGGCCAGCACTCGGCCCGTCTTGTCCAGCGCGATCGTTCCCGTCACCTCCGGGGTCTCCCCGATCGCGTCGTTGTCCAGTTCCTTGCCAACCAAACGCTCGCGCACCCGATAGCGGGCTTTGTTGCCCGCACCAGTGGTGACATAGCGCACAGCGGCCTGCGCCGCCGGCTGACTCACCGCCAATGACACCTCGGACCGCACACCAGACCACACAGCGGGCACTCGGGTGGGAACGTGATCGGAGGCCGCACCGACAACAACGCTGCCCACAAGGGCAGCCACAGACAAAGCCTTCAACATCACCATCCTCCAACAACGGGGAGCAGATGCGCAGGTGGGCAAGACGCTTACAGCGTCTCGAGCGCAGGCGGGGGCAGACCCAGACAGCCCTGGACCGTACGTTATATCAACGCGGCCGTAACGGGCGCCGTTGAATGCGTATCGATCGCGGTAGTCCTGCCACGGTCACTCTATCCGTGGGGTTTCCGATGGTTCGTGCTCTCCGCCGCCGCGTGCCCGTGTCGGCGCTCCCGATGATGACCGCCGCCCTGTTGCTTGCGCCCGCGCTACAGGCACAGTCGGCGCCCGCAGCGCCATTTGCCGCCGTGCAGCAGGCCGTGGCCCGCGAAATATCAGGAGACCGCGCGTTCCGGACCGTTGCGTTCGTGGAGCAGTTCTTCCGACTCCCCGGCAACCGCGGCTTCGATGCCTCCATCGACACTGTCGCCGCCATCCTGCAGCGTGCCGGCTATGTGCTGGAGACCAGGGCCACCGCGCAGGACCGCCTCGTGTATCGTGTCGAGTCGCGCCCCATGGTGAACCCCGCGTGGACCCCCGACGACGCCTCACTCACCATTGTGGGTCGCACCGCGCCGCTCCAGCGCTGGGCCACCAATCACAACATGCTCGCCATCAACTCGGTGTCTACACCACCCGGCGGTGTCACGGCGCAGTTGGTTGATGTGGGCACCGGCACCGACGCCGAAATCACAACTGCCAACGTGCGCGGCAAGATCGCGTTCGGCGAGGGCAACGCGCGCGTGCTCTTTCAACGCGCCATGAAGCTGGGCGCGGTTGGTGTGATCGCGTCACAGCAACTCCCCGCCTACAATCAGCAGAGCAAGAATCGCACGTCCATTCAGTTCAGCAGCATCGCGCGCGATACGCTGCAACCCGGATGGCTGATTTTCGTGTCGGCGGCATCACGCGATTCACTCAAAGCCGCCCTCGCCGCCGGCCCTGTGCAGCTGCACGCCGTGGTACAGACGCGAGTCGAACAACGCCCCGAACTGACGCTCGTCGCCGAAATACGCGGTGGCGTGCTGCCCAATGAGCGCTTCGTGTACTCGGCGCACGTGCAGGAGCCGGGAGCCAACGACAATGCCTCCGGCGTCGGTGCGCTGGCCGAAATGGCGCGTGCGGCCGCCGTACTCTTCAAGGCCAAGCAGGTGAATCCGGCACGCACCCTCACCTTCCTCTGGGGCGACGAGATCCGCTCCACCGATCGCTTTCTCAAGGAAGACAGCGTGCGCCGTGCCGGCGTGAAGTGGGGTATGTCGCTCGACATGGTGGGCGAGAACACGGCCAAAACCGGCGGTACGTTTCTCATTGAGAAAATGCCCGACCCGTCGGCCGTGTGGGTGCGTGGTGACGACCAGCACTCGGAGTGGGGCGGGCGTCCGCTGGCTGAAAAGGATATCCGCGCGCACTGGTTCAACGACTTCATGCGGCAGCGCTGTCTCGATCGGGCGGCGCAGACGGGGTGGGTGGTCAAGTCCAATCCATTCGAAGGCGGCAGCGATCACACACCGTTCCTCAACGCGCAGATCCCTGCGGTGCTCCTCTGGCACTTCACCGATCAGCATTACCATACCGACCTCGATCGCATCGACATGGTCAGCGCTACCACACTCGCCAACGTGGGCAACTGCGCACTCAGTGGCGGCCTGTTGCTCACCATCGGCTCGCGTGCGATCACGCTGGCCGCGCTCGAAGAACTCACCGGTGTGGCCGAACGGGCGCTGCGCACCCAAGCGACGTTGAGCCGCGACACTGTGGCCCGTGGCGCCAACCGTGAGCAGGAGCAGCACGTACTCGATGTCTGGCGTGACTACTACGTGGCGGCGATTGCGCGGATCGGTGACATCGCGGTGGGCCCCATGGATCTGACGGCGGCCATTCGCGCCGCGCAGGATCGAGTGCGGGTGGCGGCCACCGCGGTTGCGCTCCGGTGATGCATCGCGCGCGTACCGTCGACAGGAACAACCACAAGTCGTGCGCAAACCGCCGCGCGATGGTATCCTCCGGTCTAATGAGCGACATCTCCTGATCGAGGCTCCGTGAGCACAGACAACTATCTCTGGATCAAGGCGTTACACGTCATCGCCGTCATCGCCTGGTATGCTGGCCTGTTCTACATTTTCCGCCTGTACGTGTACCACGTGCAGAAGCGCCACGAACCCACCGTCACCGCAACGCTCGAAATCATGGAGCGCCGGCTGCTGCGCGCAATCATGAACCCCGCCATGGTCGTGGCCATCGGTGCCGGCATTGCAATGCTGGTGCTCCAGCCCGCGCTCCTCAAAATGCCCTGGATGCACGCAAAACTCGGCGCCGTGGTCTTTCTACTCGGCTACCACGGCCTGGCCTTGTGGACCCGCAAGAAGTTTCTTATCGGACAGTACGTGTTCAGCGAGACCGCGTGCCGCTGGATCAACGAAGTGCCAACCGTTCTGCTGCTCGTGATCGTGATCGGCGTGATCGTGCGACCGGGTATGTGAGCGCTATTACGCGAACGTCAGGCCGGCTTTGTCAAATTCGCTGAAGTCGGCGCGATTGTTCGTGGCCAAGGCGGCGCCCACAACAATGGCTGTGGCCGCGATCATAGCGTCCACACTATTCGTCCGCTTTCGACCGGCCAGGTTGAAGAGTCCCGCCGCGACAATCGCATGCGTTTCGTCGAACGGCAGCAACTCGCGGACGAAGGCGCGCATGGTGCGAATTTGCACTTCAGTTACCGGGCCGCAGAGGAACTCGTACCACGCCACCATCGGCGTCACAAGCGATTCACCATGCGCCGCCCAAGCCGCCAAGTCACTGCTTTCCTTGCTGCCAGGCACGAGCCCCAATATCAGGTAATTCGTGTCGAGACAGATCACCGGCCTCGCCACGCGTGCCGAATATCTCGCACCTCGTTCAGGTAGATCGTCGCCTGTTCGACGGTGAGTCCTTCCCCCGACTGGTGTAACTGCTGTAACATGGCCACCGGATCTGGATGCTCCTCACCCTCAACCCGTGCCACCACACGTCGGATCACTTCAGCCTGCGACACGTTCCATGACGACGCCAGCGAACGAATCCGCTGCACGGTGGTGGCATCTAGCGAGAACGTGGTCCTGTGTGTCATAATAGCCATACCATATAACATACCACAACTATACTCTTCAGACAATCCCCTTGCGCGCCTACCTCGCCCTCTCGCTCCTCCCCCTGGTCGCACCTTGGCTGCCGGGGGCCGCACGAACCCAGCGAGCCACCCGCCCCGCCGATATTAACCGGTTCCGCGACGTCGGCGCCGCGCGCATCTCACCCGACGGCGCCTGGATTGCCTACACCGTCACTACCGTCGACTCGGCGAAAGACAAGAGCGACAGCCACGTCTGGATGGTGACCTTGAACGGCACGCGCAGGTTGCGCATGACGAGCTACCCCGAGGGGGAAGGCAATCCGCGCTGGAGCCCCGACAATCGGTATCTGTCGTTTGTCTCGGGACGCTTTGAATCGAAGGGCGGACAGATCTGGCTGCTCGATCGCGCCGGCGGTGAGGCGATGCGGCTCTCAGACCTCAAGGGCGGCGGCGGCGACGACGAGTGGTCACCCGACAGTAGGCGCATCGCGGTGATCTCGCAAGATTCCGCTCCCGAAGAGCTCAAACCCGACTCGCTCAAGAACAAAAATCCCAAGCCGATCGTGGACGATCGGTACGGCTTCAAGCGAGACAACATGGGCTATCTCGATCGTACGCGTGATCACGTATGATTCTCGGTGTCGAGACGAAGCAAGCGGTGCAGATCACCACCGGCGACCTCGATGACACCAACGCGCGCTAGTCACCCGACGACAAGCGCCTTGCCTTTGTGAGTGAGCGCAGTACCCGCGACGCGGATCGCGCGAACAACAGCGACATCTACGTTGTCGACGCTGCGACCGGCGCCACGCCGGTCAAGATCACCACGTGGAACGGTCCCGATGGCAGCCCCACGTGGAGCCCCGATGGCCGTTTCCTTGCTTACCTGCAAGCCAGCGAGCCGCAGCTTTCGGCGTACAGACAGAACACGATTGCGGCAGTGCCAAGCACCGGTGGGCCGTCGCGCCTGTTGGCGGCGTCACTGGATCGTGATGTGAGTGCGCTCACCTCGAGCAACAACGGCAACACGTTGCACTTTCTGTTGGGAGACGATCGCGCGTTGCACCTTGCCGCAGTGCCCGTGGCCGACGGACCTGTGACTCGACTGCTTGCAGGACGCCGTACGGTCGCGTCCTACGATGTCTCGCCCGGCGGACATATCGCGCTTGACACCGGAACGGCCGTACGATCGGCCGAAGTGTACGCGTTCAAAAACGGTACACAACGGGTGCTAACGCATGTGAACGACGGCATCTTCGCCGAACTGCGCGTGGGCACCACTGAGGATGTGTCGTTCAAGAACAAGGACGGACTCACCTTGGGCGCGCTGCTCGTGAAGCCTGCCGACTTCAAAGCCGGCACCAGATATCCGCTGCTCCTGCGGATTCACGGCGGCCCGAATGGACAAGATCAACATCTCTTCAGCTTCGAGCGCGAACTATTCGCCGCTAACGGCTATCTTGTGCTCGCAAAGAGCTATTGCGGCAGTAGTGGACGCGGTCAGGCGTGGAAGAAGGCGATCTTTGCCGACTGGGGCAAAAAGGAAGTGCAGGATCTGCTCGCTGGCGTCGATCATGTCATCGGCACAGGCATCGCCGACCTCAAGCGCTTGGGCATCGGTGGCTGGAGCTACGGCGGCATTCTCACCAACTACACCATCGCCACCACCACCCGCTGTAAAGCCGCCACCAGCGGCGCGGGCACCTCGCTGCAAGCGAGCATGAACGGTACCGACCAGTACATCTACCAATACGAAAACGAACTTGGCGCGCCGTGGAAGAATCGCAGGCTGTGGGAGAAGCTTTCGTACCCTTTCTGGCAGCTGATCGCATTACGACCCCCACGATGTTCCTCGGCGGTGAGAAGGACTTCAACGTACCCAGCGCCGGAGGTGAGCAAATGCATTAGGCACTGCAGTCGCTGAATGTGGCCACGCAGTTGGTGGTGTATCCGGAGCAGTTTCACGGTATCAACAGGCCGAGTTTTGTGAAAGACCAGTATGAGCGGTATTTGGGATGGTATGGGAAGTACCTGAGCCCAGAGCAAAGAGCGAAGAGCTCAGCGCTATGGACGTTCATTTTTTTGGAGAGTGTTGAGTGAGTCTTCCTATTGGACTGTACGATCAGCTCATCACCGATGAGCTGGTATCGCGGGTCGATGCGGCGGGTTCGGCGGCGCAGATTGACAACTTCGTCAATGGCGGAGCCGCCGGGCATTTGCTCGATCTGATGGCGAATACGCTCAGTCGGCTGCTGGAGTCATTCGCCTCCGAGCCGAAGGAGTCCATGCAGCAGCAGCTTCAGCTGGTGAATAGCTTGCTGCTGCATCTGCGGGGCCACGTGAGTGCCGACGGCACACTAACCATCGCCTTACCGCAGTCACCGCTGCGTCGGCTGCGCGCGATTCGCGTCGGTGGTGAACCGGTTAGGCTTCCAGTCACTGGACTCGCGGCACCGTGGCTGTTCACTGCGTCCAAGGCATCGCCGTCGCTGTACCATGAAATTTAGCGCGAAGCGGCCGACTGCGATCAGATCGACATTCTCGTCAGCTTCATTACAGTCTCCGGCGTACGAAAGCTGATGGACGTGCTACAGCGCATCACCGCGGCCGACGCTGCCGGTCGAACACGCACGCGCATCCGTGTGCTTACCACCACGTACACGGGCGCCACCGAACAAGCAGCGCTCGACATGCTCGCGCGGCTTACCGGTTGCGAGGTGCGAATTTCCCTTGATGGCCGCCGTACACGCCTCCATGCAAAGGCATGGATCTTTCATCGCCATACCGGATTTGGCTCAGCGTACATCGGGAGCGCTAATCTTTCAGGCGCCGCACTGTTGGGCGGTCTCGAATGGACGGTAAAACTTACCGAACACACGCAGCGTGTAATCTACGAGCGTGCAAAGGCGCATTTCGAGACGCTCTGGGAGGATCAGGAGTTCACGGTGTACGACCCGGATAGTACCGAGTCGGTACACACGCTCCAGCAAGCGCTGCGTGGTGAGACGTCACGATCGGACAGCGGTCCGCTCGTACTCTTTGATATCACGGCCAAGCAGTATCAGTCCGATATACTTGCGCAGCTGCGCTTCGAGCGGGAACATGGGCGATCACGCAACCTGCTGGTAGCGGCCACCGGCACCGGCAAGACCGTGATGGCGGCGCTCGACTATTCTCAGCAGGCGGACCTCGCCGGAACACGCCCGCGCTTGCTGTTCGTAGCGCATCGCGAAGAGCTACTCTCTCAAGCGCTGACTACGTATCGCGCCGTCTTGCGTGACTACAGTTTCGGCGCGCTACTGGTCGGGAGTCACCAGCCGGAGAGTCACGATCACCTTTTCGCCAGTATCCAGAGCCTGAGCTCACAGGGCATCGTGGAACGCTTTCACGCCGAGTATTGGCACACCGTGGTGATTGACGAATGCCACCGCATTGCGGCGCCTCAATTCGACATACTGGCTCGCGCACTACGGCCGACCGTGCTACTCGGACTGACCGCCACTCCGGAGCGCACCGACGGCGTGCCGATCGCTCCCTACTTCGATACGCGACCCGATGGTTCACCGGCTGCCGAGTTGCGGCTCTGGCAGGCGCTCGATCTGCAGTTGCTCGCGCCGTTCGAGTATTTCGGCTGCAACGATGACACCGACTTCGCCAACGTGCGGTGGAACGGCGTCGGTGAGCGCGATGCGCTCGACCGGCTCCTTACCGGTAATCGTGCGCGATCGCGGATGGTGATGAGCGAATGGCATCGCCTGTCGGGGAACGCGCGTAATACGCGCGCTCTTGTCTTCTGTGTGTCGGTCAGTCATGCGCGCTTCATGGCCGAGCAGTTTGGTCAGGCAAATCTTCCCGTGGTCTGCCTTACCGGTGACTCCACCGACGAAGAGCGACGCCACGCTCCGCTGGCGCTCGCCCGTGGGGAAATCTGTGCGATCGTCACTGTCGACCTGTATAACGAGGGCGTAGACCTCCCCTGCGTAGACACGCTGCTCTTCCTTCGTCCCACGCAGAGCGCACTCGTCTTTCAACAGCAGCTGGGTCGTGGACTGCGTCTTTTCACTGGCAAGAGCAGTTGCCTGGTCATTGACTTCGTCGGTCATCATCGGACCGACTTCCGCTTCGATAAACTGCTCTCTTCGGTAACGGGCCTCAGTCGCCGCGAGGTGCTGCAGGGGCTGGAGGACGGATTTTCTACGCTGCCGAGCGGCTGCCATATCCAGCTGCAGGCACAAGCGCGAGAGCGCGTGCTGACGAGCCTCCGGGCTATGGCGCAGCAGTCCTGGAGACGGTTGCGGTCCGAGCTTCAAAGCTACGCGTCGCTTACGGGACGAGTGTCGATACGCTTGGCTGATTTTCTCCGCGATCAAGAAGTTGAGCTCGTGGAGATCTACCGTGATGCATCGCTGAGTGGATGGACGAATTTGCGTCGTGCCGCTGGGCTATTGCCGGCGGATAGTGGGAGCACGGAGGAAGCGGCGCTCTCTCGATCGTTCCGGTACTTGCAGCACATTGACGATCCAATGCAAATCAGCCTCTTGCGACGTGTTGCGGAGTCCGGCGCCCGTTTCGTACCGTCGACACCCTCGGACGTGCTTCGCGCACAGATGCTTACCTATCAAGTGGAGCATACCGGCTTGCATGCGTATTCGGCATTTGTCAGCAAGTTGGCGAACCAGCCCGTTGCGCGTGCCGAACTGTACGAGTTGGCCGACGTGCTCGAGTCGCGTAGTCGGGTCACATCGCATCCAATTGCGGGATTCGAAGACCTTCCGCTGCTGCTTCATGCCCACTACGAACGCCGCGAGCTCCTGGCCGCACTCGGCGTACACATCGCAAGCATCCGACCAGCGTCCCGCGAGGGAGTGCTACGGCTGCCCGAGCGAAAGCTTGAGGTACTCTTCGTCACGCTCGACAAATCCACAGGCTTTCACGACCGCACGGCGTACCACGACTACGCGGTCAGTCCCTCACGCTTCCACTGGGAAACCCAGAACCCCGCCGGACCGAACACCGACGCCGGGCGCCGATACGTGGAAAGTAGAACGAATGGGTGGCGCTTTTTGCTCTTTGTGCGCGAGACGCCCAATCAGGCCTTCGTCGCGTGCGGCACGACCCGAATCGCGTCGCCCACGGATGTCAGCGGCGATCGGCCGATGGCGATCG
>JBBQUH010000054.1:0-22541 GCA_038212625.1 Gemmatimonadales bacterium | reverse complement strand
TGACGGCCCCGCTCGATGGATTGATGACCGCCACCCTCGTGGCGGAGCAGGCGTGGGTGCTGGCGGAGCAGTATGTCGCAGCGGCGGATGGCGTGATGCCGGATGGCGAGATGCCGGATGGCGAGATGCCGGATGGCATGGTGGCCGATGGTGAGCATGCTGACGCTGCACTGCGCCACGTCACCGCCATGCTCACGGAGGCCTACCGCGAGGAGCATGCGCGGATGCCGCAGGTGCAGGCGTTGTATGCGGCGGCGCAGCAGCATGGCGTGAGCTTTAGTGTTGATGATGAGCAGGCGAGTGTGGGAAGCGGCGCGGGCGCGCGGTGCTGGCCGCTCGCCGATGTGCCAGACGTGGCAACGCTTGATTGGGCGGCGGTGCGTGATGTGCCCACCGTCTTGGTGACTGGCAGTAACGGCAAGACCACCACGGTACGGTTGGTAGCCGCCATGTGTCGCGCCGGGGGGCTTGCTACCGGATGGAGCTGCAGCGACGGCGTGTGGGTGGCGCGGGATCTGGACACGCGTGAGTTGGCCGCAGGGGACTACACCGGACCGGCCGGTGCTCGCTTGGTGGTACGCGATCCGATGGTGCAAGCGGCCGTGCTCGAAACAGCGCGCGGCGGTATGCTGCGGCGCGGTGTGGCAGTCACGCGTGCCAACGTGGCGGTGATTACCAATATTTCGGACGATCACTTCGGCGAGTACGGCGTACACTCACTGGAAGATCTCGCGCGGGTGAAAGGTATCGTCGTGCGCGCACTGGGACGCGATGCGCGGTTGGTGCTGAACGCGGATGATCCATCGTTGGTGGCACTGGCGGCTGCGCTCTCAATTGAACACGACACACCCATCGTGTGGTTCAGCACGTTGCACACGCATGCTTGTGTTGAGGCGGGCGTTGCTGCGCATGGTGATGGCGCAACCATACGCGATGGTCACCTGCTGCTGGCTCGGGATGGCGTGTGGCGTGATGCGGGGGCAATTGCTGATTTTCCGATTACCGCAGGTGGTGTGGCTCGGCACAACGTGGCCAATGCGTTGGCGGCGGCATTGGGTGCGTCGTGTGCGGGTGTGTCGCTGGTCGCGGTGCAGGCGGCGCTGCGCAGCTTTGGTCGTGACCAACACGACAATGCCGGGCGATTGGAGGTGCTGCAGGTTGGGGGCGTCACGGTGGTGGTGGACTACGCGCACAATCCGGCGGGATTACAGGCGCTCTGCGAAACCGCAGCCGCGCTTCCCGCCGCGCGACGACTCTTAGTCATCGGCCAGGCGGGCGATCGCGACGACGTACAGCTGCGTGCGCTGGCTCCGGCGGCGTGGTCTGTCACGCCCTTTGCTCGGGTGCTAGTAAAGGAGATGGCTGAGATGCAGCGCGGCCGGGAGCCCGGGGCGGTCGCCACGTGTATCCGCGATGCGTTTGTTGCGGCTGGGGCACCGCCCGCGGCGGTCATCATCGTGCCCAGTGAAATCGAAGCGGCGCATGAGGCGCTCCGCTGGGCGGCGGCGGGCGATTTGGTCGTGTTCACGGCCCATGTCCAACGCGCGCACGTGGGCGCCTATTTTGCACGTCTGCGGGCGCAGGGATGGCGGGCGGGATCCCCGTTGCCGGAGTAACACGCGGAAGCGGTCGGGTGCGCCTGGCTCGGAACAGGCTTACCGCGGATGCCCGCGGAAACGCTGATACCACAGGAACAGCCTCACCGCGGATGCCCGCAGAAACGCTGATACCACAGGAACAGCCTCACCGTGGATGCCCGCGGAAACGCTGATACCACAGGAACAGCCTCACCGCGGATGCCCGCGGAAACGCTGATACCACAGGAACAGCCTCACCGCGGATTGACGCGGAAACGCGCGGATCAAAAGTAAAAAAATGATGGCTGGTGATGGTGTGCGGAGGGGGCGGCACGCACCACCGCCGATCCGCGGTGTGTCCGCGTCAATCCGCGGTCAAGCAGTTTTGTGGTTCGTTGGTGAATTGGATTGTTGTTTCGCGCCGATGCGCGGTGCACACATGAAACCCGGGCCGTTCTAAGTCGTACGGACCGCATCTCAACCCGAGCTTCGATGACGACCGATGCTTCTTTGCTCACCGTGGACGACGTGCACAAGCAGTTTGCGCGCATCCATGCGGTAGCTGGTGTTTCGCTGAACATTTCGCGCGGTGACATTTTCGCGCTGCTTGGCCCCAACGGGGCCGGCAAATCCACATTGCTGCGCATGCTGGTGGGTATCACCCGCCCTGACCGCGGACGCATTGCGTGGATGGGACGCAGCGACGACGCGGCGCGTGTGGCCCTGCGTATGGGCTATCTGCCGGAGGACCGCGGCCTGTATCAAGATGTGCCAGTATCACGGGTGCTGGCGTATTTCGGCACGCTGCGCGGCATGACCCACGCCGCCGCGGTGTCCGCGGCCGCCGATTGGCTGGAGCGGCTCTCGCTGCGTGAACGGGCCGGTGATCTGGTGCGCACCTTGTCCAAGGGGAATCAGCAGAAGGTGCAGTTCGCGGCGGCCGTGTTGCATCGCCCCGAGTTTGTGATTCTTGACGAACCCTTCAGCGGACTGGATCCGATCAATCAGGAAGTGTTTCTGGATTTAGTGCGCGGTCTGCGCGCCAACGGGACCACAGTGCTGCTGAGTGCGCATCAGATGTCGTTGGTTGAGCGGCTCGCCGATCATGTGTTCATCATGCAAGGCGGGCGTGAGGTGCTGTCGGGCACCGTACCACAAATCCGTGAACGGTGGGGCGCGGGACTGACGCTGATCTTGCAAGCGCCCACGTTTAGTGACGTGGGTGAGCGGGCCGTGGCGGTGCACCCCGCCGTGACCTCGGCGGTTCAACGCGATGGTGAGTTACGCGTTGAGGTGAAGCCCACGCACCCCGTGGGTGATCTGCTTGCGGTGTGTCTGGCGCACTTCGCTATTACCGGCGTCCGTACGGAGCAATCGTCGCTACATGAGGTGTACGTGGCGACGGTCGGCGCGGCGGCACCGACGGCGCTTGCTGCAGTGACCGCCACGGAGGATGCCGCATGAATCGCTGGTCGCAGGTAGGCATCGTGGCGCGTTGGGAGTTCCGGCGCTTCGTGAAGCTCAAACAGCAGATGATCGGTGTGGTGATAATGGTGGTGGTTGGAGCGATCGGCAGCGGTATGGGCAAGATGGCGGACCGTGCACGCAACGCCCCGGTGACGGTGGGTGTGGTGGGCTCGTTGTCGTTGCCCTTTGTGCTGCCGGCCGTGCCCGGCGTGACGTGGGACAGCACCCGCCATCCGACCGCTGATCAGGCGCGGGCTGCGGTGTCGGCTGGGGAGCTCGACGCCGTGTTGGTGGTGTCGTCGCCTGGTTCGGCGGAACTGGTGGTGAAAAAGCGCAACTCGTGGACTGGCATCGTGGAAGCGGCGCTGACCGGTGCCCGACGCGAGGCCGCATTGGCCGCGTTGCGCCTTGATCCGGCCGCGCAAGCGTCGCTGGCGGCGCCGTTTTCTGTCACCGTTTCTACGGTATCTGCCGGTTCCGCGCAGGTGTCGCGCGGGACACGTATTGTCGCCGCGGCCGTGCTCATGAGTGGCCTGCTGATGTTGGTGTCAGGGTTTGCGAGTCTGTTTGCGGGGATCACCGGTGAGAAACAGCAGCGCATTACCGAGCAGATGATTGCGATGGTCGCCCCACAAACATGGATGGACGGCAAGATCATCGGGCTCACTGGCGCTGCGTGCGTGGGTACCGGATTAACCGTGGGTAGCGGTGCCGCACTGCTGTTGCTCATTCCACGTGTGTTGGGCAAACCACCGCTCAATATTTCGTGGGACTCGGTGAGTCCTGGCTTGGTGGCCCTGGTGACGCTAGTGACGGCGTTGGGGGTGGTGATGTGGTTTTCGTTCATGGCCGCCGTCGCGGCCACCATCGACGATCCGAATGCCTCACCACGCGCGCCGCTCCTCCTGTTGCCGTTGCTGCCGGTGGGGCTGGCATTCTCGCTGTTGTCGCGCGCCGAGAGCCCGTTGGCGCAAGGGCTGTCGATGTTTCCGTTGACGTCGATGGCCGTGCTGCCGATCCGCGTGGTGCTCACCAGCGTGCCGTGGTGGGAGCCGGTCGTCGCCATCGTGCTGCTCGCCGTCACGGCGTGGGGTTTTCGGCTGGCAGCGGGGAAGATCTTTGCCGTGGGTGTGCTGATGCACGGTAAAGAACCGAGTTTGCGCGAGACGTTGCGGTGGCTGCGGACGGTGTAAGAACGGCGTTTTGCGTTTTCGGTTTGGGGTGTACGGTCCACCGCAGAGTTATTGGCGTAGGCGTACTGGAGTGAGGCGTTTGGTTGCTTCGAAGCCGTAGAGCAGGCGCGTTTCGGATTCGGGATAACTCACGCCAATGCCTCGGGGAGCGCAAACCTTACATGTCGGTGTGCGCCGCGCGGGGCGCCGCCACGGCCTCGCGGGATGTGGCGGTAATGCTCGGCGCGCGACGGTCCCCCGGGGCCAGATCGCCTGCCGATTCCTCTGCACGCTTCATGCTCAGCGTGGCCACCGCCAACTCCACGTCGGACGCGAATTCGCGCGCCGCCATGCGATCTTGCGCGCGCACCGCAATGATGAGCTCGGCGGGGTGACTGAGTTGCAGGCCACGCGGGCCGGCCACGGCTTCGAACGCCTGCATGTCCGAAGCGGTGAGCACCACCTTGATGGACGAGCTCCACGGCCACCACGATCCGCGTACTGTGCAGGTAGCCAACCCAGAGAGCGGCACAATGGCCTCGCGCACCGGCTCGAGCGCGCGGTCGGAACGAATCTCCGGGCCGACGAGATCTATTGTGCGCTCTAGGCGCCACTGCACCACGAGGTGATGCTCCTCGAGGCGCAGCAAGCCGTCGATGGTTTCGTTGGTCGTGGTGACGGTCCCGTTTTTTATGATGGAGTCACCGCGCTTGATGCGGAAGGGCAGCACGGTGGCGTTGGGCATGCTGCAAGTTGCCTGCGGGGGCGGGAGATCGGCAACTGTTGGTCGCGCCCTCTGGTGCCCCGTACTGCACCTACCGTGCGCCGCGTGTGCCGGGAACCTGAAATGTGTACGCCGTTAGCACCGGGAGTTCGTCCTCCTCCTGGGTAGCCACTATCACCCGACCATTGCGCGAATTCAGCACGCGAGGATCGCGTCGCCGCGTCCCACGCCGCGTCGGTCATGACGTTATATCGCTGCGCGGGGGAGTAAGAGGGGCTGCTCGCAGCGCAGCCAGATCAAGCCGTCGCAGGCACCGGAAATGCCAGTGACGGTGGGCAGGCTGGCCGGTAGGATCGGTGACCTTCCACGATAATCTCGGGGAAGACGATACCGTCTCGCTCGGCAAACGTCCCATGACGGTACCCCGAACCAACCGGTTTAAGAGGTTCGGGGCGTGTGACATCGTGCGACGGCTCCGCACCGATACGTCGGCGCCATCAACCTGCATCGTGAACTACTTGACCCAAAAAACGAACCTCAGCAACCATGCAGGTTATTAGCGCGGAGCCTCTTGAGACTGGGCACAGCCATCTGCACTAGCTACGTGATTCTTCAAGTGGGATCCACCCACGCAACAGCACGAGGACTGCCAATAGGCAAAAGACGACGCACAGTCGAACGGCACCGAGATCATCCGAGACCACCAACACCACCCCAACGCCGCCCACGACGCCCGCGACCCAGTTGCTCAAGACCGCCTGGTACGATTGAAGCGTTACCGGCTCCCGTCGAGAACGAAAACTCTGCACGGCGCTTCGGATCGACAAAGCGAGAAGCGGCATTGCGAGAGCTAGTCGCCACCATGAAGTGGTCCAAGGATAGACATCTAAGCACCAAGCGACAGCTGAAATCACCGACAGTAGAGGCATGACTGCGAACTCGTCCATGAGTTCGCGCCGGTTTTTGTTGGGTGTACGAGTTGATGTTCAGGCATGCGTTCCTCTTAAGGACAGTTCGCGCGATAGTCTTGTACCTTGTCGTATAGATCGCTCGCCGACTGAACAAGACCGCTAGCCGCCGCGGTTGCCATTTGCCAGGTGCCCTTTGCGAAGGTGCGGTACCCACCAATTGGAAGGGCAAGCGACTGGCCGATCGATGCGACGAAGCGAACCGCAGTCGCCGCTGGCACAACTGTGGATGCGTAGTATGCTGCCGCAGCACCTCCCACCACACCCGTAGTTAACGCCACAGCATGCACCACAATCCCGCGTACGCGATCTCCGCAGTCAAGGGCGCTGGTGAGTGCTGTAACAGCCGCATGATCCGGCGACCAATCGAGGCCGAGATCATCTTCCGTTACCTCAAAAATGTAGGACACACCGTCCAGGTTTACAACAACTGTCGCTCCGACAAGGTCCTCAGATGAGTAGGTAAGCTCCGATGCTGCGGTGACTCCGCTGTACGTGTCGAGCACAGAACCCTCGATTCTCCCTGAACGGCCGATCTTGGTTCCAATTAGCCCGTCCGAAGAGAATTGCGGCGGTAAAGCCCAAGCATTCAAACCTACGTCCGTTTCGGCGATGTCAGTTCTTGGAATAGCCGGAGCAGATGCTGTCGCCGTCCAAACTCCTTCAAATGCGCTGTCGTACTCCGGCGTCCAGTAGATCGGGTAGTTCGTTTCGGGGGGGTCGCCTACGACGCTCGCGACGTCTCGCTCAGCTTCGGAACCAGCTTCGGAACCGGCTTGCGAAAAACGGAGCTTCTTGCCATCCGCGTCGTATACCAGCGACGCGCGAACCGAGCTGACCAAACGTTTCTGCGGATCGTTCTCTGTTTTAATGTAAATTGACTTCCGAACCTGCCTGCCATCGTAGCGCGCTTACTTGGCTTCGTCGGACAAATTCGGCGGTGTCGGCTGAACCGCCAAGGTGCGACTCTCCGAGCACGCGACGCTTGCTGCAATTAGCAGCAGGGACAATCGTTGAGCAGTTTGAGAAAGCGAGACCAAGGGAGCCTCCGTGAAAGAGTGAAGACTACACTTTACTGCTGCGTTGAAAATTGACAGAACACTTCCATCACCCGCAGCAAACGTAGGATCAGTAGCTGCACGTGAAGGCGTCAAGTGCTACAGCGCGGCATACGATCGTTGAACTGTGAGTAGGATCACCTTGTAAGAAGCGAAATGATGAAGGAGGGCAGGCCGTTGTTTGTCGGGCCGATGAATAGTTGCTGTGACGTGACCCCCGATTAGTGATCCAACCTAGTGACGCCCGAGCAGCGGCAGAAGGTCGTCGAGCACGCGATGCAAACCGCCGATGTTTCGGAACGCCAAGTGTGCCGCTACACTGGCTTCGCGCGGTCGTCGCAGCGGTATCAGTCACGCCTCGCCCTGCACGGCGAGCTGGCGCGCCCACCCCCGCAACAGCTCGGGCCGCACGTCAAAGTCGCGCCCGATCTGCTGCATGCTACCCCCTTGCGCCCGGCGCTCCGCCATGCGCCGCACGGCTTCCCGCTTGAACTCGGCACTGAAGATTCGCCGCGTCCGCTTGCTCGATTTCGCGGCCTTCGCCATCGTCACACCTCCACTCCGACAATCTACGCGGAGCTAGCTTGGTCTCCGGATAGCCGAGTCAAGTCCAGATTGTGCTAGAACGCGTTGCGATACGCCGAGCACCAAGAAAGCGAGTAATGTCTGCGAAAAACTCATCTGTTAATGCTCTGGTAGCACGGAGCGATGGGGTGCCCACGCCTGCGGGGGCGGGAAATCGGCAACTGTTGGTCGCACAATCTGGCGCAGCGTACCGCGCCTACCGTGCGCCGCGTGTGTCGGGGACCTGAAACGTGTACGCCGTTAGCACCGGGAGATCATCGTCGTCGCGCGTCATGACCATGACCCGGCCGTTGCGTGAATCCAGCACGCGAGCGTCGCGGGGCAGCATTGCGTCGCCGAGGAGCACGCCGGCGTCGGTCATGACGGTGTAGCGCTGCGCGGGGAGAGCCAGCGGGTCCTCGCGGCGCAGCCAGATCAAGCCATCGCTGGCGCCGACAATGTCCGTGACGGTCGGCAAGCTGGCGGGCAAGAAGAGATCACGTTTCAGCTCGCTTTCAGAAAAGGCTATTCCGGCTCGTGCAAAAGGTGCCAGGACGGAATCCCGTACCTGACGGGTCACGGGTATGGGGGTGTAGGAGATTGTACGACGGGACTGCAGCGATCCGTCCGCGCGATACACCTGTACCGAAAACTGCTCCGGCCGACCGACGAAACGCTCGACGATTACAAAGCCACCCGAGCGTCTCGCGCCGTACAGCGGCGCATCGGAGAGCGGTTGTACAATTTGCAGCTCCGCTGGAACACCAGCGCGCACGAACGGCAGCACAACATTCCAGTTGCGGCGCGTGAGCCATGACAGCGTGTCCACCGTGGTGGTGCGTGCGTTCCGGCGAAGCACTGGAAATCCGCGATCCAAGGCGGCACGGTCTCGCATGCCCCGCGAGAACACGCCGATGCCCACGTCATTCCCCGCTTTGTCAAATGCGAGCGGCTCCATCACTTCAAACCGAGCACCAATGGAGGTTGAATACGGTGTCGTGCGAACCGTCGCGCGGCCAAGAACATGGGTAACGCGACGCAAGGTTCCGTCATACACCCAGAGGGTATCGCCGACCCACGCCAGCCGACCGGGGCTACGGAACTCACCAGGGCCGCCGCCGCTCCGACCGATCGACGCTTCCACACGACCGTCAGGCGACAGCACCTCCAGGCGAGCAGCACGCGCATTGATGAACACAAAGTGACCATCACGCGTGTAGATGCCCTCAGAGATCCGATTGAGTTCAAGGCGGTCAAGCACACGATCGAGTGTCAACGTCGGACGGAGTACAAACTGAGGCGCTGCTTGTGAGAAAGCGCGAGTCGAAAGCGCGCACATCAGGAACGCAAACTGTAAGTGCACGAATCTCATCGGGAGTGGCTCCGAGGGGAATTGGTGTTTAAGCGAAGCGAGCTTACATCTACACATGACTGGGGGCGTGGGCGCCACCGAAGATCGGCCAGTGCGGCTAAATTACAAATGTTGCTACGTCAGCTTCTGCGACGCGGAGTGCGTCTTCACCAAGGGAAAGACCCATCAACAGCCCGTAGCACATTGACGCCACTCGGCTTCCCTCGCCGGTGTCTCGGAAAACCGCCATAGTCGCGGTGACGAAGGTCGGATTCGAGCCCAGTACGAAGCCATCTGGTCCAATGCGTAGAGTGGCGAGAAAATCGCCACCGGGTAATGTGCCGCCGCCACCGGTGCAATCCCCCGAGGCCACGCATCCATCCCAAGTCTCAGCCGGTTCACAAGACGTGTTGCCACCGGTTGCGAAAGGACCCCATCGGCACGGATCTTCTCTGGTGCCGATGCACTTTGCACACTGCGCGGATGCCTGCTTCGGTGTCACCACGCTAACGGCGAGCAGGGCTAGCACGATAAAGCTGGAAAAAGGACGACGTCTCATTTCTTGCCTCTCTGGATTGGAGAATTGGATGGTTGTTTACCTGAGGGCGCCCACGCCCAGCGAAAAATTTGAAGTTCTTGCGAACCGGAAAAGCGCCAAACGGAAAGCAAAGTCTTGGCGGATGGGTCACTTGCTGAGAAGGCCAAGGCGTTGTTGAGCTGGCGCACTCGCTCGGTCTTTCCGTCTTCGTTCAGCACTGCCACCATTCGTCGGAGCGACGTCAGTTCAGCGAAACTCAGCAAGTATCCGCGGTCAAGGCGAACGAGTCCGACTGTGACTAGAGATTGAAGCTCGACGGAAGAGTCGGCCTTGAGTGCGCTCGATAGGTCTGGTCGAATCTGCTGGATCACCGTCCCCGCAGAGTCCAATCGATACATCGCGAATGGGTAGAAGCGGGAGATGGCCAGCACGTCAGACCCGGAAGTAGCCAGCAGCAGGCGCTCGCGGATCGGACCGCCAGAGTCAATCGGAACGCGATGTCGGAGCAGCGTGCTAGACGCCTCGTTTCCGAGCGCTACGATCCGTGCACCGCTATCGCGATCAATCGTTGCAGCGAACCACCGGCCGTGTGCGTACGACGCCGACTCCAAACCGGCTGGGAACTCAACCGGCGTGGAGTGCGTGAGTCGTCCGGATTCATCAAACACGAGTTCCGCGCGCGCCGCGGTATCAAGAATGCGTACGTGATGCGGACGAGCAAGAGCAGCACCAATGGGCCCTCGCAATTTCTCAGACGCCAGCACGCGGACTGGCTGCGAGTCGCTCCACCACAGTGCACGCTCAGGTGAAGTCCCCCAAGAGACGATCTGATCACCGGCGATGAATATTCCCTGCGATGCGTGAAGTGGCGGGATCGGCATCACTCGGAGTGAAGAAAGCTCCAGAGCACTTACCGGCGACGCACGGGCAGTCGACCCGTTGCTTCCATCGCGACAAGCGCCTACTGCAATGATGCTAGTTGCAACACGCAAATATGTCGCGTAACGCAATCCGTAAAGCATCGGAACAAGCCTCGCACAGCCAGAGCGATATCGAAAAAGCCGCGAAAGCGAATGAGGAAACTGCCAAAGCACGCCTCCTACCGAAGGCACGCACGGTGCCGCGCGGAATCCTCATCTGCAAGGTAGAGACGCGATCCTATTCGTCCACTCCCCGATTCCGGGGGGGGGTACTCTCGAGTATGCTCAGCGCGATGAGCATCAGCCGCGCGCGGTCACCGAAGCCAAGGGTGCGGTACATGACCTTAAGATGCGCGTCGATGGTGTGTGGTGATCGGCCCATTTCTGCCGCAATCGCCTTTCGACTCATGCCTTTCAACATCAACGAGACAAGTCGTTGACGTGTAGGGCTACGGGACAGGAGCAGACGTAGTCTCTGTTCCTCAGTCGACTCATCGTGTTGTGTGTTAGTCATTTGGCATCCCAGATGTTGGAAAGAAGATCGACCACTTCTACTCCTTTTCAGTTGATCTCAGGACTAAGCGGACCGTTCCACACTTTTATTCTAGCTCACACAGTTAGAAGCGGTGAACTCTCACATGAATGCACGTTGAGGCTTCACTAGAAAAGGTATACGAACGACGAAAGGATGGGCAATATCACAGCGCGTTAACAAAACACAGTCCGAGTGGACATCCTCACACCTGCTCCTCAGCGGGTCGGCATCCACGTACCCCCGACCCGCCGTGTGTTCCCCATCACATCGCGATCTTCTTCGCCTCAAGCTTCTTCTTCTGCTCGCGCAGATGTTCATCCAGCTTGAGCCGCGGAATCCCCTTGGCGAGCCACTCGGGGGCCGGTTGGCCCTTGAGGTAGCTGTCCCAATACTCCATGAGTCGCAGGGAGTAGTCCTTGCGGTTCTTGAGTTGCGCCAGGCCGTGGTTCTCCCCCACGTACTCCAACAAAATCACGTCCTTGTTGAGCTGACGGAGCGTGTTGTAGAACGTGATGCCCTGATTGAAGTCCACGGCGCCGTCTTTGTCGTCGTGCAAAATGATGAGCGGCGTTTGGATTTTATCGGCAAAGCGGTTGGGGGAGTTGCGTTCGTAGGCGTCTTTGTTGTCGATGAAGTTGCCCTTGAAGCGGCCCTGCGAGCTCTGGAAGATCCCCTGATTGGTGTTGCCGGAGTTCCAGTACACCGAGCTGTACATGCTCACCATGTCGGTAAGCGGGGCACCGGCCACGGCGCTCTTGAAGATGTTGGTCTGGCCAATCAGAAACGCCGTCTGGTAGCCACCCCACGAGTGGCCGTGGAGCCCCACATTGGCCGAGTCCACGATGCCGGTCTTAATGGCGGCCTTCACGGCGGGCACCACGCTCCACACGGCACTCATGCCGGGATCGTTGATCTTGTACACGATATCCGGCAGGAACACCGCGTAGCCACGTGACGTGTGCACACCAATCAACGCGTTGGGCGAGCTCGAGAAGTTGGGCGCCTGGAACGTGTTGAGGTTGTCCGACTGCAGCTCATAAATGAACACGAGCGTGGGGTACTTTTTGCCCTCTTCGTAGCCGGCGGGCAGATACAGCGCGCCCTGCAGCGAGTCGCCCTTCTCGGTGACGTAGTTCACCAACCGCGATCCCGGCGACCACGCAATCCCGTTGCGATTGGGATTGATATCCGACAAACGCACTGAGTCGGCAATGGCGCCGGCACCAAACGTTACGCGCCAGTAATCCGGCACCCGAGACGCGGTCTGAATGCTGGCCACCCACACGTCGGCGTCACGCGCCTTCATGGGCGCATGCCGTGCATCGCGCCAGCCGGTGAGCACGGTGGCCCCCGCTTTGGCCGGATCGATGCGCACGAGCGCTTCTTTCTTGGTGCGCGCTTGCATGGCCGCCATATAAATGGGCTTGGCCAGATTGATGTCGCGTTCACGCGGGTCCACACTCAGGCGACGTGCATACCGGATGCGCTCGGCGCGACCGTTCGCCGTGAGATTGGTCCAGCTCTTGCCCGCCATGCCCACGCGCCACACATCGTAGTTGTCGCTGATGAGGGCAAACCGGCTGTCACTGCTCCATCCCACAACACTCGTGGACGGACGGTCTACGTTGTGGTCGTCTTCGGTGTCAATGAACGACACCGGGGCGCCGGCCGTGATGTTGGTGACCGATTTCGTGGCCACGTTGTACGCGTGGAAATTACCGTCGTCCCAAAACAACACCGTGCGACTATCGGGGGACAACGACGACATGCCGCGCAGATCTTTCTTCACCAGCGTGCGTTCACCGGTACGGGCATTGGTGAGATAGAGATCCTGACGACGGATGCCGTCTACACTGGAGGCACGTTCGTAGGCCGCGTTGTCGCTCCCCAGCAGCCACGCGTCGCGCCCGCCGAGTGTGCCGGTGCGCACCACATCATCGGTGAGCTGTACCACCTTTTGTGTAGACGGTGTGTAGGTGGCGAGGAAGGAGAAACTCTTGTCGGCGTTTTCCTGCACCAGCTGCAGCGACTGCAACCGCGCATCCTTGCCGTGCCACAAAATCAGTGACGGCCGCTCGTCGTCTTCGAGCTGCTCACTCTTGGGCAACGGCGACGTTGCCACACGCAGGCCAATCACCAGCGCGTCCATGGACTCGGTCCACCGCGGGGTACGGTCGGGGCTCACTTCCATCCCGGCCGGCGGCATGCCGCGTCCGCCGGTGCCCACCGATGCGAGCATCGGCGTCTTGCTGCCCACGCCCGCCGTGGCGAAGGTGCCCCACGTGGTGTCGGTGCCGGCGCTATCAATCACGCCCTTGAGAAACGCGAGCGCGGGCAATGTATCGCTCCACGCGAGGCGGCGATACAGGGCTTTGTCGGCGTCGAGTGACTGCACGGTCCCGCTGGCGAGATCGCGCATCTGCACGCCGTTGCCGAGCTGATCCCGCGCATCGATGGTGTAGGTGAGCCAGCGGCCACGATGGTCGAAGGCGAACTCGCCGACGTTGCCGATATTGAACACCGCCGTGGTGCCCAATTGATGCAACAACAGATCGCTGCCGGTCACGCGCGCAGCACCACCGCCGCCGCCCGAGCCGCCCATACCCGGTGCACCGGGAGCCGGCGCGGCACCACCGCCACCACCACCACCGCCCGCGGCGGCGTCGGGTGCGTAGCCTTGCAGCGCGATGTGCGTGGGTGACTCACCGCTGAACTCCACGCGGCGGATCTTGTCAAATTCGCGCTGCTCACCGGTGGCAAGATTGACAATGCGGGCCTTGGCCTGCACCGGGCGTCGCGCCGTGCGCATTTTCTTTTGCTCGGCGGCCGTGGGATACACCAGCATCGCCGCCCAGCGGCCGTCGCCTGACAGCTGCAAGCCGCTGCCGGCCGGTGATTCGCCAATCGGAAAGCGATACTCCTTGCCGCCGCTGGTGGTCTGCCGAATCACCACCTCGGCGTCCCCTTCGTTGGGTGCGACGGTGTAGGCAATCCACGCGCCGTTGAGCGACAGCGCGGCACCACGCAGCGATTTCCACGCGGAGATGTCGGGTGGTGTGATGGCGCGGGGCGCCGCGCTGGACTGCGCCTGCAGCGCAAGCGGGGCAGTCAACAGGGCCGCTGGCGCCAGAAGCGCTACCAGTGCCAGACCGCGCGCGTGCCGCGCGGGGAGAGTAGACGAGGTCATGCAAACTCCGGTGAGATGGTCGAGGCAAAGCTATCGCCGAAGCACCGGCGCCGCGCCGCCCACTGGGCGGGACACCCCGCTTGACAGTTTAGTGTACTAGTACACATAGTACACCATGCTCCCTTTCCTCATCACGCTGGTTGCCGGCGAGTCGCCCTACCGGCAGATCGTGTACGCTGCGACCCGCGCCATTGTGGCCGGCACGCTCGCGCCCGGTGTGTCCTTTCCGTCGGTGCGGGAGCTGAGCATGGCGCTCAAGATCAACCCGAATACGGCGCATAAGGTCATCGCCGAGTTGGTGCGCGATGGCTTGTTGGAGGTGCAGTCGGGGGTGGGCACCGTGGTCACGCACGGACGGACGGCCTCCGAGGCGGAACGCCAGGCGATGTTGGCGCGCCCGGTGGAGCAGGTGGTAGTGGAGGCGAAACGCCTTGGGCTCACGCTCGACGAAGTGCAGGACGCCATGCACCGTGCCTGGCGCGACCTTTCTCCCGGGTCCGATTGCGAATGACCGACACCACGCTTGCCGCCATCGACGTGCGCGGCCTGACCATCCGTTACGGCCGCCAGACTGTGCTGCAACAGCTCGACCTCGCCGTGCCAGCCGGTGCGCTCTTTGCGCTCCTTGGCGCGAATGGCGCGGGGAAGTCCACCCTGCTGCGCGCGTTGGCGGGCATCCATCCCGTGCGGCGAGGCGTGATTGATCTCTTAGGCCACGACCGCGCGCGTATGCCGATTGCGGTGCAACGGCAAATCGCGTACGTGGCCGAAGGGCAGGCGCTCCCTGCGGCACGAAGTGTGTCGGAGCTGGCGGTGTATCTCGCGCCGCTCTATCCCGCGTGGGATCGCAGCTACTCCGACCAGGTGCTCGCCGCGTTCCATCTCCCGGTCCACAAACCGGTGGGCGCGCTGTCGCGTGGCCAGCGTATGAAAGTGTCGCTGTGGGCCGCGTTAGCCACGCGCCCAAAGGTCCTGCTGATGGACGAGCCGTTCACCGGTATGGAGGTCGCGGTCAAGGACGAGTTGGTCCGCGCGCTCATTGACGTGGTGAGCCTCGTGGAGACGACGGTGTTGTTGTGCACCCACGATCTCGATGAGGTGGAAATGCTGGCCGATTGGATGGCGCTGCTGGTGGATGGCCGCATTACCCACGCGGCGCCACTGGAGTCGCTGCGTGCGGCGTACGCCCAACGCACCGGATTGGAACGCGTGCCGCTCAAAACCTTGTACCTCGGCTTGAGCCGCAGCGAGACGTCGCCCGTGGAGGTGCTGGTATGACGTGGTGGCGCGAAGTGTGGCATCACATGTGGTATGAGCTGCGCACCGTGCGCTGGCCGCTACTGGCGGCGGCGCTGCTGGCGGCGCTCTGTACCTGGTGGGCGTGGCCCACCACCCAAAGTGGATCGGCCATTGGTTTGTTAGTGGAAGCGCCGCTGTGGTTGGCGGCGCTCCTGATCGCGGCGGCTGTTGTGCTGCGTGATGCGCCGCTGTCCCCCACCGCGTTTTGGAGTGGCAAAGCCATCCGACCCAGTGCGCTGGTGGCGGCTAAATGCCTGGTCACGGTGGGTGTGTTGGGTGGAAGCGCGCTGCTACTCACGGCGGTGACGCTGGTGGCGTACCACACACCGGCGCCGCTCATCGCGACGTTGCTTCCACACGCGGCGCTGCTGCTAGCCGTGACGCTGTTGTTTACCATGGGGCTTGCGGCGATGGCTCGTTCGCTGTGGCAGCTACCGATTTTGGTGCTGACCATGTGGGGACTCGTGGCCGTGGTGCTGCTGTTTCGCGAAAGCCGACGTATGGTGTTGCGTGAGCTGGCATTGCCCGCCACGCTGTGGATCGCTGGTGGCTTGTGTGTGGCGTTGGTGCTGCTGCTTGCGCTGGCGTACGCGCGGCGCATGTCTCGTGGCGTGGGGCTTGGTGCGCTGCTGGTGTTGGGGGGCGGCGCGCTGGTGGTGGTCTGGTCACGACCGCCGCAGCTGCGCATTCCGCCCGACTATCCGCTGTCTCCCGACTCGGTCACACTGCGTATTGATGCCGTGCAGCTCACGCAACGGGCGGACGCCTCCATTGACCAGCAGTTGCGCGGATTCCGTGGCCCGCAGGTGACGGTGCGTGTGGACGGCGTACCGAGTGATCAGAGCGTGCAGTTATGGAACGTGTGGGCCTCGTTCGAGTTGACCAACGGCGATTCGGCGCGGTCGCCCATTGCCGACCCCATGGTGCGCCGCGCCCTCCCGGTGGAGCTGGCCACCATGACGTGGCGTGGTGCGGTGGACACGGTGCAAAGCCGCGTCGATGTGCGCCCGCAGTTGACGCCGGCGGTGCGCGACGTGCTCGTGCGTCACCTGTCGGGTGATCCCGCGTTTCGCATCCGGCGCATTGTGTTACACGGGTATGTCCGCACGTCACGGTACCGGCGCACGTTGAACATGCCCTACTCCGACACCGGCACTGCCGCGCTACCCGGCCAGCGGGTCGCCGGCACCTTTATGCGCGACACCACCGGTGTTTCCTTCCAGGTGAGTCGTCGGATTGTCCGACCGATTGGGAGCGATCGCTTTTATCGCTTGCTGGACTACGACCTCGATGACCCGCGCGGCGCATTGGCCGTCGCTTTCAAAGCCGGTGAGCGCGAAGTGGTGCAGCTCCGCAGCCGCAGCTCAGAGGCATCGATGGATCGGGTCATTCTCCCGTTCGTGCCACTGTACCAGAGATCCACGCAATATCGACCGCCGCGTGAGCTCCCCATGCAGGCGGACGATCCGTGGTTTGTGGGGACGCGCCTGCTGTTGTTTGCCCGCGAACCAATACGGCTCCATCCGGTGCGTGTGGTGTGGGAGATGCCGCCGACCGGGGAGTGACGAGCTTGTATTCGCCGCTTTGGCCGAGGGAGTAATGGCACCGGCTCGTCCCAAAGCTTGCCGTCACCGTCGAGGGGCGTACTTTCCAATATATAGATCCAGTCTGCGAAGATTTTACTCTCTGTTTGCCACGAGGCCGCGATGCCACACCTTCCCGCTCTCTCCCGCTCCCGCGCCGTTGCCGGTTCGTTGCTGCTCGGCGTCGGCGCCGTTGCCCTGATCGCGGCGCGTCCGCCGGATCGGGTGGCCACGCCCGATGCCCGCGCCTCCGGGATCACCTTCACGTATCGCGTGACTTCATCGAGTGCCGACAAGAAGCAACGCGAAATGCGCAGCAACCTGTCCACGGTGCGCATGCAGGACGGCAACATCCGTATGGATTACATCGAAGGGCAAACCCCGATGGGGCAGAAAAACGGCTACATCATCGTGCAGGGTGACGCGGGCAAGTTCGTGATCGTGGATCCCAAAGAAAAGAAAGCCATGATCATGACGGCCGACGCGATGGGGAGCGGGTTTGGCGCGCTGCTCAACAATCCCCTGGTCAAGCTTACGGTCAGCAACACGAGCTTCAAGTTCAAAGACCTTGGTGCTGGCGAACCCATTCTCGGCTACAAGACACGGAAGGTGCGCACGTATTACACGAGCACCGTGGAAATGAAGGTGATGATGATGAACCAAAAGACCACGAGCAACGACTCCAGCGATCAGTGGATTGCCAACCTCGATTTTGATCAGCGGTCGATGGAATCGTGGGCCAAGTCATTCGCGTCCGGCGTGAAGAGCACCAACTCGGAGTTGGCCAAGGACCTCGCAGCCTACACGAAGGAGTATGGCCGTTCGGGGATGGCACTCAAGACCGTGTCGTGGTCCACGCAGACCGACAAGAAGGGCAAGGTCACGGCCGACACGATGACGATGGAAATGACGGACCTGAAGACCGGTGACCTCGATGCGTCGATCTTCCAAGTGCCGGCCGGCTACGAAGTCACCGACCTGAGCAAGATGATGTCGGATATGACGGCGGCGATGGACAGCGCGAGCGCCGGAGCGGCGAAGGGTGAGCCGAAGGCGGAAGAGAAGGTGAACGCGAAAGACGCGATCAAGGCGGGGTTGGGCGGGTTTATGAAGAAAAAGAAGTAGCAAAAGCGGTCGCAATAGAAACGGGGGGCCGGAGATTTCTCTCCGGCCCCCCGTTTGTTGAACACGACCTGCTCGGTACTCAGTACTTCGCAATCTCCAAATACGCGGTGCGGAACGTCTCCACCTGCGGCA
This sequence comes from Gemmatimonadales bacterium, assembly GCA_038212625.1. Lineage (GTDB taxonomy): Bacteria > Gemmatimonadota > Gemmatimonadetes > Gemmatimonadales > Gemmatimonadaceae > Gemmatimonas. The sequence goes on along the minus strand of JBBQUH010000054.1, from coordinate 4,341 downwards.
GCGTGGCGTCTTCCAAGCTCGGCGCGTACCCCACAAACGTATCCGCACTCGCAATGCGCTTGACCGGCGCATCGAGCCAGCCGAAACAGTCGTCGGCAATGCGCGCCGCGATCTCGGCGCCGTAGCCCCACGACAACGAATCTTCGGTGGCCACAATCACGCGGCTGGTTTTGCGGACGCTGGCGTACACGGCCTCTTGATCCCACGGCGACAGCGAACGCAGATCGATGACCTCCACACTCGGCCCGCCTTCATCGGCGATCTGATTGGCGGCCACGAGCGCCCGCTGCACGGTGGCGCCGTAGGTCACGAGCGTGACATCGGTGCCCGGCCGCACGATCCGCGCTTTGCCAAACGGAATCATGAAATTCGGGCCGGGATACGTGCCATTGTTGTACGTCTGCCGATACAGGTGCTTGTGCTCTAAGAACAACACCGGATCCTCACAGCGAATCGCCGTGCGCATGAGGCCGTTGGCATCGAGCGCGTTGCTCGGGCACACCACACACCAAGGGAGCGGCGATTGTGCACACAAAGGAAAGCCGGCGAACTATTTGGGTCTGTCGACCTGGCGTGACGAGGAACACACCACAACTTCATCAACAAGCCACGCGGTTCTAACGGATTCGCTCACTAAGCTTAAGGCTGAAGAGAACTCTACCTTTTTGTCTTGATGGACCGAGCTGCAAGCACTACGATTCAGAGCTCCCAAAGCCATATCACCGGACGACTAACGTTGCCCATGTTGTGACGTAGTTGCCCATGATGATGAGGTGTCAAATATTTACCGGTTGTACGTTTGGCCTCCGTCTCGCGCGAGCCGATCGACCAGTCAAGACCTTGGCACTTTCTCGTCCCAGGAAGCCTTCATGCTTCGAAAGAGTCATACTGTTCTGTTCGCATTAGTTGCAATGACAGCAACCGCATGTGCTACCTCAGCAGATCGTGTCATTGGCGCCGGCCCGTCGGTGGAGTTAGCCGCTGATTTGTCGGTTGCTGAGAGCGCGTTTATGCGCAACTCAGCGGGAACGCTCCACAATGACGTTATGGCAAGAGTCTTCCATCGGCTGAATGGGCGTCGGTCTACCGACCGACGGGCGATTTGCCTCGCGCTATTTGATGTCGTCAATAATGCCCCAGAAATTAAGAATCCCGGTCTTAGGCGCCGTATGATCGACGCGATTTTTGGTTTGGCCGACGATCTGACAGGCGAACCGCGCTCTGTTGCGAGCCTCAAGGGCGTGAATCTTTCGGACGAATGCGGCGGGAGTCTCGCCTTCCGCCTCGTGTCGGTTGAGCAAACCGCCACGGACTTGCCCTGCGATCAAGACTGCGGCGGTAACGGTGGTGGTGAGCCAACGGAACCGACCTACTCTTTATCCACGTCATCTTACTCACGGTCACACCAGATCGCCGGCGCCGCGCGAGATGCGGCCAGTCAGGGTGAACTCGAGGCGCAACTGACGTCTCTGACGACTGTGGGAACTAGTGGATTCAACGTAGTTGAGATGGACATGCTTGAATCGCATACTGCCCTCGCCCGAGCATCTTACCAGGACGCTGCACAGTCTGCACAATCGTTTCAGGGGGCATGTACCGATGACCAGAAGAGGGCGAAAGGAAGGAACATCCGAGATGGCGATGTAGAGACCTTTATCGGCGTGGTCGGTACTGTTTATGGCGGTTCATGGGTCTCCACGGCGCTCGCGCGGCTTGCTTGGAAGGAGGTCTTCGCAGGAGCGACCGTGGCCGCCGGGGCGGTCTCGGCGTATAGGGCCGTGTTGGAAGTGTCTACCCCTTGCAACTGAGGCGGAGTATGCGCACCACCATCGTACGCGTCATCGTGGCCCTATCGTGTGTGCTTGGGCTCTACTGGCTAGGAACGTCACGGGGCGGGCCGTCCGAGGGCGTTCGGGTGGTGCTTCGGAGCATTTTCGGCGGCGTGCTATTTTGGGTGCTGGTCTTCAAGCTGGTTCGCCCTTTCTGGTCGAGGCTCGAACACTCATCCGAAGACAAGTAGTCGGCCGCGACCTAAAGGCGTGACTGTCGGCTCGTCTACGGCTCTGCATCGCGAGCCTTCGCACGTACACGGGGGGCCGGCGATGGTTTGCCGGCCCCCCAGTGTACGTCTGCGCGCGCAGACTCCACCACCACACTCAGTACTTCACAATCTCCACATACGCGGCGCGGAACGTCTCCACCTGCGGCAGCGTGGCGTCCTCCAAGCTGGGCGCGTAGCCCACGAACGTATCCGCACTCGCGATGCGCTTGACGGGCGCATCGAGCCAGCCGAAACAGTCGTCCGCAATGCGCGCCGCGATCTCGGCGCCGTAGCCCCACGACAACGAGTCTTCGGTGGCCACAATCACGCGGCTGGTCTTGCGGACACTGGCGTACACGGCCTCCTGATCCCAGGGCGACAGGGAGCGCAGGTCGATCACCTCCACACTAGGCCCGCCTTCATCGGCGATCTGATTGGCGGCCACGAGCGCCCGCTGTACGGTGGCGCCATACGTCACCAGCGTCACGTCGGTGCCCGGCCGCACGATGCGCGCCTTACCAAACGGAATCATGAAATTCGGGCCCGGATACGTGCCCTTGTTGTACGTCTGCCGGTACAGGTGCTTGTGCTCAAGGAACAGCACGGGGTCTTCGCAGCGGATGGCGGTGCGCATGAGGCCATTGGCATCGAGCGCAGTGCTGGGGCACACCACGCGCAGGCCGGGGTTATGCGTGAACAGCGACGCGCCCGTTTGTGAGTGATAAATGCCGCCGCGGATGTAGCCGCCGTATGTGGTGCGAATAACCACCGGCGCGCTGAAGGCGTTGTTGGAGCGCCAGCGCATCGTCACGAGTTCGTCGCGAATCTGCATGAACGCGGGCCAGATGTAGTCGAAGAACTGGATCTCGACCACCGGCTTGAAGCCGCGATGCGCCAAGCCGATAGCGCGCCCCATGATGTTGGCTTCGGCCAACGGCGAGTTGTACACGCGGCCGCTGCCAAACTTCGTCTGCAGGCCGTGCGTCACCTTGAACACGCCTCCTTTGCCCTTCACCGTGCCCAGATACTCGTCGCGCGATACGTCGGCCACATCCTCGCCGAACATGAGAATGCGTTCGTCGCGCGCCATTTCATCGCGCATGCAGGCATTGAGCAGATCCACCATGGTAGCCGGCTCGCCGCTCGACTGCGGATCGTCTTCGGTGTCGAACGGTTCGCCGGTGGGATCAACGTCTGGCGAGTACACGGCATACGTGACCGTGTCGGCCGCCGGCTGCGGCTGCGAGAGCGCATCGTCGGTAGCCGCGAGAATTTCGGCGTCGACGGCATCGCGCATTTCGGCGAGCTCCGTTTCGGTGGCGAATCCTTCAGCTATCAGATACGCGGGGAACGTCGTCAGCGGATCACGCACGGCGTCGGCTTCACGCTCGGCGGCCGGACGATAGAGCACCTCGTCGTCGGACAACGAATGCGAATACGGCCGGATGACTTTGGCGTGCACAAACGCCGGACCTTTGCGCGCCCGCGCATGCTCTACGGCGCGCTGCATCACATCGTAGGATGCGAGCAGGTCGCAGCCATCGACTTCCTGGATGTAGAGCCCCGGGAAGGAGGCTACGAGCTTGGAGATGGACCCACCGGCGGTGTTGACCTCGACGGGTACCGAGATCGCGTAGCCATTGTCTTCCACGAGGTAAACAATGGGCAATTGCAGGTTGCACGCGGTATTCAGCGACTCCCAGAACTCACCTTCGCTGGTGGTGCCGTCACCGGTGGTGACGAGGGTGACGTCGTCGCCCGGAAACGTGGGGTCACTGATGTTGTTCTGTGACGCGCGCAGCGTGGCTTCGGCGCTGCCGACGGCCTGCAGAAACTGCGTACCCGTGGGTGACGAGACGGAGACGATATTCAGCTCCTTCTTGCCCCAGTGACTGGGCATCTGGCGTCCACCCGAATTCGGGTCGATCGCGGCGCCGACGGCCGAGTAGAGCATTTCGGCTGGTGTGAGGCCGAGCTGGAGGCAGAGGGCGCGGTCGCGGTAGTAGAGATAGAACCAATCGTACGACGGGCGCAGCACCATGCCGGCCGCCGTCAGGATGGCTTCGTGCCCGGCGCCGGAGATCTGAAAGAAGATCTTGTTCTGGCGCTTGAGCTGGATCTCTTTGTCGTCCACGCGACGGGACGTGTACATGATGCGGTACGCGTGGAGGAGCTGCTCGCGGCTAAGCGAGGGCTCTGCGGAAGCACCCTTGCGGGCGCGCGTCGGACGAGTCGAAGTAGCCATCGGAGTCATCGAGGGATCGAAAAAACTGGCAACCCCGAAAACTAGTGCCGTGACG
>JBBQUH010000053.1:0-24062 GCA_038212625.1 Gemmatimonadales bacterium | reverse complement strand
AGGCCGTCACGTTCACGCACGTTCAAGCCGACCGATGTGAAGGCGGTGCGCGCCGATCTGGGGCAGTCGCAAGAGGAATTCGCTCTCATGATCGGCGTCAGTGTTTCGACGCTGCGCAACTGGGAACAAGGGCGCCGGATGCCCGACGGACCCGCGCTCGCGCTACTGAAAGTGGCTGCTCACAACCCGGCGGCTGTCGTCGAAGCATTACATCGTCCGCGCCGTCGCGGTGCCGCATAACGATACTTGCTGCAGGCGGGCGGCTCGGTCGCTCGCCTGCGCTCGCGTTTGATGTGATCGACCGCTGCAGAAACCAGCGTTAGGCGGCTCACCCTCATACTCGCCTCACAAACCGGATGTGGTATCGTTCCCAGTCCGCGCTCCCGCGCGCGCGCGGGTGTGACGCAGCCCGGTTGCGCGTCGCATCTCGCGTTCCGGCGACAGGCCGATCGGTGCTTGCTGCGGCGCTCGCGTATGGCCTCGTCGCGCAGCCGGTCGCGGGGCAAGCATCCAGCCCGGCGGGCAAGGCATCTGCCGTCCTTCGGGGCGTCGCGGTGGACAGCGCGGGCGCCCCACTCGCGTACGCCACCGTGCGCGTCGAGGCACTAGGGCGCGATGCCCTGACCGACGCGCGCGGGCACTTCGTGTTCGGTGGCGTGCCGGTTGGCCGGCATGCGGTGATGGTGCGGCAGGTGGGGTTCAGCCCGGCGCGCCGCGTGCTGGAGGCCGCGGCCGGGGAGTCGGCCGCAGTGCGGGACACGGTGCGGCTTGTGCGGCTGGTTGTGCGGCTCGCTGAGGTTGAAGTGCGCCCGGATAAACCATGCCATGCAGGCGGGATTGTGGCGACCGACTCAGCGACGGCGGGTCCGCTGTTCACACAACTCCGGCTTAATGCGGAGCGTCTGCGACTGGTCGCGGCCGGCGGCCCGGAGGTCCGTCGCTACGCCCGCGTGCGTGTATACGTGGGCGCCGACGGGGCGGTCGTGGCTTCACGGGCTGACATGCTCTTGGTGCGCCCAGCCGCGCTGCAGCCGTACGCGCCGGGACGGGCGGCATACCGAGTTGGCCGACGGGAGTGGAATCTCGCGATGCCGACGCCGGACATTGTGGCCGACGCAGCGTTCGAGCGGTCCCACTGCCTTCGCTACGCAGGGCCGGACACAGTCGGTGGGCGCGACGCGCACCGCATCGAGTTTGCCGCCGTCGAGGGTGTTGGAGGCCCCGATGTAGCCGGCGCGCTCTGGCTGGACGCCGCGACGCTCGAGCTGCGCCGGGCCTCGTTCCGACTCGTCAACGCGCCAGCGGCTGAGCTCCCGGACACCGAGATGGACACCCGGTACGGTACCGCATCTGACGGTCGGCCCGCATACATCGCCACTGAGCTTCGCTATCGGCAACCAAAAAGCGCCCGCGTCGACGGCCGCGCATACGTCCGGATTGTGGAGCAGACACACATCATTCCGTAGCCGCCCGCCTCCGCGCGACCCACCGCAACGCTCGCCGCCGCCTAACACAGGTTGCTGCTGACACGGCGACCCGAATATTGTGTTCAGGACGACCATTAGTTGGCCGCCGTGCAGCAGAACCTTGTTTCGTTAGCCTGCCCAAAGCAGACCTCAACTCCACTTTCGACACATGGCATTCGTCGAGCCTGAGTTTACTCGAAGTCAAATCACCAAGGCCGGCAAGATTTTCGCGACACCCGGGAAGCATTCGCTCGACAACCTCACCTGGCGGAACCTGTCACCGATTTTGATATGCCGTGTGGGAACGTTTATTGAGCGTCGTCGCTGGCGAGGCCGAGGGTGGGTGGGTTGATCCAGGCGGCCGTGGGGAGCGGCCGTGGGGTCGGTGGGCGACGCACGAAGCGTTCGGGATGGGCGGCATAGGCCGCCGTGAGCACCTGCGCCCGCGCGTCGTTGCGTGCGGCCGCGAGGTGGTGATGCACGTCGTAGGGCGCGTGCAGGCCGAGCGCGCTGTGATGATGCTCGGTGTTGTACCAGCGAAAGAAATCCACCACATGCGCACGGGCATCTTCAATGGATCCAAATCGCGCGGGAAAGTCCGGTCGATACTTCATCGTTTTGCACTGCGCCTCGGAATACGGGTTGTCGTTCGAAACGTGCGGTCGTGACGGCGATGTCGTCACCCCGAACTTAGCGAGCAGCAGGGCCACGGGTTTCGAGGTCATCGACGAGCCGCGATCCGCAGGCAGCGTCCACTGCTCACGCGTGATCTCTTCGCGGGCACACCAGGTGCCGATGAGCTGCTCCGCGAGGGCGGCTGATTCGTGCGGCGCGATCATCCGGCCGAAGACGTAGCGACGGAAGACATTGAGGATTACGTAGCGGTGATATCACGAGCACGTGGTTGGCCCGTTCAGCTTGGTGATGTTCCAACGCCACCGGTGATTCGGCGCGGTGGCCAGGAGCTCGGGCGCAGCGTACACCGGACGCCGGCGCTGTGCGCGCCGCTCGCGCACTTCGGCATGCGCGGCCAGCATACGATACATCGTGCGCTCTGCACGGTGATAGGGGCCATCATCCTGCAGCAGCGCATACACCTACGCCGGGGCCAGATCGATAAACCGCTCGGCGTGCAACACGTCGAGCACGCGCTGCGGCTCCTCGGGCGTGAGCGCGCGAGCCGACACGCGGCGCGCCGCAGGGCGGACCAGCTGTTGGGCGCGTCGACGGGCGCGATCGTACGTCGCCGACGCGACGCTGAGACTGGCGCAGAGCGTGCGCAACGGACGCCCGGCACCGTGCGTGGCGACGGTGGTCACGAGCGCGTCTCGGTGGGCGCGTCGGGCGTCGGGCGTGTCAGTCACAAGCGCTGCGAGAACTTTTGGGGGCGTCGATGAACAGCGCGGCGCGCGCGGCACGGGCTGTGGCCTTGACCCTCTGAAGCTCGAGGGCGGCGATGCGCGTGATCGCGGGACCCGCCGGCCTGGGGGTGGGTCCCCGACGCTTCGCCGGGCCCCGTAACTCGCGCGCTGCTTGGCGGTGCGCCAGACAGCACGACGCGACGAGTAGAGCCCTTCACGACGGAGCAGCGCACCGAGTTCCCCCGCCTCAGCGCACGCTGTGGCGGCGGCAAAGATCTGGAGCTCATACGCGGAGCTGAACTGGCGACGGGTGCGGGTGGATGACACCCCAGTCACTTGATGGAGCAACGGATCCACGGAAAGAGCAGACGATGTGGGAACGGCCTCGATCACCCTCGTACACTCAACTCGGGAATGGATCGGTGTCTCACTCAGATTGGCAGAGAGGGCATGGGAGTCGACAGCGTCAGACTCCTCGTGCGGTCTTTCATCAGGCGGTCTGAATCGCTGCGTCCGTTGTTGAAGCCGCGTCAAAATTCAGAACGATACAGAGCGGAACACTCCTGCGCTGGAACGATATAACGATTGAGAGTGAGTCCAAATGTTGCACGGCTTCCATCGTGCGCTCATCCACGCGCAAAAAGGATCTTCGCGTATCCATGCAGACAATTCTTGCCATTGTTGGAATTTTTGCGCTGACCGTCGTGTTTGTCGGCGGGCTTCGCGCTGCGGGCTGGTCCGACTTCACCGGACCGGCAACGGCGCCTCAGCAGCGCCCGGTGCTGGGCGGCGGTGACCCTGAGACCCATGCATGGCAACGGTTTCATGTGCGCTATTACACCATGATGCTGCTGTTCGTCGCCTTCGAGATGGAGATGATGTTCATGTACCCTTGGGCCGTCGTTTTTGTGGCTGAAGGCGGCAAGGCATTGGCTGAAATGGGCATGTTTCTTGCCATCCTGTCCGTTGGGATCCTGTATGGCTGGCGCGAGGGTGTTTTCCGGTGGGAATGACGTGGCTCAACCACCTGGCGGCGCGCGCCCACGTGCCCGTCTTCGTCGCGTTCGGTGACGATGCCCCTGCAGAAGCTTGGACGCTGTCGCGGCTACCGGGCGTGTTGATCGTTGATACCCCACGTGCCGCCAGTGTGCTGCTGGTGGCCGGGACCATCCCTGAGGCGTTGATCCCCTATTTGCATCGCCTGCACGACCAACTGCCACATCCACGGGCGACAGTATTGTGGCAGTCCCGGCCAACGCAGTCCATACCGAATGCCGTCGCAGTCACCGGTGGCAACGAAATTGGTCTGGTGGTGGTAAACACCTTCGCTGACCTGCTGGCCGGCGACCGTGTGTCCGAACCCGATGTTCTGCCGAACAAGCCGCCTGCGGAATGGCGCGGTGTCGGACCGCACGGTCAGGGAGGCAAGGGTATGATGGGCGGCACACCGTACGGTCGGCCAATGGCGATGACGGACGATGACATCCGCGACGGGCTGGCGCTAGACAGCTACACGGCTGAATTTGGGCCATTTCTGCCGTTTTTTCCGCCCGGTTTGGTGTTGAAGCTGACGCTGCAGGGCGATGTAATTCAAAAGGTGAAAGCCACCCATCCTCCATTCGGGAGCGGCAGGCCGTTGCTCGCAGCCATGCTACGCCTGATGGGTTTGCCCGCACTTGCCGTCCGATCACTGAACGGCGGTGCCAACCGACGCGTCTTGCAGCGACTGATCCGCTTGTCCGGTGCGCGGTTCGCGATCCCCCCGGGTCTAGGTCGGATGCCGGATGGATCGGACGTTCGGGCCCGCTTCGACCGCATGACAAGGACGTCAACGGATGCCACGCTGCAGAATCCAAGTGACATGGCACTTGGTCATGTGCTCATTGGTTTGGAGTGGCATGCGGCGATGCTCGTCCTGAGCAGCATCGATGCAGCATCTCTGCAGACCCTTTGTAAAAACAGCGACAACGACGACGCGTCGTCAGCGACGGACGGTCGCGACCCGTCTGGCCACGATATGCACACGGGGCACATGTCATGACTCTGCTCGCGGTGTTTGGCCTGTTCGTTTTTTTGATGGCCAGCGTCTGGGCCGCCGCAGCGTTCGATATGGCGTGTCGGGGCTGGGTCTCCGGACTGGGTGCTCGTTCCGCGGACCGGCCGCTTCGCGTTGCGGCAATGTGGCTCACGCAACAGCGCCTGACCACCGAAGCGCCCGACCGGATGAACGGCCTGCTGTCCATCGCCGGGTATCTGGCCTTAGCCATGGTCGGGTTAGCGATGGTACCGCTTGGCCCCGACATGGCGCTGATCGCCCTTCCGACCAGCGTCGTCCTGTGGGGTGCCTGCGAGGCGCTGGTCGTGGTCGTCGTGTTCCTGCACGGCTGGTCGCAGAATGCACCGTTGGCTATGATTGGGGCGTACCGCTATGTCGCCATCGGCCTGCCGATCATGCTGCTGAGCATGTTCGTATTGATCGCCGCCGCCCTGCCCGCCGGATCGCTGGATCTGCGCGACATCGTGACGTCGCAACGCGATCTCTGGAACGCGATCCGCCAGCCGCTTGGGCTGCCGCTGTTTCTGCTTTTGGGTTTGTCGCTGACCCTGCGCGGCCCGTTTAATTACGCCGACAGCGTCGATCTGGCGGGTGGAACGTCCGTTGAGTCGTCTGGACCGGACCGCCTTGCCTGGCAGGTCGCGCGACTGGCGATGCTGACGGGCTTTTCCGCGGTGGCCGCGACGGTGTTTCTGGGCGGCTATCTGGGGCCGGTGCTGCCGAGCCCGCTCTGGCTCGCACTGAAGACCGTCATGATAATGGCCCTCGTGATCGGCCTGTCCCATATGGCGGCGCGCACGCCCGTAGCCCGGATGATGGGCTTGATCTGGATGATCCTGCTGCCGCTGTCTTTCGCCGATCTGATCTGGGCAGGGCTGGTGGCTTTCTGATGAAAGACATCATCTTCTACGTTCTGTCGGCCCTCGCGATCTGGGGCGGGTGGCGCGTTTTCCGCGCCGACTCCATGATCCGCGCGACCTTTGCGCTGATGATGTCTTTTATCGCAGTGGGCGGCATCGCAATGCTGATGTCGGCCGATTACATCGGCATTGCCACCGTCTTTATGATGGCAGTCGAGATGATGGTAATGGGCCTGTTCATGGTGATGTTCATGATGAACCCCGCTGGCCTCAATCCAATGCAGATGGTTCATCAGTATCGCTTTTCTCTCGGTGCCGGGATCGCCGCATTCTCCGGTTTGACCGCTGCCATTCTGGCGACACCCTTACCCGATAATCCGCTGCCACCCGGCGGCGACACGTTGCGTGATCTCGGGTTTGAGCTTTTGGGCAACTCGATGCTGATCTTCGAGACGGCAGGTGTGACCCTGCTGGCCACGATGGTCGGCGCGGTGGTGCTGTCGAGCGGCAGCGGCCGCTTTGGGTCGGCGGGAGACGGCTCGTTGCCCCCGGGCCTGACCGCAGGGGGGCGCCCGGCGGGCCGCCTGGTTGATGCGGTCAAAGGTCAGGAGGACACTCCGGGCAATGGGATGACCATGGAGAAAAAGCCCGCGGTGCGGGCCGATGATCATCACGGAACGGGCCACTGACATGACCCTGACCGCCATTTTGATCGTCTCCGCAGCACTGTTCGGCATCGGCCTGTTCGGTACGCTGTCACAGAAATCATTTGTCATGCTGATGATGGGGCTGGAGTTGATGCTGAACGGGACGCTTCTGGCGACTGTCGGGTTCTGGGCCTACACCGTTGGCGGATTGCCAAAGGGGCAGTTGCTGGCGATCCTGATAATGGCGGTAATGGCAGTCGAGCTGTCTATCGGCTTTGCGCTGGTCGTGGCGGTCTACCGCAAGCGGCAGGCCGATATCATTGAATCCATCACGACGTTGAAAAACTGATGCTTTGGTTGGTGCCCCTTTTCCCAATCATCACAGGTTCGGTCATCGCCACGGCAGGCGACCGGTCGCGGGTCTGGTTGGGCATAATTGCAACGCTGACGATTGGCGCGACGCTGGGTTTGACGATACTGGCCGCAGCACAGGATTGGACCGCTACACTGATGTGGAGCGACGCGATCCGCCTGTCCGCTGCCCTGACACCTCTCTCGGCAGCGATTGCGCTGATGGTGCCCACGGTTGCACTTGCCGTCGTCTTTCACGCAACGCAGCACGAGGCGACGCAGGGCCTTGGGCGGCTGACCGGACTGATGATCCTGTTTACGGGCGGGATGCAGTTGGTCGTGGTCGCAGACGACCTGCTGACGTTGCTGATTGGGTGGGAGTTCATTGGCGCTTGTTCGTGGGCGCTGATCGCGCACAAGTGGCGCGATATCCAGAACCCGAAGTCAGGCCTCTATGCCTTTGTCGTCACGCGGTTTGGCGATCTGGGCCTTTTCGCCGCTGCGATGGCTCTGTTCGCAGGGACCGGATCATTCGACTACGCTGGGATCGCGACGCTGTCGGGACCGACCCAATTCATCGTTGCCTACGGCATTCTGCTGTCTGCGGCCTCAAAGGCCGGACAGGTGCCGTTTGCTCCGTGGCTGTTTCGCGCGATGGCAGGGCCGAGTTCGGTATCAGCCCTGCTGCACGCGGCGACGCTGGTAGCGGCGGGGGCCTACATCATCGCGCGCCTGCATCCGTCCCTGTCGGTCGTACCGGGGTGGCAGGCCACGACCATCGCCATCGGGCTGACAACGGCACTAATGGGCGGCTTTACCGGCGTCCTGCAAAACCACGCCAAGCGCTTGTTGGCCGCATCAACCTCTGCCCAGATGGGGTTCGTGTTCATCGCTGTCGGGGCGGGCTATCCCGATGTGGCGGCTCTGCATCTGATCGTGCATGCGACGTTCAAGGCACCGCTGTTCCTTGTCGCCGGGGCGGCTGGCGATGCGACAGGCAGCTACCGGTTGGACCGCATGCGGCTGGGGCGGATCTTGCCGCTGATCGCTGGCCTCGCGGCCATCGCGGCGGTGGGTCTGGCGGGCCTGCCGCTGACCGGCGGCGGCTGGAGCAAGGAAGAAATCGTCAAGGCCGCAGAGCAGACGGATTTTTGGCTCGCAATCGGCGTCATGATCGGCGGGGCCCTCAGCGCCACCTACGCGACCCGGTTCCTACTGCTGGCCTTCGGGCGACGCCGCGAAGACGCACGTGTCATCGCGGCACCTGGGTGGAGCGAGACCATTGGCATCGCGACGTTGAGTGCGCTGACCCTCGGCTTGGGGTTGATGTGGGGGTCACCACTGTCCGACGCACTGCCACAGCGCCTGGGCCTGACCTTGCCGAACGGCACGACACTGGGCCATGTGCTGTCGCTCACTTTCGTGACCACAGGTCTGGCGATTGGGGTCCATCTGGTGCGCCACAACCCGGCCCTTGGCCGTACCGGCGCACCGGCTGCTGCGGCAGATTGGCTGGGCCTGCCGACGCTGATCACACGATGCATCGTACGCCCCGTCGAAGCGATGGCAAGGGCCGCTGCACGCGTTGACGATGACATGTTGGACGCCGTGCCACGGTCCGTTGCGGCACTCGCCCAAAGTGGATCGGCGACGATCGCCGTCGCCGACAACCGTGTCGTGGACCGTGCCATCGGCCACGTCGCCGCTTTGGGTGACTGGCTGGCACGGATCGGGAATCGCTTCGGAGAGGCGCTGTCGGACGGTATACCCGAAGGCACCGCGGACATTACCGGCATGCTGGGACGCGAGGTGCGGCGCCTGCAATCGGGGCTGTCGCACCATTACTACGCCTACATCATTGGCGGCGTCTTTGCCGTCATAGCCATACTCGCCGCAGGAGCCTGACATGCTGTCACTCGCCATCCTGATCCCGATGCTGGGCGCCCTGGCGCTGGTTCTGTCACCGGCGCTTGGGCGCGACAAAGCGCGGTGGCTTGCCATCGGCGCATCAGTCTTGTCCTTGGCCTGCCTGGTGGTCGTTTGGGCCCTGTTCCAGACCGGGGCAGAGGCCCCCGCTTTTCAGGCCGTGGCCGAGGTGCCCTGGATCCCGTCGCTTGGCGTGGCCTGGCGGGTCGGCGTGGACGGCATGTCGCTGGCATTGTCCCTGATGAGCGCGGTCTTGTTCGTGGCCTGCATCGCCTGGCCCATGGAAAACCCGCAACGCCCCCTCGCCTACTACGCGTGGTTCCTGTTTCTGGAATCCGTGTCGCTTGGCCTTTTCCTCGTGCTGGACCTGCTGCTGTTCTACGTCTTTTTCGACCTGAGCCTTGTTGGCATGTTCTTTCTGATCGGGCGCTGGGGACACGACGGCGCGCAGCGGGCAGCACTGAAGTTTTTCATCTATACCTTGGCCGGGTCGCTCGCGATCCTGTTGGCCATCATCGGACTGGTCCTGTCGGTCGATCCGATCACGTTCGACATGCGTGCGCTGATCGCGCAGCAACCCTTGGCGGGAAGGGACCTGCGCGGCGGATTGATCCTGTTGGGCTTCATGGTAGGTTTTGCCGTCAAGACGCCACTCTTTCCGGTGCATACCTGGTTGCCACCGGCGCACGTCATGGCACCGGGTCCCGTTTCGGCGATCCTTGCGGGTGTCCTGCTAAAGATGGGCACCTACGGGATGGTGCGCATCCCGTTGCAGATGCTGCGCGAAAGCTTTGCCGCCTATGCCCTGCCGATCGCGCTGTTTGCGCTGGCCTCGATCCTGTGGGGGGCCATCGTGGCGCTTGGGCAGACCAACCTGAAGCGTCGGATCGCCTACACCTCGGTCAACCACATGGGCTATACCGTGCTGGGTATCGCTGCCGCCGGGGCCATGCTGGCTGGCGCAGAGAATGCGCGGTCCCTCGCGCTGACCGGTGCCGTCGTCGAAATGGTGGCCCACGGATTGATCACCGGGGCGCTGTTCCTGATCGCGGGCGGTTTTTGGGCGCGTAGCCAGACCTACGACCTTGATGCCTTCGGCGGCCTGGCGGGGATCGCGCCGAAGCTGACCGTTGCCGCATGCATCGCAGCCTTTGCCAGCCTTGGCCTGCCCGGATTGGCCGGTTTCGTAGCCGAGGTGCAGATCTTTGTCGGAGCCTTTGCCGTGTTCCCGGTCATTGCGGCCATTGGATTGCTGGGCATCCTGGTGACTGCGGCACTGTTCCTGCGCCTGTTGCAGCAGCTGTTCTTCGGCGATTTGCCGAAAGCGAGAGAAGGCTTTCCCGACCTGAGCCGCCGCGAAGGAGCTATCCTGTCGGTCCTTTTGTTCCTCGTCGTCCTGATCGGTATCTATCCCCGCTGGCTTCTCGAGCTGATCGGCAGCGCGGTTCGTCCGATCGTCGGGGTGTAGACGATGCCAATCGGCGACCTCAGTCCCGAAATCGCGATCATCGTCGCTGCGGTGCTCGCCCTGCTGTTCGCCGCCTTCGCCTCGCGCAAATGGCAGGCCGGTGCAGCCCTGATCGCCCTTGCAGGCATCCTTGTGGCCGCCATGCTGCTGGTGCCGCAAATCGGCGAGGCGCGATTCACGTTTTCGGGCACCTGGGCCCTGGATGGTGCCAGCGTTTGGGCGCGACTGATGATTCTGATCGCGACGGCGTTCTGCATCCTGCTGTCCACCGGCTGGTTCCGCACCGATCCCCGCCGCGGGGAGTATTATACAATCCTGCTGCTGTCCGCGTTGGGGGCCATGGCGATGGCCGGGGCGGGCGATACGCTGCAACTCGTGATTGCGGTGCTGCTGTCGTCGGTCACGGGTTACACGCTGGCCGCATGGCACCGTGATTGGGCCCTGTCGGTCGAGGCGGGCATGAAATACTTCCTGATGGGCGCCTTGGCGAACGCGCTGCTGGTCACTGGCGTCGCCTTGGTGCTGGGGCTGCTGGGCGACAGCAGCTACGCTGCTCTCTCCGGGGCTTTGGCAGCGGGCGTGGACCCGTCGCCCCTGTTGTTTGTGGGCTTTGCGTTGACCCTTGTCGGCGTCGCCTTCAAACTGGGTGCGGTGCCGGCGCAGGCCTGGCTGCCAGACGTCGCCGAAGGGGCACCTGCGCCGTCCGCAGCCTTTCTGACCGTCGTTCCAAAGATCGGCGCAGCGATTGCCATGGCGCGGCTGGTGCACCTGGTACCACCAGAGGCGTTGGGGGTGCGGCCCCTGATCGCCGTCATGGCTGCGTCGACCATGACGGTCGGCAACCTTGGCGCACTGTGGCAGGACGACGTGCGCAGGCTGATCGGCTGGTCCTCAGTCGCGCAAGCCGGATACCTGCTGATGGCGATCACGGTGCTGGGTTTCAGCCCCGACGCGCTGATGGCGCTTCTGACATTCGTCGCCAGTTACGCCATCGGGAATCTGGCGGCCTTCGCCGTCGTAGCCCACCTGCGCGGGCGCACGGCGATCGCGGACTACGCCGGGCTTGCCGAGCGACAACCCTTTGCGGCCGCGGTGCTTGTTCTGGCGTTCCTGTCCTTGGTCGGAATCCCCCCCACTGTCGGATTCCTGGGCAAGCTGACATTGTTTCTGACGACCATGGAAGGCGGATATCTTTGGCTGGCCCTGCTTGCGGTCGCGAACACGGTGGCATCGCTGTTTTACTATGCGCGCGTCATGGGGATCATGTATTTCGGCTCACCGCCCGATGACGTGCAGGTTCTGGACCGGCTGAGCGGCCTTGCCATGAGGATCGGCGCGATCGCCGTAATCGCGGGCGCGATCCTCGCGGATTACGCAGTCGCCGCCTTCCGTCTGAGCAGTCTGCTGCCGCTGTGACGCTGACCGGTGGAGACCGTGGCGTTCGCCCCCTCCGGGGCTACCGGCGCTCTGTCGGTAGCGCGCCTCTCTGCAGGCTGGTGCTAGGTCTGGTCACGTGTCGCCATAATCTCGCGGACACGCGGATCGGCGATCCGCTCATGGGTCGTCTGCCCGTCCCTGCGGGTCGGGATATTCGTTGCGGTTGGTTGTTTACGGTCGGTCACTGATCCAGAGCGATGCCAATCGCGCGCGTGGCATGCGGGGGAAGGCGGAACCTGCGGCCGCGGACGGGCCGCCCGCGTTGATCTCCGTGCCGCGACTCGTGCCGACCGCGGCTACCCGCCGGTGGGCGGCGCTGCTCCGGCCGATCGTTGCAGTCGATCCCCTCGCGTGCCCCAGCTGCCACGGCGTGATACGCCTCTTGGCCTTCCTTCGTCGGTGATCGACCAGATCCTCGCGCACCGCCGCAGCCGTGCTGCGACGGCGGCCCATCACGCCGCGCGGAGTCTTCCCTCGACCTGAGGACCGTCTGGACTGGGCGAGACGCGACGACCCGCCGCCGCCCACCGGGCCCGCGGCGTCTCACCTCGACGCACTCGCCTACGGGCGCGGACGTCGGGGTACGCGTCCGTCCCACCGGGACGTCCGATCGGTCCCTGCGGCCACTGGGGGCCCAGGGAAACCGCCGTCCGGTCGGCCTTTGAGGCGCGACGGCAAGCGGAGGTCAGACCGCCGCGTGCCCGTCGGCCCTCGCGCGGTCAGCGATCGCGCCATAGTGTTCGCGGCGCGCAGGGAGAGGGCACTCACGCTGTTGAGCGCCGCCGTCGTACCCAGCAGCACGTACGAAGCCTGCAGAGCGCCGATGCTGACGTCCGACACCCGGTGTGGGCGAATCCGGACGGGTGTGCCAGCTGCAGAGAAAGCCGGTTCCGAACGCGCCGTTCCGTCCACCGCCTGACAAGCGCAGGAGGTCAAGGGTTCTGCCCCCTCGCCGCTCCGCTCGTCGCACCAGTCGCGAGCGCACACTGTCGCGCCTTGCAGCGTTCCATCGGTAACCTCCCCTTATGACCGCAAGTACTCTTCCACTCTGCTGGATGGCCTTCGCCGGTTCACTACTGGCTCTCGCTTGGCACATCGGGCCGATGCTGTCTTACCGTCAAACCAGTTGCGCTTAACCACCGGTGTTGCCTGGCGCGATCTCCGTTGCTATCGCATCCGTGCTACTCGTTGCGAAGATCCTTCACGGGGTAGACCGGCCGTATAGCGTTCATTTGCTTTGCACATCGGGGATTCTGACAGAAGTATCCAGGCTGCTCTTCCCCCAGTGTCTGGATAGTTGTCGCATGACCGGTGCGCCGTCATCGGTACTCCAAACCACAGCATTGAGGGCGTAGGTGAGGGTATGAGGCCATCGTACCGTCCAGCATTTACGGCGCGAGTCGTGCAGCGGTTACTGGGTGCGTGCGCGATCAGCGCGAAGCGGTCGGTGCCGTCGGTGGGGGTGTCGCAGGAGACGCTCTAGCGACGGCTGCACGAGGCGCATCGTGTTGAGGGCATGACCCAGGCGCAGCGTATGCCGAAGTGGACGGGCGCCGAGAAGCTGCGCGTCGTGATCGCGGCGGAGGGCCTCGGCGAAACAGCGCTGGGCGTGTTGGTGCACCGCGAAGGGCGGCATGCCACGCAACTCGCGGAGTGGCGCACGGCCGCCGAGACCGCGTTGGGGATTTGCGCGAGCCGTGCGAAACCCGGGCCGTCTGTGGAGACGCCGCGCATTCAGGCGCTCGAGCGCGAACTGCGTCGCAAGGACGTCGCGCTCGCGGAGACGGCCGCGTTGCTGGTGCTCAAAAAGAGTTCGGGTAATTTGGGGGAAAGCGGACGATGCCACGGACCCGACGCGGGCACGGTGATTCGCACGCTGATCGACGAGGCGGGGGCACATCCGGATGATGCGCGTGAGGGCCTGCACCACGTTCCCGCGAACGCGCGGTCGATGGCGAAATGCGCCGTGTTTCTCGAGACCGTGAAGAGTGCGACGTATGGCGATCTGTCCCCGCATCACATCGCCCCACGCAGAGCCGATGCCGGCGGCCATCTCGCCTCGGCCTCAACGCTGTATCGCGTGCTCCGCACCGACGCGTTACTGACGCATCGCGGCCGGTCCGCGGCGTGTTCTGGGCTGTCTAGCTGAAGATGGTTATCTGGAACCGACGCATCATGGGCTGCGCCGAACACCCCGCGCAAGACGAGCATCACGCGGTGGCGCTCGTCACCCGGATCTGTCAGCAGCGCGCACTCACCCCCGACGGCCTCGTGCTGCACGCCGACCACGGCGGCCCGATGCAAGGCGCGACCATGCTCGAACGCTTGGCCGTCATTCCGTCGTGCAGTCGTCCGCGCGTGAGCGACGACCACCCGTACGCCGAGGCGTTGTACCGCACGCTCCAAAACTGCGCCGCGTTGCCAACGCAGCCCTTTGCCGACGTCGCGGCGGCGGAACGCTGGGTCGCCGCCTTCGTCCAGCGGTACAATTACGACCATCTGCACAGCGCGATTCACTTTGTCACGCTGGATGATCGGTATGCCGGTCGCGACACTGCCATGCTTGCGCATCGGAATGGCGTCTATCGTGAGGCACAGGCCCGGCATCCGGAACGCTGGAGCCCGGAGACCCGCGACTGGACGCGCATCACGAGCGTGCGACTGACCCCCAAACAGCAACCTGCGGAGGGCACTCAACCCGCGCTCGTTTAATACTCCGTGCGACAACTATCTTGACATGCACCGTGATGACGTCTCGATGTGAAGCTCGGTATTCCCAAAGCCGCCCGAGAACAGCCGGGCCGCTGACTCCTTGAATACCCGTGTCGTTTGTGGCTGTTTATCGCTGGTGCATGCAAGTGAAGTCGACGCCAGCAGCAGGGCGGCAGAGTAGAGTCTACGGGCGGAGATAGGCAGAAACAATTGACCCGTTGTCTGTGTTTCGCAGCGCAACGAGCAGTTCCTGAAGAACGTCAAGTTGGTAAACGTCTTGATGTGGAATCGTGTACGACCTGACTAACTGACCGGTACTTAGTAAATACACATCGATCATCCCACCGGGGCCTTTGTACATTGAGCCTCTAAGCACGAACAGTGAGTCGCCCAGGACTGCCGCATCTCCGGTCGAGCTAGGCGCTGATATTGGCCTTGGATACGGACCACTCCGATCGATTTGTACTTCTGGATACGGGTGCGCATACCGCTGGAACCGTCTCGCTGAACTAGGCCGGGACTGAAACTCGAAGAAGTAGTCGCCCTTCACCTGCCACACGATGCAGCGTCCCTCCCGAGAGCGGGCGAATCGTGCTTGCCGAAGTTCATTCGCCTCATTGAAGACTGGATTCGGCCACACTAGAGTGTCGAGATCATCGGGAGTCGCACCCTTCCGAAGTCGAACGGTAGCCATGCTCCCCGCGTGAATGGCAACAATTGAACCGTCCGATTCGCGGCAGTAACTGTTCAGCTGCCCTGCCAATGTCCAAGTGCCCTCGGTGGTATCTACAGCAGGGCCACGAAACACGGTAAGGCGACCTTCACGACCGTCGGCAACCCCGAAACGACCGAAGCCGGCGTCGACCAGCTCCTCCGGTGCTAAGAATTCACCTGGACCCGCCCCTCTCCGCCCGGTGGTCCATGCAAAATCTCCCGTTTGCATGCTCAACGCTCGCACGCTAGCATTTGCTTCATCAAGAAGCAGAACGTGCTCGCCAATTAAAAGAAGCTCGGAGAAATCGATGGCTTGTTCGGGACCATCGAAGCGAGCCGTCCATGTCTCGCGTAAAGGTTCCGCTCGGATTTTCCGCGTTTCACTGGCGGGCGGGCGGTCGCACCCTGCAACGAGCATGAAGGAACCGATAACGGCAAAGAGTTGGACCGAGAAACGCTGCATTGAATGGTCCTACCTTGTTTGTTGATGAGGATACCTCGTAACCTCGATGTATTGACGTTCACGAGTCTTCGGATTTGTTATGCAACTGCAATGAACGCATTGCAACAACTCGGTGCAGGTGACGTTCCGGCTCCCACATCCAGCAGGCATTGGTGAATACGTTTGCTGACACCCGCTAGGTCCGCCCCCCTTTCCGCCACCATCGCCATCGCGGGGAAGTTGCGGGGCAGTCAGCACTCTACCGCGTTCGAGCTGCTGACTGAGGGACGGACTGATAGCCACGACTGCAACAAAGCATGCTACCCAAAGCACGCGTCTCTGGACACGCATCGTCACCTTGCCGTGTACGAGTCGAATAACCGTGTCGACTACATTCGACATCCCTAGTGTGCCCCCTCACCCCCGACTCCGCGTCAAGTAGGAAGTGAGCGTGAAGTACACACCGCAGGATAAGAAATTCGATCGGGGGTCGGTCGAGTATCCGCCGAACGTCCCCGCACGTGAGCGGGGCGTCGAGGGGAAACTCAGCAGGCCCGGTCGCCCGTATGCCGCTCCAAGCCGGCGGCTCGGTCGTCGTTGAATGGCGCACGGCGCACGAACAACCGGCGCACGGCATGGCATTGAGTATATTTCAAGGATGACCGCCGAACGCGAAGTCACGGTGCGAGAAGAGATCGCGAACGCGGTCACGCATGGGATGGGATTTGTGGCCAGTCTGATTGGCCTGCCCATTCTCGTGCTCGCGGCAATGGCGCGTGGCGAGCGGTTGGCGGTGATTGGCTTCAGCGTGTTCGGTGCGACGCTGCTCGCGCTCTATGCCGCGTCCACGCTGTATCACGCGGTGCCGCATCCCACGCTCAAGCAGAAGCTGCGCGTGATGGATCACGCGGCGATCTATCTGCTGATTGCCGGCACCTACACGCCGTTTACGCTGGGTGTCTTGCGCGGCACGTGGGGCTGGACGCTGTTTGGAATTGTCTGGACGCTGGCGGCGTTTGGTGTGCTGTTCAAGGTCATCTTTGGCAGCGGTCGCTTCTCGACGCTCTCCACGGCCATCTACGTGGCGATGGGCTGGGTGATCATCTTGGCGATCAAGCCGCTCATGGCCGGTATGGACCAGGCCGGGCTGATGTTGCTGATTGCCGGTGGACTGTCCTACACGGGCGGTGTGGCGTTCTATGTGCAGAAGAAAGCATGGGCGCATCCGGTGTGGCATCTGTTCGTGCTGGGCGGCAGCGCGTGCCACTACTTCGCGGTGTTGTGGTACTCCATGCCACGCGCGGGATGAGCGGGACCGGCGGTGCGTTGACGTCGAGCGGCATGCCGCCCGGTGGTGTGCTGGCGGTGGCGGGGATGTTTCTGTTGACTGGCGTGGCGCACTTCGCGGCGCCGGCCTTTTTTGACCAGATCATGCCGCCGTGGATTCCCAACGCGCGAGCCGCGACGCTACTCAGTGGTGCGGCGGAGATCGCGCTGGGTCTCGGTGTCCTGTTCCCTGCGACGCGGTCGGCGGCTGGCTGGGGGCTGATGGCGTTGTTGGTGGCGGTCTTTCCCGCCAACATTTACATGTTGTGGCAGGCGCATGCCGCGAACGCGTCCACCGGGGCTCTGGTGGGACTGTGGCTGCGGTTACCGCTGCAGCCGTTTCTCATGTGGTGGGTATGGCGGGTCACGCAACTGCCTCGCGGCTGAGTCAGGAAGGCGTGAGCGGGATGACCTGCTCGTCGGCGATGCCATAAAGTGCGTCACCGGGTTGACGCGTGTACATGCCGCCACCCGTGAAGCTGGAGAAGGCCGGCAGCACGGCGCGTTGTGCACCGACCACAAACGCCGGCAGTCGCAGCGCCTGGCGTCCACGCCCGCGAATGGTCACGTGCGGGTGCAGGTGCCCGGCCAGCACGTAACCGGGGGCATCGAGCGCGGGTGTGTACTCCAAGTCGGTCTCCGGCTCGTGCACACCCACAAACGGTCCCATACGATACGGCGCGTTCACGCACTCGATGTTCAGCGTGCTCGGAGGATCACCGGCGTGCCGGTCGTGATTGCCGCGCACCAGCGTGATGTGTATGGCCGCGTGCCGGGCGCGCCACGACGCGATACGGTGCATCGTGTCTTCATGTCGACCGGAACGATCGTGCAACAAATCGCCGAGTATCACGAGGTGGCTGACGGCGGTGTGCTGCAGGATCGCCGTGAGTCGCGTGAGGTCGGCGTGCGTGCCACCAGTGGGCACCGGCACGTGAGCAGCGCGGAATGCGGCCGCCTTGCCCCAGTGCAGATCAGCCACACACACGAGCCGCTGACTGGGAATCCACAGCGCGCGTGAAGGTAGCAGGACCACCGGTTCGTCGGCCACAGTAATGCAGCAGGCTGCATCGCCGACGTCTGCGGCGCTCATGGGCGCCGTGTACCGCGAAAGATCAACTGCGTGGCGCTCCGACTGGGCTTTTCTGCGGCCACGGTCATACGACGCACGCGGTCGGCGAGCTTTTCCGTACTGACGCGCGCCCGCGTAGAGTCGACCAGTAGCGGAAAGGCCAGTGGCGTGGGGCGCTCCACGGCAATCACCCGCACCGTGCTCGCAGACAATCGCTCGAGCACTCGGCCCAGTCGACTCGACTCTAACTGCCGCTCCAGGACTTCGCGTTCCGCTTGACGCACCAGCAGATTTCCGGGGTCGTAGTTCACAAAGACATCGTACAACAAGCTGCTCGACGCTTGTACCTGCTTGACCGACTTGCTCTGTCCGGGATAGCCAGAAAACACCAAACCCGCCACGCGCGCTATTTCCCGAAACTGCCGACGCGCCAGCTCGGCCGCGTTGAGGCTGTGGGTGATGTCATGCAACAGGTGCGTGGTAGACAACAACCCGGCCTCGAGCGCCTCCTGCAGCGGAGCCGGGTCAGGGGAAAGCAGTTCAAACCCGTAGTCGTTGCAGGAGAAGCTGAACGAAATCGGCGCAAGCTGCGCGATGCGATAGGCGAACAGCGCCGCCAGCCCCTCGTGGACCAGTCGTCCATCAAACGGATACACGAACAGGTGATGGCCGTCGCGTGTTTCGCAGCGTTCGATGAGCAGTTCATCGGGACTCGGAATGGCACTGCGGGCCGCCTGCAGCTCCAGGACAGGCCGTACCGCCTGCATATCGGCGCCGATGAAAATACCTTGGCGCGCTTCTTCGAGTTTGGCCCGGACTGCCGCCGAGAGCTCGCTGCTGAGCGGCATGCGCGCGCCTTGCCAGCGCGGGATGGCGCCGGATTTTCCCTTGGCTTTGCGTACCCAGGCGGTAAGATCCCGCAGGCGCACGAACTCCAGTGGGGTACCGGCAAAGATGAACTTGTCACCCGGTGAAAGCCGCGCCACGAAGCTCTCTTCGACGGTACCCAGACGTCCACCTTTGAGGTACCGCACGGCAATCGATGTATCGCTGACGATCGTGCCGATATTCAGCACGTGTCGTAACGCCACGCGTCGATCGGTTACCACAAATACGTCGTTCTCGCACTGCACCCGCGCAAACTCGGGGTATGCTTTGAGTGCGTCGCCGCCGCGGGTGATGAAATCGATGACCCAGTCGAGCTCCTGCTCGGTGAGCGAGCGATAGGCGCGGGTGCTGCGCAGTTCGCGGAGCACGTCGGTGCGTGTGAAGCCGCCGCCGAGTGCCAGCGTCACCAGATGCTGCGCAAGCAGATCGAGTGGTCGGTCGATGGGCTCGCGCTTCTCGATGGCGCCGGCGCGGATGGCATCGCGCGCGGCCGCTACTTCCACGAGCTCGAATGCGTGGGTGGGGACACACACCACCCGCGATTCCCGACCCGGCGCATGGCCGGAGCGTCCAGCGCGTTGCAGTAAACGCGCGACCCCCTTTGGGCTACCGATCTGCATGACCAGATCGACGGGCGCAAAGTCTACACCTAAATCGAGCGAACTGGTGGCAACGACGACGCGATAGCGACCCGACTTGAGGCCGTCTTCTACATCTTCGCGCTGCTGACGCGAAAGTGAGCCGTGATGGATCGCGGTAAACTCAAACCACGCCGGATTGGCCGCGATGATGGACTGAAACCAGATCTCGCACTGCGAGCGGGTGTTCGTAAACACAATCGCACTCTCGGCCGCCGCGAGCCGCGTCATTACCTCCGGCAGCAGCTTGGTGTTGAGATGCCCCGCCCAAGGGAATCGATCCATCGTCTCGGGTACCAGCGCTTCCACCACGACGTCTTTCGGCACCACACCGCGCACGAGCTGCCGCGCGCGCGGTGCGTCGAGCGCATCGAAGCCCAGCAACGTGTCGGCCGCGACATCGAGATTGCCAAGCGTGGCGGACACGCCCCACGTACGCAGCGCCGGGCAGAGTGTGCGGAGTCGCGCGAGGGCCAATTCGACCATCGCACCGCGTTTGGTGGAGAGCAACTCGTGCCATTCGTCCACAACCACGCAGCGCAGATTGGCGAAGATAGCCGCGTGATCTTTGCGGCAGAGCAGGAGTGAGAGTGACTCCGGTGTGGTAACCAGCGCCGTGGGCAGGCGGCTGCGTTGTCGGGCGCGCTGTGCGGCCGATGTGTCCCCGGTGCGCGATTCTACTGTCCACGGCAGTCCAAGCGCCTCGAGCGGTGCGCGCAGCGCCTGCTCGGTGTCGGCGGCCAGTGCGCGCAGTGGCGTGATCCAGAGCATACGTAAGGGCTCGGCGTCGGCCCGCTTGCGCATGGCGCGTGCACGTGGCGGTTCGGCGAGCGCTTCGAGTACGGGCCCCATCCACGCGGCGTATGTTTTACCGGTGCCCGTTGCGGCATGGATGAGGCCCGATTCGCCGTTGGCATACGCGCGCCACACATCACGCTGGAAATCGAACGGCTGCCAGCCACGCGACGCAAACCAGCCCTCGAGCGTGGAGAGGGCGTCAGCTGTCACTGTCAGTACCGAGCTGTTGGGCATCCAGCAACGCACGCACCGACGCTAGCGTATCGGCCTCACGTGCCGGTTTGTCAGTTCGCCAGCGCGCGATTCGCGGAAAGCGCACGGCAATGCCACTCTTGTGCCGCGAGCTGAGCTGAATGCCTTCGAAAGCAAGCTCGAACACCAACTCCGGCTTCACGGTACGCACTGGGCCAAACTTCTCGAGTGTATTCCGCTTGATGAACGTGTCCACGGCACGGATCTCGGCGTCAGTGAGTCCGGAGTACGCCTTGGCGAATGGCACGAGGTTGTCGCCGTCCCACACCGCGAAGGTGTAGTCGGTAAAGAGTCCCGCACGTCGGCCGTGCCCCGCTTGTGCGTACACCAAGACCGCATCGATCGTGAGTGGCGCGACCTTCCACTTGAACCAGTCGCCGCCTTTGCGCCCTACGCCGTATGGCGACGACGCGCGCTTGAGCATCAACCCTTCGGCCCGCATATCGCGGGACGCACTCCGCGCCGCTGCAGCCGCGTCCCAACTGTCTGGCGCGAGTATCGGTGACAAGCAAATCGGCGCACCCGCTGGCAGTGCTTGCACGATCTGTTCGGCGCTGGTGCGCCGCACGGCCATGGGCTGAGCACGAATATCCTGCGCGTGATGCTCGAGGCAATCGTACACCACCAGCTGAACCGGCACCTGCGCCATCAGCGCCTTGCCGATGGTTTTTCGATTGATGCGCCGCTGCAGCTCGCTGAACGGCATGGGACGTTCGTCACGCCACGCGAGCAGCTCAGCGTCGAGCACCGTGCCGTCCGGTAACCACTCGGCGGCGGTTTCTATCTCCGGGAAGCGCCCGGCCAGTAATTCTTCGCCGCGACTCCAGAGAAATGTGCGTCCACGTCGTCGCACGAGTTGCGCACGAATCCCGTCCCATTTCCACTCGATCTGCCAATCGCGCACGTCGCCGAGCGCCTCGGGTGGTTGATCCAGCGGATGGGCGAGAAAAAACGGATACGGTCGGCTCCAGTC
This sequence comes from Gemmatimonadales bacterium, assembly GCA_038212625.1. GTDB lineage: Bacteria > Gemmatimonadota > Gemmatimonadetes > Gemmatimonadales > Gemmatimonadaceae > Gemmatimonas. The sequence goes on along the minus strand of JBBQUH010000053.1, from coordinate 2,675 downwards.
GGCGTCGGTGGTCTCCACGCTGACCAGCTGCGTGTACCACGCGGCGCTGGGCTCCCACTGGCCCATGAGGCGATGGGCAATGGTTTCGGCGTTAATACCGCTGACGGCGGCGAGCGCCCGTACCACGAGACCATCGGAGACACCAACGCGGAACGAGCCGGTAATGAGCTTGTTGAACACAAAGCGCGCGCTTCCGTGCAACGCGGACCACGCCTCGTGCAGTGCCGCCCGCTGGGTGTCGGGCGGCATCTTGGCGAGCGGCAGCAAGCGCCCGGTAACCCAGTCCGCGAACGAGTCGGTGTTGACGGAGGGCTGCTCAGGTACCAGCAGCGAGATCGTTTCGGCGAGGTCGCCGGCCTGTGCGTAGCACTCCTCGAAGAGCCACTCTGGCACATCGGCCGCCTCGGCGGCCCAGCGGCGCAGATCGCCCGACTTGACCAGCCGCTTGGGGCGGCGGCCGATCAGGAACGCGACCGCCCATGCTGCGTCGTGTGCCGGAGCCACGCGGAAGTACGCGACCAAGGCCGCGACCTTGGCCGAAGTGGCGGTGGAGGCGTCGATGGCGTCGAAGAGGGCGGCGAACTGTTGCATGCGTGTGAGGGTAACGTGCGACGGTGTTGGTCAGTGTCCGCGTGCCGACCAGCGCCGTGTGGCAAACCGTTATGAAGACAGGTAGCGCCCAACGGCCAGCAGCGCCGTGGCCGCGAGGGCAACGGGCCACCAGGAGAACCACGAGCGCGCGGTGGCGATCGGCTCGTGGACGATCCCGGCATATACACTGTGCAGGAGTGCGAGTTCGTCGGCCGCACCATCATGCAGGGCGCCTTCGAGTTGCGACTCGCACATGTCGGGCGCGAGCTCGTCTTCTACCAATGCCCGGAGCGCGTCGGGTGTCGGCGCGTTCGTTGGCGCCTGTAGTCGTCGCAGTGTGCGCACGGCCACATACGTTCGGCGCATTTCGTCAGCGTCTAGGTGCGCTGCTCCTGATTCCGCGAGATACGCCCGGCGCAGGTCTTTAAGACCACGAGCACGCAGTTTGGGTACGTTGGCTGTCGGCCAACATGCGAGGCCCGCGATCTCGTGAGGCGCATAACCCTCCAGATGCAACTGGACCACCAAGCGACGATTTCGCGGCAGCCGCGCGAGCGCCAACTCAAAGTACTCCGCGACCTCACGATCGTCGGAGCGATGGGCGGATGGAATGCGCAGCGTAGCCGGAGCGTTCGGCCCGCGTGCTGCGACCGCGTTGGACTCGCCTTGCCAGCGGCGTCGCCGCTCGAGGAGCGCCACCGCCGCCGACATCGCTACGCGCTGCAGGTGCGACGCTGAGGGAATGTTATCGTGCTCATGAGACGCGTTGGCGTTCACCTGCCGCGCACGAACGTCCTGAAGCACCTCCTCCACGTCGCGCTCGATCAGCCCGCGCGCCCGTGCCGCCTCACGAACGAGTCCCGCAAAGCGCACAAGTTCACGCTCAGTGGCGCTCAGTGACGACAGCGCCACCTGCGGGGTCTTCTTGGAGAACGACATATCAGGGAGGCGTCGAGATGGGGTCTGGCGCGTCGTCGCGCTCTCCTTCGTACCGCGTCGCGATAGCGCGCGCATCAAGGCCCTGATCGGTGAGCCAGCGCACCACGGGCCCGGTGAAACCGTGCGTGACCCACACGCGCTCCGCGCCGGTGGCCGCGACGGCACTGAGCAGTTGCGGCCAATCCACATGATCGCTGAGTGTGAAGCCACGATCCACGCCGCGCCGCCGGCGCGCGCCGCGCACCAGCATCCATCCACTGGCGAACGCCGCGCGCGTGGTGCCGAACCGGCGCAACCACGTGGAGCCGTCGGTGTTGGGCGGCGCAACCACTATTGCGCGTGACCAACTCGGGTCCGTGGCCGCGACGGTGGCGTACGTGGTGTCGGGCATGTTGATGCCACCATCGCGATACACTTGCGTCATGCGTTCCACGGCGCCATGCGTGAGAATGGGACCGATGGCGGGATCAAGTCCTGCCAGCAGTCGCTGCGCCTTGCCGAGCGCATACCCGTACAACACCGACGTCACGCCCTCCTGCGCGTTATCGCGCCACCACGCATTGATCTCGTGGAACACCTGCTGTTGAGAGGGCCAGCGATAGATGGGTAATCCGAAAGTGCTTTCGGTGATGAAGGTGTGGCAGCGCACAGGCTCCCACGCCGAGCAGGTGGGATCGGGATCGGTTTTGTAGTCGCCCGATACGACCCACACTTCGCCCTGATATTCCAGTCGAATTTGCGCCGAGCCAAGTATGTGGCCAGCGGGGTGAAGGGAGATGCGCACGCCGTTGATCGTGCGTGGTTCGCCGTACGGGATGGTCTCCAGCGCACTTACCGACGCGCCGAGTCGCTCGCGCGTGACCCCTTCGCCTTCACGCGACGCGAGGTAGGACCCGCACCCCCACGTAAGGTGATCGCCGTGCGCATGCGTGATTATCGCTCGCGACACGGGCGCCCAAGGATCGATGTAGAGGTCGGCGGCGGGGCAGTAGAGGCCGCGAGGGGTTGGAGAGAGCATAGGACTTAGAGCTAAGAGCTAAGAGCTAAGAGCTAAGAGCTAAGAGCTAAGAGCTAAGAGCTAAGAGCCCAGAGCGGCGGGTTGTAGCTCTTAGCTCTGAGCTCTGAGCTCTGAGCTCTTAGCTCTT
>JBBQUH010000052.1:0-25532 GCA_038212625.1 Gemmatimonadales bacterium | reverse complement strand
ATCGAAGCTCGACACGACAGGCGCTTCGTAGTCACCCGGGATGTAGATCGTCGTCGGACGGAACGCCAGCGACTGACGGTAACGACCCGCAAACGTCGGGCTGCTGATCGCAGCGGCCGAGATCGGCGTGTAGATCGACGTCGCAGCGAGGATCGTGCCGCCGTTGGCCACCGGGCCGGCCGCGTTGTTGTTGTCGACTGAGGCCGTAACGGCCGGCACGTAGCCGTCCGTGGTGGACACGGCGCCGTTACAACGGAAAGCGGGGGTCGTGGTGCTGCGCGCCTGCTCGCCGTACGTGGCCGCGAACGGACGCGCAGAGTCGAGGATCGTGAGGCCACAGGCGAGTCCGTTGATGCCCAGCGTCGCGGTCGCGATCGTGCGGTTCGGCGTGTAGAGCACCGGAACCACGACGAACGAGCCGAGACCCGAGGTCGAACCCGGGTTCAGCGCGTCCGGCGTCGTCGGACCACCGTACCAGGTGATACCAGCGGCGCTGTTCGCGCGGTTCGTCGGCTGCGTCCACTGGATTGTCCAGCCATCTTCGTTGTTGAAGTTGATCTGCGAGAGGTTGTTCGACGCGCTGATGCCCGAGTTGGCGGGCGACGTCGTGACCGTCGCGATCATCGTCTTCAGGCCGTTCTTGTAGAGCGTGTTGGCATCCGCCCCGGTCGCGAAGTTCGGGGTGGTGAACTCGGCCGAGTTGATCAGGAGCTGGATCGGGCCAGCCTGGCCGCCCGCCGAGCCGAAGGTCTGCTGTGCCGCCGGACCACGCGCGATACAGGCCACCTGCGCCTCACCCTGCTCACACACGAACGTCTGCACCGACGACACGTTCTGGCCGTTCGGCTGGAGCTGCAGGTTCACTTCGAACTGGCCTGCGACGTTGGTGATGTCGATGACCGCACCGTTGTCCGTGAGGCTGCTGATGATGACCTGAGCGGCCGGCGATACCGTCACCGGCACCAGCTGCGTCAACGTGGCCGCAGCGAAGTTGGTGTTCGCGGCCGACGTGGCCGTGACCGTGATCACCGCCGTTCCGGGAGCAACCGCCGTCACGAGGCCCGTGGCGGACACCGTCGCAACCGACGGGACCGACGTGCCATAGGTGATACCAGCAGCAGCGGCACCAGCCGGCTGCGTGGCAGCGGCCGACAGCTGCGCCGTCTGGCCGAGCGCGATGGCCAGCGAAGCCGGCTGCACGTTCAGCGCCGTGATGCCCTGCGGAAGCGCGGTGACCGTCACCGTCGCCGCACCCGTGAGGGTCGCGTTGGAGAAGCCAGCGCCGGAACCCGACGCCGTCACCGTGATGGTGGCGACACCAGGAGCAACCGCCGTTACCACACCAGCCGCCGTCACGGTCGCAACCGACGCGGACGAGGAGGTGTAGGCATACGTGACGGTCACCGCGTTCGCGGCGCGCTGGACGTTCGGTACGATCGTCACCGTCTGGTTGACCGCGATGTTCGAGGTCGACGGGGAGAGCGTGAGGTTGGAGATGGAAGCAGCCGGAGCCGCTACCGAGATCGACGCCGCGGCCGACTGGCCGGTCGTGGCCGTCGCCGTTACCGTCGCGTTACCGGCCGCTACGGCCGTGACGCGGCACGCCGTGCCCTGAATTGCCGCCGTCAACACCGCGGCATTGCTGGAGGCGCAGCTCTGAAGCGTCGGCGGGGTCGTCGTGCTGCCGCCGTTGATCTGCACGGCGAAGTTGAGCGACTCACCGACATTCATGCTAGCGCTGGGCGGCGTGATCGATAACGTCACTGGCGTTATCGGCGCCACGGGCACCGTGACGTCGTCACCGCAAGCGCCGAGGGCCGTGAGGGCTCCCAACGTTACGGCGATAAGCGCCTTGTTCCGAGAAAAGAGTTGCATTCATCCCCCTCTTACGAGGTCGTGGAGGTAGCTGTCGGTGCCAGGAGCGGGTGCCCCATCATCGACGTTCTGCCTGTAAAAGACGCACCGGAGTGGTTTGTCTCTCGTCATCTGCTACTCGTTGCTCTGACTGGACTCTGCTCGGGGAGCGGCCGATTTGGAGTCCATGTCGCGCGGAACAGCGCTGACGCCCGCACTACGACTACACCTGCCCTACTGTCACTAAACCGCGCGCGGCACCACTGGGTAGGGCGACGCACACTGCTGGCGATAATAGGATTCGGTGAAATTATGGGGCACGGTGTCGCTGGTCAAGGTACGGGATTGGTGGTTGGCGGGGGCTGGGGGTTACAGGGTGGGGGGTTTGGTGAGTTTTCCACATCGGCAACGGGGGATGGGTTCGGACTGGGGGGTGGGGAACTGCGCTTCCTTGCTGTTTGCGGTTACCGGTGGCGCGTTTCTGGTGGCGGGCAGTTCGGGCTACTTGAGACCGGAAACTCGTCACCGGTAACCGCAAACAGCGGTTCGCGAGCCCACCACACCAATCCCCCAATCCTTCCCACCCCCCCACACTCTATACTGTACACATGCCCGACCCCCGCCTTCACCTCCCCGCCCACCGCCCACTCTCCCCGCCCGCCAGCTCCGAGTCCGGCCCCGCCCTCAATGCCGCCCAGGCTGAGGCCGCCAGCCATGGCGACTCGCCGCTCCTTATTGTGGCCGGCGCCGGCTCCGGCAAGACGCGTACGCTCATTCACCGGGTCGCCCAGCTCATCCAGCGGGGGGTGCCGCCGCAGCGGGTGCTGCTGCTCACCTTCACCCGCCGGGCCGCGCAGGAAATGCTCGATCGCTGCCAGCGGCTGGTGGGGAGCGCCTCGCAGCACGTGCAGGGCGGCACCTTTCACGCCACCGCCCACCGGCTCCTGCGCCGGTTCGGGCCTGCGGCGGGACTGCCGACCGACTTCACCATTCTCGACCAGTCCGACGCGTCCGACCTCATGGGCATTGCCCGTGCCGCCCTGGGCTACGGGGATCTCAAAAACGCCCCCAAGACGGCCCCGCGCTTCCCGCGCGCCGAAACGCTGCTGCGCATCTACTCCACCCACGTCAATACCGGCCGCCTCATTGCCGACCTGCTCGGCGATCAATGGCCGCACTTTATTGCCTGGACCGGCGACATCGAGCGCGTGTTCGGCGATTATGTCACGCGCAAGAGTGAACGCAACCTGCTGGACTACGACGACCTGCTGTTGTCGTGGGCCTTGCTGCTGGAACAGGCGCCGGCGATCGCGGAGCAGATTCGGGCGCAGTACGACCACGTGCTGGTGGACGAGTATCAGGATACGAACCCGCTGCAGTCGCGGATCTTGCGCGGGCTCTGCGCCGGTGGATCGATCAATGGCCGCATCACGGTAGTCGGCGACGATGCGCAGAGTATCTACGCGTTCCGTGGCGCCACCATCCGCAATATCCTCGATTTTCCGCAGCAGTTTCCCGGCACGCGCATTGTGACGCTGGAGCGCAATTATCGCTCCACGTCGCCCATTCTCGATACCACCAACACCCTCATCTCGCGCAGCAGCGAGCGCTACTCCAAGCAACTCTGGACCGAGCGTACCGGTGGTGAAGCACCGTGGCTGGTGACGGTGCGGGACGAACATGAGCAGACCAAGTTCGTGGTGGATCGTTTATTGGAGCTGCACGAAGAAGGCACGCCACTGCGTGAGATCGCAGTGCTCTTCCGGGCCGGGTATCTGAGTGCCGATCTGGAAATCGAACTGGCCAACCGTCGCATTCCGTATGAGAAGTGGGGCGGTCTCAAGTTTCTCGAAGCGGCGCACATCAAGGACATTCTGGCGTTCCTGCGCATCCTCGAAAATCCGCGCGACGATGTGAGCTGGTACCGTCTGCTGCGCTTGTTGCCCGGTGTGGGTGAGGCCACGGCGCGCGCGGCGATCGAGCTGCTCACCCAGCACCAGTGGGAAGCGATGGTGATCGGTGCCGTCAAAGCCCCGGCCCGCGCCCGTCCGGGATTGCAAGCGCTGTCGGCGCTGCTCGATGGCATGCGGCGCGTGGAGCAGGGACGTTCAGCGCATTCCCCGGGCGAGAGTATCCGGTTGGTGCGTCAGCTGTATGATCCGATTCTCAAAAGCACGTACGATGACGCACCACCGCGCCTGGCCGATCTGGATCAATTGGAAGTGATCGCGGCCGGTTACGCCGATCGCACCAGTTTTCTCGCGGCACTCGCACTCGAACCGCCCAGCAACACGCAAGATCTCGCGGTGGGCAGCACCGACGAGGACGATGCGCTGATTCTCAGCACCGTCCACTCGGCCAAGGGCAAAGAGTGGGACGCGGTGTTCGTGATCCACGCCGCCGACGGCGTCTTCCCTATGGCGCGCGCCGCCGTGGATGACGCGCAGATCGACGAAGAGCGGCGGCTGCTGTACGTGGCCATGACGCGGGCGCGTGACCATCTGTATGTCACCTACCCGCTGCACAGCTACGCCACGCGCACCGGGGCCGACTTCTCGTACGGGCAGCTGTCGCGCTTTCTGGACCAGGGCGTGCGGGCCACCATGCAACGGGTCACGCTGGGGCCCGATATGCCGCCACCCCTGCCGGCGCTGCGCGGTGAACCGGTGGTCGATCTTCGGGCGCTGTTGCGGGGGCCGTTTGGGAAGTCATAGCGACTGTCGCGCCATGATGCCCCGCCCGGGATTGCGGTGAACTCAGATTTGAGATATACTCTTTTCTTCCATACCGATGCCTCCTTGCGCGATCTTGCGGTACAAAGAACTGGACGGTTCGGTTCCCTTCGATGACTGGTTGGCGACGTTGACCCGTCCCAGTAAGACGCAGAATCTACCCGCAGCGGCGCGATTGAAGGCCGTCGTGGGATGACTGGCCATGGAGGGACATGCGTTGCGACGCCCGACCTCGGCACCGTTGCGCGATGGCATTCACGAGCTCCGCGTGGAAGTCCGCAATATCAACTTCCGTGTGCTGTACTTCTTTGCCGGATCCGGCGTGGCTGTTTTGGCGCACGGCTGCACAAAGGAGGGTAGTGTGGAGAAGGCCGATGTGGAACGCGCGGTCGCGCGACGCCTCGCGTACGAGGCCGACCCGGCAGCACACACCACAGCGCCCTCGTAAAAATGCCCATTCACCACTTGGAGGACCATCGTGGCATCACGGAAGCAGACTGACAGTCCCCGCAACGATGCGGAAGCGGTGTTCGATCGGCTATTTGGGGACACCGACGGATGGGATGAGCGGGTCGCTGCGGCGACCGACGCCGTCCTGCTCGCCGAAGAGGTCTACGCGCTCCGAGAGCGACACGGCCTCAGTCAACGTGCGCTCGCCGAGTTGATCAACTCGTCACAGTCGGCTGTTGCCCGAATGGAAGATGCGACCTACCGTGGGCACTCGATCTCGGTTCTCCGCCGCATCGCGGCGGCAGTTGGCGAGAAGGTCAGTGTGCGTTTTGTTCCGCCCAGCCCGTCTCTCCCCTCGTCTCGCAAGGTAGCAGGAAAAGGTCCGCCCGTAACCAAGAAGTCAGCGAGGTCGAGCCGGCCGAATCGTGGGCGACCACAACTGAAGACACACGCGCCCTCGACAGTTGAGAACGACCCTCCGGTGATTGCCTAGGGCGGTCAGCGAGCCGCACAACGCGCGCCACTGGTCTTTGCCAGAAAGGCACCCTCTTCGCGCGTAGCCGAATAGGTGCCACCCGAGAACGAACGAATCTGCGGAATAGAGCCACGATACAGCGTGGTTGTCACCTCCCCTCATGCCCCAACGCAATGACTGTGTTCCGACCTCTGCTCGCGGCCTTCGGCGCCATGGCTGTTGCCGGCCATGTCGCGGTCGCGCAGCGTCCGCCGGCCCGCGCCGCAACGCCCGCCGCCCGCGACTCGTTTGCCCTCACGGCCAAACTCCCCATGGACCCCGCCGTGCGCGTGGGGACCCTGCCAAACGGCATTCGCTACTACATCCGCCGCAACGCCAAGCCTGAACAGCGCGTGGAATTACGGTTGGTGGTGAATGCCGGCTCCATTCTCGAAGATGACGACCAGCGCGGCATGGCGCACTTCATCGAGCATATGGCGTTCAACGGTACCACGTCGTTCGCCAAGAACGATATCGTCAAGTATCTCGAATCGATCGGCGTGCGCTTTGGCGCCGATCTGAACGCATACACGGGGTTTGACGAAACCGTGTACATCCTACCGGTGCCCACCGACAGCGCGGCTATTCTGGAGCGGAGTTTCCAGTTTCTCGGCGACGTGGCCACGGGCATTCTGTTCGACTCCACCGACGTGGTCGGCGAACGCGGCGTGGTGCTCTCCGAGTGGCGTAACGGACTCGGCGCTGGCGAGCGGCTGCGCGACAAGCAGTTCCCCGTCATCTTTCAGGGATCGCGGTACGCAGAGCGACTGCCCATCGGCAAGCCGGAAATCATTGAGAACGCAAACCCGGCTCCTCTCAAGCGCTTCTGGCAGGACTGGTACCGCCCGGACCTGATGGCCGTGATCGCGGTGGGCGACATCGATCCGGCACGGCTGGAAACGCTTATCCGCTCAACCTTCGCGTCGATCCCGAAGCGCACCACGTCGCGCCCACGCGTCAACGCCTCCGTGCCGGCTCACGACTCCACGCTGGTGTCTATCGCCACCGACAAGGAACTCACGTCGAGCTCCGTCGGCGTGCTCTGGAAGCGTCCGGGGCGCACGACCACCACGGTAGGGGATCTGCGCACCGGCATGCTGGAGCGCCTGTACGACCAGATGCTCAATCAGCGATTCGGCGAGCTCTCGCAAAAGCCGGGATCTCCGATCCTCGGAGCCGGGGCCGGCAGCGGCAGCTTCGTACGAAGCAGCGAGTACTACTCACTCGACGCCGGCGCCAAGGAAGGCCAAGTGCTCGATGCGCTGCAAATGACGCTGACGGAAGCCGAACGTGTACGCCGTCATGGGTTCCTGGCCAGTGAGTTTGATCGTGCGCGCACCAACCTGCTGCGGGGCTACGAGCGCGCCTACACGGAACGCGACAAGACGCCGTCGGGCGCGTTTGTCAGCGAGTACATCGATCACTACCTCGAGGGCGAAGCCGCCCCCGGCATCGCGTTTGAATACGAGGCCGCCAAAAAGCTCGTTCCATCATTGACACTTGCCGAAGTCAACGCCCTTGGCGCGGCTCGCGCGGGCGAAGCCAATCGCGTGGTGACGGTGTCGATGCCCGAAAAGGACGGGCTCCGTGTGCCCACGGATGCTGAGTTGCGCGCGGTGTTCCGCGCGATTCCGTCGGCGACCATCACGCCGTGGGTCGAGACGGTGGCCGACGGCGCATTGGTCGCGCGCGTTCCCACGCCTGGTCGCATTGTGAGCGGCCGTGCATTGCCCGAGGTAGGTGCCGCCGAGTGGACGTTGTCGAATGGTATTCGCGTGGTGGTCAAGCCCACCGACTTTACGGCCGATCAGCTGCTGATGTCGGCGTGGAGTCCGGGTGGTGCGAGCCTCGTGGCCGACAAGGACGTGTTCAAGACGTCACTCACCACGATTGTGCTGGAGCGCGGCGGTGCGGGTGACCTCTCGCTGATCGATCTGAACAAGAAGCTCACTGGCAAGGTGGCACAAGTGTCGCCGGTGATCAGCGACCTGAGCGAAGGACTGAGTGGCCGCGCATCCCCGAAGGATCTGGAGACGTTGCTGCAGCTTACTTGGCTACGTATGACGTCGCCGCGCGCGGATACGACCGCGTTTCAGGCGCTGTTGCAGCAGTTTGATGCAGTGCTCAAGAACAAAGATGCCAATCCGGCCTCGGTGTTCGGTGATACCGTGCAGGTTACGCTCGCCAACGGCAGCCCGCGCGTACGGCCCCTGTCGGTGGAGATGCTCAAGGAGCTCGATCTCGCCGAGATGACGGCGATCTATCGCGATCGCTTCGGTGATGCGGGGGACTTCACGTTCCTGTTTGTTGGGACGGTCGATACGGTGGCGCTCAAGCCGCTCGTGGAGCAGTGGCTGGCCTCGCTGCCGACCACGGGGCGCAAGGAAACGTTCAAAGACGTCGGCCCGAAGATGTTCACTGGCCAGATCGACAAAACGGTGCGCAAAGGACTGGCCCCGCAGAGCCAGACGGCGCTGCTGATGGGCGGAGTGGCGCCGTGGAGCCGCGAGCAGTCGTTTTTGCTGTCAGCGCTTGGCGAGGTGCTCGAAACGCGCTTGCTGGACCGGCTTCGCGAGTCGTTGGGTGGCACGTATTCGGTGGGCGTGAATACGCAGTTCGCGCGCCAGCCACGAGAAGAGTGGCAGCTGGTGATCAGCTACGGTTCTGCGCCGGAAAAGGCGGATACCATGTTCGCGGCCGTGCGCGCCGAGCTCGATTCGCTGCGTCGCGTAGCGCCGTCGGCCGAAGAAGTGGAGCGGGTGCGCGAGAAGCAGCGGCGCGAGATGGAAGTGGCGCGCAAGCAAAATGGCTGGTGGGCGAGCGTGATGCGCAATCGGCTGGAGAACGGTGATGCGCTGAGCACGGTGATGGCGGATGATGCGCTGATTGCCGGGCTGACCGTGGAGAAGCTCACCGCCGCGGCAAAGCTGTTCCTCGATGAAACGAACCGCGCGCGCTTCGTGCTGTTGCCCGAAAAGCCGTAGACTCAGCGTCTCGTGTCGTGGTGCCGCACTACGGGGAGGGCTCGGCGTTTGCCGAGTCCTTCTTCGCTTTGTGGGTGGCAATAATGGCGGCAATCGACCGCTTGAGGGCGCGGTCTTGAGCAATGTAGACGGCATCGAAGCGATCCAACCCTTCGGCGTAGACGCGGCGTGACAAGAGTACCGCGTTGTTGAGCACCACGCGCTCCGCCCAGCCGGCGGGATAGGTACGAAGCTGCGGGGCCACGTCGTTGATCAAGCGTAGGCGCGCCTGCGCATACACCGAGTCGCGCGCCACAATCCGTGCGTCACGCGCGGAATCGGGTAGCGTGGCAAAGACGCTATCGATTTCGAGTGCCGTGCGCTCCCAGAAGGCGCCCAGCAGCAGATCATCGTGCCAATCGGCGCGCGCGCGGGCGGTGAGCAATGAGTCACCCTGCGCACGGAAGAAATGCTCCGCTCCGCGCCCCCCGACAAACGTGGCAAAGGACTCGTTGAACGCCACCTGCCCTTTGGCGAAAAAGGTGGTGTGCAGCAGTTCGTGAATGACCGTGTTTACCAGCGTCACGGAGTCTTGCTTGACGGTGGTGCTGACGAGCGGATCATTGAACCAGCCCAGCGTGCTGAAGGCAGACGACGGGCCCACCGTAACGTCGAACCCCTCGTTTCGCAGCGACTCGGCGGTACGCAGCGCCCCCGGGAAGTCAAAGAACCCCTTGTACGGGAAGCTGCCCACTACCGGAAACCACCACGTCTTGCGTTCCAGTCGGTCGCGGTAGGCGGCTGAGACGATCAACACCAGCGTGTCACGATCGAGCTGTGAGAACGTGGTGAAGCTTTCGCCGGCCTTTAGCCCGAGCGAATCGATGGCGAACTGGCGCGCCGCCAGCACCAGCGCCAGCTTGGCCCGTAGCGCGGGCTCCGTCGATTCGCGCGCCACGAGGCGTGGGATGGGCTGACGACGCGAGAGGATCCGCGCCTCCTCATAGGCAGCGCGTGAGATGTAGCAGCCCATGGGCGTGAGTGCGAGCGCCACGGTAAGCGCGACCGTGGCCAGTCCCGTGAGCCGACGCAGCAGTCGCCACGACGTACGGCCGCGTCGTGGCGGTAATACCGCCTCGTTGTCAATCCCGTGTTGTGAGCTGCCTGGATGCGCTATCATTCCCGGTCCATGTCGTTCGTTCATCTGCACTGCCACTCCGAATATTCGCTCCTCGATGGCGCGAATCGTATCGATGATCTGATCAAGCGGGCTCAGTACTTCGAGCAACCCGCCTTGGCCATCACCGATCATGGAAACATGCACGCCGCCTGGGATTTCCAGGAGAAGGCCAAGAAGGCCGGCGTGAAGCCGATCATGGGGATGGAAGCTTATGTGGCACCGGGCGATCGGCGCACCCGAGGCCGCCCGGCGCCCGGCGCCAAACCCTACTACCACCTGGTGCTGCTGGCCCGCGATCTTGTCGGCTACAAGAATCTGGTCAAGCTCTCCTCACTCGGATACACCGAAGGCTTCTATACGAAGCCTCGCATTGACCGGGAGCTGCTGGCAGCGCACAGCGAGGGGTTGATTGTGTCGTCGGCCTGTCTGGCCGGCGAAGTGGCGTCGCACCTCATGGCAGATCGCGTGGACGAGGCGCGCGAGGTGGCGGCATGGTACGCGGAGCTATTTCAGGGGCGCTATTACCTGGAGGTGCAGGCGCACACCAGCGAGGGGCAGGCGAGGCTCAACGCCAAGATTCTGTCGCTTGCCGACGACGTCGGGCTGCCGGTTATCGCGACCAACGATGCACACTTCCTCAAACACGAGGATCACGACGCACACGACGTGCTGTTGTGCATCGGGCTGGGCAAGGATCGCAACGACCGCGATCGCATGAAGTACGACGACGGATTGTACTTCAAATCCGCCGACGAGATCCGGCCGTTTTTCCCGGGCCGGGACGATGTACTCACGAACACCCTCGCGATCGCCGAGTCGGTGGACGTGCAGTTCGCGAAACAGTATTTCGTGCCGTCGTTTCCGTTGCCGCCGGGTGTGGCCACCGAGAACGAGTTGTTGGTGCAGTTGAGCACCGACGGGGCCAAGGTGCGTTACGGCGATCCGTTGCCCGCCAACGTGCAGGAGCGGTTGGACTATGAATTGGGCGTGATCACAAAAACCGGCTACGCCGGCTACTTCCTGATCACCGCCGATTTCATCAAGGCCGCGCGGGACATGGGCATTCCAGTGGGTCCCGGGCGTGGATCGGCCGCCGGCTCGCTCGTGGCGTACGCCACGAAGATCACCGACGTGTGCCCGCTCGAGTTCGACCTGCTCTTTGAGCGCTTCCTCAATCCCGAACGCGTCTCCATGCCCGACGTGGACGTGGACTTCTGCTTCGAGCGACGCTGGGAAGTGATCGAGTACGTGCGGCAGAAGTACGGCAAGGATTCGGTCGGGCAGATCGTCACGTTCGGCACCATGAAGTCGCGCGCCGCGATTAAAGATGTCGGACGTACGCTCGGCTTTACGCCGGGCGAAACCGATGCGCTGGCCAAGCTCATCCCGAACGCACCGAACTTCTCGCTGACCGTCAAGGAAGCGATCGAGCAGGTGCCCGAAGTGAAGGCGTTTTACGCCAACGAGCCACGCTACCGGCAACTGCTCGACTTTGCCGTCAAGTTGGAAGGGCTGTCACGTCACACCGGGGTGCATGCCGCCGGTGTCGTGATTGCGCCGGGTCCGCTCGACGACTTCGTGCCGATCTGCACGCAGGCTACCAAGGGCTCGGGAAGCGACGGCGACGAGCGGGTCATTGTCACACAGTACGACATGACGTCGCTCGAGAAAGCCGGTATGCTCAAGATGGACTTTCTCGGGCTGACCACACTCACCGTGATCAGCGATACGCTGGCGAGCATCGAGCAGCGGCACGGCATCACGGTCACGCTCGAAGAGCGCGGCTTCACCGACGCGAAAACGTATCAGATGCTGCGCGCCGGTCGAACCGGCGGCGTATTCCAGTTTGAATCGGCGCTCGCCACCGACGTGCTCAAGCGCATGCGCTGCGACCGGTTCGACGACCTGGTCGCGTCGAATGCGCTGCTCCGTCCGGGCCCGCTCGACGCGGGCATGCACCACGTGTACATCCGCCGCAAACGCGGCGAAGAGCCCACGGTGTACGCCCTGCCGGAGCTCGAACCGATTCTGTCCAACACCTACGGCGTGATCACCTATCAGGAACAGGTGATGCGCATTGCGCAGGTGTTGGCCGGCATCTCGCTCGCCGAAGCGGACGTGCTGCGAAAGGCGGTGGGTAAGAAGGACTCGGAGCTCATCAAAAAGGAGCTTGGCAAGTTCTCCACGAAGGCCGTCGCCAAGGGGTACGACCCCAAAATTATTGACGAGCTGGCGGGGCAGATTGAGACGTTCGGGCGTTACGGCTTCAACAAGTGTCTGGTTGGCGACACGGAAATCTATGACGCGTCATCGGGTGCACTCGTGCAAATCGCCAGCGTGCATGCGCGTCAGGCAACCCTTGGCAGCGTCGCAACATGTGACGTGTCGACGTTACGACTGCAAGACGGACGGGTGATTGACGTCATGGCCAACGGGATCAAGCCGGTATTCCGGCTGATCACAGAGTCAGGACGTGAGATCACAGCAACGGCGAATCACCCGCTGCTGATGCCCGACGGATGGCACAATTTAGAGGCCTTGCGAGCGGGGGACCACATTGCAGTACCGCGTCGACTGCCGAACGGTGTGCGCCATGAGTGGCCCATTCATGAGGTCGTCGCGCTGGGCCATCTGTTGGCCGAGGGAAACCTCGGGCATCCCGCTGGCGTGTACTACTACAACCAAGACGCGGCATCGGTCGCGGACTTTGTTTTCGCTGCAGAGCAGTTCGCAAATGTCCGGTGCACGGAGACGATGCACAAGGGGACCGCGTCTGTGTATACCGGCCGGGTCGACCGCAAGGCGCTCAATGGTATTTTCGAATGGGCTCGTTCGCTTGATCTGCTTGGTAAGCTCGCGACCAACAAAGTAATTCCCTCGGCCGCGTTCCGACTCACAAACGCACAGTTGGGCGTACTCCTGGGCCGCATGTGGGATGGTGACGGCCACGTCAATTCCAACGACCGCTCCACGTTCTATGCGACGTCGTCGAAGCGGCTGGCACAGCAGGTGCAGCATGTGCTGCTTCGTCTGGGAATTCTCGGCCGGGTTCGCGAGGTAACATTCGCTTACCCGAGAGGACCGCGCATCGGCTATCAGGTGTTTGTCACCGGAGTCGAGAATTTACGGCCATTCGCTGACCAAATCGGCGCGCACCTCGTGGCACCGGCCAAACGCGCAGCAATGGCAGCGATGCCCCGTGAGGCTATTGTCGGGCCATCCAAGGACCTTGTACCCGTCGCACCGGTTCGGGCGTTGGCACGCGCAGCGAAGGCGCGACGCGGGGAAACGTGGCGTGATGTAGAAACGGCGGCTGACGTCAGCGCCCGTGATCTGTATCCTGTTGGTACGAATCCCGCGAAAATCGGCTTCACGCGATCCGTGGTGAACCGGCTGGCCGGTCATTTTCAAGACGCGGAATTGCATCGGCTTGCAGACAACGATGTGCTGTGGGATCGCATCGTATCGATTGAGCCGGCCGGAGAGGCCGAGACCTACGATCTCGAGATTGCTGACACGCACAATTTCGTGGCGAACGACAT
The DNA here is from genome assembly GCA_038212625.1 of Gemmatimonadales bacterium. Lineage (GTDB taxonomy): Bacteria > Gemmatimonadota > Gemmatimonadetes > Gemmatimonadales > Gemmatimonadaceae > Gemmatimonas. The sequence continues at coordinate 12,297 of JBBQUH010000052.1, read as the reverse complement.
CATCGTTCACAACAGCCATAGTGTCGCCTACTCCGTCGTCGCGTACCACACCGCCTTCCTCAAGACGCATTACCCGGCCGAGTTCATGGCGGCGCTCTTGTCGTCGAACATCGGGAAAACGGAAGAGGTCATCAAGTACATCGCGGAAGCCCGTGAAATGGGGCTCGAGGTGTTGGCACCCGATGTGAACGAATCCGGGTGGCGTTTCACGGTGGTGGGGGACAGGCGGATCCGGTTCGGGCTTGGCGCGATCCGCAACGTGGGGCGTGGTGCGATTGATTCGATGATCGGGGCGCGTGCTGAGGGACCGTTCTCGTCGTTGTATGATCTCTGCTCGCGCGTGGATCTGCGGGTGTGCAACAAACGGGTATTCGAAGCGCTCATCGCGGCCGGTGCCTGTGACGGGCTGGGCGGCCACCGCGCGCAACTGTTGGCGGCGCTCGATCATGCGATCAGCGAGGCCTCGCTGCGACAGGAGGAAGCCGTCAAGGGGCAAGGCTCACTCTTCGGCGACCTGATGGGTGGCGCTCCGGAGGAGATCGCCGGCTCAGCCGGCCAAGGCGCTGCCCCGCCTCCCCTGCCCTCCACGCCGGTATGGAGCGAAAGCGAGCGCCTACAGCGCGAAAAAGAGCTGCTCGGCTTCTACATTTCAGGACATCCGCTTGAGCCATACCGAACAGAATGCGAACTCTTTGCGTCGAGCACCGTAGCCGCGCTGGGCGAGTGGACACCGGAGCCGGTCACCATTGGCGTGGTGGTCACCGCCATCAAGCGGCAGATCTCCAAAAAGTCGGGGGCAGAGTTTGCCCGGTTGACAGTCGAGGATTTTTCCGGATCTTCTGAGGTACTGGTTTTCCCGGAAGCGTGGGCCGTCATCGCCGAACGGGTCCGTCCCGATGTACCCGTGCTGCTCAAAGGCGGTTATTCGCGTAAGGATCAAGGAGTTGAAGGTGCCACCTTCATCGTGGAAACGGTCACACGCTTCGCCGAAGTGCGTGCCAGTGGCGATCTGGCGGTCGCGATCGACCTGAGCACCGGGATCGATCTGCCGCCGTCTATAATGGAGGATGTTCGTGCCGCCCTTGAGAACCATCAGGGATCAGCACCACTCGAGGTCCGATGGCAGGATGGCAACGGCAAAACAGTCCGTTTCCGCTCCCGCTCGCTGACCGTGGCTGCATCAGCCATGATTCTTTCTGATCTTCGCGCGCTGCTCGGCGCCGATCGGGTGCGCCTCAAGCGCGCCGATGGCTGACGAGCTTCGCGTTCTCATTCTCCAGGATTCCCATGGCCAGTGCCCCGGTGCTTGAATTCGAGCGTCCCATTGTGGAGCTCGAAAAACAGATCGAGGAGCTCAAGCGAATGGCAACAGACCAGTCTCTCGATATCGGAGACGATCTGGTGCCGCTGCAGCGGAAACTCAGCGACCTGCGCGTACAGATCTACCAGAATCTGACGCCACTGCAGCGCGTGCAGGTGGCGCGTATGTCGCGTCGCCCGTTTACGTCGGACTACATCAAGTACGCGTTTACCGACTTCATCGAATTGCACGGCGATCGTGCCTTCCGCGAGGATGCCGCCATCATGGCGGGCTGGGCCCGATTGGAAGGGGAAACGGTCATGATCATCGGTCACGAGCGGGGTCGCGACACCAGGGAAAACCTGAAGCGCAATTTCGGCATGCCCCATCCCGAGGGGTACCGCAAGGCGCTGCGCCTCATGAAGCTCGCCGAGAAGTTCCAGGTGCCCGTGCTCACGTTCATCGATACGCCGGGCGCGTGGCCAGGGCTCGGGGCGGAAGAGCGCGGTCAGAGCGAGGCCATCGCGCGCAACCTGCTGGAGATGAGCAACCTTCAGGTACCGATCATCGCCACCGTCATCGGTGAAGGTGGCTCGGGCGGTGCGCTCGCCCTCGGCGTAGCCGATCGCGTGATGATGCTGACCAACTCCGTCTACTCCACGATCTCGGTGGAAGGCTGTGCCGCCATTCTCTGGAAGGACGGCAAGAGCCCCGAGATGCGCGAAAAGGCCGCGTGGGCGCTGCGCTTGACGGCGATTGATCTGATGGAGCTCAAAATCATCGACGAGATCGTCGCCGAGCCTGTGGGCGGGGCGCATTCGGACCATGTGGCCACGGCGCTGGCGCTCCGTGAATCCCTGACGCGCAACCTCGAGGAGCTACGACGGCTCAAGCCCGACAAGCTGGTGCGCCGCCGACGTGAGAAATTCCTGCGCATGGGTCAGTTCATCGAGTAAGTTGCAGTTGTGGCGCACCTCATCGAAGTCGCGTTTCGCGGCAACCGCAAAGAGTTCTTCTCCTGGGACGGCGAGACGCCCCCCGCCCTGCGGGCGGGGATCATCGTGGAAGCCGACCGTGGGGAGGATTTCGGCCGCGTGCACTCCACCGGAGAACTGGCCGAGGTGCGCTGTAACGGGTGCGCGCATGGCTGTGGCGCCACACCGCCCGCACTCAAAGCACTGCGGCTGGCGACCAAAGACGACGAGCGCTCCGATGGCGCGCTGACCGAAGATAACGAACGCTGCCGACGCGAGGCGATCGCGCGCGTCAAGGCGAACGGGCTGGTCATGAAACTGACCGACGCCGAGTGGCAGTGGGATCGCCGCAAGCTGACGTTCTATTTCACGGCCGAACGCCGCGTGGACTTCCGGAACCTCGTGCGTGATCTCGCCGCCCTGTTCAAGGCGCGCATCGAACTCAAGCAGATCGGCGTGCGCGATGAAGCCAAGCGGCTATCTGGTGTAGGCCGCTGCGGACGTGAGTACTGCTCGTCGTCATGGCTGCCCGAACTGCTCCCGGTCAATCTGGGCGTCGCGAAAGATCAGAAGCTGTCGCTCAATCCACAGCAGATCTCGGGCGCCTGCGGGCGTCTCATGTGCTGCCTGCGCTACGAGCACGAGTTCTATGTGCAGAGTCGGCGCAAATTCCCCAAGGAAGGGAAGATTCTCGTCACGTCGCTGGGCGAGGAGAAGGTCGTCTCCTGCGACATCTTCAACGAGCGGGTGACGCTCCGCACGGCCGAAGGGGACTCCCGCGTGATCACGTTGGTGGAACTGCGCACCGAAGTGGAGCGCGCCGGTGATCCGACCACTTCGGTGACTGAGACCTTCGCGATCGGTGATTTTTCCATGGAGATCACGGCGGAGATACCGGTGGCGAGTGATCTCTTGCTCGACGAGACGCCGGTACGTGTGGCGGAAGCGCCTCGAGCACCGGCGGCGATCATGCCAGTGGTCGAGGTGGTACCGGCGGAGCTGCCAGCTGACGCTCCCGAGTTTCCCGGGGCGCCTGCGGAATCCGTGGAGGCGGAGGCGGACGCCGAGACCGACGCTGCCTCAGGCGACGAGCCGCGCCGCAAGCGCCGCCGTGGTCGGCGCGGCGGCCGTCGGTTGCGCGCGGCCGAATTGCGCCGAGGGGGCGATGGCACTGATGCAACGGATGCAACGGATCACGCAGAGGATTTGGAGGACGCAGCAGACGAAGAGGATGTCGCGCCCGATGGCTCCGATGCCCACGCGTCGTAATTCCTGCGTATTCACTACACCTTTTCTCTTACTTCGCCCTCCGTGCCGCGCTTTTTTCTGACCACCGCCATCGACTACGCCAACGGCGATCCGCATCTTGGCCATGCGCTCGAGAAGATCGGCGCGGACGTCATTGCGCGGTATCATCGACAGGCCGGATTCGATGTCCATCTGCTCATCGGCATGGACGAGCATGGCCAGAAGGTGCAGCAGACGGCGGCGGCAGCCGGCATGGCACCACAGGCGTTCACTGACGATATCGCGGCGCGCTTTCAGGCAATCTGGGCGCGACTCGGTATTCAGTACGATCAGTTTATCCGTACCACGACGGCCCACCACAAAGCCGGCGTACAGGCTCTGATTCGGCGCATCGCCGAGAAGAATCCGGACGACTTCTACGAACGCTCCTACACCGGCATGTACTGTGTGGGCTGTGAGGCGTTCAAGCAGGAAGCGGATATCGCGGATGGTCATTGCGTATTGCATACCACGCGCGTGCTGGAGGAAGTCGAGGAGCGCAACTGGTTCTTCCGACTGTCCAAGTATCAGGGCTTTCTGCAGGACCTGATCACGAACACGCCACAGTTTGTGGAGCCCGAAAGTCGGCGCAACGAAATTCTTGGCTTGCTCGCGCAGGGACTCGACGACGTGTCGGCCTCACGGTCGCGGCTGGAGTGGGCGGTGCCGTTTCCCCTGCCACTCTCCAACGGCGAAACGCAGGGCACGTATGTGTGGTTCGATGCGCTGCCGAATTATCTCACCGCCACTGGATTCCCCGACGCGGGCTACGAGACACGGTGGCCGGCGGATCTACATATCATCGGCAAGGACATCACCCGTTTTCACGTGGTGATCTGGCCGGCGATGCTCAAGGCCGCAGAGTTGCCACTGCCCAAGCAGGTGTGGGCGCATGGCTTCGTGCAACTTGGCGGCGAGCGGTTCTCCAAGAGTGCGGGGGTGAAGCTCGATCTCGGCGAAGCGATCGATCGATTCGGTGCCGATGCGTTTCGGTATGTGCTGCTGCGGGAAGTACCGTTCGACAGCGACGGCAACTTCTCGTGGGAGCGATTCGAAGAGCGCTACACCAGCGATCTGGCCAATGCGTTCGGTAATCTGGCCAGTCGCGCGATGGCCATGGTGGAGAAGTACTTCGACGGGGTCGTCCCGGCAGCGGCGCGCCCGACGGCGGAAGCGGACGACGACGCCGACATCGCCGCGTATCACGCCGGGCTGAATGGTGCGCGGGGCTGGTTGTTGCACGAAGGCCTAGCCGCCGTCTCTCGCATGACGGCCCGTGCCAATGAGTATACGGCCGCGATGGCCCCTTGGGCGGTAGCCAAAGATCCGGCGCGCCGTGAGGAGCTTGCGGTCATACTGGCATCGTTGATTCGCCGCATCGCGCGCCAGACGGTGCTGCTCGCGCCGTTCATGCCCGGCAAGGTGGACGTGGTGTGGCAGCAACTCGGCGCGCCCGGAACAGCGGCGGCTCAACCCTTCGCGACCTTGCCGTTACTGGACCCTGCCGGGTGGCATGTGGCGAAGGGCGATGCGCTCTTCCCTCGACCGATTGCGCCCCCCACGGCCTGATTTCCGTTACACCCACGGAAAAAGCGTCACGCTGAATCAGCCCTGACCGCGACTGGAATACCCGGCAGGACCGCAGAATCGTATCTCTCTTGATGAACAGGTCCCCATCAGGAGGTGGCGGTATGGTACGGCAGGCAAACACGCAGGCAAACACGCAGGCAAACACGCAGGCAACAGGACCGCGAATGACGGTCGTTCGGCCCCGGCGCGGTATGGCGTTGGAGGTGGTGCTGCTCATGCTGGTGATGTTCTCGGTCATCATCCTCGCAGGTCTTTCCGCTGTGACGACGATCTCGCGTACGTCGAACGCCGACTACCGCGGTGCCCGCGCAGGCTATGCCGCCGAGGGGGCCGCCGACGATATCATGTCGCAGCTCGATGCCGCCATGCAGGACGGGGTGATCAACAGCGAGGATATCGCGAGCATTACGACGCCGGAGCTGGCGGGCTATCAGATTTCCCAGTCTACGCGGACCTCAGGCATTCCGGTCACCCGGACCATCACCACCGGCCCCTTCTCCGGGCTGTATTCGCTCAATCAGCCGATCGACATCACGGTCGCGGCGCGGGATACTTCGGGCAACAAGGCGAGTGCGATGTTGTCGGTGAACGCTCAGACAATTCCGCTCTTCCAGTTCGGTGTGTTCTACGAAGACGACCTGGAAATCCTTCCTGGCCCACCCATGAACTTCGTGGGGTGGGTGCATTCGAATGGGAATCTGTATCTGTCGTCATCGAACGCCACGTTCCGGAGTAACATCACGACGCCTGACAGCGTCTTCCGAAATCGGAAGAATGCAAACGACCCGCAAAGTGTGCGGATCAACAATGCGGCGGGCGTGGCCAACACGCTGACGTTCGATTCACGCTCGACGTCGGAGCCGGCGTTCAAGACGCAAAGCCAGGTGCGATTCAGCGGGCGCCTGATGTCGAGGGCCCACGGTGTGCGGCCGCTCAAGCTCCCGCTTCCCGCGAATACGCCACCAGTCACGCTGGTGCTGCCGCGCGAAAACGGCGACAGCCCGATGATACAGGACGTAAAAATGGCATGGAAGGCGGACTGGTACATCACCGTGAGGGCGACCGTCTTCGAAATGGCCGACACCAACGCGATGAAAAACGCCTTCTGCGATTCCATCGTGCAGGTGCGGACCGGTGGCCTGGAGGTTCCGAGCGGCGCCACGTGTCGGCAGATCTTCAAGCCGCGCCGCAACGCGTTCTGGGAGGGGCGGGAAGATCTGAGGCCCGACTTGGTCGACGTGCACATGGATTCGCTCCGCCTGTGGAGCGACGCGTCACCCGGCACGCGATCGCCGCGCATTATCTACATCAATATTGTCGACGACAGCGGCAGCACGAACCGTGACTACGTGGCGGTACGCCTCCGACAGGGGGCACAACTTCCGGCCTCACGCGTCGCGTCGGATACCGGTGGACTATCGATCGTCACGCAGCATCCGATCTACGTGCTCGGCGACTACAACACCCTAGTCTGGCGTCCTGCCGCGATCATGGGCGATGCCATCACGTTTCTGTCACAGCCGCCCAACCCGGCAATGAGTGTTTCCACCCCGGCGGGAACACGCTGTCAGAGTAACACCGGCTGGTGTGACACGCTGCAGGTCAATCCCGCCCAGCGTGATGCTCGGCCCACCACGGTAAACGCCGCGCTGCTTGTCGGTCACTCCGCCACTCCCTGCGACTTCGCGCGTGCCGGGTGCGGCGCGCCACAGTACGGTGGTGGTCTGGAGAACCTTCCACGCTTTCTCGAAAGATGGGGCGCCGGCACCACGTTTCGCTACACGGGGTCGCTGGTCTCGCTGTATCAGAGTCGCTTTGCCAGTGGAGTATTTAGCAACGTCACGAATGGCGGAGCCTACTACACACCCCCAGCGCGGCAGTGGAGTTTCGACGTCAACTTCCGGTTCCCGGAACGCCTGCCACCGGGGACGCCCTCGGTGGGGACGGTACTGCAAACCGCCTTCCGTCCGCTGTACTGACCATGACACCTTCCGTGTACCACAGGCGCACTCCTCGCGGCTTCTCCCTCGTCGAGCTCCTCGTCATCATGACCATGGTTGGAATACTGATGGCCATCATGGTGCCGCGCTTCCGAATTTCCGAACGGACCGAATCTCAACTCGCCGGGATGCAACTCGCCCAGGACATCGACTTGGCGCGCACGCGCGCACTCTCCACCCGCAGTATGGTGCGGGTAGTGTTCGATGATGCAGCTGATAACTATGGTGGTTTCCGCGACAACGACGACGATGGGACCATCAACGAGTCGGCGCTTGAGACGCAGTCGCTTCAAGGGTGGGGGACGCGTCCTCTCCCCGACCGCATGCTCTTTGGGCGTGGCGCCGCGTCGGCCGTCCCCGGCGACCAGGGATCGGGCGCCATCACCTTTGCTGATGGCCGCCTGGAGTTCGACTCCCGCGGGCTGACTCGGCCGTTCGGGGCGAGCGGTACCGTATACCTCGTGAGCGAGCACGATCCGACGTCGGTGGTGGCCGTACAGGTGGCGCCATCAGGGAACGTGCGCTTCTGGACGTGGAAAAAAGAGGGGGGCTGGAAATGATCCGCCGTATCGCGTCATCAACCAATCGCCGCCGCCGCCTGACGCGCGCCCGTCGTGGCTTCAGCCTCGTGTCCATGATGGTGGCCATGCTGCTGTTGCTGGTCGGCCTCATGTCGCTTGCCAACGCCAACGCGTCGACCACCAAACTGCAAACGATGGCGCAGAACCGCACGAATGCGATTGCCATCGGGCGCGCGTATGTGGAAGCAGTGCGCGTGCGGGATCCCTGGCTGGTCGTGACGGAATCGGCAGAGTATCTCACCGCCGACGGGCAACTGTCGGGGGCCGGTCCGTATGTTCGCACCCTGACTGTCACCGAGATCAAACAGAACCTGGTACAGATCGACGTGAAAGTAGAGTACCCGCGCGGGAATCGTCCAGTCGAACTCTCGACGATGCTTTTCCGCGGTAACGGCCTCGCCGGAGCTCAGTAATGTCTCTTACGACAACGCAGAACACCCGCCGCGCCCGCCGCGGGTTCACCCTCCCCGAAGTGCTCATCGCCATGACGGTGGGGATGGTCGTCATCGTGTCGGCGTCCAGCTTTTCCGTGCAAAGTTGGAAGACACGCAGAGGCTGGACGGTGAAAGAATTGGTCGACCGCAACGCTCGATTCGTCGGGCTCTCGCTGGCGCGCGACGTGCAAGAAGCCGGCATTTCCATGGAGAGCACTCAGGACTTCGCGTCGCTGGGGACATTTGGTGACACAATAACAATTCTGTCGGTGCCGTATGAACCCGACGAGGCGCCGGTGTACCCGATCTTCAACGATGGCGATACGCTGCCGACCTATCCACCGGGCGGCACGTGCGGCGCGTTCTGTATCGAGTTCATGCGGGTGGGCGGGACGTTCCGCGTTGCGCCCGGTGATCTCGTGCGCTTGCAGATCGGGAGCACGCGCCGCCTCTTGTTGCTGACCGCTGTGAAGGGACTGGCCAACAACAAGTTCCAGATCGAGTTTCTCGAGGCCACCTCGCTGTTCAACCGGCCGGCAGGGCTCGACAGCGTGCTGCTGGAGCGCTCCGGCACCACTATCCAGAAGCTCAACGCGGTGCGCTACTGGCTGGACCGCGACAGCAAGGAGCTGAAGCGCGCGGAACGGCTGGACAGTGGCGGGGACCCGATCGGCGCGGTGATGGCGAGTAACGTGGAGAACTTCGAGGCCCGACTCCAGTTTGTGTCAGGCAACGAAAGTATCAGCTACAACGGCCTTGATGCCGACACGCTGAACGATGGCAACGACATCATCGGCATCAAGGTCCGCGCAGAAATCCGCAGCGACCGGAGCGATCCGGCGGTGAACGGCGGCCTTCCCGTTTCTCGCTGGTACACGTGGAAAGTGGCTCCGCGCAACCTGCTGTACGAGAAGAACCGCATGTAAGCGCTACTTGTTGAAGTCTACGGTGGGCGCCGCGCGCGACGCGGCGTCCGTCACTTCGAAGTACCCACGCGGCTTGGCCCCCGTGGCCTTGGCCGTCATCACCGCCGGAAACTTGCGGATGTACTCGTTGTACGTACGGACAGCACCGTTGTAATCGGTGCGCGACACCGCAATGCGATTTTCGGTGCCCGTGAGTTCATCCTGCAGCTTGAGGAAGTTCTCGTTCGAGCGCAGCTCAGGATAGGCTTCGACCACGATGCTCATGCGTCCAAGCGCCGTGGTGAGCCCCTGATTGGCGTTCGCCAATTCCACGGGATCGGATCCACCCGGCTTCTGCAGCGCGCCCACCAGGCCGGCCCGCGCCTGCGTGATCTGTGTGAGCACGTCGTTCTCCTGCTTCGCAAACCCCTTTACCGTGTTCACGAGATTGGGAATGAGATCGGCGCGACGCTGCAGCTGCGCATCGATGTTCTGCTTGGCCTGCGCGGCCTGCTCATCGTACGATTGAATCGAGTTGTAGCCGCAGGCACCGAATGCCATCGGGCTGAGCACAACCAATGCCACGGCCAGCACGCGCTGGCGCATACGGGATGTAAAGGGCGCACGGAATCCGGACACCGCACGCAAGGTCTGAACAGTCGTCATGAGATGCCTCAGGAAAGATCGGGGGAAACCACATCGTCCGCATGCGCGGGCGGCGTGAACTGATCGAGATATACCACCAACGCGGCCATGCCCTGCACATAGCCGTGCAGCACGGTCTCGGTATCACGGTTGGACAGTGCGGTCCCACGCACCAACGCATGGACCCGCGTAAACGGCGCCGCATCAAAGCCACACTGCGTCGCCACGTCGGTGATCACCTGTCGAGCGTCACGGGCCGGCCGGTGGCCATGCAGGCGCAGCACCGCGCGAAAGATCACCAGTAACGCACTTAAACTGGACTGCAGCAGGGCACGCTGCTGCTCGGCGTCGGTTCCGGCCACCATCACACCGCGCCGGAGCCGCAACAGCTTGCCCATCGCCTCGTGCTCGGTCTGCAGGCGCAGCTCCGGCAAGTGCACGGAGATCCCTTCCAGTGGGAACGCGCCATGCAGGACGCGGTGCCGCTCCAGAATATCCGCGTACTCGATGGGGAATATGTCGGCCGAGCGCTGCCATTCGGCGCGCGTGAGCTCAAGTACCGGCGCATGGCCGGCCTCCTGCCACGCGCGCATGGTTTGCGCGAGCTGACGAAGTTGCGCGAGTTCCACGGCCTCGACGATCACCAGCACGTTGAGGTCGGAGCGTCCGGCTACCTGTTCGTCGGTTGCCGCCGAGCCGTAGAGCACGACCGCATGCAGCGCGTCGCCGTGCACCTGGCGAAGCTGCGTGACCAACGCGTCGACGGTTATTGTTTCGCGTGCCATATGTGTCCTATGCCTGCAGTAAACGCGCTCACCAGTTGGACCCGCCGCCACCACCACTAAAACCGCCACCGCCACCGAATCCACCGAATCCGCCACCACCACCACCGCCGAAGCCGCCACCAAACCCGCCACTGCTCCCGCCCCACCCGCCGTGCATCGAGGGGCCGGGTATCGGGATCGGAATGCATCCGCCGCACCCGCGACGGCCACGGCCACCTGCGGAACTGAGCACGATGAATACCACAACCAGAAAGAGCAGCACGGCAAAGTCCGGGACCTGCCGCTGTGGGCGGGTGGTGCGCTGCCTGGGTTGGGGCAGCCCTTCCAGCGTGACGCCGAAACTCGTGGCATACCGACCCGCCACCTCCACCGCGAGCTGCTCGATCGCCCCGGCGTACTCCTGCGCGCGGAACCGCGACGTCTGACTCCGGCACAGCGCACCGGCCGTGGCATCGGTCAGAAATCCCTCGGCCCCCTGCCCGGTTTCGATCCGGCAGTACCCGTTGCCGTCGGTGGATGTCTCCTTGGGCACGAGCAAGATGATCACGCCCGCATTCCGCGCCTGCTCGCCGATGCCCGCGTCGGCACCGACTTTCCACTCGCGTCCCAAGCGGAGCGACACCTCTTCGACGGGGCGCCCACCCAGGTCGGGCAGCGTCACGATGACCATATCGCCGCGCGTGGCGGCCTGCACGCGGCGCGCCAAGTCGTCCAGGCGCGCTTCTACGTCGGCCGGAATGACGTTGGCAAAGTCGTTCACGTACCCCACGGGCGCGGGCAGTGGCTGCGGCTGGGCCGCCGCGACCGGCGCCGCTGCGGTGGCCGCGATTATCGCCCACGCGACAGCGGCCAGCAGCGACGACGACGATGCCACCCGAAGCGTTTCCAGTTTCTGCATCACCCGAGCCGCGCGGAGCGGGGCCTGCCCAAAGTTCATGACGTGTTGCACCCGTGAAAGATAGAACACCGTACGTCGCGCGCGGCACGGCGGTGTCAGCCATATCAGGACGGTACCCGCTCGAGGCCACTTGGTTCGCCCCCTGCGCGCGGGCGCTGATTCTGCTAGGCTTCAGGGATGCGTCTTTTCTCTGCTGCCCGCCACGCGGGTGTTCTGGTTGCCGTCGCGCTCTTCGCGACTGCCTGTGACCGTGCTGATGCGGCCGCCGGCGCCGATTCAACGATCACGCGTGTGACGGCGACGGGTGTGGCCACGCCAGACTCCGCAGCCGACGCCGCGCTCATCGCGCTGGCCGACCGCGGTCGCCTGCTCGGCCCGGAGCAGGCGATGTGGGTGATCATGATCAGCGACTACCAGTGCCCGTACTGCAAGCAGTGGCATGATTCGTCGATGGCGGCCGTGAAGCGCGATTATATCGACACGGGCAAGATCCGCATGGCATATCTGCATCTGCCACTGCCCATGCACCCGCATGCCCGCGCCTCGGCGGAGGCGGCGATGTGCGCCGGCGCCCAGTCGAAGTTCTGGGAGTATTCGGAGGGGCTGTTCGCACAGTACGCCCCCATCACGAAAATGGGCGACGTGGGGCCGATGCTCGATCGCCTGGCCCGTGATCAGTCGCTCAACATGACGGCCTTCGCCCAGTGCCGCCGCTCGAACGCGATCAAGTCGCTGGTGGACAATGACATCCGGCAAGCGTCGCAAGCGGGCGTGCAATCCACTCCGTCTTTTCTGATCGGCGACTTCCTGGTGCAAGGCGCGCTGCCACTGCCTGACTTCCGGCGGGCGCTCGATACGGCGCTGCTCGTGGCGGCGAAGAAGAGGACCCCCTGAATGC
>JBBQUH010000051.1:0-26675 GCA_038212625.1 Gemmatimonadales bacterium | reverse complement strand
AGGAGATCGCCTCACGCTGTGGGACGCGAACGGCGAGTTCATCAGCATGTATCCTCGACTGGGACGCGTGCACGCGTGCCACGCAGACGGAACTCTCGTTGTACAAAACGCAGTCATTCAAGCCACAACCAACGCGCAGGGCGATCAGGTCGGCGAGTACGAACTGAGGCGACCAGATGGTTCGATCGTACGTGCGCTCGGCACGCTGCCGATCATACGGTCGGCGGGTGGACTCGCGCGTGCACCAAGCGTCACTCCGGTGGGCAACGAATTTTATAAGATCCGCAATGCTCCCGCGACGTCATTCCATCCGATCGCGAAGGTTGCCCGCTGTTGGGTCAGCAGGGGATGCAATTGGAAGTCCAAGCGCGTGACGACGCCGAAGTTGCCACCACCCCCGCGAATCGCCCAAAACAGGTCCGCGTTCTGGTCGGGCCCGAGCTCGCGCACCTCGCCGTCCAATGTCACGATCTGGGCGCCGATCACGTTATCGCACGCCGTCCCGCGCAGCCCTCTCGGCGAGGTGTCACCGCCAGCGAGCGCGAGACCGGCGACGCCGACGTCGCCACAACTGCCCATTGGCGTATGCAGGCCCAGCGGAAGAATTGCCGCCAGCAATTCCTTGATGCGCGTGCCGCCGCCGACGGATGCCACTCGGCGATCGCGATCTACCGCGACGGTATTTAACGCGGCGAGATCGATCTGCAGTGCACCATCAGCCACGCCAAAGCCCGCATAGCTGTGGCCGCCACCGCGGATAGCGACGGGCGTGTTGTGGCGCCGCGCGAATACCACGCAACGCTGCACGTCGTCGAAGCCCGCGCAGCGTGCCATGGCGAGCGGGCGACGATCGTAGGCGAGGTTCCACACCTTCCTGGCGTCCTCGTAGAGCGGCGACCCGTCTCGCAGGAACCGCCCCCGCATGCGTCGCGCCAGCTCGTCGAGATCGGCTGCAGCGCCGGTGGACACCGAGGCGGGCGGAGCGCCGACGTGCGCGCAGGCACCCAAGGCGACGGCACCAGCGGTCGCGACCCCGCTGCGGATGAAGTCGCGTCGGGTCCAAGCGGAATGGTGGTCGTGAGAAGCGGACATCGGCTGGTGCTGAGTAGATGTATGTCGTTGCCTAACGCGTATCCCCTGCCGGCGATCCCTGCAGCCAGAGCGTTACACAGCGGCTTTCTGCAGTCTAACCGTGAGCCTACCACCGCATAGAGCGCTCGGTAACCGCAAACAAAACAATAACTTAGGCCCAACCCTCGGCGGCGTGCCGAACGGAATAGACTGCGCATATTGCAGCAGAACATTCAATCGCGCCGAGAGGTCCGCAAGACGGCATGTGAACTCGCCATGAAGCCCCACGCGCACGCTGTTCTCGCGAGTAATCCTCACCGTGGTTCCGACCACGCCGTCACCCCACCGCACCAATCGCCCGCGCCAAAATTTGCGGATCGATATTCCCCCCTGTCACCACCACCACCGTGGTGCGGTCACGAGTCACCTGCTTGCCCGCCAGCAACGCCGCCAGCGCCGCCGCACCACCCGGCTCCACCACCAGCTTGAGCTCGCGCACCGCAAACGCTATCGCCGCCAGCACCTCAGCATCGGTCACGCGCAACCCCGCGCCCACACGCGGTAGATTGATCGAGAACGTCAGTTCACCAGGCATCTCCGTCACGATCGCATCGCAGATCGAACGCACGCCGGGCGCGTTGGCCACCCGGTAGCCCAACTCCAGTGAACGGGCCGTGTCATCGAAGTCCGCCGGCTCACACGGATGCACCGTGGTGGTAGGCGAGTACCCGTCTGCCGCCAGCGCACACCCTGCCGTCAGACCGCCGCCACCGCAACACACCAGCAGTGTATCGGGCGTATATCCCATCGCCCGCGCCTGCACGAGCGCCTCCAGCCCGAGCGTGCCTTGGCCGGCAATGATGTGCGGATCTTCAAACGGCGGTACCACCACCGCACCCCGCTCGCGCGCAATGGCACCGCCAATCGCCACCCGGTCTTCACTATATCGATCGTACAACACCACCTCGGCGCCAAACGCCCGCGTGCGCTCGATCTTGAGCACGGGCGCGTCCTGAGGCATCACGATCACCGACGGCATACCCAGTAACGTGGCGCTGTACGCCACCGCCTGCGCATGATTGCCCGACGAATACGCCACCACACCACGCGTGCGTTCGTCAGCACTCAGTTGCAACAGTCGGTTGAGTGCACCACGCAGCTTGAACGAGCCGGTGTGCTGCAACACTTCCGCCTTGAGCAGCACGGTGCCGCCGGCCACCGCATCAAGAACCGGCGACCGGAGCAACGGCGTGACCTGCGCATACGGAGCGATTCGCACTGCCGCCGCCTGAATGTCCGCAAAGGTTGGCGCGGCAGGCAACACAGCAGTCGTGTCATCACCACTCACTGCGGAAAGCCCGCCTTCGGGACGGCCGGCATAATCTTCAACGCGTTCTGGTAGTACACCTTTTTGAGCACGGTGTCGGGCAGGTCGAGACCGTAGAGCTTCCAGAAGGCGTGATAATCGCGGTAGTAGTCGAAGTAGTCGTCCTTCGTTTCCAATACGCGCCAGTAGTACGGATACTCCGCCGGCTGGAAGGAATCTTTGCCGAAGAGCAGACGATCCTGAAATTGCACGAAGAAGTCGCGCGCCGCACGCGGCTGACGGCCGATGTCGTACAGCACCGCACCGATTTCACCGTACACGTTCGGCATTTCGGTCATCATCTTGCCCAAACGACCGAGATCGTTGGCGTGCCAGCCAAGGTGCGCCGCGACGAAAATGGTGTTCTTGTGTTTGCGAAACACATTGTCGCGTTCCGTCATCAACTGCTCGAACGTAGGCTCCCCGGGGCCGCCGTAGCGACGATTGGGAAACAGCGAGAGCTCCAGCCAGCGCTCGTTGTCGTTGTCCACCGGCTGCCAGAATTCCTGCGGATCGGCCGTGTGAATGAACACCGGCAGCTTGAGACGCGCGCAGGCAGCCCATACGGGATCAAGCTCGGGATCGTCGATCTTCAATCGCGAGCCGTCAGCCTTCCGGTAGTTGAGGCCAAGACCTTTGGATATTTCGCCAACACCCACGGCGCCAGCCGTCGCATCAGCCTCCAGTTGTGCCACGGCCTTCGCGGCCCAGCCGGGTCCCACGCTGTTGAAGTTGATACCGGCCAACACCCGCACGCGGTTCTTCATGGTGGGCGACGCATTCACCACGCTCATGATCTGCGGAATGCGTGCGCCTGAAACATTTTCGGCCACAATCATCATGCGCAGGTTGAGGCTGTCCATCGATTGCTCGAGCGCGGCGAGGCTCTGCGCTGAGCCCACCAGCGAGCCGGGATGTCCATGAAAGTCGATGGCTGGGAACTTCGCCTTGGGCTTCATGTTCACCGGTGCCTTGAGCGTCGACACGGGCCGGTAGTCCACAATGCTCGGCACCGTGCCTTCGGGCGCCATGCAATTGCTGGGACGAATTTCCGTCGTACCCGGTGGACATGCCTCGCCAGGCTTGACGGTGGTGCCCCCACGGAAGCCGCCGCGCGCGGCTGGCGGCTGCTGTGCCAACAGTGGCAAGACGGCGACAAGGCTGGCCCCGAGGCCAGCACACAACAACGAGCGGCGCATAGGCGCTCCAGAGAGATCGGGGGCGAAAAACCTGCAGTCGTGAGCGACCTGGCGGTCGCGACCTGCGGTGCAATCTACGGCCTGACCGACCACGAGGTAGGCACGGTCCTGCTGGCGGTTGGCGCGCGACAGATGCCGCAGCGACTTACCGCCGCTCGCGCTTGGCCCGCTCGCTGCCACAGGTAATCGCACGTTCAAACCGCGTCCGCGGCCGTAACACGTACCCGTCCATCAGTGTGGTATCGGCCACGCTGCGCGCCGACGCATACCGCGAGGGACAGGGCGCGTAGAGCGCGTCGTCCATCGCGGTGGCAACGGGGCTGGGGAGTCCGGTGAACACCCACAGAACACTCACAAACGCCAGCAGCACCGCAGCGCCGATGACCAGGCGCAGCACGCGCTGGCTGACGGGTAAGCCCGATCCCCCGTTATGCAGGGAACAGCCCCGTGCTGAGATAGCGATCGCCGCGATCGCACACGATAAACACAATCACGGCATCCGTCACCTCGGCCGCGACACGCAGCGCAATCACACAGGCTCCCGCCGCCGACGGTCCGCAAAAGATCCCCTCCTCGGTGGCGAGGCGGCGCGCCATGTCTTCGGCCTCTGGCTGCGTGACCAACTCGAGCCGATCGACACCAGCCGGATGATAGATGGTGGGCTGGTACGCTTCACTCCACTTGCGAATGCCTGGAATCTGCGAGCCTTCTGCGGGCTGCGCGCCAACAATGGTGATGTCGGGGTTTTGCTCCCGCAAGTAGCGCCCCGTGCCCATGATGGTACCGGTGGTACCCATGGCGCTCACGAAGTGCGTGACCCGATGCTGCGTGTCCCGCCAGATTTCGGGGCCGGTGGTCTCGTAGTGCGCCCGTGGGTTGTCGGGATTGCCGAACTGATCGAGTACCTTGCCGAGTCCGCGTGCTTGCATGTCCATCGCCACATCGCGCGCGTGCTCCATACCTCCCGCACTCGCCGGTGTCAGAATCAGCTCGGCCCCATAGGCACGCATGGAGGCACGGCGTTCGGCGCTCAGATTGTCCGGCATGATGAGCGTCATGTGATAGCCCGTCATGGCGGCAATCATGGCCATGGCAATGCCGGTGTTGCCGCTGGTGGCTTCAATGAGGCGGTCGCCGGGGCGGATTTCCCCGCGCGCCTCGGCCCCGCGCAGCATCGACAGTACGGGCCGGTCTTTCACCGATCCGCCGGGGTTATTGCCTTCGAGTTTGCCGAGTACCACGATGTTGCGGGCAGCGAGCAGCTCGTGGGAAAGCCGCTGCAGCCGGACCAGCGGCGTGCGGCCGATGGTCTGATCGATGGTCTGATCGATGGTCGGCATGAGGAACGGCTCGGACGACACGGCTATTCGGGGCACCAAGAGTGGAGGGGACGACGCCTGTTGAAAGTTAATGCATTGCCGCGACACATCCCGCGAGAATCGCTCGATTCTGCCGAAAATGCAGCGTGCGACCAAGGCGTGACGGCTTTGGCGATAGATTCCCCGAACACCTCCAACCACGGACGTCGCCGTTGAAACGCAAGAGCGCGTGTGCCGTGCTTGGCTGTAGCTTGCTGTTGCTTGGTCGTCTCAACGTGTTCGCGCGGGGGCCGGTATGCCGATCGCCTTCAGCGTGCGTCGAACAGGCTTCGTGGCGCCGCAGGCAGTGCGGGCATACACATCACAAACAGCTGATATCGCGACTGCCCATCGGGGAGTTGCAGCGCGCCATTCACCCGCGCTTCGGCATCGGTACCGAGCAGCGCTTCGCGGTTGATGTTGAACAGGCAGTCGGCCTGACCGAAGCGGAAGCGCAGCGAGGCTTCGGTGGGTGAGTCCCGCGGCTCCGGCGTACGCGTCCAGCCCACTGCGCGGACGCGCTCGTAAAAGAACACGGCTTCACGGGCGAGCCCCAACGTACTCGCGCCCGCCGCAGTGATCCGACATCCGGGGAGGCGTCGCTTGGTGCGCCAATCGTCGATGGTGTCGGGCTCGATCTCGGCGATCATCCGCCGATCTTCGCGAAGAAACCGTGCCGCTTCGGCGCAGAGCGCACTGTCGGCATGAGCGGCTACATCTGTCTTCGCCAAGGCAGCAACCAGCGAAAGGAAGGCAACGACGACGTGAAGAGTCATTGTGAAGTTCGTTGTACCACGCCCAAGTAGCGTGGCGTGGTTGCGGTGACGGAGCTGCTGGTGCGATTGCCTTGTACTTGAACCCGATACAGCCCTCCGGGTAGTGGCACTTTCTCTCCGGTGATCATATTCCATCGGAGCGTGCCCCCAGCGCCGGTGGGCAACGCCAGCACCAAGGTGCCGTCGGGCTTGAAGAGCAGCACATATCCACCCGCCGGCACCGGAGTGAAGGCAATCATAGCGTCTGTCCCCGCGCTCACGGTGAGTTCGCCCGGAGCTTTCGGTGTCGCACCCAGCGTCAGTGCGCGTGCCGTAACGGCGGTCACCGTGGCTCCCTTACGGTGTACGGTGAGCAACGGCTGGAGCGCCTCAGCGTACGCCGGATCGCGAGCTACCGCCTCGCGAAACGCGGAGTCGGCCGCTGTCACACGGTCGGCCGCTACCAGTGTGGTCCCGAGGTTGAACCACGCGGCCCCGAGGCTCGGCTGCTCCGACACCGCGGCCCGATAGGCGGCCTCCGCGTCGCCAAGCCGACCTTGGCCCTGCAGGAAGTCGGCGTACTCCGCGCGGATCCAGCCGAGCGCTGGTTGGAGCGCGAGTGCCCGCCGGTATACAGCATCGATCTCGCCCGGTTTGCGTCCCGCGCGTTCATAGGCTTGCGCGAGCGCACGCCACGGATCGGGGCGCTGTGCATCGATCCGCACCGAGCGTTCGAGCGCCGAGACGGCCTCTTTGGTGCGCCCGAATTGTTGATGCGCCACGCCGAGCAGGAAATGCGCCTGCGAATACGTGGCGTCGTTCTTCAGCACTTGCTCAAGCGACGTGGCTGCGGCATCCAGCACGCGTCGGTCGTTCGCGAGGGTGGCGTACACAATTTTGCCGAGCTCTTGGTAGAGCGGGGCTTCAGGCCCAGTGAGATCGCGCGCGAAGTACGGGGCGATCGGCTGGCCTCCGGACTGCGCTATGGCCGGGGCCGGAATCGACGGGTTGGCGCGAATCCAGTGTTCGGTGAACTTGCCGTGCGGGACCGCACTTTCCTTGATGGGTGGCATGTGACAAGTCACGCAGTCAGCGCCGCGCGCGTGTATCGCCACCGCCGCCGCCGACTTCGCCCGTGCCTGAAGCGAGGCCTCGGTGTGGCAACTCAGGCAGGGCTGATTTCTCGTCACCGCCGTAGGTGGTGGCCGATGTGGATTGTGGCACGTGGCACACTCCATCGGCGCGCTGGTGTTGCGCGACTGGAGAAAACAGGCGCTCTGCTTCATCCGATCGGCGTGCGAGACCACGTCGATGTTACCGGCTTCGCGGAAGTAGGCGTATTGCTCGTGCAACCGCTGCGACGGGATGTAGTCGAAGGCGCCTTTCCCTTCGCGGAGCACGGCCACCGACGTGTGCACGTGACACTGTTCGCAGGTGTCGAGCCGCCGCTCGAGCGGCAGGCGCGCCGGATTCACGATGCTCCGGTCGTAGCCCGAGTCGCGCGGGGCACCGGCCGTGCGTTCCGCTACGTGCAGCGCACCGGGGCCATGGCAGCGTTCGCACCCGATACCCGGTCGCAGCACCGGGTACTTGCCTTCGAGCGCCGGCGCGGCGGTGGGGTAACTTGCGTGGCAGGCGATGCAGCGATCAGGCAGCACGCGATCGAAGCGGGCGTTGTTGATTTCGTATCCCGGCGAGAAATCCCACCCGTGATCGGCGTACCAAGTCAGCGGCAGCTGGAACAGGCGGCCATTCTCCTCCGTGAAGTACGTGCGCGCCAGCCGCCCGCTGCCCATCACGTAATCAATGCGCTTCGTGAGCTGATGGGTTGGGCGGCCTGCGGCATCCACGCGCGATTCCACCTGATAAAGCTGTCCGCCGCTATCGACCACGCCATAGCGGTAGCCCGTAGGAACATTGAGGATCGGCGTGGCGAGCGCGCGTTCCACCTGCGTACTGCGCTTCCAGGCGTGAAATGACTGTGCCATGCTATGCGTGGCGTATACCGCGGATTCTTTCGCGTGACACGAGATGCAGTTGGAGTCGCCGACATACGCGGTGCGGTTCACCACATTGCGAAAAGCCGGGGCCGAGTTGTCGGGAGCAGGTACCGAAGCCGCTCTTGGCATCGCGCTGGGTCGGTCACACGCCGAGAGCGCGCCAAGGGTCAGGAACAGCGTGAGCGGCGCGCGGGTGGCGTGGCGAAGTGTCCGGCGGATCCAATGGTCCTGCATGTGGCGACCCGGAGAGGAGAGACCGGTGAAGATGCGTGCGGTGCACGATCCCGTCAATTCGGGTGAGTGCTTCGTGTTGGTGTCGGCGGGGGCGTTTCGCGACGAAACAGACGTCTCGATGCGACGATCTTCATTACATGGTGACGGTCTGGACTACGCGCCCGGACGGGCTCGAATCCACCGTCACTCGAGTCTCGAGCGGGTGCAACACGAAACACGTGGCGCCGCTGCCGCTCATCAGGCCGACAGCGGGCACTCCCGATTGCCGAAGCCCGGCGGCCAGCTCTCGCATGCGCGGAAGCACCGCGCGTACGCCCGCATGCAGATCCGGGACGATCCCTTCGAAGTCGTTGGCCGCGAGTGCGGCGATGGTGTGCCAGCTGTCGAAGGCCGCGAGCGGATACCCATACGCGTGCAGGGGATCCTGACGCGCCGCTCGAGCCGTGGCAAAGACGCCGTATGCCGCTGCCGTGTTTACGCCGCTGGCGAAGGTGACTAACTGCACACGCATCGTTGGCAGTGGCGCGAGCGGCAGCAGGCGATCCCCGCGGCCCCACGCCCACGCGCGTGATGCGCCGCTCACGAAAAACGGAACGTCGGCGCCGAGGGTGCCGGCGAGTTCGAGCAGTCGCGGCATGCCAAGCGGCGAGGGACTCATCGACTCCAGCGCCCGCAGCACCGCCGCCGCATCGGCGCTGCCACCGCCCAGACCACCGCCCACCGGAATGTGTTTCTCCACCGCGATGTGCCAGCCAGTATCCCAGCCGCTCGCTGTCGCGTAGGCCTCAGCGGCCCGCCACGCGAGATTCTTTTCCGTGGCACCAAGCCCCCAACTGGGCAGCGTGGGGCCGCTGCAGTCGAGGGTACGCGATGTACTCCCCACCGTCACGTGGACGACGTCGTGGAGCGCGAGGCGTTGGAACAGCGTTTCGATTCCGTGGTAGCCCGATGCTTCACGCGCCAGTATGCGCAGCAGCAGGTTGATCTTCGCGTGCGCGTGCTCCGTGCGCGACGAGGTCGGCGTCAAACCGTATCGATCGGGTATCGTGGTCATCAACGAACGGCCGGCGAATCCTGTTTGGCGCGTTGCAACGAGCCCAGACTCAACCCCAGTCGCGCGAAGTATACGGCGCCCATGACTGTGATCGGAATGAAGGTGAGCAGGTGGTAGCCCAATGCCCAGCTCACTGCGATCTCGCTCGGCACTCCGTACACGCCCAGTCCGAGCTTGGCCGCCAATTCGAACACGCCGAAGAAGCCGGGCGAGCTTGGAATGGCCACCCCGATACCCAACACACCCTGTAAAAAGAGCGCGGCCGTGAACGGCGCGTCGATGCCAACCGCGAGGAAGCCGATGTACAGTGCGAGTGCATGTACCGCCCAGTGCAGCGTGGCCCACCAGAGCACCGCCAGAAATCGTCGGGCGTCTTTGAGAACGGCCAGCCCGCCGATGGCCTGCTGCGCGAACTGCACCACGCGGTCCTCCCAACGTGGCGCCAGCGGTCGCACCAAGGCGCGCACCACATCGAAGACGCGTTCGGCCTGAAACACGGCAAGGAAGCAGAGCACCAGCAGCACCGCCATCGCCGTCATGCCCACGGCGGCGAGTTGCGGGACCGTCCGGCCGAGCAGCGTGACGTCGCGCGGAAATCGCGGGTCGAGCATGGCCCCGAACATCATGGCGAAGAGCACGATGGCATCGAAGATCCGATCAACCGCCAGCGAGCTGAGCGACGTGGTAACTGCCACACGCGGTACTTCACGCGTGAGCGCAAAGGCGCGGGCAAATTCACCGGCGCGAAACGGGAAGACATTGTTCATCATCATCCCGATGGCCGTGCTGCGCCATAACGGCCCGAACGGAATAACCCCCGCCACCGGTTCGAGAATGGTGCGCCAGCGTCTCGCGCGCAGCGGGAAGATGCAGGTGGACACCACCGTGCAGAGCAGAAACAGCGGGATGTTGGAATTACGAAGCACTGTCCACACCTGCGCCAGATCGGTGCCGCGCAGCGTGTACCACAACAGCACGGCGCTGACGACAAAGCCGATGCCGCTCTTCCAGTCCAGTTTCATACGGCCGTCAGGTGGTGGGCACGGCCAGATCGAGCAGATCCGACAGCTCCTCGAAGAGCGCGTGGGCGGCCGGGTCGGCTAACGAGCCGCGCTGCCAGTGCACGGTGAGGGCGTCGCGTACGCGGCGCGCCTGCGCGACGGCGGAATGACCGCGATAGAGGAGCGACTCGATCGGGACGATGGCCGGTTCCGGTGCGGGCACGCCCGCCCACACGAGACTGGTCTGCTTGACCTGCTGCGCCAGCTGCTGATCGGTGATGTCGCGATCCATCAGCAACTGCGCGAAGGCTTGCACCTGGACCCGTTCGTTCGATAGGGCCAGCGGTGCGCGCGCCATGCGCGTGGCGAGGTGACCGATACTGGCGGCCCCGAAGCTTTCGGCCACGTCGGCCAGCCCCAGCAACGCGCGCCGCACCCCATCGGTGAGCGCGAGTTGGGCCGGACCGGCGGCGCTGCTGGCGAGGGCCGCCGTTTCGCGCGCCAGCCCGTTGGCTGCGGCGGCAATATCGCTACGGAAGCGCTGCGCGAGCGTGACGGGCGGTGCCGGGTTGCGCTCGAGAATGGACGGGGCGCCGTCGTCGGGGAAGAATCGGGAGATGGGCAACACCTGTGCCGCTGGCGACGCGGCGGGTGCCGCCGTGGCCAGGTAGCCTGCGGCCACGGCCGCCAAGGCCACGGACTGGGTCCGGCTCCGGCGCTGCTCCGCTTCGGTCCAGTGCGCTGCCCCATCCACGAGTGCTCGAAGTTCCACCAGCGCACCGCGCACGGCAAAATGCAGCCGCTGATCCCAGCGCAGCTCCCCGTCGCGCAGCCCGGTGGCGATGCGCTCGATGGTGGACGCCAAGTCGGGGAGCCCCTCCAATCGGGTCATCGTGGCGCTGCCGCGCAACGCGCGGGCGTGGGTGAGGAATGCGACCGCGTCAGGTGATTGCGACTCGGCGGGCACGAGCAGCAGCTCGAGGCGATCGAGATACTCGGTCGCCTCTTTCTGAAAGAACTCGATCAGGGCCTGCGGTGCGCTCATGAACCGGTGCTCGGACAGAGTGAAAGAACCTTCGCGGCCAGAGAGATCGACCGTAGGCCCGACCGGCGGACCGCCCTGCGCCAAAGCTAGAACCGATCGGCCTCGCGGGCATCATCCATGGCCTGACGAATCTCCCGCACCGCGCGTTCCATGCCCACAAAGAGGGCGCGACCCACGATGGCGTGCCCGATGTTGAGCTCCTCCACCTCCGCGATGGCCGCCACCGGGCCCACGTTCTGTACGTTCAGGCCGTGCCCCGCGTGTACCGCCATCCCCAACGCGGCCGCCAACGTAGCGGCTGCCTGCAGCGCCTGCAGGGTGGCCGGATCGCGTGGAGCGTGGGCGTACGGCCCCGTATGAAGCTCGATCGCATCGGCCCCCAGCGCATGTGACTGACGCACCATCGCCTCATCGGCATCGACGAACAGGCTGGTCCGCACGCCGGCTCGCTTCAGCCGGGCGAGGGCCGGCCGCAGCGCAGCCTCGCCGCGAATGACATCGAGGCCCCCTTCGGTGGTCACCTCTTCCCGACGCTCGGGCACCAGGGTCACCGCCGTGGGGCGAAGTGTTTCGGCGAGGGCAATCATCTCGTCAGTAGTGGCACACTCGAAGTTGAGCGCCGTGGTCACGGCGGCGGCGAGGCGATGGATGTCCTCGTCCTGCACGTGACGGCGGTCTTCCCGCAGATGCGCCGTTATACCGTCGGCACCGGCCTGCTCGCACAGCAGAGCGGCGGCCACCGGGTCCGGCTCGCGGCTGCGGCGGGCCTGACGGACCGTAGCCACGTGGTCGATGTTCACGTACAGCCGCTGGTAGCGAAGCGACGTCACTGGGGTATCCGGTAAGAGTGTGCGTGGGGTACGTTACCCCGGTCACATGGCAGGGGGTCGGCCGCGGGTGCGGATGCGACCGCCATGGGACGATCACTGCGTGAAGGAGAACGGCGTGCTGCGTCATCGAATACTGATTTCGGCCGGACTGGCTGTCACGGCGCTGGCATTTTCGGCCTGTGCCCGCACAGTCGTCACTTCGAGCGCGGATACTGGCGCCGGCATCGGCAGCGTGGTTTCGGGTGGCGTCGTGGGTACCACCTCCGCGAAGTCGGCCGTTGAGGGCTTCATGACGGCGGTCAAGGCGCAGGATCTGCAAACCATGTCGGCCATCTGGGGCACCGCCAACGGCGCGGCGCGCGAGCAGATGAAGCGGGAGGAGCTCGAGAAGCGCCTCATCGTCATCCAGTGCCTGCTCACCCACGACACGTGGCGCTTCGCGGAAGACGAGGCCCGGCTGTCCACCGGCGGTCGGCAGCAGTTTGTCGTAGAGATCACCCGCGGCACCAGCAAGGGGCGTCCCAAGTTCACTGCCATTCTGGGACCGGCCAACCGCTGGTTTGTGGAAGACGTTGACGTGACGGCCCTCCGCGATTTCTGCCGCTAAGGTCGCGCAGAACGCGGCCCGTGGACTGCGCGCGCTGGACACGCTGACTAGTATTCGGACAGCTCAACCAGCACCCCGCCGGTCGCACTGGGATGGAGGAAGGCGATCCGCTTGCCCTCCGCGCCGAGCCGCGGGGTGTCGTCGATAAGCCGGAAGCCGGCGTCGCGGCACTTTTGCAACGTGCCGTCGAGGTCGTCCACGGCGAAGCATACATGGTGGATGCCGGGGCCCCGCTTGGCGACGTATTTGCCAATCGGGGTGTCCTCGGACGTGGCTTGCAGCAATTCCACGAGCGACTCGCCAGCAGCGAGTCCCACGATGGAGGCGCCGTCGGCATCGTCCAGCGGAACTTCCGGCATTCCCAACACGTCACGATAGAAGGGTAACAGCTCATCGAGGGCACGAACGGCAATCCCGATATGGGCGATGCGCGTGCCGAAGCGGACGGACTCAGTCATAGCTCGGTCAGTGAAGACGGCGTGGCGGAACTCCGAATACTAATCTTTACGACGGGCAGCAACGTAACCGGTGAGAACCGGCGGCTGTGCCCATGGAGTACACGATGGCCAACGCAGTGGAAGTGACGGACGATACGTTCGCCGCTGAGATCGAACAGTATCAAGGGCTCGCGGTCGTAGATTTTTGGGCGACCTGGTGCGCGCCGTGCCGGATGATCGCACCGATCATCGAGCAGTTGGCCGGCGACTACGCGGGCAAGGCGAAGGTGGCCAAGCTCGACGTCGATAACAATCAGTCCACGGCCGCGCGGTTCAATGTGCGCTCCATACCCACGATCCTGTTCTTCAAGGACGGGAAGCTGGTCGATCAGGTGGTGGGTGCGGTCCCGCGTCCGGCGCTCGAGGCGAAGTTCAAGGAGCATGCCTGACCCAGGCCGATGACGTCCCCGATTCGGTCCTGTCGCCCGGCGTCACTGCCGCGGCGCTGGCCGACGGGGCCGTCGCGCTCTGGCCCGAGGCGGTCGTGCCGGGTGCCCTGCACATCGTCTCCACCCCGATTGGTCATCTCGGGGACATCTCGCTCCGCGCCGTGGCGGTCTTGCGTGAATCGTCGGTGATCTGCTGCGAGGACACCCGGCAGTCGCGGGTGCTCATGCAGCGGTACGGCATTCACACACCGCTGCTTGCGCTGCACGAACACAACGAAGCCAGCGCCACGCCGCGGCTCATTACCCGCTTGCAGAGCGGGGAAGCGGTCGCCCTCATAAGCGATGCGGGCACACCGCTGGTGTCCGATCCCGGCGCCCGCCTCGTACCAGCGGTCATCGCCGCCGGACTGCGCGTGGTGCCCATACCCGGTGCCTCCGCCCCGCTGGCCGCCCTTGTGGCCTCCGGTCTGCCACCGCACCCGTGTACGATTTTGGGGTTTCTACCACGGAAGGGCGGCGAACGCACCGCGCAGCTCGCGCTGGCCACGTCGCTGCCGCACACCGTGGTGCTCTTCGAGTCCCCCAACCGGCTCGTGGACACGCTACGGGATCTGGCCGCGATTGCCGGACCGCGTGACGTGGCTGTGGCCCGTGAGCTGACCAAGCATTACGAAGAGGTGCGCCGCGGAACGCTCGACGAGGTCGCCGCGTATTATGACCAGACGCCGCCCCGCGGCGAAATCGTTATTGTCCTCGGGGGGGCGCCGCTCGTTGTGCCAACCGAAGTCGATCTACAGGCCGCCGCGTCCGCGCTGCGGAGCGAAGGATTCCGACCTCGCGAGATCGTACAACGGCTCATCGACGAACACGGCGCCAGTCGTAACCTCGCCTACCGCCTCGCCCACGACACGTGATGCCCATGCCCACGCAGCGCTTTCGACGTGTCCCGGTCCTCGCTGCGTGTGTCGCCCTTTTCCTGGGCGCAATCGCCGCCGCCCCGTTCAGCCCCGCGCCCACGGGACCGGGGCGGCTCGCCATCGCGCGCCTGCAGTACGAAGGTGGCGGTGACTGGTACGCCAACCCCTCCAGCATCCCGAATCTGCTCCGCGCGATCGCGGAACGGACCGCCCTGCCAGTCGAGCGCATCGAAGCCAAGGTGCGGCTCACCGATTCGTCGCTCTTTGACTACCCGTTCCTGCACGTCACCGGCCACGGGGACATGACGCTCAGCGAGGTGGAGGTACGGCGCCTGCGCGAGTATCTCACGCGCGGCGGCTTCCTGCACGTAGACGACAACTACGGTCTCGACGAAAGCTTCCGGCGCGAGATCAAGCGCGTCTTTCCCGATCGGCCACTCACGGCGGTGCCCTTCACGCATCCGGTATACCATGTGGTGTACGACTTCCCCAAGGGGCCGCCCAAAGTGCACGAGCACGATGGCAAGCCCGCGCAGGGGTTCGGCATCTTCATCGGCTCACGACTCGCTGTGTACTACACGTATTCGTCAGACCTCGGCAACGGATGGGAAGACGTGGGCACGTACCCGGATCCACCGGTCCTGCATGAACAGGCCATTCGCATGGGCGTCAATCTGTTCACTTACGCGATTACCAGCCGGGTGACCCCATGACCGCCCCCGCGCTTCGAGGCGCCACAACGTCCGCCGACGCCCTCACCACGCGGCTCGCCCGCGAACAATCGTCGCTGCGCACGCGCGCCATGATGAGCGTGCTGCTCGGCGTGATGGCGGTGGTGGCCGTGTGTCTCCTAGCGAGTGCCTGGTTGCTGACGAGCGCACGGTGGATGACGCTGCCGCGCATCATGCCGTTTGTCCCTTGGCTGGTCGCGGCGCTCGGTGCTGCGGCACTCGTGCAGTGGAGGAAGCGGCGCGATGCCGGCGTCCTCTCCACCACCTCGCTGGCCGCAGTCATCGAAACGGAACAGCAACTGCGCGTGGGCTCTCTCCGTGGCGCGCTCGAAGTGGCGGCCAGCGGACCCTTAGGCGCCCGCGCGGCACAGGATGTCGCGAGCCGTCTCACCGCACCGGTACTCGCTCCGCGTATTGCCCAGCGGCTGACACGCGCGGCGGCCGTCTCGGGGCTCTCGGCCGCCGCCATGATAGCCGCGCTCGCGTGGTCGGCCACGACCGTACCCGATGGATTCGCCGCCACAATGCATCCGTTGCGCGCGTGGCAGGGCACCCTGCTGCCGGCGCTCGGATTCGTGCAGGTGCCGCAAGCCGTGCCGCGTGGCATGCCGATCACGGTGAATATCCGCGCCGAAGGCCGGCGCGCGGTGACCGTTACGCGCAGCGGCCAAGGTGAAGCCACGCGTGACACCACGCTCACGGTGCCCGACAACGGCATGGTCGCGTTGGCGCTAGGTCCGGTGCGCGCGCCGCTCACGCTGCAAGTGAGCGATGGCCGTGCAAAAATCGCCAGCGCGATCATCACGGTGGCCGATCGCGGGTGGATTGGCGACGTGGCGCTCTTCGCGGAGTATCCGTCGTATCTGCAGCGCACCAACGAAACCGTGGAGTCCGTGCCGCCCATTCGCGTGCCGCGCGGAACCCGCGTACGGGTCACCGCGGTGCTGCGTGGCGGTGCGCGCGAAGCACGGCTCACCGATGGGCGCGATACGGTGGTGTTTGCGGTTGCCCCTGCCGGTGTGCGAGATGGCGAGCCAGTGGTGGCCGTATTGTCACTCGATCGTGATGGCACCTGGGGCTGGGTGGCCGACGCGACACCGCGCAAGGGCGAGGTGGTGATGGCCCCCGAGTTGCCCGATGCCCTCGCGTTCTCGGTGGTGGCCGATCGGTCGCCCGACGTGGTGATTCTGGCCCCCACCGCCGACTCGGCGATCGGACCCACCGGTGTGATTCCGGTGATTGTGGATGCCAGCGACGATCATGGCGTGGCCCGGGTGTCGCTGCAAGTCTGGCGCGAGCCGGCGCAGCGAGAAGATGCTGAGAAAACGATGCCGGTGCGTGAGCTGATCGAGATTGCGCAGCCGGCATCGCCCATTTTCGAAGGTGGCGTGACACTCTCGCTGGATGGACGCGGGCTCGAGCCCGGCGACAAATTGCATTTAATGGCCGTGGCCATCGACGATTCGCCGTGGCGCCAGCGCACACTGAGCACACCGGTGGTGCTGCGGGTGCCCACGTTGTCGGAACAGCGCGCGATGGCCCGGTCGCTGGCCGACTCGCTGGCGTCCCGCGCCATGCAGTTGGCACTGCAGGAAAAGCGTCTGCAGCAGAACACCGCCGACGCCTCACGCAGCCGCGAAATGAAGGGCGGTACCGCAGAGCAGTCGCCGCCCAACGGCGCCAAAAGCGAAGCGGGCAAGAGTCAGTCCATGACCTTTGCGGCCGCCGAAAAAGCCAAGCAACTGGCACGCGATCAGCAGCAGTTGAGCGCCAAGGTGGACTCGCTGCGCATGAGTGCCAAGGAGCTGGAGTCACGGCTCAAAAATGCGAACGCGCTCGACACCGCGCTGGCGGGCCGGATGCGCGATGTGCAGAAAATGTTGCGCGAAGCGCTCACCCCCGAAATGCAGAAGCAGCTCGATGCGCTCAACAAGAGCACCGAACGCCTCAGTGGTGCCGAGGCACAGCGCTCGATGGAGCAGCTGGCCGAACAGCAGAAGCAGATGCGCGAGCAGCTGGAAAAAAGCGCCGAGATGCTGCAACGAGCGGCCCTCGAGGGCGCCATGCAGACACTGCGCGACGAGGCCAAGGAATTAGCGTCGGCGCAGAAGCAGCTGGCCGATCGTATGGATCGCAAATCGGGCAATCCGCCGCGTCGGTCGGAGCAGCAGGAACTGGCGGATCGTAGCCGTAACCTCGAGCAAGACGTGCAGCAGCTCGCCAAGCGTCTCGATGACGCGGGTGCGAAGCCCGGAGCGTCGAAGACGCGCGCGGCGGAGCCGATGGTGAACCAGGCGTCCGAATCAATGCGCAAAGCGGCAGAGGCGAATCGCAACGCGGAGCCGGGCCAGCCGCAAAATGCGCAGCCACAAAACGGGCAGCCAAAGAACGGACAGCCGCAATCGGGACAACAACAGCCAGGGCAGCCGCAGAATGGCCAGCCGCCGGGGCCGCAAAACGCGGGCAACGCTGATTCCTCCGCCAAGAAGGCAGGTGAGCCCGGAAAAGACGTCGGCGCCGATGGGCAGCCGCAAAAGGCGGCGGGTGGGAAAGACCAAGGCTCGGAGCAGGGCACGCAACCCAACCAGAAATCAGGTGGCGATCAGGCCGGCAAGCAGTCGTCTCCGGCCAACCAGTCGCAGGGCCAGCCGCAGGCTGGCCAGCAGGGCCAGCAAGGCCAGCAGGGGCAACAGGGTGAACAGGGCCAAGGCCAGCAGGGCAAAGGGCAGGGCCAACAGGGCCAGCAGGGGGGCGGACAGCAGTCTGGTGGTGACCAGGCGCGGCAGGCCGCGAACGCGATGGACAAGGCAGCGGAGCAGCTGAAGGCGGCCCGCGAAGCCCAGGTGGACGCGTGGAAGCAGGATCTCTCACAGCAGCTCGACCAGTCGATCAACGAAACCATGCAGCTCGCGCGCCAGCAGGCGGAGCTCGAGCAGAAGGCGCGGCAGCAGGGCGCGCAGGGGATGCAGGGCGAACAGAGCGCGGTGCAGCAGGGCGTGCAGCAGGCCGCCGAGCGACTCGAGCAGGCCGGGCGCGCGTCGTCGTTGTTGTCGCAGCGGTCGCAGAAAGCGATGGCCGAAGCGCAGCGCCGGGTGCAGCAGGCGTCGCAGGCCACGCAGCAACAGGGTCAGTCGGGTGGCGGGAGCGCGCAGGCGCAGAACGCCATGAAGGATGCGACCGAAGCGCTCAATCAAGCGCTCAGCTCGCTCGTGCGCGATCGCGAGAAGGTGAATAACGCGCAGTCGGCCTCGGGCTTCTCCGAGATGATGGAGCAGCTCAAGCAGCTCGCGCAGCAGCAGGGACAGCTCAACTCACAGATGCAGGGGCTGAACCTGTTGCCCGGCGGCGCGCAGGGTGAAGCGGCGCGTCAACAGGCGCGTTTGCTCGCGCGGCAGCAGCGCGAAGTGGCACGCACGCTCACCGACGTGTCCGATGCGGACGAAACCGGACGCACCGACGCGCTGGCGAAAGAAGCGCAGACGTTGGCGCAGCAGATAGAGCGCGGCGGAATCGATCCCAACGTGGCGGCGCGGCAGCAGCAATTATATCGCCGCCTGCTCGATGCCGGCCGGTTCCTCGAACAAGACGAACGCGACGATCAGGGCCCGCGAGAAGCGAAAGCGGCCGATGGCAATGGCGTCACGGGGCGCGTGGATGGCTCAGCGTCTGGCAAGGCGGCCAACAAGTTCTCGCCGCCCACCTGGAGTGAACTCCGTGGGCTCGGCGCCGATGACCGGCGACTGGTGATCGAATACTTCCGCAAGCTCAATGGCACGACACCGCCGTAACCGGTTCGGGTTTGCGTTGCTGACTGCCGTCTTCGTGCTGGGTAGCGCGATGGGTGCCGCTGGTGCGCAGGGCCGCACGGCCACCGCATCCGCCGGTGCCGCCGCCGACACCCTCGATCCGCTCTCGCGCGCACTCGACGCGGAGGATCGCGGTCAACTGGTGGTCGCAGCCAGCGCATATCGCGAGGTGTTGCAACGTGCGCTCATCCCCGGTGGATCCGACGGGGATCGGGTGGCACTCGCGCTGCTCGGACTGGAACGCGTGTGGGCAGAAATGGGCGCGCGGGATTCGATCCTGCCCGTGGTGCGACGCGTGCTCACCATCCGCCCCACCGATCCCACGGCGCACAGCATTCAGCTGCGTAGCCTGGTGGCGCTGGCACGTGATGACGAAGCCCGCGAGAGCTTTGCGATGTGGCGTCGTGCCGCCGGCAACGATGGCGCGCCGTACCGCGAATACGCTCGGCTCCTGCTGGCGCAAGGGCGTGCGCAAGCGGCCGACTCCGTACTAGCCGACGCCGGCCGTCTGTTGGGTGCGGCGGGGATGCTGTCGGGCGAAGTGGCGCAGTTGCATGTGGCGCTCAACCGCTGGCAGGCGGCCGCCGTGGCCTTCCGGGAATCGTTCGCCGATCAACCGTATCTTGAAACCGCCGCACTGTACGGGTTGCAGCGGGCCCCCGCCGAGGCGCGCGATTCGATCCGCACCGTATTGCTGGCCAACCCGGTGCAGCTGCTGCCGCGACGTCTTCTCTCGGCGCTCGAACTCTCGTGGGGCGAACCGCGTCGCGCCTGGGCCGCCATCGCGTCGGTACAACCGGATGACTCGACCGCGGCGTCGTGGCGTGCCTTCGGCGAACGCGCCGAAGTGGCGCAGTCGTGGCTCGTGGCGCGGGATGCGTGGAGTGCGGTGTTTGAGCGACGTGGCGATCTGGAGGCGCAGCAGAGGGCCGCGCAGGCTGCGTTGAATGCCGATGACGCTGATGGCGCGCTGGTGATTGTGCGGCGCCCTACCACGAATGTGGAGAAGAACGGCACCAACGGTACTACCGGCGTCGCAACGACCAACCGCGACGTCATCCGGCTGCAGACGCTGCTGCCCATCGAAATCGCCGCCCTCGGCGAACTGGGACGTCCCGCCGAAGCGCAGCAGCGCCTCGATGCCGCCAGTAAGCAGCTCGATCCGCAGGCGCGTGAAGCGATGGCGCGCCCACTGGTCACGGCGTACCTCCGAGCCGGCGATCTGACACGAGCGAAAGCGGCGGTGCAGGGCACCGACCTCGAAGACGACGACGAAACCGCCGGCTGGTTTGCGCTTTACGAGGGCGATTTAGTCACCGCACGCAAGCGCCTCGTGCGCGCCGCCACGCAGCGGGCCACGCTCGTCGATGCGCTCGGGCTGCTGGCACGTACCCGCACGGCGCAGTCGCCGGCCTTGGGACGCGCGTTTCTGCTCTTGGCGCAGCGCGACAGTGCGAGGGCGGCCAAAGCCTTCGTGGCGCTCGCCGATACGCTCGCCGATGCGGCCCCGGCGCTACTCGGATTGGGCGCGCGCCTCAGTGACGCGCCCACGGCACTGACGCTCTGGGATCGGGTCATCGCCACTTGGCCCACCAGCCCCGAGGCCGCCGAATCACTGCTCGCCTCGGCGCGCGCGCGCCGCGCCGCCAACGACATTCCCAGCGCGACCGCACGACTGGAACGGTTGCTGATCGAGTATCCCACCAGCGCGTTGCTCCCGCAGGCGCGTCGCGAGTTGGAGCAGCTACGTGGTCAGGTGCCACCCAGCGAGTCGGCATCACAATTCCCGCGCGCGTTCCGGTAGATTGCGGTATGCGACTGCTTA
The DNA here is from genome assembly GCA_038212625.1 of Gemmatimonadales bacterium. Classification (GTDB taxonomy): domain Bacteria; phylum Gemmatimonadota; class Gemmatimonadetes; order Gemmatimonadales; family Gemmatimonadaceae; genus Gemmatimonas. The sequence continues at coordinate 5,990 of JBBQUH010000051.1, read as the reverse complement.
GGCTGTTCCGGCGCCTCACCCGGCTGCTGTCCGTTGCCGTTCCACATGCGGTTAAAGCGAGTGTGGTCGCCGCCGTGGTGATCACGGCGATAGCGCGCCCACTGTCTGCGCAGTTTCTCCTTGTGCCAATGGACGACGGCCAGCGCAATCACCTCAAGGCGTACGGCGTCACCTACCTCGCGCTGCAGACGGGGCAAAAGGCGGAGTGGTTTTTGAACTACCGGGGCGGCGCGTTTTTGCTGCCCGACCGCGCCGACCTGCGTCGCCGAGCCGCGCTGGATGGGGTCAGTGTGGAGCCGATTACCGATGCCGGCGTATCAGCGGCGCGCGCCGAGATTGCCGGCGGCAACATGGACGTCGTGGTGCTGGAACGGGCGCCCAAGATCGCGATCTACCGGCCGGTCAATCAACCGCCCTGGGACGACGCCGTGACGCTGGCACTGACGTACGCCGGCATCGAGTTCTCTTCTGTGTGGGACGACGAAGTGCTGACGGGCGATCTCTCCAAGTATGACTGGGTGCACTTGCACCATGAAGATTTCACGGGGCAGTTCAACAAGCTCTATCTCGCCTACCGCGATGCGCCGTGGTTTGTGCAACAGCGTGAGCGTGACATGGCCACCGCGCGCAAATTCGGGAAGGCCGACGTGCCGGCGGCCAAGAAGGCGGTAGCAGAAGCCATTCGTGGCTTCGTGGATCGTGGGGGTTTTCTCTTCGCCATGTGTGGCGCGACCGAATCGCTGGATCTCGCGATCGCGGCGTTTGCGGTCGACATTGCCGGTCCGTTCTCCGACGGTACGCCACCGGCGGCCGATGCCGACGCGCGCATGGACTGGACGAAATCGCTGGCATTCAGCGGCGCGCACATCGAGCCTTCGCCGTACATCAACGCGCTCAGCGACATCGACGGTCATCAGGTGAACGTGCCGGCGCGTCGTCAGCCGTTGGGCATGTTCACGCTTTTCGAATTTTCTGCCAAACTCGATCCCGTGGCGGCGATGCTCGTGCAGAATCACCGCACGGTCATCCCCGATTTCTATGGCGTGACCACCAGCTTCAATCGCGCCGTGATCAAGCCAGGCGTGACGGTGCTTGCCACCGAAGAGGGCGCGCCGTGGACCAAGTATCTGCACGGTGATTACGGCAAGGGCTCATGGACGTTTTTGGGCGGCCATGACCCCGAGGATGCACAGCACGCCATTGGTAGCCCTCCCACCGATCTGTCACTGCGACCCAACTCGCCGGGCTATCGCCTGATCCTCAACAACGTCCTCTTCCCCGCTGCGAAGAAGAAGCCGCGGAAGACGTGAGCGTGACGGGTGACTAAGGTACTTGCGGGCGAGGCGAGGCTGCTGCGCCCTGCGTCGGCTGCCATGCGCACGGCCATCACGCTGGCCGGCGGTAACGAAGTGTGCTTCGTCTGTACGCTCGACGAGCAGCACATGATTTCGCACGCGCGCGTTGTGGCCCGCGGTGATGTGCGCAGTGTACTCGCGCTGCCCGGCGTGGCTGCGCGTGGTGAGATGTTGGTGCACAATCATCCGTCCGGGCTGCTGGTGCCAAGTCAGGCCGACATGGAAGTGGCGGCGCGGTTTCATGATAGCGGCGTAGGCTTCGCTATCGTGGATAATGAGGCCAAGCGGCTGTACGTGGTGGTGGAAGTACCCAAGGTGGCCGAGCTGGTTGATGTGTCGCTCGACGATGTGGATGTGGTGCTTGGGCCGCACGGTGCGGTGGCGCAAGCCATGCGCGCCATGACCGGCTCACGGAGCTACGAAGATCGCCCCAGTCAGCGCGCAATGGCGGCGGCTGTGACGGCCTGCTTCAACGACGGGGGCGTGGCGCTGCTCGAGGCGGGCACGGGGGTGGGTAAATCGCTGGGGTACTTGGTGCCGGCGCTACGGTGGGCGGCAGCGAACGGGGAACGCACCATCGTGAGCACCAACACGATCACGTTGCAGGAGCAGTTGGTGGCAAAAGATTTGCCGTTTCTGCAACGGGCGCTCACTGATCAGCCGGTGCGCTTCGCGTTGTTGAAAGGGTGGCGCAACTATCTGTGCCTCTTGCGGCTGCAGCAAGCGCGAGGCGCTGGCGCCGCGTTGTTTGACGAAAGTGGGGCAGGCGATATCGAGCAGATTGCCGCGTGGTCCGAGCGCACCCGCGACGGCTCGTTGGCCGATCTGCCCACACCGCCGCGTCCTGATGTGTGGGATGAAGTGGCGGCGGAGCCTGACCTCTGTGGTCGGCTCAAGTGCGAGTACTACGAGAAGTGCTTTTTGTTCAAGGCACGCAAAGAAGCGGCGATGGCCGACGTGGTGGTGGTCAATCACCACCTCTTGTTGTCCGATGTGGCCGTGCGTCGGCAGTCGCAAAACTGGGAAGACGCGGCGGTGCTACCGGCGTACACGCGGTTGGTCATCGACGAGGGCCATCATCTCGAAGACGCGGCGGCGTCGCACCTGGGCAGTTCCATCACGCGGCGCGCGATCGCCCGCTTGTTCAATCGCCTGGAGCGTAAAGGAAAGGGATTGCTGCCCGCGCTCGCGGCCAAGCTGGGCGGATCGAACGATTTGCTCAGCGTGGCGAGTCTCGACCTCGTGCGCAATCGCATGTATTCCAGCGCGGCCACTGCGCGCGACCGCACGCAGCTGCTGTTCGAGTTGTTGTCGGTGGTGCTAGACCAGGAGGCCGGCCCGGTCATGCGACTCACCGAGGAGTTTCAATCGCGCGAGCTTTGGCGTCACGGTATTGAGGAGACGCTCAAGGAACTGCTCACGGAAATCGAGGCGCTCGCCGATGGGTTGCGCCTTGTACGCGAGCGGCTCGAGACGGACGAAAAGCGCAGCGAAGCCATGGCCCCGCTCATCGGCGAAATCCGTGGCGTCACGCGGCGCATGCAGAGCGCCGGCGACGCGCTCAATCGCGGGTTGCAAATGCCGAAAGACGGCGAGCCGGTGGTGCGCTGGATGGAGTTCGTGGGCAAGCCGGGAGCGGGCGGCGAGCGGAACGTGGCGGTGCACTGCGTACCGCTCGATCTGGCACCGGTGTTGCGCGATGATCTGTTTGGCCGCGTAGAAACGGCGGTGATCACCAGCGCCACGCTGGCCACCGATGGTGGCTTCGAGTTTCTCGAGCAGCGTCTCGGCCTGGACGATCCCGCGCAGCGACCATTCACGGCGGTATTTCCGTCGCCGTTTGATTATCCGCGTCAGGCGTTGCTGGTGGTGCCCACCGATTTGCCGGCGCCCAACGAGCAGCCGCGTGAACACTTCGATGCGGTCACAACGCATCTGCGCGATCTGATTGCGGCCAGCGACGGCGGTCTCTTTGCGCTGTTCACCAGTCATCGCGATGTGCGCGAGATGGCCGAGCGGTTGCGGGCGTCGGGCCATGGCGGGCAGTGGCCGCTGCTGGTGCACGGCGAGGAGCCGCGCGATGTGTTGCTCCAACGGTTCCGCGATTCGGGGCGCGCCGTATTGCTCGGCACTGCCACCTTCTGGGAAGGTGTGGATGTGCCGGGCGATGCGCTGCGCGGTTTGCTCATTGCCAAGCTGCCGTTCCGCGTGCCCACGGAGCCGATGGTGGCCGCGCAGTGTGAGGCGATAGCGGCGCGCGGCGGTAATGCCTTTGCGGAGTTCATGCTGCCGCACGCCTCCCTGCGGCTCAAACAGGGCTTTGGTCGGCTTATTCGCACGGCCACGGACGCCGGTGTGGTGGTGCTGAGTGACCCCAGAGTGGTGACGAAGCGTTACGGCCGCGAATTGTTGGACAGTCTGCCCCCCGCCGCACGGGCTACCGGAGCGTGGGATGTGTTGCGCCATCGGGTGTCGGACTTTTATGCCAAGCGGACAACGCGTGAATCCAGCGCTAAATTGTGAGCATGCACACTCCCTCCAAGATCGTCTGCGTCGGCCGCAACTACCTGGCCCATGCCCTGGAAATGGGCACTGACATCCCTAAAGAACCGCTGCTCTTTCTCAAGCCGCCGTCGTCGATCATTCGCGACGGGGAGGCGATCGTCCTGCATCCGGTGTCGTCGCACATCGAATTCGAAGGGGAGATTGCGCTCGTCATCGGTACGCGGCTCACCAACGTGAGTGAAGCCGAGGCGCGGGCGGGGATCTCGCATGTGGTGGCGCTGAATGATGTCACCGCCCGCGATCTGCAGCGGAACGATGGGCAATGGGCGCGCGCCAAGGGGCTGGACTCTTTCTGTCCCATCGGCGTGCCGGCGCCGGTGCCGGCGGATCTGCAAGGCATCACGCTCATTACGCGCGTGAATGGCGAGGAGTGCCAGCGCGCCACGGCGGCGGACATGGCGTTCACTATCCCGTTCCTGATTTCCTACATTTCGCGTTATCTGACGCTCGAGCCGGGGGATATTGTGGCCACTGGCACGCCCGCCGGGACGAAGGCATTGCATCCAGGTGATGTGGTCGAGGTGGAGCTCGTTGGCCTGAGCCGGGTGTCCAACCCGGTGGTCGCGGGCACCTAACGCCGAAACCCGGGTATAAATTTAGGCTATGCCGTCTGACCGTCCCCGCTCATCCATTCGTGGCCCGCGCGCCGACTTACCGTCTGATGCCCAGCATCAGGCGGCGCTCGGCACGCTAGATGAGGTTGCATCCGAGCGCTCGGACATGCCGCGCCCGGCTGTCCGCGAGCGAGCGCGCCTTGGCGGACTGACCCAGCCCGGTGCGGCGCGCTCACCGCGCGCGCTGCTGGTGGCCGTGGGCCTGCACGTGGTGGTGGTGGCGGTGTTGGTTCGGGTGCTGTCGTTGGGCCAAGGGATACCGACCTGGCTGCGCTTTGGCGACACCGAGCCGCCGCTGGAGGAGCGTCTGACGTACGTGGAGCCGCCGCGTGAAGCGCCCGCCGCACCGGTGGTGCCGCCTCCGCCGCAGACACGACCGGCTTCGGTGCCACAGCTTTCCACGGGTCCCGTGCTCGGTACGCCACCTGCCGCACCAGTCACTGCCGCTCCGCGGGACACAGGCGGCAGCGGTGGCGTGCGCACTGCTCGTAACGGTATTGGCGCGCTCGACCCCAACGTGCAGGGCGTTCGCCCGGGCTACAACGACGAGCGGGTGTGGAACGGCACGCCCGGTGACGGCACCGGCTCTGCGCGCACCGCGCGCGACGGAGCCGACAACCTCGACAGCATCATGGCGTATGTCATCACGACCGCCCGCGATTCCCTCGACTCATTGGCGCGTGCGCAAGGCAAATACGGCCGTGCCCCCGGCGACTGGACCAAAACCGGAAAGAACGGCGACAAATGGGGCTGGGATCAGCAGGGTATTCGCCTCGGCAAGGTGATGATCCCCAACGCGCTGCTCGGACTGCTGCCCCTCAACGCAGCAACCGCCGCCAACATGTCCGGCAACATGTCCCGCATGGACGCCGACCGCCGCATCGCCGCTTCGCGCGCCGACATCATGCGCATGTCGGAACGCTCCATGGGTGAGGCCGAATTCCGGCGCATCACCAAGGACATGAACGACCGCCGCGACAAAGTGCGCCGCGAGCGTCTCCGCTCACCGAGCGCTTCGGTGGCGGCGCCGGTGAAGAAATAGCTAAGAGCTAAGAGCTCAGAGCTAAGAGCTCAGAGCTAAGAGCTCAGAGTTTCTTTGGGTGACGGCGGAATTGGTGAATGGTTGTTGCGCTTGAGGCGGGGTAGTGCCGGGGCTATTCCGCGATGGGATAGTGCACGAGGAAACGCGGTTTTGAACGAAGCGACCGGTGCTGCCGACGACGCTTCTGTGCAGCGCGTTTCAGGCCGCGCGTGCCAGCACAGGGCGTTTGCGCTGCGGAACCTGTCAATGATTTTGAGACACCAGGCGGGTACAGTTTACTGAGCAGCGGGTGCGGTCGGCGGTGGTGCGGGCGGGTTGATCCAAGCGGCCGTGGGCAGGGCGGCCGGAACGGGTGGTTGATTGACGAAGCGGTGCGGTGTGGCCTGATACGCGGCCGTGAGCACCACCGCCCGC
>JBBQUH010000050.1:0-26744 GCA_038212625.1 Gemmatimonadales bacterium | reverse complement strand
ACCATCCGGCGCCCAGCTGACGATACTCCCTGACATGCGTACCCAATTCGTCATCCTCTCGGTGGTCGTGCTGCTGGCCGTGGCGGCGGCCTCCGTTTTCTGGTTACCGGCGTCGCTGGCCTTGGTCATCCTCCTGCCGCTGATCGGTCGTGGTGTCGCCGACATGCTGCAAACCAAACAGGCCATCAAGCGCAACTTTCCGCTCCTCGGACACGCGCGCTATTTGCTTGAGAAAATCCGGCCTGAGATCAATCAGTACTTCATCGAGTCGAACGGTGACGGCAGACCCTACAGCCGTAACGATCGGTCGCTGATCTATCAGCGCGCCAAGGGTGAACTGGATACACTCCCCTTCGGTACGCAGAAGGACGTATACGCGACCGGCTACGAGTGGATCAATCATTCCCTGGCGCCGGCACATCCCGACGATGCACACGCACGCGTGACGGTGGGCGGACCCGATTGCCGCCAACCGTACTTGGCATCGGTGTTCAACGTGTCCGGCATGAGCTACGGATCACTCAGCAAGAATGCGGTGCTCGCGCTCAACACCGGCGCGAAGATGGGCAACTTCGCGCACAACACCGGCGAGGGTGGCCTCAGTCCGTATCATCTCGAGCCGGGCGGCGACATCATCTGGCAGATCGGTACCGGCTACTTCAGTGCGCGCGATCGGCATGGACAGTTCAGCGAAGCCGAATTCGCCAAGCGTGCAACGCTGCCGAACGTGAAAATGATCGAGATCAAACTGTCGCAGGGCGCGAAGCCGGGACACGGTGGTATCCTCCCGGCATCAAAGCTCACGCCGGAAATCGTCGAGATCCGAGGCGTGGAACCCGGTCATGACGTGATCTCGCCGCCTGCCCACACGGCGTTCTCGACGCCAACGGAATTACTGCAATTCGTCAAACGCCTGCGCGACGCATCGGGCGGCAAACCCGTCGGCTTCAAGCTCTGTGTCGGCAAGCGCCACGAGTTCCTTGGCATCATCAAGGCCATGATGGCCACCGGGATCACGCCGGACTTCATCACAGTGGACGGGGGCGAAGGCGGCACCGGTGCCGCACCGCTCGAGTTCTCCGACTCGGTCGGTACGCCGCTTAACGAAGGATTGTCGTTCGTGCACAACGCCCTGGTGGCCACTGAACTGCGCGACCGCATCCGCGTGATTGCCTCGGGCAAGGTCAACACCGGCTTCTCGATGGCCACCAAGATCGCCCTCGGCGCCGATATGTGTAGTGCGGCCCGTGCGATGATGTTCGCGATCGGCTGCATTCAGGCGCTGCGTTGCAACAGCAATCAGTGTCCTACCGGCGTCGCGACGCAGGATCCTGCACTCGTGGGCGGGTTACACGTGGGCGACAAGTCGCACCGGGTCACGCGCTATCATCGCGAAACGGTCAAGAGCTTCTTCGAAGTGCTCGGCGCGGCGGGGCTGCAGCGACCGCAGGATCTCAAGCCGTGGTTCATCATGAAGCGTGTGAGCGCCATGGAGATCCGCAGTTATGCCGACATCTACCCACAGCTCACACGCGGCCAGTTGTTCACGGATCCGTCCACGACGGGCATGTCGCGGGCGTGGGAGAACGCGAGCGCCACGCAGTTTTAACAGATTACTGAAAAAGTCGGTTGCAGTGTACCAGGCGTAGCTCGAGGATTCGCATCGCTTGGCGCATCCTCAACCGATGGCATGTGAAGCGGGACTTCGGCTCCTGAAGATGTTGCGTATCCCCTGATAAGCCGGAGTTCATCGGTCGACGGGTCGACTGCATCGGTGACGCTGGGGGCAAACGGGCCAAGCAGTTTCTTCCCGAAGGCCGCAGCGACGCCGCCGAGCCCCTGCAGAGCGCCACGCGCCTGTTGGTCTTGGTGGAGGCACGCGAACCGGGTGCGCCGCTGGTGTTGCCGCTGTCGTGGAAGCCCCGGCCGACGACTGCAGCCCTGGTTTCCCTGGGCGGCGTCGCAGGAGTCCGTACCCGCTGGTTGGGTAAGCACCCGCTCACGGCGGTGAGCTTCCCGTCTCGGGCTTTGGCGCAGTTGCTGGGCAAGGCCGTGCCTGGCGCGCCGGCGCTCGGTGCCGCACGTACTCAGCATCATGGAACTGGCTGCTCATTGCCAGACGGCAGCGGCCTGGTGCATCGGTATCCTGCGACACAGGGGAGTTCGTCGACGACCTGCCAGATGGGGAGCGCGAGAACATCGCAGCACGCCTCCGCTTTGCATGTCGGCAATCGATGCACCCAAGCGCTAAAAAGCGCCGTCAGACCTTGCCCGGTTGTTCCGCTGACAGCAAGATGTCGGTGCGTCGCAAAGCGGAGTCAGAACGAGCGTCTGTGCATCGAACTCGAGAACGGCCGGTTCGACGCTGGAAGTACCACGGTGCGCGACTGCGCACGGTGGATGTCCCCCGCACAGGCTAGGAGAGAACGTGGCTCGGCGAATCGTGAGCGCTGCCCTTGCAAGCGTGTTGTTGACTGGATGCTACCACGCATCGATCGAAACCGGCGCCAAGCCGTCGACCGAGAAGATTGAGAAGAAGTGGGCCGCCGGGTGGGTCTATGGTCTTGTGCCACCGTCTACGGTGTCCACGACGAGTAAGTGCACGAAGGGCGTGGCAAAGGTCGATACCCAACTGTCGTTTCCGAATCAGCTCGTCAGTTTTTTAACGGGCGGCATTTTCACTCCGATGGAGATCGTGGTCACCTGCGCAGAATGAATTAGGACGCCAGCGGCGCGGAGGGGTAGGTCACAATGTCGAGAGAGCAAGTGCTGCTCTGCCACAGCATCCTACTCCTCCCCCGCACCATACGCCCGCACATAATCCACCTCCAATCGAAACGCCCCGTCCTTCCCGTCCGCCATATACAACCCCACGCCGCGAATGCGCGAGAGGTCAATCGCCGACGCATTCACCGACTGGCCGAAAATAGTGCTCCGCAGCGAAGCGAAGGGCACGCGCACGAGCGTCCATTCCGAAGATGACGCGAACGGCGCGCGACGGGACACGTTGCGCCCGTAGGTGCGCAGACCGTCGTCCACTTCGATTTCGAACTGTCGGCCACTGCCGCGCACGCGGAGCTCGAGCCCTACTTGGCCAGTCAGGTCGATCACACGTTTTGCCCGCACCGACGTGAAGCCGCCGCCCTGCGTGACGAGCGTGCCGGTGAAGCGGAGGGCGCCATCTTCCACCGACACGAAGCCCGCCGAGCGACCGCCCATCACGCCGTCGTTGACCACGTTCCACTCTGCTTCATCGGCGCGGTCGAAATTGAATAGCGTCATCTGCATGGGTACCTTTGACTGAACGGGTGTGGACCATCCGCTCACGCCGAGCACGAGAAATAGGGACGGCAGGAGCCGAAGGGTGGCGCGTGGGAGGTGCCACGTAGTGGGGCGGAGTGGCATGAGTGCGGAATTGGTGGCCGGTGTGCTTGCGGAGGAGGACTCAAGAGTCGAACCCTCACTGCGCCCACCAGGTTCCGACGCCGAAGCAGCCTCGGCGCGACATCGGCCCTCCGCCAAGAAGGTGCAACACGCGATGGATCTCCTGCACCGCTGCAACGTTTCGCCGCTACAAAACGACCGGACGGCTGCTCCCAACCCCTCCGCCCATCAGCCGCGGCTCAGCATGCCTCGACAATCAATCCTCCTGGCCGCGTCGCGTTGCTTGCAGACGGGAGTCATGGCGCGCGCGAGGACGCACGACATCGGTGCCCCGGAGCCGATTCGTCAACGTCTGCGCATCAGTACGGCGCAGTGCGTGGAGTACTTGAACCGCGATACGAAAAGCGCCCGCGCTCCTGGCCGACCTCGAAGCGCGCATCGGGGAATCACGCATGGATGCGCTGCTGGTGCGCTTCATGACGGAGCCGTTGCGCACAACGCCACTGGTGCTCGCGATGATTGACCGCGAGGCGGGGGCTGAGCATGGGGCGTGGTTTCGGACGGCGCTGGCGCAGTGAGTGAAGTGGCGCGCCAACAGGGTAAGTCGCTGTAGAGCAGCGGTCGCCGCAGGGGCTTGCTTGACAGCAATCTGCCAATTGCATTCGCGGCCGTGCACCCCGGTTGCCGTACTGGAACCGCGTATGATCGTTCCTACCCGGCAGCGCGCTCTGGTCTCAGCGCGGTCTCGCTGCCGACGGAACGTCCACGACCATTCCGCTTCGCCGTCAGCAAGCGCTGATCGGCAATGCTCATGAGGCTCCGGTCGTCGGCGTCCAGATCATCGTCGGGCGTTCCAGCTACGCCAGCGCTGAAGCTGACTCGAAGCATTTCGTTGCGGCCGACGTTTATCGGCGTCATGGCAACCTCCTGCCGCAGCTGCTCGATGCGTGCCAGTGCCATGGCAAGCGTCGTCGCGGGCATCAGCACGACAAACTCCTCGCCCCCGTAGCGGGCGACGATGTCGGTCCGGCGCATGCGAGCGGCAAGCAGCTCGGCCACCTGTTGCAGGGCGCGGTCCCCGCACTCATGACCGTGATCGTCATTGATCCGCTTGAAGTGATCGATATCCAGTAGCGCCAGCGCCAGCGGCTCGCCGCTTCGCGCTGCGGTGTGAAGAGCCGTGACCAGTGCACGATCGAAGTGACCACGGTTGAACAGCCCCGTCAGTCGATCACGCGACGCGAGATGGAGCAGCCGCTGCGCGCGTTGCACGATGGTGACGGAGAGCAGCGTTGCGACGCCGAGCAGGATGAGGCGCGTGGATAGATCCACGGCCGAGTAGGCTCCAGAGGAGCCGACCAACGCGAGATCATACAGGTTGTAGTTCGCCGCGGCAAACCACCAGAGAGAGCCGAACTCGACAACCGTCAGCAGGCCGATCACGAGAGAAATACGCGCGTCGTAGCGCAAGCTCGTGGCCACGATGGCGAGGAAGTACATCTCGAAGGTGACCGTGGAGTTGAGCGCCACCATTGGTGAGGCCACGACAAGGAAGCTGATCAGCGCCAGCGTCACCATCGACACATCAAACGCGCTCGACGCGAAGCCAACCCAAGGTCGCCAGCGCCCATCGCGAAGGAGCCACCAGATCCCCACGGAGACGCAGGCGGCCACCAGCGTGACAATAAAACCGGTAACGTAGATGGCCTGGCCGGGATCGTGCAGGATATTCCAGGTCGGGGCAAGCAGGAGCAGCCCCATCGCCACGATCCGAACCCGCGCGACGACGAATTCACCCTCGATGCCGGCGGCAGCGAGCGCCGGATCCGGGCGCGCCCAAACGGATGGGGCGCGCGCCATTTCAATGAGTCCGCCAACCGTCGGGGTCGTTGTCATCCAACGAGTGTCTCACATTTCCCCGGTGAAGGCAAGTCGTACGTCATGCAGGAGACAGGCGTGAGGCTGTGGCGCGATCGGAATCGTGTTCGTACAGTCTCACGCGGGCTTCGAAGACGGCCAGCCTTTCCACCGTTAGCGCTGACCGATCTGGTGCTGGATGGCTCCATAGGGACTCGACCGATGGAGGCGAAAAACATGGTCAACGGCTTGGCGTCGATCATTCCCTGCATGAACCCGTTCAGGGAACAGAACGACGTAGTGAGTAACCACGGCCATCCGGTTCGCCAAGCGTCAACGTCACCCGTCAGCAGCAACCTCCGTTCGACACCTGCGGGCTCGATACGGCGGTCCACTAACTGTCACGCTTTCAGCACGTCGACCAAGCGCCACCTCGCCACGCACTAGCGATGCGAGTCACCGGAGACGAGCACGGTCGTATCCAGCGGCAAGTGCGGCTGGGAGAAACATGTCACCGTCGAGATCCTCACTCATCCGCTCGTCCAGCGGCGGTGCGCTGACCAGGAGAACGTGAACGGCGAGCACCGCGAGCATACGTCTTGAGAGCACTCGTGAGCGAATCACGCCCCTTACTATGTTCGAGCCCGAAAGACCGATAAACGGCGGGGCCTAGTCTAGTCGCGGCGTCATTGGCGTTGGTTGAAGACCGCGTGAACGACGGTGGTGTCTCCGCCCGTGACGGTAGGTACTACCCGGACGCGTCTGTTCTCCTGCTCGGCCAACTCAAACTCGCCATTGACGGTGAACTTGACGTCGGTCGCGAGGTACCCGGTGTGGTAGGTGACCGTCACGACGTACAACGACTCTGGCACGACAGGCCGCATGGCGACGTCCTGATCCCAACTGAGCGGCCGATCAGCCCCGCGCACGCCGACGGTCCGTACGCCCGGCACGCGGGAGACATCCAGCTCATAGGTAATCATGCGGTCGAATGCGGGCTGGACGCATCCACCCCCTGACAACACACCGACCGTCGGCGCCAGCGTCCGCGTGGCGTAGAATTTCATCGGTCCAGCCGTCGAGCGAGGAGCGCATCGAGACTGAGCCGGCCCGCGCCCAACACGAAAATGTAGAGCATCACCCAGGTGTAGCCCAACGCTGGGAGCATATTCCAGAGTCCAGCGCGCCATTGTTGAAAGAACATGGCAACGAGCATGGTGCAGGCAATGAGGACTGCGAATGGCCGGACGCAGAGGCCCAACAGCAGCGCCACGCCACCCACTCCCTCAGCAAATGCCCCCACTCAGGCGAAGAGGCGCGGGAACACGGCGAACAATCCGCCGAACGCAGCGACGTCGTTCGGGAACCAGTACGCAACTTCAAATAGGCGCAGATTGTGGTCGGCGGGCGACCACGGCAGACCGAACTTGTCGGCGCCAAATTCCGCAGTGAGCAGGTAACCGCAGACCAGTCGCGGGACCAGCAGGAGGGACGCCGCACTCCAACCGTCGATCGGGACGGGACGCAGCAGACGAACGAGAAGGGACAGCACGGCCGATGGGTGGTGGAGGGGGCGAACCGACCATCATGCGTTCGCGCACGCGCAGGTCCGTAGATGCATACCGAGGACGCGCGTGGACTGGTGCCGCATGGATGCCCGGCCGTGCCCACAACCGAGATGCAGGCACCAGCGACACGTCTCACAAAGCAGTCGCGACGGTGTTCGTGCAAACGGTCTTGCGCTCTCGAGTGGCAGCGGTGCATCTGGCAATCACCTTACGTTCTGCTCCGTGCAGGCGAGCATTGCATTTCCTTTCGCGAGGTGGTTTCGTAATGCTGGTCGACCCGTTGTCGCACCGAGCGGGACGCCGCACCGACTGATACGATTGGCGCGGTCATTACATCGAAAACGCGATGCTCCTCTTCTCCGCCGCCGCTCGATCGGGCCTCGCAGCAGCGGTTGTTCCAGCCGCCTAAGGTGAAGGGCGCGCGCACATGACGGTGTCCTGTCACGCGACTCAGGCCGATATGTTACGATTCAACGCCATCATCTCCGTGTAGTGATAGATTGCCGACGCCGCCGGCGTCCGCCGCGATGTCGCGACCATCGCCTTCGCGATCTCTTCGACGGAAATAGACCGGAACTTCGCCGGTGTCACGAACGCGAGCATCGGCAGGACTTTCTCCAGCAGCCACGGCGTGTGCTGCGACCCGATGATGATGGCCGGTCGGAAGATGCTCACGACGGGCAGCCCAGTCGCCATCACCCTCGCTTCGGCTTCGCCTTTCACGCGATTGTAGCGCGCTGATCCCGCCGCCCCCGATCCCTCCGTAGACGCCGACGCGTCTGCGCCCACCGCTGACATCAACGCCAGATGCCGTACGCGCCCCGACGCGGCCAGCCCGAGGGCGAAGGCCACGTTCAACTGCACATCAACGGCGCGATGCTGATCGATCGTAAGCTTCGCCGTTGCAGCACCCACACCCAGCACGCTCAGCCCCACCACCTCCCCGTCTCCCGTAACCTCGATGGCGCGAACGGCCTCGACCGTGGCGGACTGCAAGCGGTCCGCAGTCATGGTGGGTACGATCACTTCGCGCAACTCGACCTGCGCCGCCTGCGCTGCAGCGAGCTGATCCGGTTGCGATGCGCGCGTCAGTGTGACGATACGGCCGAACGCACCGCTGCGTAACAGCTCACGAATGATCGCGTTGCCAACCGATCCTGAGGCGCCGAGGACGACAGCGGAGAGTGCGGGTGACATGGGGAAACCAAAAGGGAAGCGAGCTGGCGGACCGATTCTACAAAAGCTAACAAGGCCCCTATAGGTTTCCTCATGTCGCACCGCGGGGGCTGGCGTGAACGAGTTGCGTCCACTCGCCCGAGAGCCGTTCCGCGTGTTCTACGTAGCGCAGTTAAGCAACGGCCCGTTCGTGTTGCATACCTCGGCCCGCGCGACGACACCTGTTCCCCTGGATTGGTTTCCAATGCAGATCATCCGTCGCATTCACATCCTTGTTGTTGGCGTCTTGCTCCTGCTGCCGGTCAGCTTCGTGCGCGCGCAATCGGTTGACACCATGCGCATCACGGTGCACGGTCACCAATTGCAACTGCTCGTTTCGGGGACCGGTGGCCCGACCGTCATTCTCGAAAGTGGAGACCGCTCAAGGCACCGTGCCTGGAGACGCCTACGTGATTCGCTGAGTGCGTTCACGCAGGTCGTCGCCTACGATCGCGCAGGTCTGGGTCAGTCGGAGCTCTGTCCGGGAACACGCGACGCACAGACCATCGCGCGAGAGCTACGCGATGCACTCACCGAAGCGAAAATCGCTCCGCCGTACCTGCTGGTCGGGCATTCTGCTGGTACGATCTTCGTGCGCGTGTTCGCGTCACTGTTTCCAAACGAGGTGCATGGCGTGCTCCTGCTCGATCCCGCGATGGTGGACTTCGAGCCCCGGGCCAGGCGCACGTACTCAGAGCTGGTCAAGAAGTTCTTGGCGTTCGACAGCATTGATCTACTGACGAATACACCGGGTGAACTGGCCGACGAGGCCGGGTGGGAAATGTCACTCAAGCAGGCGAAAGTGTCGGATGCCACGTTTCGATCGCCCACGATATTGCTGTCAGCCGGATTGCGTCCGAAACTCGGGCTCTTGGAAGGCATGTTTCGCGAGGAGCAGCAACGCTGGGCCGCGCGCAAAAGCAACGTGATGTTTCGCGTGGTGTCGCGGTCACCATCGGCGCGCCGCGAGTAGGACACGGCTGATCGCTTGCGGCCGGAACGAGCCACTGCCACGGCCAGCTCAAGGCCGCGCGATCACCAAGCGTGCGATGCAGCGCATCGGGCAATGCCACGCAGCCACCGCCGGTCGCACGATCGTTCGCGTACCGGGCCGCCATTCGCCCCTATCTCTCGTCCTCGGGTTCATCCTCGTAGCCGTCTAAATCACCGTACGCCGCCGCCGCCGTGTCGGTCCACAACCGCGCAACTCTCATCTGCCACGCCGGATCAGTCTGCTGCTCGCGCGGAATCGGTGGCGCGCTGACTCCTGCCTCTGCCAGAACGCTCGCGAGTAACGTCTTCCCGTCTATCAGCAACAACGAGTCGGCGTGAAGTCCCGAGAACACGCACACGCCATCGGTCTCGATGACGTACGCGAGCACAAACTCGCCCGGGCCGAGGCCGTGTGTGAGGTCTGGCTCATGCACGAAATGCGTGGTATCGCTGAGCCGATCGGTGAGCGTCGTGCCTACGCCGGCTTCGACGGTCTCAACTTCCCAGAGCCCAAGGGGTGACGCCAGCGCCGCGGTCGCAAGGCGTCGCGTGTCTTCATCCGCCTTGCGCCCCACTGCATCGTCAAGCCATGCCTCGGCGATCGGCGCCGCGAGCTTCGTCTGCTTGTAGTTGAAGAGCGACCAGGTCGTGAAGAGGTCGGCGACGGCCTCGTCGACATCGTCATCCTCGCTCACCCCCCAGGCATCGAGCGCCGCATCAATCCAGTCCGCGCCCAGCTTGCGCTCGGCCCAGTCGAGCAGCTCTTGGCCCAGACGCTTCTGCCGCTGCAGCACGGTGTCGCCGCGCATCCATTCCGCGCGCGCATCGGGGGGAAGCGCGGCCGCTTCGGGGGGCAGGGCAGCGCCGTGACACTTCTTGTATTTGCGGCCGGAGCCACACGGGCAGGGTGCGTTACGATCCATAATGAACGATAATGCGGTGCGGGCGTCCTCGGGCGCGGGGTGACATCATCGCCTGATGACCTCCCGCTCTGTAAACGCACACCGTTTCACTATCGGCGAAAACGGCACGCGCACCATTCGGCCCTAGGTATGACAATCCCGACAGACACCACGGTGTACCACATCTGTACGCGCCAGGCGATCAATGACGCGCGAATAATCGGCAGCTACCGCGCGGAGAGTCTCGCGCGCGAAGGGTTCATCCATCTGTCGCGCACCCATCAGGTGGCGCCCACGGCGCGGGCCTACTTCGCCGGCGTACCGGATCTCGTGCTGCTGGTGATCGATCCGACACAGCTGTCCGCTCCGCTGCGCTACGAACCGCCAGCATCATTGCCGTCGAGCACGCCCAAGCCGGCCAGCGGCGAGCTGTATCCGCACTGTTACGGCCCCATTGATCTCGCCGCCATCGTGGATTTACTCGACCTGGCGAACTGGAGCGACTGACGTTTGAATGGACTGCGAAGGTGGTGAGGTTACGCATGCTCGGCGCTGGCCCATCATTGGTCCGCGCTGGGTCTCAGGCGGGCTCCCGCTGAAACTCCCGGTCGCCGGCTGGCGTACGCCGCGCCATGTCCTCCTCCACGCTTCAACAGAATCTGCGCGTCGGCATCGACGCGTTGCGCGCCAATCCGCTGCGCACCGTTCTCTCCACACTCGGCGTGATCATTGGTGTCGGCTCCCTGGTAGCCGTGCTCTCCGTGGGCGATGGCATGGAAGCCACCATACGCGAGCAACTCGACGCCACTACCAGTGTGCTGTTCTTTTCCGTGGTGCCGGTTACCACCGAGGACGTGGACGGCCAGCAGTTTGCACTCGACACGTTTCCCGTTTTTACGGTGGCCGATGTACGTGAGGCCGCCAGGATCGACGGACTCGCGGGGTTGACCGGCGAGATCACCGGGCGCGCGGAGGCCACCGACCAACGGGGACGCGTGCGACGCATGGTCGCCGTGTGGGGCATCACGGAAAGCTGGCAGGACATGGCGCAACTTCCCATCACGGCCGGCCGCATGCTCAACGCGGACGATGTCGATGACACTGCGACACCGCGCGTGGTGCTGTCGCAGGCACTCGCCGCACGCTATGCCGAGGCGGATTCGCTCCCTTCGCCCTCGGCGCTGATCGACCGTACGGTGCTGCTCGAAGGCACACCGTTCACCGTGCGCGGCATCACCGCCGATTCGGCGACCGACGAAAGCGCGTGGGTGAGTCTCGCCACGGTCAACCGCGCGTTGCCGCCGTCGGTACGCGCGCGCCCTGTCGGGCTGCAGGCCAAGTTCGCGGACGTGCTGATGGCCGATTCGGTGCGCGCGCGCGTGTCGCGATGGGCGGATGCGCGTTTCGGCGTCGGCACCACGCGGCTGCGCTCCAACACATCGCGCGTCGAGCAGGCGGCACAGGGAATCCTGCTCTTCAAGCTGTTCATGGGTGCGATCACGGGGATCTCGCTGCTCGTGGGTGGCATTGGCATCATGAACGTGATGCTCGCCTCCGTCACCGAGCGTACGCGCGAAATCGGTATCCGCAAAGCGGTCGGGGCGACTCGCGGCGATGTGCTCTCGCAGTTTTTGGCGGAAGCGGTGGCGATTGCCTCACTTGGGAGCGCGCTTGGCGTAGCGCTCGGACTGACGGCCGCTTTCAGCATCACGGCGCTCATGCGCGCGAAGCTGCCGGGCATGGGCATCCAGGCGAGCGTCTCCTGGAGCACGATCCTGGTGGCGGTCGTCAGCGCTGCGTTGGTGGGGCTGGTGTTCGGCACCTACCCGGCACGCCGCGCGGCGCGTCTCGATCCCATCGACGCTATCCGCCACGAGTAGCGGGCACGCGGAAACGCGCGTGAAGCGCGCTCAAGGTCGCACCCCGTCACTGGAAATTCTACATATGGATCAACCCACGCTCCACACACCGCGCCTCATCCTCCGGCCGTTCCAACTGTCCGATGCGTCCGCCGCGCAGCAGCTCGCGGGCGCGGCAGAGGTTGCAGCGATGACCCTGACCATTCCGCATCCGTTCGGCGACGGTATAGCCGAGTCGTGGATTGCCACGCACCGTGCCGCGTGGGGGCGAGGGCGGCCGTCACGTTCGACGCCTTGGATCTCAATCGGGTCCAAGCGTCGCATCTTCCGCGCAATCCGGCGTCGGGTCGGGTGATGGAGAAGGTGGGCATGGCGCGCGCGGGGCTGCATCGTGAGCGATACCTCAAGGGTGAGATGTACGAGGATGTGGTGGAGTACGCGGTGCTCCGACGGGACTGGGCGTCGCAAGCGGGATGATGCGCAGCGGGTTGGGCCATGTCGGAGCGTACGTTGCGGAGGTCGTTCGCATTCGCGAGGCCGATCTCGCCGCGCGGCGCGACTCCGCGCCGTACTACGCCACATGCGTGCCGCCGTTGGGCGAAACGTTTATTGAAGAGGTCCGACCGGTCACGGCATAGAGCGTCCGCGCTGCGCGAGATACGCGTGCCACAGAATGCGCGCCGCCACGGCGCGCCATGGCGTCCACGCGTCGGCCATCTGCGAGGCATCGCGGCTTGACGGCACCTGCTCGAGTTCGTGCACATGCTGCAGCATCTTGTGTAGCGCCAGATCTCCCGGCGGCCACGCGTCGGGGCGACCGAGTGCAAACAGCAGATAGACGTGCGCGGTCCACGGCCCGATTCCGGGTACGCGCTGGAGAGCCGAAACCACGTCGCTGTCCGGAAGTGTCGACAGCATGGTCAGCTCAAGCCGACCGTCGGTGACATGCTCAGCCAGCGCCACGAGGTACGCCGCCTTCTGCCTGGTCACACCGAGCGCGCGGAGACCATGCGCGCCCAGTGCGCGCATCGGCTCTGGCTGCATGCCACCATCCACGGAGCTGTCGAGCCGAGTGAACAGCGTGGCCGCAGACGCCAGTGACACTTGCTGCTCGAGGATCATGCGAACCAGCGTGACGAATCCCTCTGGGCGTTCCCACAGCGGCGGCGCACCATACTGCGATACCAGCCGGGCGAGCGATACATCACGTGCACACAGATCGTACACGGCGGCACGCAGCGTCACCTCAGTGAGTCGCGCCGGCCGCGCGCTGTCGTCCGGGACGGGGCGGAGGGTGGGCGTCATTCGTGACTGGTTTGTGGCGACGGGATGTGCATTGTCCGGTCAACCTACCCGCGGTATCTATTCTTGTTGCACCCAGTAGTTCGTCCTTCCCACCAAGCGCGAAATAAGGAACGGCCGTTTGGGGGGTGAAACGCGGTTGGATCGGAATGCCGTACGCCCGGCTGAACAGCACGCGCCGCCCGCCGAGATCAACTTTGTCACCGTTGAGCAGGCTGAGAATCGGCCTTCCCTGGTCATTCGTCTCGCGACGTTTGCAGACAAAGCCCTTGTTGCGTCCCATGACTTCGGCGGTGTCGCCGCGCGCGAGCTCCGCAGTACCTTCATCCTCTCTGCGCGCCGATAGATCGCGTCGACAAACGGTGAGCGAATCGTGCACATCGGGGAGCCGCGCGCGGGCCACAACATATTGATCGACCGCCGCGTTGCGCAGATAACCGAACCCGGTGGGGTAGTTCAGATGATTCCTGATGCGGTTGTTAGCCGACGGTGGTGGGTTGCCCTGCTCCTCACGTCCGGTCCGACTGACGTCGGCGACGCGCACAAGGTACTGCCAGCCGTACGCCAGTGTGCGTTCAGCTACGGTCGTCCTTGGCAACGACGCGCTGTTCGGGGCGCGAACGGTTGGTGGACGCAGGTCGCGTAGCGTGCCGTCCCACAGTCTATCGCGGCTTGCCCGCCGCGGTGGCACCGGCGATCTCATTGAGCCGCCCGGTCTTCACGTCGTAGATGTAGCCGTGGATGGCGAACCACTCGTTCGTACCCAGCAGCTTGTGCGAGATGACCAGCGACCGGATCGCGTCATCGGAGGCGCGGCCGCCGGCGTTGCGGATGACGTGCGCATCGCCTTCAGCCAGTCCAGCATATTTGGCGGGGTCGGGGCGTGCGTCCATGCAGGTGAGAATGGCAAACTACCAACGGGGCGTGTTCGGAAATGACGGTGCGTGGTGCGCCGTTCGCATCACGAACGACGTTGCTCACCACTTCGATCCCGACACGTGGAGTCATTCATACCGCCGGCCGCACGCCACCGGAGCTTTAGGCTACTTGATGTCGCTCCTGAACACGAACGACGGTCTGCCCACCATCATCGCCCACTTACCGCCCACTGTTGGCGCGCTCGCAAGTACCCTCCTCAGATCGTACTGAACGACAACCCCCGTGGACTACCACACGAACGTCCAGGTCAGCAGCCCGCCAAGCACCTGTAAGGCACGCGGCTCGACACCGCGTCCAAGCGTCGGGGTGGTGGCCTGGAGACGGGTTTCAAGGCTGGCACGGGCGCGTAATCGCTCGCCGAATCGATGCTCGATGGTTGCACCGGGCAGAATCAGCGACGGACGCACACGAGCGATAACGAACGTACGCTCGTTCACATAGCGCCCGATCTCGAGCTCGGTACCGCGCAACACTGTCTCCAGCGCACTGAGCGACACGTCGGCCGGCAACTGGGCAGGCGTAATGTTGAGCACATCGGCACCAGTGGCCGACGCGATATCCGCACGCACTTCATCCACCAGCGCGCCGATGCCGATGCTTGCGAGCTGCCGCGTGGCCAGCGCGGCAACATTTCCCGCGAGGGACGATCCGCCGGCACCGCCGCCTTCGAGTCCGGTGCCAGTGAACTGCAGCAGCGAGGAGGAAGACCGACCGAACGCCAAAAAAGAAATGATGTCGGACTGTGATAACGTAGGCTGCGCGTCACTCTCGAGGGACACGGTGGGTTGCTCCACCGTACCGCCGATCACCACGTGGATATCGAGAGGCGCTCGGCCCGCCTGTTGCACCTGATATGTTGCGAGCAATTGCAGCGACGGGTTGATCTCCTCACCGCCAATGAAACGCACAGACCCGCGCGTGACATCAAAGCGCTTGCCATACAGCGTATACTGGCCGCGATCGCTGTACAGCGATCCCGTGACCAGGAAGGCCTCTCTGGGTGGCTCCGTCCGCACGCGCAGATTACCATAGACCTCGACGTTGGCCTCGGGTGAGCGACCGAAGGTACCTCGACGCACGTCAACGCCGACATCGAGGCGCAGGCTTTGCGCCAACGGTGACGTACCAGAAAGCCCAAGTTCCCGAATAGTCGCGCTGTCCGCGATGGCAAAGATGGCCGGATCCTGCGTGTCGATTACCTTGGCCTGCGTCGGATCGGGCACGTAGATCACGCCACGAGTGATTGCGACGTCGCCGGTTACGTTGAGTGAGTCGAGGGTGCCGAGTGCACGGATGGTCCCGTCGGCAAACAGCTCGCCTTGCTCGTTGTTGAGCACGCGCGCATCTGCTGCGGTCATTGTCAGCTGCAGCGTGGGATTCTCCATGGGTGAGAGCACAAGCACGCCCGCGCCGGCAATGCGTCCACCGCTCCGCGCGGTAAGCGTGTCAATCAGCACGCTGTCCACGGACATGCGCAGACGTGCTGAGACGTCGTTCATGAGTACACCGGTCGCGGCGAGCCGCACCTGTGACATATCAAGGCTCGCCGTTCCGCTGAAGGCCGGCGCGTCCCACGTTCCGCCAAGCGTGATGTCGCCCCGTGCAAGGCCTTGCACGTCGGTCACGGCGTCGGTGAACTCTTGCAGTGGGGTGAGCGGAATACTGTCGCCTCGCAACCGCAGTGCCAACTGGCCGGTCTTTGGCAATCGTTCGGCGACTGAATCCAACGCCAGATCGATCGGCACTGTGCCTGTGACCTGCGCGATTTGGCGACCGATGCTGTTTCGCGCCACCGCGTCGATTGCGAGTTCACGCGCTGCATACTTCAGCGTCGCGTCGATGTCCGGAAATGGCGTTCCGCCGTACTGGCTGTTCGTCAGACTCATCGTACCGTTTAAACGCGGCGCGGATTTCGTGCCTTCCAGCGCGAGTACCGCCGAGAATCGTCCGTCGGCCTCCACGTTGCTCTGCGCAATCGCCAGCCATGGACCAACCCGCACGTTCTCGGCGACCACGTCAAGACGACCCGGATCGACGTCGGGAATTTCACCGTTTACGAAGAGCCGAGAATCCGCGCGCGTATCACGCAGCTCAAGGGAATCGATGCGAATACCCTGTTCCCGCCAGCTCACGGTGCTGGTGCGTGACGATTTCCAGTGTGTCGAATCCAACGTGACGTCAACGTCGCGCAGCCGTAGTTCCCCCTCACCGGTACGGAGGGCAAAGTCCGCATTGAACCGATAGACCGACGTATCGCCGGGAAAGAGTGCGACCGCCACACTGCCTTCACCGCGCCGATACGTACCACGAATCTGTGTGCTATCAAACGCAAACCCGGCTACCTGGACCGAGTCGGCGCCACCGTTGATGCGTAGCGTATCGGTGTCAGTAAAAGCCCCCAACCAGTCGACCTTGACACTCCCCGCGCCCAGCAGATTGCCATCCCATACGATACCCGGTGTGGTCACGGTGGCCGCGACGCTGGCACGCTCGATGTTGCCACGGGCTGTGCCCCTGACCTGAAACGAGCCCCACGTGGAGTCGCGCGCAAGATCCGGTATCGGCTCCGCCGCCCGCCGCCCACCCGGCCGCGGGTCTCGCACCGACGCGGCCAACGCGGCCGCCGGATCTTCCTGTTCGCGAGCAGCTACACGCAGGGAATCCATCCGTTCACGAAACCGCGCTGCGCGCACGCCGATTGCCGGACGTGCGGTGACCGAGGATGTATCCCCGGTGGCAATCCAGCGTGTCAAACCGCGTAGGTCGTCGACCCGACCAGCGTACGTCAGCTCCCCATCGGTCGACCCAACCAGCCCAAACGTTCCGCTCGCGCTCAGTGCGCCAAATGACGTGACACCGCTCAGTGTATCGAGCGACAGCAGTCCGTCGCGCGCTCGTGCGTCAAGCACGATATTGCGTACTTCGGCGCTGTCGATCATGAACAAGTCCATACGCGAACGGAGCGTAGCATCGGCTGAGGCGAGTGTAAGCCCAGTGCCGTGCAGTGTCGCGGTGCCATCGAGCAACATGATTGGTAGCGACGGAATCATCGCCTGTGGTGCCACGTTTTGCAGAGCAATGTCGGCGCGGTACGCTGCGCTGTCATTAGGTGGCTTCCGGTAAGACCCGCTGCCGGTCAGTCGGCCATCGCCCGGTAGCGAGAGCGCCAGCTGTGCTAGCAGGTTCTGCGACGTCCCGCGCAGCTCGATATCGCCTGCGATTGCGCCCTGCACGTTGAGGCTGTCCACGAAGTGGTTGGCCACTGCGAGTGCGACGGAATGCAGCTGGGCCGAGAGGTTCACGCGGAGGTCGTCCTGCAACGCCACACTGCCACGAACGGTCGCCCGGGATATGGACACACCTTCGTCGTGGCGTATTTTGACGGTGCCCGTTAGCAGGCCGTTCGTCGAGCCCTCAATCGTTCCATCGGCGGAGAGCACGCCTCCGACCGGCTGGTCAATCGCAAACGCGCGAGCCAGCGCGAGCGGTACGCGCTCGGCGCGTAGCTGCAGGCGTCGCGCGGTAAACCCCTCATCAATGCCAGCGCCGCCGCGTGCTGATACCGCAAAAGGCGCATAGCGATCCGGCCGTACCGCGGCCCGGAGATCCACCTGCAAAGCTTCCAGTGCACCAGAAAACTTCGCTTCGCCGCTCAGCTCACCAGTAAAGGGCCACGCAATGTCCGGCACAAACTGATCAACAAGGCGGCTATGCACACGCTGGAACGTCAGTTGGCTCTGCTCGAAGCGCATGACCGAGTCGCCAAGGGTCACCGCAAGATTACCACGTACGGTGGCGACACCTACCGCGATATCGGCCTCGTGGATCACGAACTCGCTTGGTGAAGTGTCGCGCACCACGAGTGTCGCGCGTAGGCGCCCGCCACCGCTATCGGGGAGCGCTTCGTACATCGGGCGCACGTCTGCGAAGGCGAAGCGCGAGATGTCGACTTTCGCATGAATGTCACCCGTCGCTGAATTGATGCTGAGGGTTCCGCTGCCGTTGGACGCTGGTAAAGCAAACGACAGCGGTGACGCCCAGATACTATCTGCAGCGATACGCAACGTCCCGGCAACCTGGCGCACGTCGAGCAAGGGTGGGCGATACAACGCCACGAGTGCGCGAAGCGAGTCGACGTCAAAGCGCATATCGGGCTCGTTCGGCGCAGCGATGATCGCGGTGGGCACGATCGCTGTGAGTTGCTCCAGCGTGACCAGTCGCACGTAGCGGTCACCGCGACGTTCCACACGGAGCCGCGACTGGTTGGACAGGGCGTCTTGCGTCAGGCTGTCACGCTGCGCCATGGTGCCTCCGGGTGCCCACGGGCGGACGATCATCAGGCGTCCGTTCCGAATAGCCACGTTGTCGAGTGTCACCCAATCGCCGAATCCGGCGGTTGTGTCACCTGCGGCAGTGTCCGAAGGGAAGATCCGGTCGTAGTTCCACCGCCCGCTTTCATCCTGCTCGATCGTGATCTGCGGGTTGATCAGCTCAATGTCCGAGAGTGACACGCGCTTGTCGAGCAAGCGCGTAATCGAAAGGCGTGTCGTCAGCCGTTCTGCGAGCACAAACGGCGTACCGGCGCTGTCCGTGATGGAAAGACCAACCAGGCTAAACCGACCGAGTAAGTTGCCTTCAATACGGGTGACCGACAGGCGACCGTTGGTGACGCTCTTCAGCTCATGCAGCGCAATCCGGCGCACGCGCTCACGTCCGAAGTCCGTTTGTGCTGCCACTCCCACCAGCAGCATGGCTCCGAGTACCACGACGCTTACCAACACGCCGGCCACCTTGATCAATCGTCGCATCAGAAGGCGGACCCGATGGCAAGGTGTAAGGTGAGGCGACTGAACACCTGTTTCAGAAATCCGCCACTGGCTTCGGCTTGGTCGAAGCGACGCGTGGAGCCGAGTGTTACGAGACGGAACGTGCTGTCGGCTTCAGTCACTTGCGTAATCACCGGAAGCCGTTCCACAACGCGCGGTCGAATGCCGAGGTCAAGTCGAACGGGTCCCGCCGGGGTGTCCACGCGCACGCCAAATCCCGGTGTCACCGTGGCGGTGGCGCCGAGTAAATCACCGAATCGCCGCGTGCCGACAATTGCGGCGTCCACGAAGACGGCACCGGTTACACCGAAGGATTTCAAGAGGGGAAAGCGAAGTTCCAGATTGGCCTCGGCCAACGCACTTCCGCCCAGCGGGCGTGGTTGGAACGCGGCAGAGCTGAGGCCGTCGATGTCAGGATCGCAGGTCCCATTCGTCAAGGAGGCGAGGGTGCACGGCGTTGCCAATGTACTGTCGGTGAGTCGTGCAGGATCGATCGTCAAGACCCGTGGGCCAAGTTGGTTCTCGCCGTAACCACGGACCGACTGCGCCCCGCCGGCGAAGAAAAACTTGCGTGGATGAATTACCAGATCGGTCGTCTCCGAAGACACGCCGAGGCGCCGATTCGTACCAGCGAGTGCACGGACAAAGCCCAAACGGAGTCGTGCCGCTGCCACAATGGCGCGTGTCACCGAGTGGTAGGTGCTGGCGGTCACAGTGGCGCGGTTGTACGCGAAGTCTGACCCAGTCGCGCCGGAGGCGTGCTCGAGATCAAGGCGCGCGCGGACTCCGCGCGTCGGTTGGAACGGGTCGTTGGTGTCGTCATAGCGTCCCCCGAGCGAGAGTGGCGCCAGCGGATTGCGTTGCGACACGACGTCGATGGCTGACCCGACGCACAGACCGATCGACACGCAGAAATAGACATCGGACGCCTCGATCGTCGACGCCTCGTATGTATAGCCCAGCGTGACCGTGGCGAAGCGCGCGAGATCGCGGGTGATTGCCATTGTCCCGCCAACGCCGCGATCGGTGACGACGCCAGGCTGGCTGCGCCGGTGGGTAAAGAGCGACGCGCCCAGCTGATTGCGAGGGCCGAACGCCCATGGCTGAAGAAAGTCGACGCTGGCCGACCACGTTGGGCTGAGAAAGAGCTCACGATCGTCCGCCAGCGCACCATTCGTCACGTCGTAGAACGGCCCGGATCCATTCAGCTGCGGTGCCAGCAGATTGCTGAGGGTGGTTCGCAGGGTCAGGCGTCGTGCACCGCCGAGGAAGTGATATCGCGAGAATTCCGCCTGCAGCTGCAGGAAGTCGGCCGTGGTCAGACCGCCTGTCGTTTCGGCGCGATTCAGTGGTCCCTCCGTCACCCGCACCACCACTGTTTTTGCACTGTCGGCCGTTGGGAGCGCTCCGATATCCACCTCGGTAAACAGGCCAGACAGATACAGCCGACGCTGACTTTCCAGCAGCTCATCGAGTCGGTAGATATCACCGGAGGACAGATTCATCAGGCGTTGAACCGTGCCTGGTGTGATTCGTTTGGCGCCCTCTACTTTGATGCGCTGAACCATCGCGCGACGCCCCGGCAGCACGGTCAGGATGACCGGACCTCGATTGGTTTCGTTCGATACGCCCGATGTGTCAAGCTCTATCCGTGAGTCCGCGTACCCACGCTCCCACAGCGCGTCTCGCATGAGTGCGCGTGCGGAGTCGATCGCGACGAGATCGATGGGCTCGCCGTCGTCTACGGTCAGAAGCGCGCGGAGATCTCCAGCCGATAGTAAACCGTCGGGCTGGACCACCTCGATGCGCTCGGCGACGGTTGGGGCATTCTCGGTGATCGCGAACACCACACCCGTCCCGCCGCGCGCCCGCTCCGTTCGCGAAGTGACGACGATGTCCCGGTAGCCGCGCCGCCAGTAAAACAGTCGAATGCGCAACAGGTCGCGCCGCAGCTCGACATCATCCAAATAGGCGCGTTGAGCGAACACCGGTGCGCGGCTGAATCGGCAGATCGGGGTGTACAGAATGCTTCGGCATTTGGTGGGTTGCGTTGCCAAACCCTCGCTAAGTTCGGACGCGTCAATCGCGTTTACGCCGCGTATCATTAGTTTCGTTACAAGCGGACGAACGCTTGCTGCTTGCGACGACAGTCTCGCCAGCGGTAAGGCACACAGTACCAAGGCAGAGAAGGTGATCCAAGATTTCATCATGCGTTGGACGGATCCGTTGTTTCTGCGCCTTGCATTGGCGCGGGAACCGTCCCGCGGTGTTCCACCCATACTCGAGTGAATTGGGCGCCGTACAGTACGATCTGTGTGGAGTAGCACACCCACACCAAGATAATGGCGATTGTCCCTGCCGCGCCGAACGGAGACGCCAGCGAGCTGTGCCCAAGGTAGAGTCCGATCAGGCGTTGTCCAACGGCGAACAACAGCGAGGTCACGGCGGCCCCAAGCGCTACGTCGCGCCAATGTAGTCGGACGTCAGGCAGCACCATGAAGAGCGCCCCAAAAACCAGCGTGGTTACCAGAAACGAGACCGCCCGATTCGCAAGCGCAGCGAGAATTGGCCAACCGAGCGCATAATCATTGACCCACGCCAACATGGCGTTGACGGCCGCCGAGGCTGAGAGCGAGACGAGCAGCAGAAACGCGATTGACACCACCATGCCTAGCGAGCGGAGACGCCGACGGGCCAGGGCCTTCACGTCGAATCCGGCTGACGCATCGGTGCGCACTCTCCAGATGCGGTTGAGCGCCGCCTGCAGTTCCACAAATGCGCCGGTGGCGGCGAACACTAGACCGAGGAGGCCGAGCGAAGAGGCACCCAGACCTTCCCGCGGCTCCCGGGCGCGCTGCAAGAGGGATTGGATCGCCGTGGCACCCTCGGTGCCAATCAGCCCATCGATCTGTTGGACAATCTCGCCACGGACTGCATCCTGGCCGAAGAACAGACCGGCGAGTGCAATAACCACAATCAGAACCGGCGCCAACGCAAACAGTGTATAGTAAGCGATGGCAGCGCCGCTTCTGGGCCCATTATCGTCAATCCAGCCAAGCAACGCTTTCCAGAACAATTTCCCAAATTGCACCACTCGCACATCCGCTGCAGACGAGAGAAAGCGCCATCAGGGACCGCGGCGCCCCCTCTATGCATTGAAAAGTTCGCGAAGACGGTGTTGAATAGCTACTGCTCGAAAGAGGGATCCGTTCCTCCGTGGTCCTCGTCGTTCTGGCCGCTGGTCCACGAAGTATTCAGGCAGCGGGTGCAACAGGTCGACGAAACTCCCGAGTGGGCAGACGTCGCGGTGTGCGCACGCAATGCTGGTACGTGGCCCCCACCCGCACGGTCGCCCTGTCGGCAAGGTGCACCTCCCAATCGCCATCTGGCGCGGACCTCATCTCGGCGCACCATTACCGACCGATGCATTCCGACCGAATGCGCGGGATCGAGTTCCCGTTCGAGCGCGCACAGCGACTGGCGAATCAGATGGCGGGCGCCAGTTGCGTACTGAACGACATAGTTATCGTCGGCTTCGATGCAAGTGACGCTAGCCATCGCGATGCCACGTTGCGGGTCGAGTAGCGTCACCACGTGAAACGTACCGGCATTACCCTCATGAAAATGTACGGCGCCCGCACCGTTACGCTGCACGCCCCACCCCAGCGCATACATTCCCTCGGGATCATGCAATGTGCGGATGGTGGCGGCGCGCAGGACATCATCGCGCCCCGCGAGACCACGTATGTGCATCTGCGGGAAGCGCGCGTAGGCGGACATGGTCATCGAAAGGTCACCGGCCGGCGCCAATGCTGCCGGGATGCCGAGTGCGTCAAAGAGCCGCTCCTGCAACAGGCGTTCCCACGTGCGGCCCGTGGCGCGTTCCGCCATGGCCCCCGCAATGCCGTAGCCGCCATTGGAGTACATGAACTGTCCCGCGCCCCCGGCGGGAGGACGCCGCAGCACCCACACGGGAAACGCTTGCCGCTGCTGGGTGGGCGTACCGCGCCGCACGTCTTGCGGCATGCCGAGAATTTCGGCAGGTGTCGCACATTCGGCCACGCCCGCGCGGTGCGTGAGTAGTTGGCGGAGCGTGACCGATCGCTATTGCGCTGGCATGGCGGCGGCGAGTTCCGGGAAACTCACGCCGATAGCTGTTCCCGGGTCAGCACGCCGTCTTCCACGAGCGCGGCCAGCAGGGTGCGGTAATCGCCTGCACCCGCGAGGCGTCCACTCTGATGTTCGCGACCGGCTGTCGTTGGTTTCCCCGTCGGCCACCGAGTACTCCAAGGCGCTCAACCGGGCGGCCGCCCGCGGCCTGAGCAGCGGAGGGATTTATAATGCGCTGATCGCGCAGTGCACGTCGACGGTCAACGCCAGCGCACTTTACACGTGGAACGAGAAACATTTCACGCGGTAAGGACCCGAAGTGTCCGCGATCGTGCGTCGTCCGTACCGGCCACCAGTCACTGCCTCGGCGCCGAGTCGTTGCGCTGCAGCAGTATCTCCCCAAGGACAACGATGTCAGCAATATCTTGCGCGCGTCCCGTCTGCTTCAACGCAATCAACTGTTCAATCGATGCCGTGGGAATGGGGATGCCGTCCACCGTGAACACGGCCATGTCGCGACTGGCATCTGCCCACTGCAATTTCCAGGTACGTGTGAGCACGTCGACGTTGGGTATGTCGCCGATCATGGTGACTCCGCGACTCAGGATATCAGCGGCGGTGAGTTCGCGCGCAACGCCGAACGGAAGTCGAGACAGGGCGTCAAGCACGCGCTCAGCGTTTCGCAACGTCGGCTCGATCAGAATGTCGACGTCGCGCGTTGAGCGTGATGAGCCCCACAGCTGCATCGCCGTCGCGCCTACAATCACGTAGCGAGCGTCCGCCGCATTCAGCAGTGCGCACAGTCGCGCCACCCGTATACCAGTACCTGTCACCGGCTCGGCAGCGTCCGACGCCATGCCGCAAACTCATCGTAGCTCGCGAAGCGCAGTGGCGTCTCGAGTGAGTCGGCGTGTTCCGGATCAACGGACAGCACCTCTCGCTGCTCTGCGTCGCGAATGCGCGCCTCTGCCGTATGCTGCAGATCACGCACGACCTGCGCGTGCCTCGATGCGCCAAGCGCAGCTGACGAATCCGCCCGCGCGACGTACTGGCGCAGCGCCTCAGCAACAATCCAGCTGCGTGACCGGTCGTGCGCGGCCGCGAGACGGTCGGCGGCGGCGAGGTCGTCTGGCGGAAGGGTGATCGCAATGCGGGCGTACTTCGGCGCGCTCATACTGAATAATACCCGCTATGGAGCTGGAACGACAGGGGCGCTTGGTCTACCACAGGACCTTCCGCAGCTCCACGTTGAGCAACATGTGGTGAGTTCGGCAGTCGATGCGAGATCGCCGGAATGTTCGCGTAGCGACGCGTACTGTCGTTCCGGAACCAGGTCACGTAAGCACTCACTCGCGCGCCGGCTGTATCAGTGCCCGGCAGGGCAACCAGGAAGCTGCCCCGATCCGAGACCTGCACGTCTTCCAGGGACATATCAAACGGAATCGGCTCGTTGCGTCCGCCCGCCAGAGATGGCGTAACATGATTCAACTCACGCAGCAAGACGATGTCACCGTGCGCGGCGTGCTTATTGACAGCGGATTTCAGGATAGGAATTTCAATCGAGGAGTGGGAAGTATGTCGCGTGTCGTCGTGCGCCACAGGATTGCGGGCGCAGTAGCGTGCGAGCTGGGTCGCAAACGTGCGAGCGTCCTCGGACACCCAGACGGCCGTATGCACACGGAATCCGGAGTGCGGCCACGAGGGGCCGAACCCCCAGTTGCGCTGCGTCGCCGCGTAGCGATAGCACGTCTCACTGACGGCAAACGTCGTGCAGGCGTGTTGGGTCGTGGTGCGCTCGGTGGTCACGGCGGTTCGGACCATCTCGCCGCGCTGAGATGGCCTCACCATTTTTTGACGAGCGCCCCACGGAGCAGGTCGATACTGAGCTGGGCCTCCACCTGCAACTTTTTGAGGCGCCGGTTTTCGTTCTCCAACTCCTTCAGCCGCCCCATCAAGGGCACGTCCATGCCACCGAACTTCGAGCGCCACTGATAGACGGTGGCGGTGCTGATGCCATGTGTGCGGCACAGGTCGGGGACCTTGACCCCCGCCTGAGACTCGTTCAAGACGGCCATGATCTGGCTGTCGGTGAACCGGGATGTCTCCATGGGGACCTTCTCCAAGGAAGAGTGAGAAAATTCCACTTATCCCGCCCGCTAATTCAAGGGGGGATTACCGCATCACCCCGTCCCATCGCTCGGCGTAAACACCTCCGACCGGATCAACCAGCCAAGCGCCGTATGGCACCACTCGGCCACGTACGTGCCGCGCAGCACCTGCTCGCCAACGCCCTGCTTCCACCGACCCAGCCAGCGCCCGCGTTCCGTGGCCTCGGTGTGCGATGCATGGAGCAGGATGTCATGCGGGTCGCGTACGTACCCCACGAACGTGCGATCCGCAAACTGCGCGGCGAACGCGGTGCGCGAGGCGTCGCGCCCAGTCAGACGCGGGCCATGCGCCACGGCAACGGTGACGTCGTGCATCATGTACGCCACCACACGATCGGGATCACGCGCCGCGATAGCGTGATTTGATGCGGTCCGCGTGGCGCGAATCGCGGCGATAGCGCTGGCGGTATTGCTGGCCTGCTCGGAACCTGCGGTCATGTCACCCCATGTGTAAAAAGTTGCTGATCAGCGGGCGTGAGGAGGCCGTCGCACATTGAGGGCATCGAGCACCCCGGCCAGTGTTGCTGTGACGGCAGCGTCGGGCTGATGGGGCGGTGGGAGCATCTGGCGCACCAGCACGCCACTGAGCCCATGGACGGCGCTCCATGCAATGAGCGGTGCAGTCTCGCGACGTGCGACATCGAGTTCGCCCGCTTGCACCAGTGCATCGAGCGCGTCGTTGAGGACGTCCCATGCCGACGGACTATCGGGACACGACGCGGTGGTCGCAGCGGTCATGAACGCGGTATCGAAGAGGTGCGGCTCCGCCACCGCGAACTCGATGTAGGCGCGGCCAATCGCCTCGACCCGCCGAATGGCGGCGAGGCCGGGATCGCGAGGTACCTCCGACACGGCCTCAGCGGCGGCCAGCATGCGGTTGGCCAGCGCTTCTCGCGCGGTACGCGACACCTCCGCACTCAGGTGCGCCATGTCGGCATAATGACGGTACACCGCCGACGGTGAGACACCCACGGCCGACGCCAGCTCGCGGAGCTGGAGGGCGGCCGGTCCGCCGGTTCGCGCGGCCGACAGCCCCGCCTTGAGGAGGGCGGCGTGGAGGTCGCCGTGATGGTATCGCGCGCTAGTCATGCCTAAATGTTGACAATGCACACATAAAATGCAATTATGTGTGCAGTGTTCACATCGTGAGACGTTTCCTGTCGGCTCAGCCAACCCTCTGAGGCACCCCCATGCGCATTCGCCCCACGCTCCTCCTCGCACCGCTTGTCCCCTGCCTGTTCGCCGCCGCGTCATTCGCCCAGTCGATCTCAACCGCACGGCCGCCGTCCGACGCCACACTGACCGTGGTGGTCACTGGCGCCACGGCGGAGGGCGGGACGGTTGGCGTCGCCGTGTTTTCGACGGCCGATGGCTTTCCCGGCAAGATCGAAAAGGCCGCGAAGACGTCGGTGCAGACGCGCACGGCGCCGGTCGACAGCGTCGTCTTTCGCGGTCTGACGCCCGGTCAGTATGCGGTGTCGGTGTACCAAGACCTCAACGGCAACGGGAAGCTCGACAGCAACCTGTTTGGTGTACCGAAGGAGCCGTGGGGGACGAGTGCGAAGGTACGCCCCAGTCTCCGCGCACCACGATTTGCGGAAGGCACTGTTGCCGTTGCGGG
>JBBQUH010000049.1:0-29067 GCA_038212625.1 Gemmatimonadales bacterium | reverse complement strand
CACCAGGTCGAGCGCATCCGATGCCAGATCATGGATGAGGCGGTCGGTTTTGTCGCTCCGGATGGTCACGCGCCAGAGGGGGCCGAGTGAGAAAACCGGCTCGATAAGGCGCCACGCCGTGAGTTTGGGGAGCGAATCGGCCAGCCCGATCGTGAAGCGCAGCGGGCGCCCCTCGGTCTGCGTCCGCGTGGCCGTCAGGAGTTCGCGC
Organism: Gemmatimonadales bacterium; assembly: GCA_038212625.1. Taxonomy (GTDB): domain Bacteria; phylum Gemmatimonadota; class Gemmatimonadetes; order Gemmatimonadales; family Gemmatimonadaceae; genus Gemmatimonas. The sequence goes on along the minus strand of JBBQUH010000049.1, from coordinate 28,859 downwards.
CCGAGAGTGAAGATCTCATCGGCATAGCGGAGCACGAGGTGTCCCTGCTCGGTCAGAGTTCGATTACGGCCTCGCCGGACAAAGAGCGGCGTGCCGAGGGCGGCCTCGAGTGCCTGCAGCTGTTCGCTGATAGTCGGCTGCGAGACGCCAAGGAGCGGGACAGCGGCGGCGATGCTGCCCTCGTGGGCCACGGTCCAGAAGTAGCGGAGGTGCTGGTAATTGAGGGCGTTGAGGTCTTGCGAGCGGACGAGTGGCGGCATGCGCATAAACATCGGTAGTCCCGATGTATTTGCCAATAGCATCGGAGGGAGACAACTTCGACAGTGTCTACTCTCCCCCTTTTGCTGGAGCCTCCATGTGCAGTGATCCAACCCCCACGCTCGCTGACGCCCTCTCGCGTCGCCGCTTCCTCGCCAACAGCACCGCCACCGTAGCCGGTGTCGCGGCCTTGGGGGCGTTCCCGCAGTCACTGTACGGCGCAGAGCTCAGCGAGGCCGATCGTGCCACCGTCTTCGCGCCCGCTCCCACCACACCCGCCGAGGCGCTTGCCGCGCTGATCGAAGGCAACCGCCGGTTCGTGGCAGGCAAGACGATCGCTCCGCATCGCGATTTTGCCCGCTTGCGCGAGATCGCCCCCAAGCAGGCGCCGTTCGCCGCCTTCCTTGGTTGCGCCGATTCACGCGTGCCGATTGAGATTGTCTTCGATCAGGGGTTCGGCGACCTGTTCGTGTCACGCATTGCCGGAAACATCGCAGTGGCGGAACAGATTGCGTCGCTCGAGTTTGGCACGGCAGTTCTCGGAGCGCAGGTGCTGTACGTTCTTGGACACACCTCGTGTGGCGCGGTTTCGGCGACAATGGCGGGCGCTGACGTACCGGGACAGATCAGTTCACTGTACTACCACATCAGTCCGGCAGTCCGCTCGGCAAAGGGTGATCTCAACAAGGCCATTATCGAGAACGTGCGCAATCAGGCCACGGCGCTACGCGATAGCTCCACGGTGATCAGCAAGTTAGTCAGAGAAAAGAAGCTGCTGGTGTCGGGCGGCGTGTATGATCTCGACACCGGGAAGGTGACCGCGGTGGAGCTCGGCGACTGACATGAACGAGATTCTTCGCGTCAACCTGCTGTCACCAATCGCGCTCGCCTTCGTCCTGGGCGTCTTTGCCCGCGTGATTCGCAGCGAGTTTTCGTTGCCCAAGGAGATCTACCAAGGTCTCTCGATTTATCTGCTCTGGAGCTTGGGGCTCCATGGTGGCGTCGAGTTAGCGCATGCCACGTTGAGTGAGATCGCCCGACCGGCGGCGGTGACGCTTTTGATTGGCTGTATCACGCCGATCAGCGCGTATCTCACGCTGCGCTACCTCGGTCGGTTCGGTGAGGCAGACAGCGCAGGTATCGCGGCGCACTACGGATCGGTGTCGGCGGTGACTTTTATCGCTGCTTCGACGTTCGTGAAGGGCATGGGTGCCGAGCCTGAGGGCTTTATGCCAACGCTGCTGACGTTGCTGGAGAGCCCCGGTATTCATATCGCGCTCGCCATCGGTGTCATGCGCAGCGGCCAAAAGTCGCGACCCACGTCCGAATTGCTGCACGAGGTGTTTACCGGCCGCACGATGGTGTTGCTGGTGGGTGGACTGATCGTGGGGTTCCTGATCGGTGACAAGAATTGGAAAGTCATCGAGCCGTTCTACGACACGAAGGGCGCGATCTTCCGCGGTGCCTTGTGCATCTTTATGCTGGAAATGGGTTTGTTGGCAGGCTCCCGCTTGGGAGACTTGAAAAAAGTCGGTCCGTTCCTGTTGGCCTTCGGCATGATCATGCCGCTCGTTCACGGTGCGCTTGGCGCCTGGCTCGGCAGCCTCGCCGGACTCTCGGTTGGCGGTGCCACGATGCTGGCGGCGATGGCCGCCAGTGCGAGTTATATCGCCGCGCCTCCTGCGGTGCGCATGACGTTGCCTGATGCCAATCCGACGTACTACCTCACCCTCTCACTCGCCATCAAGTTCCCATTCAACGTGCTGGTCGGCATCCCGATTTACTTCAAGATCGCGCAAATGGCGCATGGAGCCCCATGAACAGCACGCCGCTCAAGATGGTGGTGATCGTTGCGGAGCCTGTGCTCGAGTCGCGCCTGGTCTCGGAACTGCGCGAGCTTGGCGCGAAAGGGTTCAGCATCGTGGAAGGTCGCGGTGAAGGGTCACGTCACGCGCACGCCACCGATGTGCCCGGCAGCAACGTCCGGATCGAAACCATCGTGCCCGATGATGTCGCCGACCGGATCATGGAGCATGTCTCGCAAACCTACTTTGCGAACTACTCGTTCATTGCGTACGTCATCAATGTGGCGGTGGCGAGGAGCGCGAAGTACGTCTGATGCGGTGGGCCTCGCATGGTGGCACCGCATCCGACGTCTTCAGTATCTCCAGCAGGAGCAATTCTTCGCACCGCGCTTAACGCTTGAACTGCACCATCACAAACCGCGCTTCGGTGCTGCCGGTGTTCACGATGCGGTGTTCATCGGCAGCATGCCAATGGGCTTGCCCGGCGGTAGATGAGTTCACGACGGGCTCCGCGTTGTCTGATGCGTAGCTGATGGTGTAGTCACTCAGCGCGTACACGACGCGGGCCGAACCGTGGTGGCGCGGCAGCGTGTCACCGGCGGTAAGGCGCACTGCTGTACGTGCCACGACGAGGAACTTTGCCTCAGAGGCGCCGATGTTCTCCATCGAATGCTCCCCAGCCTCGGGAAAATGCGCCTGACCGGCCTTCCATGACGGCTCCGCCGCGACGGTGTAATCGTTGCTCAACACACTGGTCATCGGCTCGGTAGCGGAAGGAAGAGCGGCGACGACCGCAGAATCGCTTTCCTTCGTAGCGTCGGGCATGGAATTTCCGGCGCAGGCGGAAACAATCAGCGTGGCGACAGGGAGGACTGCGAGATTGCGCATGTGTACCTCCGTCTAATGATGATGCATTCTCGATCATTCCACATTCTGGTCCGACTTGCTTGCGTTTCTACTACGCCGCGTTGGACACGCGTCCACGCTTGATCCACATGCTAATGTCCCACGCGAAGATGCCGTGACACGCAGCGGTGAGGTCGGCGCTGTCAGGGACAAAGCGCCTGCACCTGAGCGATTCCCCGACCACGTGCTCAAGTGATCCGCGTTGCATAAATGGATGCAGCGTATTCCTCGCACCACCACCGCCATGCCGACCCGTCGTCACATCCTCGCCGCGGCTGCCGCCACACTCTGGGCCGAGTTCGCCACAACAGTCCGCAGTGCTCGGTTGGCGCGTGTATTGTGATGCACAGTACGCGATTGCGGATGCATGTGTAACTGGCAGTTCATTTCCGTCGGCACAGAGTAACGGGGAATCTCTCGAAAGGACGATAGGCGCAAGATCACAACCGTCCTATACTTTATTCGAGGACCAACACGTACCCACAAAAGCGCTCGATGAGTTCGTCATGGTGCGCTGTACCATGGCGAGAATCGGCGGCTGAGGACAGTGAGAGATGATGGCAAAGCGCAATGTGATGCTTGGCATGGCAGTTTTGATGTGGGGCACGGCCGGTGTGCCATCGCCGCTTTTGGCCCAACGCGGCGGAGAGCGGATGTCGGCCACGACACGAAGCACTGCAGCCGACACGATGGCGCGCGCCGAGCCAGGCGATGTCATACGTCTTCGGATCTGGCGCGAAGCCGATATGTCCGGGGACTACACCATCGATGCCACCGGGCATGTGACGCTCCCGAGACTTGGTGCGACATTGGTCACGAGCCTCTCGCCGGATTCTCTGCAACAGATGCTGGTTGCCGAATACGCGCGCTATCTCAAGAATCCTTCAGTGGAAGTCCTGCTTCTGCGGCGCGTTCGTGTCATGGGTGCGGTTCGTGCGCCGGGCCTCTACACTGCAGATCAGACCATGCGAGTACGTGACGTATTGGCACTCGCGGGTGGTGCGACCAGTGAAGGACGCACCGATATCGTGCGGCTCCAGCGCGACGGGTATTCCACGTCGCTCTCACTGACGTCAGCTGCGCGAACGGATGAAGTGGTGCTGCGCTCCGGCGATCAACTGTACGTCCCCGAGCGCAGCTGGTTTGCCCGCAACACCCCGTTGCTCGCGGCTATTGTCAGCGTTAGTGGCGGTCTGCTGTTCGCGTTCGCCACTCGTTAGTCGGGGACGTTGCATGCTGCGACCGCCACCTCAAACACCAATCATCTCCCCCGTGTCGAAACCTGCTGGGTCATACGCGCTCCTTCCGTCGCAGCACGACACCGTGGATGTCGGTCGCGTGCTCGACACCATACGCCGAAACTGGAAGCGCATCGCGCTTGGCGTGACAGTCGGTCTCCTTATTGCCGCGGCGTACATGCGCTTTGCCGTGCCGCGCTATGAAGCCACATCGACGGTACGCATCGAAGCACGGCAGAGTACGCTACCAACGATCTATACCGAGCAAGCCGCGCGCGACGAGATCTTTACCGAGATCGAGGTGTTACGCAGTCGGACTATCGCGGCCGATGTGGTGGATTCACTCGCGATGCAATTCGAGGTGACGGAGCCACGGCGAAAGACCCGCAACAGCCTTTTCAGTGAGCTGCGGGTTTCCGCAACAGCGGACACTGGACGCTTCCGGCTGATCCGAACCAGCGACACCACATTTCAAATCGAGGGCACGGGTCGCGTCGCCGTGCAGGGGCGCGTCGTGGAACTCAACGGTACAACCTTTGTAATCGCGCCGGGTGCAAAGAGCGCAGCCGTCATTGCGGTTCGTATTCGGTCGCGTGACGAAGCCATTACCAAACTTCGGAAAGCGGTCGACATTGGACGGTCCGGATTGCAGGCCAGCATCATCGCACTGCGTTATGAGTCAACCGACCCGGTGATCGCGTACCGTGCGATCAACGCGTGGACGGCAAGCTATATTCGCCGGCGGCAATCTGTGCAGCGTTCAGAGGCTCGGAACACCGCGGCGTTTATCCAGGCGCAACTCGATACGCTGACCCCGGAACTGGCGCGCGCCGAAAACCGGCTGCTCGCCTTTCGTGGAGCGCAGAACATTGTGGCGCCGGAGTTTGAGGCAAGTACACAAGTCACGCAATATGCAGAGCTTCAGGCCACCCGAAACGAGCTGGACGCCGAACGGAGCGCGCTTGACGAGGCCGTCCGTGCGGTGCGGAGTGCGGCGGAGACGGCGCCGAGCGATGCGCCGTCGCCCTATCGCGATCTCCTCGGCTTCCCGACGCTGTTGCGCAATCAGGCCGCATCAGAACTCCTGCGCGCGTTGTCGTCACTCGACGAGCAGCGCACAGCGCTGCTGCTCAAGCGCACGGCAGCCGATCCGGACGTCATCACAATGACTGAACGTATCCGTGTCGTCGAGAATCAGTTACGTGGTCTTACCACAACTTATTTGCGCGGCCTGTCCGCGCAGGTGGCAGGAGCAGACCGCTCACTGGCAGGATACGCGTCCCGACTACGCGCCATCCCGGCGCAGCAAGTCGAGTACGCCCGCCTGCAGCGCGCCCCTCGCGTATACGAGGAGCTCGTGAGTCTGCTCCAGACCCGATTAAAAGAGGCGCAGATCACTGAAGCAGTTCAGGATGCCAGTGTGCGCATTATCGACCCGGCGGTAGCGCCAACGCGTGCCGCTGATCCGAACCCGCCGCTGATTCTGGCGTTCGGGCTCGTTGGTGGATTGATGTTGGGTACGGGCGCCGCGTTCTGGCGCGAATCCCGCGTCAGCACAATACGTACGCGTCGGGAGTTGGAGGAAATCTCGGACGTACCCGTTCTCGGCCTGATCCCGACGTTCGATCCACGGAAACGTCGGATTGGACTCGGCAACTTCTCAGAATCAGCCAATACGCGCCCGTTACCCGTGCCGATGCCGATAGCATCGGGCCATGGTGCCGGAACGGCAGAGCTGGCGGCTAACGAAGCGTTCGTGCGGCTGCTGCTCAACGCGCAGTGGTCCACAAATCGGCTACTGCGTAGCCTGTTGGTCACGAGTCCGCTACCGGGCGACGGCAAGACCACCAGCGTGCTCCATCTCGCGGCGGCTGCCGTGAGCCAGCAGCGGCGTGTGCTGGTGATAGACGCCGACATGCGCTGCGGCGGGCTATCCACGGCGCTGTCTCTCCGTGATCGACCGGGGCTGGCGGATCTCGTGACCCGTTCGGCCTCGCTGATTGAGTGTATCAATGATGTGACGCTGATGGACGGTATGCGCGCTGACGTGATCGGAGCCGGTAGCCTGTCGCACGTGGTGAGCGGACCGCTTCTGGCTCGCGGTCTTCATGAGCTGCTGGCTGAGGAGCACGGATATGATCTGATCCTCATCGACACGCCACCGGTGAATGTGGTCACCGACGCCGCATCGCTTGCCTCACTGACCGATGGCGTGCTTCTGGTGGCGCGCGCGGGCGTGACATCGCCTGGCGCAGTGGATCTTGCACTCGATCAGCTGAATCGTGCAGGAGCTAACGTGATTGGTGTGGTGCTCAACGGCGCCGAACTCCTCAGAGCGGAAGGTTATGGCAGCATGGATCACTATCGCGCGTACGCGCTGGCTCGCGCGTGACGAGCCCGCTCAACCGCTCGGCACGTGAGCCGCTGCGTATCGTCCCTCCGGGCGGTTCGTCCGACGGATGGCCGATACTGCCGAGCGCACAGTCGAGTGCTCGATCCACGGTTGCCGACGTGTCACTCGGCGTGCCGTCAGCTGGCGCGACGCTACCACGGTCCGAGCTCCAGCATGTTGCAGGGGCCAACCGTCGCCGCCATGCCACACGCCACACAGCGCGCATGTTTTCGCTGATCGCGATAGATGCCATGGGTGTGTTGGTGGCAATGCTCCTGTTGGTCCTCCTCATGCCGGATGATGGGTGGGGGCACATCGTACGCTGGAGTGCTCCAGGGGCCGGAGCCATTGTCGTATTCATCCAGAGTGCCATTGCCGTCTGCAGCGGCCTGGTGATCATGCGCGCGTATCAGGAAGGGGATCCCGGGCTCGATTTTGGGAGGGTGTTGATCGGTACTGCGCTTGGACTCCTGTTGCTGCACTGGTCGATGATCTGGAACGATGCGTCCAGCATCCTCTTTTCATATGCGCCCAGCGTGTTGCTTTTCGGAAGCATCATCGCCCTCATGCGTCATCTCAGCGCGCGCTCCTGGGAGGCTCTCGTGCCCTCGGCATCGGAGGCGCCCCGCGCACTTTTTATTGGCGAGCCGCGTGAAGTGGAGTCGATGATGCAACGTAATCCGTTAAAGGGAGCGCACGCGTTGGTTCCAGTGGCGCAACTCGACTTACGTCACGCAACCCTTCGGGATCGCGCGCTGGTACCGGATCACGGCGCGATGACCCGCGTTGAGAACGTACTGCAGAACGCTGTGCATGAGCACGACGTCGATACAGTACTTCTCTGCAGCCACTTCGAGGATCACGAGCTCGCACAGATCGTTGCGACTGCGGAGTCTGCGGGATGTCGCGTCCTGTGTCTGTCGCGCACCCATCTCGTCTCGCGACGCAGTCCAACGGTTCGAACGTACGATCACACGCCCGTTGTAGAACTCACGCAGCCGGGTATCCGCGGTCGCGACGTTGTCCTCAAGCGGCTGTTTGATGTGGTCACCGCTTTATCGCTCCTCGTGCTCCTCGCGCCGGTGCTGATTGTCGTGGCTGTACTGGTCAAGCGCTCGTCGCCAGGTGCCGTGCTATTTCGGCAGGAGCGCGTTGGACACGCCGGCCGACGCTTTCACATTCTGAAGTTCCGCAGCATGTGCGATGGTGCGGAAGCGCAGGTTGATGCACTACGCGGCGACAGCATTTATCAAGATGCCAGACTATTCAAGGTGGAGCGGGATCCGCGTGTCACACCGCTCGGTCGATTCCTCCGCAGATCAAGCGTTGATGAGTTGCCACAACTTTTCAACGTCGTGCATGGTTCGATGTCGCTGGTTGGCCCACGACCACCGCTACCGAGCGAGGTTGAGGCCTACGGCGACCGTTCCTTTCTCCGCTTTGACGTCAAACCGGGGATCACAGGTCCTTGGCAGGTGAATGGCCGGAACCGCGTGGCATCGTTCGACCAGGTCATCGCGCTCGAGGCCGCCTACGTAGACGGCTGGACCATCTGGCGCGATTTCGCGATCCTCGCACGCACGGTGCCCGTGGTGTTGCGGATGGACGGCGCGTACTGAGATGCGCGCGACCGACCGGATCGACAGCGCCGATACGCGCGTACCGACGCTGGCTTTTCCCACGTCGGCGCCGGTGCGCCCTCGTGCGCTGCGCAACCGTTACGAGTTACCGTCACTCATCGTTCCGGGGCGCTTTCTCGCATGGGGCCTGCTAGCTGCGCTCGTTGGCGTTACAATTGCACTGCTGTTTTCCGGTCAATCCGGATTGCTCACCGTGGCGTTCCCCGCATTGGCTGTTGCAACAGGCGCCGCCTTGCTGTATTGCGACCCGGCACGGTACGTGGCGTTGGTGCTGTGGCTTTGGATGGTGTCCCCGTTACTTCGACGCGTCGTCGACGAGCGCAATGGCTGGAACCCACAGAATCTTATTCTTGTGGCGCCGTTACTCGTCTGCGCGCTCGCGGCCGTCGACGTGTTCCGATTCGCCGCTCGTATGAAGTGGCTGACGGTCGCGCCGCTCGCGCTGGCACTGGCAAGCCTCGTGGCCGGGATCGTCATTGGCCTCACCGCATCGCCGCCTGCTCTCGTGCTGTACGCGGGCCTGAGCTGGACGGCTCCCCTGCTCTTCGGCATGCATATCGCCATGCATCCGGAGCGTCACGAGCAATATCATCGGGCCATTGTCCAGACGCTTACCGTTGGGCTGGTGCTTCTCGGAGTGTACGGAGTTGCCCAGTTCATCTCGCCCAGCGTTTGGGACCGACTCTGGATGGTCAACAGTCGGATGGACTCCATCGGCCTGCCGGAGCCATTACGTGTTCGGGTTTTCAGTATGATGAATGCGCCCGGGCCACTCGCGCAATTTGTGAGCGCGTCGTTACTCATCGTGTTGGCGCGGCAGTCACTCGTGAAGTGGCCCGCGCTGTTGGCTGGCCTCTTGATTCTGCTCCTGTCGTTGGCCAGATCCGCATGGATGGGCTTTGCGGTTGGACTCGCGGTCATGCTGATGGTCGCGCCCCGGCGTGCTCGCACCGCTACCCTGACCGCTGGCGCTTTGGCGGCGGTTGTCGTGCTGACGCTCAGCGTCGTGCAGCTTCCGACCGCCTTTGCTTCTATGCGGCACACGATCGCCCTGCGCCTTACGAGCATGGGTGACCTCTCAATGGATGACAGCTTCCGTGCTCGTAGCTATCTCGTGCCTGCGGTACTCGCTGACATTGTCGACCGTCCACTGGGCAGCGGGCTAGGGGCAACGCTGGTTGGCGGCGCGCGTGGCAACGCCTCATCACGCTTGGCGGATCAGGGGCTGTATCTCGATAATGGTGTGCTCGAGGTTCTGCTGGTGCTGGGCTGGGGTGGAGGTCTGCTCTTCCTTGGCAGTGCTTTGAGTGCGCTCTGGATGTCTGTTCGGTCGGTCAACGCGGCGGGATTGGGCTACGCAGCTGGGGCGGTGGCCCTCATGGTCCAAGTGGCCGGCGGCACCGTCTTCTCCGGAGTCGGGGGCGCAATGTTCTGGCTTGCCGTCGCGATGGCCATGAACGCGCGCGGGTTCAGTGGCCGATCGAGCTCGCCGAATGCCGCCGAGGCTACCGTATGATCCCTCGATCCGCTCGATCGTCGTTGCGACGACACGCCGTGTCTGCCGTCATTCTGACGCGCAATGAGGAGTCATTCATTGGGCGCTGCCTGCGGAGAATCGAGGGACTGGCAGACAAGATCGTAGTGCGCGTTCCAGGGCGTGAGATTCCGCCAGAGGGCGTGCTCATTCAATGGCGCGGTTTTTCGATCGTCGAGCAGGTCACGCGCTACACGACCTACGCGCCCCTCGCGGCCGACGTGATGACCACGGAGGCCCGGCGGGTATCGGTCATCAGTCCACTGTGGCGACCGGTTCTCCGTTTTGGCTGGTGCTATTTCGCATGTGGCGGTCTACGTCCCGGCGCCCGCGGATTCGCGCCTGCGCTGATGGCCGCGTCATCCGGGTTTCTGCGTCACGCCGCCCTCTGGGAGCGACAGCACGCTCCCGCGCTACAGCATCCCCCAGCCGATCTTGCGGCCGCGTTTTCACTGAACCCCGCATCGACCATGCCCGCTCGGCGTACTGACAACGCCAGCGTGACCATCGCCGAATCCTCTCAGACTGGCGGCGCTGTCGCCACGGTGAAATAACGTGCCTCCTCCTCGCGTGCTCTTCCTCAATCACTCGGCGACGATCGGCGGCGCCGAGTTCTGCCTGCTCGACATCGCCGTACACTTGCGCGACAGCGCCCTCGTGGTACTGCTGGAAGACGGTCCGTTTCGCCCACGGCTGGAGGCGGCGGGTGTACAGGTTCACGTGGTTAAGGCCGGCGCCCTCCACAAGGTGCGTCGCGACAGTACGCTACCGGGGATATCAGTCGTAGCCAGTCTTTGGCGCGCCGGACGTATCGTGGCCGACATCGCACGCGACTTCGACGTCATTCATGCCAATAGTCAGAAAGCGCTGATGGTGGGCAGCGTTGCCGGGATGCGCTCACGCACCCCGCTGGTTTGGCACCTGCACGATATCATCGATCCACCGTGGTTCAGTCGCGTAAATATCATGGCCGATGTCATGCTGGCGAATCACTGCGCCAATCGCGTGTTAGCCGTATCGCAGGCAACAGCCAAGGCAGTCATTCGTCATGGTGCCGATCCCTCGCGCGTTCATGTGGTGTACAACGGAATCGACGTCTCCGTGTTTACGCGTGACGCGGAGCGCGCCGCAGCCGCCCGTCAGCAATTGGGATTGTCGCATGTCCCGGTGGTCGGATGTTTCAGCCGACTGGCCGAATGGAAGGGACAGCATATACTCATCGAAGCCGCCGCCGGGATACCTGATCTGCACGTTCTGCTTGTAGGCGGTCCGTTGTTCAACGAACAGGCGTACGAACAACGATTGCATGAGCTGGTGGCGGCGCGAGGCATGGAGGATCGGGTGCACTTTGTCGGCCAGCGCAGCGATGTCAGTCTGCTGCTTCAAGCCGTCGACTTGGTGGTCCACCCCTCAACCGCGCCCGAACCATTCGCACGCACCCTGATCGAGGCCATGCTGGTTGGAAAAGCGCCGATTGCTTCGGCGTCCGGCGGCGTACCCGAACTGATCGAATCCGGCCACTCCGGCTATCTGTTCCCACCGGGCGATGCTGAAGCGCTCAAGGCGATTCTCACGCGACTTCTTGCGTCACCCGATGAAGTGGAACGCGCGGGCGTGACCGCTCGGGATCATGCCACCCGCAACTTCACCATGCCAGCGTTCGTAAACGGGGTGACCGAGCAATTGCAGCAAGCGGCATCAAGTGGCCGAAAGCACCGGGCGCGCCCCATGGCCAGCGCGGTATCCCAGTGAAGGTTGCGCTTGTTCACGACTATTTTTTTCAGGCCGGCGGCGCCGAGCGTGTCATGGAGGTGCTACATGAGATGTTTCCCGACGCGCCCATTTTCACCACGGTGCTTCGGCGTGAGACGCTGTGGCCACGACTACGTAGTGCAGACATCCGAACAAGCTGGCTTCAGCCACTGGCAAGAATGGGCGTACCGGCGCGTGCACTACTACCGCTCTATCCGAGTGCCATCGAGCGCCTTGACCTGTCCGCCTTTGACGTAGTCATCAGTAATAGCTCAGCTTTCGCCAAGGGGGTCATCGTTCGCGATGACGCATGTCATATTTGCTACTGCCATACGCCCATGCGGTTCGCATGGAGTGAGGAGGCGTATACGCGTCGGGAGCGTTTCGGCGCTGTCACGCGCTCGGTGCTCCGGCCCATTCTCGCGTATATGCGGCGGTGGGATTGGGCCACACGCCATCGCCCGTTTACGTACTTCGGCAATTCGTCGGCCGTCGTACAACGGATCGCGGCCACGTACGGCGTTGCGTCAGCGGTCATGCATCCACCGGTGGACGTCAGCCGGTGCTTCGTCAACGAGACGCGCGACGACTTCTACCTTGTGGTGTCCCGACTGTCGCCGTACAAGCGTATTGACCTTGCAGTGCACGCGTTCAATATGCTGGGTAAACGGCTCGTGATTATCGGCGATGGTCCAGACGCCCAAAGCTTGCAGCAGTTGGCCGGTCCGAATATTTCTTTGCTCGGGCGGCTGCCGGACGCTGACGTGGCGCGGTACTACGCGAGCGCCCGCGGATTCATATTGCCCGGTGAAGAGGATTTTGGGATCACGCCGCTCGAGGCGAATGCCTCAGGCTGTCCAGTGATCGCCTTTGGCGCCGGTGGGGCATTGGATACGGTGATCGACGGTACGACCGGGGTACTCTTCCCTGAGTCCACGCCGACTTCCCTCGCAGCGGCCGTCGTGCAATGCGAGCGCCAACCGTGGGACATTCGCACACTCCGAGCTCACGCCGAGTCGTTTGATGAGCAAGTGTTTAAGGAGCGGATGGGCCGTGCGATCTCACACGTCATCGCGCGCTTTGAGCAGGAGCGCGGTGGCGTGGTCATGGCTGCCTAGCGCGTGGATCGCGTGACGAGAAGATCGCGGCGCACCGCGTGGCGACGACGCCCGGAATGGCACGAAAGCGGGGTATCGCCAGCACCACCATCACGCTTGGTACGATCGCGCAGACCACCGACGGGGCGCCAAACAGCCGGAGCCCGCCGTACGTGAGTAGACTGACGACCACCGCGATGCCTATGCGTAATACCTCGCGAGTGATCTCGGGACGGACTTCGTGGTCGATGACGATGCCTAGCGCGATCACGGGAGCCAGATACATGGCGACTGCTGCCACCGCGAGGTAGGACGGTCCGAGCAGCGCATGCACGATGGCGAACATCACCCAGCCGACCACCAGCGCCGACGCCTGCTCACTGATGGCCGCGGAGGCACCCCGCGTAGCAACCGCGACTGGCTCCATCGCGGCCGCCAGGACGCCGTAGGTGGCGTAAGCGGCTACGTACCACTGCATGAGCGTCACGGCGCCGGCCCAACGAGGAACTGCCGCTGCCAGCAGCGGGATGGCACATATTGCACCGACCGCGAGTGGCGCGGTCAGCGTCGCACTGCCAACCAGCGTGCGGGACGCGAGCGCACGAAGGCTCCGTACGTCGCCATTGAGACGCACCGCCGCAGGAATACAGGCGTTGCGAAAGCCATCGAATGTCACGTTCAGAACATGGGCGACACGTTCGGCGAACGAATACAATCCCGCCACCTGCAGACCGAACAGGCCACCAATGAGGACCGGCGTGCCCTGCTCCCGAAGGACGGCACAGGTGCTGGCGACAAGAAACCCGGATGATTGACGAGCAATGCCGAACAGCGGGCGCAGGTTCAGTGAGGGGCGCGGGCCTGGCGCCCAATGGTGAAGGAGCCAGTTCGCGACCACCGTGCTCACGCCTAGCAGGACGAACACACCGATCGTGAACTCATGGGCCACGGCAAACAGCAGCAACCCCACATTGAGCGTCAGGACGTTCAACACATCAACGACGGCGAGTCGTTCATACGCCAACGCACGTTCAAGTCGGACGCGCGCACCCGTGCCCCACGCCAACGACAGCATCGTCGCGACCGTCGCCAGCATCGGATAATGCCACGCGCGGTCAATGGCACCAAATCCGAGAATCGGCGCTGCCCAGAACGCGCCAATGACGATGATCGCGACCCCGACCAGCAATTGTAAACCCGCAAGCGCTGCGTACTCCACCTGAGACGGTGGAACGGAACGACGCAGGAGGGCCCTACCGATACCCAATTCGGCAACGAATTGCATCAGAGAAAATGTTCCCCGCGCAACCGCGAGGAGCCCGAGCTCTGACGGGGAAACGAGGACGAGCAGGAGCAAATTCGCACCGACGCTGATCGTCCTCATTGATACGCCGCGAATGGTCATCAGCCGCGTACCTGCCCGCGCGCGCTCGAGAATGGCGTCGGTGTCGGTTGTCGAGTCGATCGCCACCGGCCGTTCGCCTGTTCCAGACATTCATCGAGGCCGGTGCGCGTTCACATATATCGAAAGAGCGCGTGGGCGCTGTAGGAGTCTGATCCTACCGCCAACAAACCGAATTGTTCACCCAAAAACCCGCACGCGCCCGCAAGTCCGCCTGCTGACCTCGCTACATGGGCTATCTGATAATTTCGATGACGATGGGATGATCGGGCACGGCGACCACGACGGTGCGCGTGTCCCGATCGGTCAGGAGAGGCTCGGCGCCAATGAGTGGCGCGTACACGCTCACCGTGCCGACCGTCACAGGCAGGTGCACCGTGACCTGTCGAGCGGGCGGCGAGAGATCGAGCCGTGAGACGTCGTCGAAACTCACGGCGTTCTGCCAGAGCACGAGGTACTGGCGTCCGTTGCCCTTTTCGAGCACGAGACGCCGCACGCCGGTGGTGTCGCCCGTGATGTTGACGCGCAGTACCGTGGGCGTGAAGTCGGACGACGTCCGGTCACCCAGCAGTGAAATGAGATTTCGCAGTCCGCTGAATGCGGGCTTGGGACTGCCGTTTAGTCGTAAGAGGCCGAAATTCTGCTCGAGGTCGGCAAAGTCGGTGCCTTGATCGATCAATTCGTACGCGAAGGAGCGGCGGACGCCCGCGTTGAATAGTTCGAGGAACTGACGCAGCGTGTACTTGCCCTGCGCCAGCTCGGTCACCGCCCAGTGCCATGGATTGCCGGAGAGCATCGCCGTATGATATCCCACTTCAGTGGCAATCAGCGGATCGCTCCCGCTGATCGCCCGAATTCCATTGATATGGCTTTGCAGGTTGGTCGTGGGCACCCGACCACCGTCGTAGGGATGAATGACTCCTTCGTCCATGAAGGCACTGAGATCACCGATTGCTGCCGCATTCGCGATGCTGCCCACGGAGGGACCAAGCACCGTAAATCGCGACGCGAGCGACGGATCGCCCTTGACCACCGCATACAGGGCGCGCTGTGATGTACGCACCTCCTCGGCGAACGCGGCACGACCCGAGTGATCATGCTCGTTCAGCCCCTCAAACGCCGCAATATGCTCTTGGCCGATGCGATCCCTCAGGTCACGCACATGCGACATGTTGCCGTAGTCGGTACCCGGTCCGGTGGCCGTGCGATGCGGCCGCACGATGATCGTGAACTTGGCGCGCGTTGCCAACGCCACCTCGCGCCACCGTCCGTATACTTCGCGCATCCAATCTTCGTTCGGCAGCGTGGTCCCATCGTCGCGAAGATGGCGCACGTTCAATTCTTGCAATCGCGGGAGAATGATCGTGCGAAACTCCGAACCGTACACGCGATCGAAGTAGCTGAGGTGAATGTTGACACCGATCGAACCCGCAAACTCTTCTGCGCGGCGCGGGACGATCGACTGATAGAATTGCGTGCGCACGTTTATTCGGACCGTGTCGGCCGCCGGACCCACGCGCGCGACCACCCGCACCGACCCATCGCGCAGCGGTGACAGCCACCCCGCCAACGAGACCGTCGCAATGGTCGGATCAAGGCTCGTCCACTGCGCGCCGTCGCGAATGGGTAGTGAAAGTCCATTGCTGAATTGGAGGACAGCACGGAGACGCGCAACATCGGATACATCACTGCTCACGGGGTCAATCGTGAGTGTGCTCAGCGACGCCCCCATGAACACGGTGGTCAGGCTGATACAGAGAATGCGACTGCCCACCCGGGCGCTGACCGTCGTGCTGCCGGCCGTCACGGGGATGACCAAGTCGGAATCGATGCGTGCAATCTCCGGATTCTCCACACTCCATGCCCCTGACATCGACGGAGGTCCAAGCTCGGACGCGAGCCGGGACAAGCGCGCGGTATCGCCAACGGCAATCGTGCGCGCTACCGATCGTACCGCAGCCAGGCGACCAAGGTTTCGTCCCTTCACGAAAGGACCCGCGCAGTCATTCAGCGACGTCATGGCCGCATCGGTTCGTGGCTCGAGCGCCAGTGGTTGTGTGTGGTCGGCACATCCGAGGCTGAGGACGAGCGCGGTGCACATCGCGGCTGGTGAGAGGAACCGCATGGGCGCGCGTGGGTCGGGGCGCATCTGTCACTCGCAGTGATCGTTTCGTAGCCCGAGTGGCCAGGCACCGTGAACGGATGCGAAAGCCACGAGGCGTTGCGTCGCCGACGTTCGGCGGCGGTCTCGGCGCACGTGGGAAGGGCGTCATCGCCTTCGAAGCACGGCACGGTGGAGTGACGAGCAGCAAACTCATCTGTAACGGCAGTTTGACACGCATTGCGGAGCTAACTGTGCCTATCGCCCATTCACCGACCCAATCGGTCGATTCACCGATTGGCAGACACCGTGCGCGCACCCACGCCCGTACGCTTCCGCATATGCACAACACCATCATGAGAGTGAGCCGGCGCGATTGGCTCAGGCGCCGTCACGCGTTAGCCGCCCTGCTTGGTGCGGCAGGCCTTAGTGTCGCCTCCGCGACGCATGCCCAAGGCGCGCCGAGCGGTCTGGTACGTGGACATGTGCGGCTGCCCAATGGCAACCCGGCGCCGCCAACGACGATCTTCCTGCTCGAAACGCAGGACCAGACCGCGTCGGATAGTCGGGGACAGTTCGCGCTTTCGTCCTCATATCGCGGCGTCGCCACGCTGGTGGCGCGGCGCGTGGGCTTCGTACCGGCGGCCGTGGACATCACGCTGCCGATGGACACGGCGATCACGTTGACGCTGGTACCAATGCCCCCGTCGCTCTCCACGCTCACCGTGGTCGCAGCCGGCGAGTACACACTGGGATCGGGTCGGACGGCCTCGCTCACCCCGTTGGAGATTGCGCAAACCCCGGGCGCCGCTGCCGATGTCGCCAAGGCACTGCAAACGCTGCCCGGACCGCAAAATGTGGACGAAGGGAGCGGCCTCTTCGTACGTGGCGGCGACGTGACCGAAACGCGGGTCTTGCTCGACGATGCGTGGCTGCTCTCCCCGGCGCGCTTCGACAATCCCATCGGTCACGTGACGGCCACGGTAAACCCGTTCCTGCTCGATCGCACCATTTTTTCGGCGGGCGGGTTCGGCGCGCAGTATGGCAATGCGCTCTCCGGACTCGTGCGCATGGAAACGGCCGGACGACCGCTCGTGTCGAGCGGCAATGCCACAGCCTCCATTGGCAACGCCGGTCTTTCTGCCGCCCTCGCGCTCCATGGTCGTGTGGGCGTCCGTGCCAATGCGAACATCCGGGCATTGGGTCCGCTCATCGCCATCTTCGGTGAAGCGCAACCGTATAATCCACCGCCGGAGGGCGGTGATCTGAGCGGCACGATCGAGTGGCAGAGTGGGAAAGCGGGACGCGTCCGCCTCTTCGCGTTACGCGACCGCTCACGGTTCGGGGTTGGAAACGCCGGTGTGCGAAGCGGTACCTCGTATGCGTCCACCACGGGTCAGCACATGCTGGTATTGTCGTGGCGCGATAGCGCCACCATCTGGCGACCGGCCCTCACACTCGCGCGGTCAGGCTTCGATCGGACAGAGTCCATCGAGACGCTCCGCCTCGGCACGCGACTTGGCGTGACACACCTGGTGGGTGCACTGGGCTGGCAGCCCGACGGCCGGATCAGTGTACGCATTGGCGGTGACCTCGAGCGGCTCGACGCCCGATACAGCGGCACCGTGAAGAGTGGTGAAGCGCCGGAGCGCACGCTGTATGCAGCCAATAGCGCAAGCGACCGAACCGGCGCGTTTCTCGAAGCCACGGTGCGCCAGACGCCCAACCTGCGCGTGATCACCGGCGTGCGCAGCGACCGCGCCACCATCACCGGTGTCCGCACCATCGATCCGCGCATCTCCGCAGTGTGGCAGCACGGTACGTTGGGGTTGACGGCGGCGTTCGGCGTGTTGCATCAGGTGGCAGAACCCACATTCTTCCGTCCGCAGGACACCAGCAGCCGGTTTGACCCGATGCGCGTGCGCGAATCGATCGTCGGCGCGCAGTGGGGCGGCGACAGTGTGGGATTACGCGTGGAACTGTACGACAAAGCCTACACTAATCTCTGGCAGTTCGCACCAAACTTCGGGGTAGCCGGCAATGGCCATGGCCATGCACGCGGCGCCGACCTCTTTCTCCGCACCCGGCTCAGTGCTACCACGCGTAGCCGCGTCGCGTGGAGTATCGTCCGGTCTCGCCGTGACGACCCCGAGACGGGTGTCGACGCACCCGCCATTGGCGATGTCCGACACTCCGTAAGCTGGATTACCGAGCGCGTCTTCGGACGCCTGACCGTGAACACGGCACTGCGCCACGCCACCGGACGCCCATTCACCGACATCGTCGGAACACGCACGGCGGGTGATGAGCGGTTGCCGGTGTTTGGCGCGCCCAATGGCGAGCGACTGCCCGCCTATTGGCGCAGTGACATCTCTGCCAGTTGGTATCGGCCCATTGGCGGTGGACGTGCCATGGTGCTCTGGGGTGACCTGTCCAACCTGTTCAACCGCGGCAACGTGATGCGGTATCGGTGGAATGCCGACTATCGCGAGCGCCTGCCAGTCCTTGCTCCCTTCAACCGAGCCCTCTATGCCGGCGCAACGCTTCTCTACTGAGTGCATTCGACGTATCGTCTACAGCACGATGCTCCTCGCGTGCATAACCCTCCAACCACTCCAGGCACAATCCACACCGGCACCATTGACCGGCGCCGCGCGGTGGGCAGACAGCGCGCACGTACAAATCGAACGCGCCATGCTCGCCTACGACACGGCGGCCTTGGCCAGGGTCGGAACAATGCTCGACCGCGCGCTCTCGGCATTTTCCAACGATCCGTTGCTCCTGCACTATCGCGCGTATGGACTCTATCGCGAATCGATGCTGCGCGAAGGCGACGGCGAGTTGTCCGCTGCGAAGGAGCGCACACTGAGATCAGCCATCGACCTGCTCGAGCGGTCAGCGGCCGCCCGGCCGTTGGCGGAAACGCAGGCGCTCTTGTCGTCCTGCCTTGGCGTGCTCGCGGGCACCGGTATGGTCAATGGCATGCGCTACGGCAACGCCGCGAGTACCGCCGGCGCTGAAGCGCGCGCGTTGGGGCCGAACAATCCACGTGTGGCGCTGTTAGCCGGAATCGGTGCCTGGTTCACGCCGTCCATGTGGGGCGGCGGCAAAGACAAGGGCTATGCGTTGGTGCAACAAGCGATCGGCGCCTTTGCGAACGATCAGCCATCGCCTCCGCTGCCGTCGTGGGGCGCCGCCGAGGCGTACGCATGGCTTGGACAGATGGAAAAGTCGCGCGGCAATATGAGCGCCGCCCGTGCGGCGTATGATCGCGCACTGGCGCTGGCACCGGAATACCGATGGGTGCGCGACCAGCTGCGCCCGGCGCTCGGCGCGGCGCGATGACCTCCTCCCCGCGTTGGTCCACGTGGCTCCGATGGACCGCCTGGTACGCGGCGGCCTGGTCGCCCTTGGTGTTGGTGTACGCGGCACTGATCGGGGCCTCCGGCAAACTGTCCGCCGGCACGGCAATCAACGCGGCATTCACAACCGTCGCATGGGCCGCGCTCCTCGGCGTGGGCGCGCTCTGGATTGCGCAGCGCTGGACGTGGCCTGCCCGCCCCACGCCGCGGTTCTTTCTGGTCCACGCGGGGATGGCGCTGATCTACGCGGGCTTCTGGGATGCCTTTATCCTCGTCGGCATCCGGCAGAGCACGACAAGCTGGCAACGCGTGAGTGACGAGGTCTCCGCCTGGCTACACTGGCAGACTTTTGAGGGCGTGTTGATCTACGTCGCGCTCTGCGGCGTAACATGGGCAAGGCAATCTGCGACACGAGCGCGCGCACAGGAGTCACGCGTGGCACACATCGAGGCGCAACGGGCCCGCGCCGAACTGGAAGCACTCCGCGGGAGGCTCGACCCGCACTTTCTGTTCAACACGCTGCACTCGGTGACGGTGCTCATTCACCATGATCCGGTTTCGGCCGCGCAGGCGGTGGAGCGCTTGAGTGCCTTGCTCCGGTATGTGCTCGACGCCCGGCAGGGAGGGCGCGACGAGGTGCTGCTCGCCGATGAAGTGGCGTTTACCGACGCCTACCTCGCGCTGGAGTCCCTCCGTTTCGGTGCACGCTTGCGCGTAGACCGCGATATTTCGGAGGACGCGTTACGACAGCGCGTACCAAGCTTTGTGTTGCAATCGCTCGTGGAGAATGCGGTGAAACACAGTATCGCCCCACGGAGCGCTGGCGGTGTGGTACGCGTCGGTGGCCGCGTTGAAGGGTCGCAGCTCGTCCTGCAGGTGCACGACGATGGCCCGGGAGCGCTGACCCACGACGATACGCGCGGAGCGGGCGTTGGACTCCACGCCTTGCGGCAGCGCATGGCGGTGCTTTACGGAGACAGCGCACGCGTTGATGTCCGCGCGGTTCCGGGTGAAGGGTTCGGCGTGTCGGTGTATCTGCCGCTATGAGCGCGCCACTCCCCGTGCTCGTGTGTGAAGACGAGCCTCTGGCGCGACTGCATCTTCGTGGCTTGATCGAGTCCACGCCAAGCCTGCTGTGGGTGGGTGAGGTGGCCGATGGCAGCAACGCCGTGACGCTCATCGATCGACTGCGCCCGGCGCTCGTCTTCCTCGATATCGCGATGCCAGAGTTGAACGGGCTCGAAGTGCTTGAACGCGTCACGCACCGCCCGGCTGTGATCTTCACGACGGCATTTGACGCACATGCCGTGCAGGCATTCGAACTTGGCGCGGTGGACTATCTGCTCAAACCGTTTGGCCCGGAGCGCTTCGCCACCGCCGTAAGCCGCGTGGAACGTGCGTTGTCCATCGATGGCAGCGACACGTCGGTGTCGGAGCGGGTGCGAGCCACTCATGGCGCGCTCACGCGTGTGTTTGTGCGCGAGCGCGGACGCATTGTGCCGATTGTGGTACAGGAAATTGAGCGTCTGGAAGCTGAGGATGACTACGTGGCGATCGTCGCACGTGGGCGTCGTCACTTGCTGACCATCACCCTCTCGGAATTACTCACCAAGCTCGACGGCCGACGATTCATTCGCATCCATCGTTCGCACGCCGTAAACCTCGACTTTGTGGCGGCACTCATTCCATTCGACTCGGCGCGCCTCTGCGTGGAAATGCGCGATGGCACGCGCATCACGGCGAGTCGGAGTGGCACGCAGGTTTTACGGACGTTGACGGTGTAGTTACGGGTCGGTGACGAACGCGCGCTTGCCGCCGAGGAACGTTTGCGTGCCCTCGCGAGCGAGCGCAACCTCTTGGCGATTCCCTTCCGACGACACCAATTCGAGCACCGCCGACCCCCCATGGCCCACGATGCGCCAACGACCCTCCGCCGCGTCGCGCCCGGAGCTGTCGCCGCCCATGCCATCCACAAAGATCGACACGGAGCTGCTGCTCACATACGTGAAACGCCCGTCGGCCAGCAAGATCAGATCGGAGCGGGACGTCATCCCGCCCGATCGTTCGCAGCTGGATCGGTCGGCACCAACTGCAGGCGATGCGCGTCCTGCTGACCGGCCCGCCATCCGGAGGGCAGGGTCACGCTGACCTCTCCCGGCGCGGCGATGCGCCGGGGCTGCGGTGTCGCATGTGCCGCGTTGAAGGCCAAACAGGACGCCGTGACGAGCGTCAGCCACGCGATGGTCCGCATGCGAGATCCTGAGCGCAGGAGAAGAGAGAGCATCTACATAAAGCTACTTCGTCGCCGCCGCCAACTCGCGAATCGCCGCAGCCATCGTGCGCACCCGCGCACCGTCACGTGCACCGGCCACATCCTTGTCTACCTGCCCCGCCAGCGCTGTGAGTGCCGTGCGCCGCGCTGCCCCACTGCGTGACTCGGCGGCGGTCAGCGCAGCGTTGATCGCTGTCGTGCGCGTCACCGCGAGTCCATCGTTGCGCACGAGTTGATCGAGATAGGAGCGCACTACCGGAAACGCTGCCGGCCAGACGATCTTCGGCTGACTCTGCGGATTGAATTCGTCGAAGATCACCAGCTTGGCCGCCGCGAGTTCGTTGGCTGACAACTTATCGGTGGGCAGCAGCTCGAGAATATCGAGACCGCGCGCCATCTCCGAGGAGTACACGTATCCGTTGTAGTAGTACGCGCCCCACGAACCGGCGATCGTGCCACGTGACCGGCTGTTCGCACCATCACCGGTTGCCGGCGGCGCGTCGACAGCCCCACGATCAAAGAACGCAATCTCGAACGGCTTGTCGGCGTCGGTGAAATCGATCACATCCACGCCGCCCTGATACCACCCCTGCACCATGATGTCACGCCCCGGCACCGGCACCAGCGAGCCGTTGTGCGAGACACAATTTTCCTGTGCACTCTGTGCCGACGGCAGCTTGAAATACGCATGCTGCTTGAACTTGCGGTCCTTGCCGATCACGAGCGTGGTGTTGCCGCCCATTTCCAGCGGATGAATGGCCTGACAGTTTGGCGACGTGCCACCGCCCCACTCGTCGGTAAACACCACCTTCTGGCCATCGTTGCTGAACACCGCCGTGTGCCAGAGCGAGAAGTTGGTGTCGGCCGCTGCGTCGAGACGGATCGGCTTCTCCGGATTCGAGATATCCACCAGGATGCCATGGCTCGCGCACGCACCAGCCAAGAGTCCCATGGCGGGATACGCCGACACATCGTGACAATTGCGCGGACCGTTGGCCGCCATCTGCGCCATCATCGCGCTGTCGGCACCGGCCAACGCGCGAGCCGGGCGCTTTCCGCCGCCGCGAGCGGGCGCCGGCGCGAGACCCGTGAAGATCCGTGCACCGGTTACGACCGCCGCATCCTGTGGACGCGCCACCGGGATCTTGATCACGTCGAGTCGGAACAGCGAGTTGGTTTCGTCGGCCGGATCAGAACCCGCCTTGCAGCCGGCCAGCTCCGTGGCATCACGCGCGCCCTGACTGCCCGACACGTACGCATACACCACACCCTTGTCGGTCGGACTCGGAATCAGCGTATGCGTGTGCGAGCCTTTGCAGGTCTGCACATTTTTGATCAGCGTGGGCGACTTCGGATTGGACACATCGTAGATGCGCACGCCGGCCATGTGATCGGCTGGATCCGTCACGCCGCCCTTGGCGCAATCGTTCCGGTTGCCGGCCCCTTCGGCCGAGATGAAGAGCAGGTTGCCGTAGATCGATGGATCACCCTGCGACGTGATACAGGATACGACGGAGACCATCGTGGGCTTTGTCGGATTGCTCACGTCCCAGATCGAAAATCCGGCGAAGTTTCCCTGGTAGACCAGGTTGCCGCGGAACGCCAGATCGGAGTTCACGAAGGTGAGTCCGCGTGCCGTATCAAATGGTGCCGGCTTCGGTGCGGTAGAGAGCAGGCGCATGCCCTGCAGCGCGGTGCCCGCATCGTTGAGACCGGTCTTCAGACCGTTGCGTGGATCGTTGCCACTGGGATACGTCTGCGCCGACAGGGTGGCGGCAAACACGGGTGCCAGTGAGAGCGCCGCGATCATCGCGGTGGTACGCAGGCTGGCCTTGCGAGCGACGTGCATCAGGATCGACTCCGGGAAAAGAGAAATACGTATCATCACATCTCCATCAACATCTGTTGCATCAACGCGATCTCGGCTGTCTGCACATTCTCCACATCGTTCGCGAACACCGACACGTCCACATCCTGCGCCGCGCGCGCTGTCGCGAACAATTCGGCCACCATGAGCAACGCGCCCTGATGGTGACGGATCATCGAGACGAGGTAGGTGCGATCGAAGTCGGTGTTGCGTGCCGCGTCGAGGGCCACCAATTCCGCCGTGGTCAGCATGCCGACCATGTTCATGGTGCGCCACGACGACGTGTCGGGTGCGAATTGCCCGTTGGCGCGCAGCCACTCCTGCATGAGTACAATTTCCCCGGCCTGCGACTGATCGATTTTCTGCGCCAGCCGCTGCAGTCGTGCGCTGGCACCGTGTGACACGGCCAGACGCGACATGTAGATGGCCTGCGCATGGTGCGCGATCATCATTTGCATGAACCGCACGTCAGCTTCGGTAAAGATCGCGCCGGGTGGGATTTTCACTGGAGGCAACGCCGTCATGTGGTCGGCGTGCGAGCTGGTGGCGGTGCTGGGAGCGGCCATCAGGTGGCCAGCGTGCGCATCGGGAGCCGCTGCGGCTGCGGCACCCTGCGACGCCGACGCCGGAGTCGGCGAGGAGGCCGGAACGACGTTCGTGCGCGCGCAGGCTGTGCACACCACGAGCAGGGCCACGCAGGCGGCCCACGGGCTGCGGCGAATGACGGTCAGGGTCACGAAGGGAGGAGAAGAGGGGAACGGCGGGTCGCGCTATCATAAGCACAACGCGATCGGGGGGCGAACCGCTGGCTCAACCGCCAGGTTCGGCTCGCCTTCCCCCCTCGACCAGCTAGCGCGAATCCCGCCGCGACTGCTTCCGACGACCGCGCGCGCTCACATTCCCCTGGCGCGCCTTGCTGTTCGTGCGCGTGAGCGCGGCCGCCTTGCGAGGCCCACGTGAGGCCTTGCCCACCGCTTTTCGCCGCGTGGTCGCGGCGGTCAGCGCACGCTTCCCCACTTTTTTGGCCGAGCCAGCCGCACGCGAGACCTTCGCGCCCACTTTTTTGGCGCGCTTTGCGGCAGTCTTCGCCAAGCGCTCAGCGGACTTGGCGGCCTTTGCTGCTTCGTTCGCGGCCTTGGCCTCGATCTTTTCGAGCTGGGCCTCGAAGCGCCCAAGCGCTTCGGCAAAGATCTCGTGCTTGACGAGCGTATTGGCACTTCCCGCCGCCGCGCGCCGTCCAGTGGGTGGGCGCTTGCCCCGTGCTTCGCCTCGCTGCTGTCGGGACAGGTCGCGATACTTGTCCTGCAGCTTGCGTGCGCGGGTGACCTTCTGCTTGAGACGACCAATCGTGATCTCTTTGAGCATGGGCGGAAAGCTCGCGTCGAGCAGTGTCATCTCGGCCTGCGTCGCGAGTTTACGTACGGCGATCTTTGAATGTGCCATCTGACTACATCTCCATTGAGGTGAGGCCGCGCGGTGCGCGCGGACCGTCATCGTGAGGCCCACAGCAGACCTCCACCGGCAGACGCTGGCAAGTGGGGTCATCTAGTAGGTATCGTAGCTGGCCCTTGTGGAATTCCGCAACACAATGGTGCGAAGTGCCCCCGCGGATCGGGCAACGTTCCGCATGGGGAGTCATGATTCGCCACGCGATGCATACGTGTTCTCAGTGCTCTGACGGCTCAGCGACATTGGTGTTCTCCTGACGCAATGTGCTCCCCTCCTGCATGCGCTGCAGCACCGTTGTCACCAAAGCACGCACCACCTCCGGCCGATTACGCTGAATGTGCAGACCGGGCATCCACGTGATCGACTTGGGCTCGCCGGCCGCCGCATACAGCGCCTCGATTGCCGGACGCGGCAGCCGTTCGTCCTCCGTGGCGTTGAGCATCACGAATGGCCGCGGTGCAACCTGTGCCACCCACTTTTCGGGGGTGAGGAAAGGCCCTGCCACAATAATGTTGGCGAGAAATCCGGCCAGCGGCGCGAACACTGCCGGCATGGACTCGCGCGAGTTGTGCGCCAGCAAGTCGCCCGAGCGTCCCGCGCCATGCACGCTCCACAAGTGCGTGATGCGCAGGTCACGCGCGGCGGCTACGGTCATGAACGGTGTGCCGAGACTGGCACCGATGCCGTGGACCTCCCGCGCATCCACCCAAGGCTGGACCAGCAACCAGTCGAGCGCCAACTGAATGGCCGGCGGCGTGTCGAGTAGCGCCTGACGAATCGCCGGCGCCCACTTCACAACCTCGAGCCCCCTCATGCGATGGGGTCCATTGTATGGATACGAGAGCGCGACCACCACCCGGCCCTGGGTATCCGGAATAAGCCGCGCCGCGTCGCGTCCGGTGGCGTGCCCGCCGAGTATCAGCACCAGCGGGCCGGCCACCTCTCGTTCGGGGCGCTTGATGAGCATCGACACCTGCATACCGCTCGTCGATCGTAACGTGACCGCGTGGATACGGTGCGCGTCCTCCGTGGTCTCTCCGTCATCACGGGCCTCGGCGAGCGTGCCGCGACGGGACTCGAAGTGCTCCACTGGATCGATGCTCGCCAGCCTCGCCATCAGCAACGCGAGCAGAACTACAGCGGCGCCGCCGACCACTGCGGTCCATTTTGCGACCCGTCTTACGAACATGCACGTTGAGCCAAGGCGTCCTCGTTAGCGCGAAGGGGTGAAGCGTCTCGCGGTTTGTACGCCATGACGCGGCGGAGGGTCCTTCACGCGCTGTTGAAGACGGGCGCACGCGATTCGATGTTCTAAGGTAACCAACGGCGCGCGAGTTCTCGACCGGCCCAGACACCGAGCGCCATGCCCACGATACTCAGCACAAACGCCGTCATGAGTCCCGCGTGAGCGCCGAGCCACCAGCCGACGGCACTTCCAACCGTCGACGCGAGCATCATGAACAGTCGTTCCATACCGGCTTTCAGTGATTGTCTGTTTCGGTGAACGTACGGGGAGCGACGATCATACGAATAGACGACGGGCGGGACTCCCGGTCACGCGGTTTCAAAACGACCATCAATGCTGCAGCCAGATGAGCAGCGTGCCGCAGGGCGCATTTCCACCGCGATTGAACTCGAGCGGCGTGGACGCGACCGTGTAGCACTCGATCCCGGCGATCATGACCGCGTCGAGACTGCGCAGATCAAACACCGGCAAGCTGCCGCCCGTTTCGTAGCGTATCACATTATCGATGATAACCTGTACGTAACACCGCGCTTTGCTCGGATCGGCGCGAGGTAGGAGTGTGATGTTCCCACGCGCCGTACGTGACAACCGCATTCGCGATCGGGCATTCTGATCTGGTGCTCAGCACGCGGCCGTTGATCGTGCCGCCTTGCGTCAACAGTGGCGCGGGGCCGGTTGACAGCGCAATCACGGCGGCGGCAATTGCGGCTCGCGGGGTGAGCAGTCGGATGACCCATAGTCCCAGCGTTCGTATCGTGGACACCATGCGCGCCCGGTTCAATTGGTACGTTCGCTGAAGGAGTCAGAATGTACTTGGCGATTCGGGATTTCGTGAGGGGACCGCTGGTGGGGCGCTTGGTGTGGCTCAGACCGACGACCGAGTTGGGATCTTCCGAGAAGCGATTGGTCCTGCAGTCGTCTGCGTTGTTGTTCAACGCCGTGAATCCGCCAGCGTACTGTGTCTATCTATGGCGGCAAGATATGACCTGCCGACGATCGTCGCCGACTACGATGAGGTACTTTCCGTCGACGACGTGTAACAGTTCGCTTGGTCGTGGTGGAGATGCTTGGTAGGACCGCCGCGGGCCCGGTTGGTATTCTCCGTCATCAACGGCGCGCCGCCACTGTCAGCACCCGTCACCTTGAAGACAATACTGCTGATGCTCAACGGCTGGGACTCACGACGTTCGATGCGGGTCATGCTGAACGTTCGCAGAATATGTGCCGCCACGTGCACTGCCGTTGCTGCACTACGCGCCTGTTGAGCGATTATCGAGTAGTTGTCGAGTTGGGCAAACGACTCGCCGAGCAACACGTCACACTCCGGAAGCGACTCGAGAAACCTTACGCCGGATGCGGACGACGGCGCGTAATACCCGGCGGGCGGCGTATCATGCAGCACACGACGCGCACTTTCCATCGCCGCCATGGTAGTCAGCCGGTAGGCTCCGGGTATCTCTGCGATGCCTTCCACCGTGCGGCCATTCGTACGCGTCACGTGCCCACACACCTGCATGCGCGAACGCGCGCGCACTGCCGCACTCGGCTCCGACACCCAGTGGCAGTTGGGCATCCGGCCCGGCGCTGGTGCGCCCGAGGTTGGCGATTTCCTGCAAACGCTTACGCTGTTTTAGCGCCGCCCGCATTTGGATGTCCGTCATCGCCGGAACCGAAAAGCCGGGCGCGGCCTAGGCAGCGGTGTTCGGATGGATGGAATTCAACTACACGTGTATCTACCGGAGCCCAGCCGATCGTGGGCGGCACCGTTGCGGTGGTCAGCCTACACCGCGACCAGCAGAGGCAGGCGAATCTCAAACGTGGCGCCCAGACCCAGCCCACGGCTGTCGCAGCGCACAGTCCCGCCATGGAGTTCGACCATCTTTCGCACCAGCGACAGGCCGATGCCAAGGCCACCGCCGGCGCGATCCCGTGTGGCGTCCACCTGCGTAAAGAGCTCGAACACGTCGGCCAGCATGGCGGGCGGTATGCCAGCGCCGTTATCGATGATGCGCACCACCGCGTGGCCCGCTTCGATACCCGCCTGCAGGTCGATGTGGCCGCCGTTCGGTGTGTACTTGGCGGCGTTGTTCAGCACGTTGGTCAGCACCTGCGTGAGGCGCACCTCGTCGCCCTGCACCGCAATCTGCGGTGGCTCCACCACCACGGTGAGCTGATGCTGAGCCCTCTCAATTAACGGTTGGCACGCCTCGACCGCCTGCCGCACCACGTCGAGGATCGACACGTCCGTGACTTTGAGCTCGATTTTGCCGTTGCGGATGCGGGCGACATCCATGAGGTCATCCACCAGCCGCGTGAGATGCCTGACCTGACGCTCCATTATCGCCACTGTGGATTCGGTCATGGTCGCTCCCGCCGGAACCAGCTTGAGCAGTTCGATGGCGTTGGTCAGCGGCGCGAGCGGGTTGCGCAGTTCGTGAGAGAGTGTGGCCAGGAACTCATCCTTGCGCCGGTCCTCGTCTTGAAGAGCCGCTTCAATACGCTTGCGGTCGTGGATGTCGAGGTTGATGCCAACCATTC
>JBBQUH010000048.1:0-30392 GCA_038212625.1 Gemmatimonadales bacterium | reverse complement strand
GCGTGATCGCCTGGGTCCGCGGCTTGGCGCAGAAGTGTCGATCTACGCAGCAACCAGCTAACGATGCTTGCTGCAGACGGGCGAATCGGACGCTCGCTACGCTCGCGTCGCGTTTGAGCGCTCGCTGCGAAAGCCAGCGTTATGCCGCCAACAGACTCTTTCACGGGGCAGATACTTGGAGATCTCCGTTCGGAGCGCAACGAGCAACGACTTGTCGGCTATAGCCAGCCTGACCGCGCAGGTGCAGGAGTTGCACGTCCGCTCCTACCCTACACTGTTCAAGGCCGACGTGTCCACGCGGGATCTTGAGGATGCGGTCCGTCTTCACTTGCGTGACAACAACCAGCGTGTCCCCGTCGCCGTGTGCACCAGCCTCGTTGTGGGTTATGCTCGGCTCGAGGTGCAGCGCCGACCACAGATGGCGGTCAAGTTCGCGCGAGCCGAGCTCTCCATTCATGAATTCGGCGTCGACCACGACGCGCGTGCCAGCGGCGTCGGATCAGCCTCAATCGCTTACATTGCGGACGTCGCGCGGGCGAAGGGTATCCACCGGATCGGCGTGGATGGTTTTGCGCGCAACGGCGAAGCGCGGCACTTCTACGAGTCGCGTGGATTCGAAGTCGAGCGTGAGGTGCGGTGGCTCATTCCGTCGGCACAGGGCCCGGCGAATGCTCTGTGCTGTAGTGTTCGCTGAACCCAGCGGGCCGCGAGGAGCAAGGAAGCTGCGTCGCTTGCTCGGACCGCAAGATGGTCCGATCTTTCAGCAATGAAAATCCGTGAGGTGCTCGGCCTACCGGCAGAGGACGGGTGGGCTCTCGGACGAACTCGGGGGAGTCATCAGCAGTACAAGCATCCGACGAAGCCAGGTCTCGTCACCGTTGCCGGCCAGCCCGGTGACGACATCGCCCCTGGTACACTGAACAGCATCTTCAAACAGGCAGGGCTCAAGTCATGAAGCTATTGATTGTCGTCGAACCGACGGCCTCGGGATTCTCTGCGTATGCTCCAGATCTCCCTGGGTGCGTTGCGACCGGCCCCACCCACGAAGCTGTAGAGCGGATCATGAGTGAGGCCATGGCGTTCCACTTGGAAGGGCTTCGGCTCGAAGGAATGTCAGTGCCCAAAGCGCACGCGTATGCGATGGTTGTGGAAGTGGCGGCATAACGATGCTTGCTGCAGTCGGGCGATGCGGTAGCTCGCTGCGCTCGCGTTTGATTTGATCGCCCGCTGCAGAAGCCCGCGTTTGGAAGATAGCAAACATCTTCTCATGACGAACAAGCATCACGAGGCAACTGTTGCATCCTCAGGATTCGGGTCACTCGTCGATGTACGCGGGCGACTTTCGGTCGCCGATATGTTCGGCAAGTCGAAATTGCGCACTGGCGTGTACGTGCTCGCGTTCGCGAATCAGACGTACTACGTCGGTCAAGCGGTCGAAGTATGTCGGTGATTCGTGCAACACCGCACGAACGTGGGTGACATCGCTGGGTTGCCCTTTCTACCCGTCAGCATCGCCGTACTCGACGACTGTGCACGCAGTCTCATTCGATCCGCAGAGTCGGCCGGACTGCCCGTCACCAACCGAGTGCATGTCTCGAATGTGCTCGGCGTGACTGACTTCGACTTGGTGATCGCTCCTGCGGCACACAACGAGTTCGACCGCGCGTGGTCGCGTGCGCTACCTCCCCCATGCCACCCCGTGCGGATGCAGCATTGTCCCCGCTGGGTTGCGCACGAATATCCCGGGCAACGAACCGCTGCGCGACCCGAACTGTAGATCGATCGAGACCGCGCCACTCGCCGGATCGAATCGCGCCATCACCAGCCATGGTCCACCGCCGGTAATCGCCGGTCGGGTTCCTTGCCGGTTGGCCGAAACCCAATGCGCTCTGGCAAACGCGACGCTGTCGAGCACCAAGCGCGACACCTTGCGCGGTGCCGCCTGATCACTCGTGTCGAGCACGATCAATCCGCGCAGCGCCGCCACGGCCTGCACCCAATAATCACCAATGGTGGTCCCCACGGCGCAGAGGGTCTCGTCGGTGCCGCCCGGAAACGTGTACACACGCGTGGCCACGGGATTGTCAGCCGCGAGGCCGCTGATGCGATAGAGGCCGCACAGGGTTGGCGAAGACCTCGCCCGAGGCGGTGGCCACGATACTCGAGGTGGCGACATGCCCCAGATCCACATCATTCGACGGCAACGAAATCATCGCGATCGGCGCCAGCGGCTCGGTTGACCACAGCTGGAGCGTGCTGGTGTTGTGGAAGGGATAGTCTGCGCTCATGCCCATCTCCCCCAATCCGACCAAGACGCGATCGCGTCCCGCGACCGGCATGACCACATAGGGCGTTGCAGCCGTGTCGCCCAAGCCCGGCATTGTCGCCATCGCCGACTGCACAACAACGCCATCGCCGTCGACCTCGCCGTGGCCGCCGCGGGATTCGAGACATCGAACACCCAGCTGGTGTTGGCACGCCAGCCGTTAGCCATCAGAACTTTGTCGGCACTCACACGTCGCTCGATGTGGTGCGGCATCGTACCGGCAGTATCGAGCGACCGCGCCCCGATTACCTGACCGTACGTCGCCGATGCGGTGTCAACGTCGAGCAGCAACAGCGCATCGGCACCAGTGCGGTCCATGGCCATTGACCACACATACGCGTGCCGATCCCGGCGTTGGGCATCGGGCGCGTCGGCCGGTGCGGTGGCGCAGCTGACCAAAAGGAGAAAGAGGACGGGTCGCAGTTGGTGCATGCGACCTTTGCGGTGAGTGGGAGAGGGAAGCCGTGAGCGGGGAGGAACCGTCAGTCCCCCTCGACACCCAGCACCTCAAGCCGGAACGCGCCATCGCGCCCATCGGCGATGGTGAACCCAACACTCTGAATTGCCGAGGGGAACGCCTCGCCGACCGGGATCTGGTTCGCCTGCACCAGCCGACCGCGCCACGTCGGGCGAAACCCGGAGAACGGCAGCCGCACCACGGTCGTTAAACCGACACTGGTGGGGAATGTTGCCTTCCAGGTCACACTGAAGCCGCGCGTGGTGGCCGCGGCCCGGAAGTCGCACGTCCATTCGCGGCCGTCGCCATAAATGCGCAGCACCGCGGCGGTGAATGGCGAGAGCGCGGTAAGCAGCCTACGCGAGCGAACGGACGCGAAGCCGCCACCGTTGGTGTTGAGCGCACCCGTGAACACGGCCGAGTGCGGCGTGACATCGAGCACACCAAGCGAGCGCCCGCCCATCACGTTGTCGTTGACGACGAGCCACTCTTGGCGGTCGGGGGGGTCGAGGGTAACCAAGGGTGCGGGCGTCATATGTGAAGTCTATGTGCTGCTGTCCGCCCGCGCCTGAGAACCCTCAGCATCGGGCAACAAGTCCTGAAGGAAAACGCCGCCAGCTCGACCCGCCCGAACCCCAGCCGCTCAGCCTCGGCGCGGCGCGGCCAGACCTTGCGCTCCGCCTGTCATTCGGCAGGAGTGCGCGCGCGCCGATCAACGTTGCCTGAGTCCGGCGGAGCTCCCGTCGTCAGCGTCGTTTTCAGCTGTAGACTGTATCGGCCGTGCTGTCCACGACCTCGTCATCGACATCGCCAGCGATGGCGTCGGCGTTTTTGATAAAGCGGGGCGAGTCGGGTTCAGATATCACTCCGGCAAATGTCGGACCAGCAGCTGCCACGCACAAGTGAGTCAT
Source organism: Gemmatimonadales bacterium (assembly GCA_038212625.1). GTDB lineage: Bacteria > Gemmatimonadota > Gemmatimonadetes > Gemmatimonadales > Gemmatimonadaceae > Gemmatimonas. The sequence continues at coordinate 26,698 of JBBQUH010000048.1, read as the reverse complement.
CTGCCGGATGGTCTCGTGCGTCGGAACAAGCCACCCTCCGTTCAACGACGACGGCCCGAGCACCGCCCGCCGCCGTGATCGTCACCAGGTGGGCGCTACCGCTCGCAACGGTCACCGTGCCGCTGGAGGTGCCCGCGCCAGGGTGGGCGACGACCAGGCCGGCCGGGGCGATGTTGAGCGACCCGCTCCCGGCGCCGTTGAGTTGTGCGGTGATCTGCACGTCCGCGACGCAGTTGTTGAGCGTGGGCACCCAGCCCAAGTAGGGGCAGGCGGCGGGGCCGAGCGCGGCCGTATTGGGGCTCTGGGTTTGCGTGATGGTCCCCGAGAAACCGGCGCCGCAGGGCAGGATCTGCGTATTGACGGGGCCGGCCACGCACGGCGGCGGCCCCACCGTGATCGTGCGGGTCGTCGTTCCGGGGGCGTCGCCGTTGGTGTTGGAGACCGTCAGCGTGATGGTGTAAGTGCCAGCCGTCGCGTAGGTGTGCGGCACTGGCGTGCCGAGGCTCATCGTCACGGCCGGCGAGCCGTCGCCGAAGGTGTACTGCCACGTCGTGATGGGGTAGGCGCCGAGCGGTGCCACCGAGCCGCTCGGGTCCGCGATCACGGCCAGGAAGGTGGTGATGGCGCCGAGGTTGGCGATCAGCGTTTTCGGCCCGCAGCTGATGCCGCCGCTCCAGACGGTGCCTAAGCCGGGGCGCGTGCAGGGGGTGCAGGTCGGGGCGCCCTGCCACAGCGTGGCGGAGCCTTCAGTGTAGAGCGTCGCGCAGGAGCGGCAGTTCGCGTTGGCGGCCGTCATGGTGGTCGGCGCTCCCGTCAGCCTACACAGGGTCGCCGCGATAATCGGTGGCAGGGCGCCGTTCGGGAGGGTCGCCCCGGTGGTCGAGCCCTTGGCGCCGGTCCGCCTGATGCGCTGGTCCGTCTGCTTCGTGGTATCGCGCGTGGACCTGCCCGTGCCGACTTGGGCCGAGAGCGGTGCGGTCCAGAGCGTCAGGGCGCTGCCCAGCACGGCGGCCAGCGCCATCAGGGCGCGCGGTCGCTCGCGGTGGCGCACGCGGGTGGGCGTCGCAGCAGGCATCGGGCGGGTCCTCGAAAAAAGGGGCATGGACCGATGGTACGGCAGGACCGGTGCATCCCGCACGGCCGGGTCGTCAGCGCCGGTCCGGCGAGGCGAGGCCCGCTCCGCGATTCTCATCAGAGCAGCGTGCGAGGGTCGGCCGTGTGAGGCCGTCCTGGTGCGCCAAGGGATCGTGCAGCGACCGATTCCGCCGGTTCATCATTTGTAAGCCATCGGATTCAAGGACGATCGGCATGTGAACTGTACACGAAACCCAGCGGCTGGGTTTCGCCAGTCTTGGCGCCCGGCGTTGACGAACGCGGCCTAACGCCGACGTTCTCTTGCAGGGCCCTTCAATAACTCGCGACCAGTGAGCGCAGCGAACAGGGAGCATTCTTTAACGACCCTGTCAAGAGCAACGCTAAGTTAGACCGCCACGACGCACTAGCCGTGGACAATGCGTCTCAGCTGCTCTGCGCTGCCGAGCTGCCGTAGTCGCGACGCGAGATGTACGACTCCGGTGGATGGGTTAGTGCCGGGATTCCCATTTTCGAGGTGCCTAGCCTCTAGCGCGACGGCGCGACTCACCGCGAGCTCAAAGTGCGGTGCCAGCTCTTTGTAGGTCGCAAGCTTGACATATCCTCTCATGTGCTCGGCGCATGTGCGACTTGCTGCTTCGCGCTCAATGTGAGCACTCTGATCACGAAAGTGAAGCAAGAACCACAACTCGAAGCAAGGATTCGAAACCGCGATTCTGATTCCGTGCGCTTCCGCCTGCTGGCGCGCATCCTGCAGCTTGGGGTGCTCGTCCACATCATAGACGCACCAAATCTCTTCGTATTTGAGACTCGAATCGCCCGTGCGTCGTGCTAGAAGCTCGGACTTTCTCTTCTCTTCTACTGCACGCTCTACGAGAGTCTTAGGAACTCCACCACGGTCGTCGACGACAATCTCAACAAGCGACACTCGGAAGTCGCGGATCAAGTCTTTGAAGTAGCGCGGTTCCGTTGAAATGCCCTCGCAGACAACGAGGATTTTCGGTCGCGGAGCAACCCGGGGCGGCCTACGAGCCAGGGCTCTCTCAGCGCGACGACCTTTGCTAACCATCGACAAGACTCATGTCTGACAGCGCGCCCATGAACGGAACTGCTCCGAATCTGCCTTGCAGATAGCCCCGCTCCAAATTCTCACCCTTCCGCGGCTGAAAATCGGAGAGCGGATATAGTTGCGTGGCTCCGCTCTTCTCCTTCTCCGCGAACCAAACCTGGTCTCTTCTCAAGACCTTTCCATCGAGCAAGTTAGTGTCGTGCGTGTTGAAGATTAGTTGTGCGTTGCGAGGGTTCGTCACAGACTCGTTGAACATTCTTACGAGTCGTATCGCGAGATTGGGATGCAGGCTTGCGTCCAACTCGTCAATGAAAAGTGCGCCTCCACTCGCTAGGACACGCATCACCGGTCCGAAGATGGCAAACAGCGCACGTGTTCCATCCGATTCGTCAGCAAAGGACAGCGAAACGCCTTCGGAACCATCGCCCGATTCATGTTTGAGTCTGATTCGAGGCATGGGTGGAAGTCGAGTGTCCTCTAGACTTCCAGTTTCCGCGTCAGAGATGGACGTAATCAGAGACTTAATTGCGCTCTGCAATTTCTCATCGACCTCCTCCTTTGTTATCTCAACGTCAACTATGCCAAGATCCGCCGCTGAAAGGAGCGACACCAGCGCAGCACGATGCTCCCCCTCTTCGTAGAGCTGTGCGGTCGACATCCAAAGCGCTTGGCGAGAAGCCGTGGTTACGATCTCGAGCGTTCCGGCAAACCACTTGTATACCGGCAGAAGTTGCTGGTGGCCGTTCTGCGCGGCCGCAGAGAGGAATAGGCTATTGGTGCGTGTCAGACTCTCAATTGCCCTGTTTTCTCCCGACAGGTTCTTCCCGAACTTGATCGGTGCGTCAACATCCGCGCTGCGCTCGAACCAAGTCTGACGCTTGCCGTTGGGGTACGCGTACAACCACTCCCCAAGGACCCGCTTCGAATCCAGCTCAAAGCCGTAGGTGTATCGCACGCCCGCTATCAGCAGATCAGTCTCGAAACTCGACGGTTTTGAGGAGGAGGTCTGATCGAGTAGGAACGGTTCACGTGGCACGCCAGCGTCGGGCGCCCAGCGCCGCTGCGAGGCGCCGACAGCGCTACGCATGAAGGACATAGCGCGGATGAGGTTCGTCTTACCTGAAGCGTTCGCGCCGTAGAGGGCTAGAACACGGAGAACTCCCACGGCAAGGCCGTCGAAGCGAACGACCGCGTCCGGAAGTTCCTTAATTGCCGAAGCGACCAGAGAGACTTCTTGCTCATCTCGAAACGACCGGAAGTTGCGCACTGCAAACCGAAGTAGCACTTAGGTAGCCTCGAGGGATGAAAAACGCAATAATCTCTCTAATTCTGCATAAGTTCCGCACTTTTCGCAAGATTAGTGAGTAGCGTTCACCATTTGCGCATTCGTCGTCTGTCGGTGCTTCCTCGAGACTCGTTTGACATTCGCCATTCCGAATCCCGTCGCAATCGCTCGTGTTACGGAGGTACGTGGGCGGTCTAACGCGTATTAGCCTGCAAGCGATCACTGCAGCCAGCGTCTTATGCAGCGCCTTTCTGCAGTCTATCACGCGGCGTCTCAGCAAGCGGAATGCTCGGCAACCGCCCGCCACACAAGCACTTACAACGTCACGCTCGGCCTCACCTCGCCTGCGTTAGACAGCGCGTATTGCCGCATAACGTGCAATCGCGCCGAGTGTCCTGCACCATGGGGGTGGTCGCACGCGGGGCCAGGCTTCCCGCTTGGTCCGCCGCGTGGCCAGCTGACGGCATGAGGTCGTCCCGCGGCGCAATCGTGCCGAGCCGCTCCGACTGCAATTCGCCAAGAAGCGTATCCTGTCGGCGAATCCCACCCCCGTTTCGTTGAAACTCCAACCGCTCGGCGCTCGTGGTGTGACCAACCCCTTAGGGAGCCTTCCGTTGAACCGCCTGAGCCTCACCGTTTCGGTCGCAGTGTTCGCGTCGTTCGTCCTGCTGCACCCCGCGAGAGCGCATGGCCAAGTGGCCGTCGCGCCCGCGTTCGAGCGCTTGCCGCACATCTCCGTGACGGTATCGGGCGCCAGCGGATTACCGCCGGTTATGCTGATCCCCGGTCTGGCGAGCCCGCGCGCAGTGTGGGACGGTGTGCTGCCCGCTCTCGAACGCACGCACCGCGTGTATCTCGTGCAGGTCAACGGGTTCGGCGGCGACGCGCCCGACGAGAACACCACACCTGGTGTCCTCGACGGCATCGCCGCCGATCTTGATCGCTATGTCCGCACGCACAACATCGAGCGCCCGGCAATCATCGGTCATTCGATGGGCGGATTACTCGCCATGATGATGGGTGCGCGCTACCCGCAGTCGACTGGCAGCATTCTGGTGGTCGATGCACTGCCGTTCTTCAGCCTCCTGTACGGACCCATGGTGACGGCGGAGTCAGCCAAGCCGTTCGCCGAGCGGGCGCGCGCGCAGGCACTTGCCATGCCGCCGGCGATCGGGCCCGTTACGAGCGATCCAGGCGGCATCTGGTCGAATACGGCGGCCGGCCGGGTCACGGTCGCCAACTGGAGCGCGAAGGCCGATCCGCGCGTCGTCGCCCAATCGATGTACGAACTGATGACCACCGATCTGCGCACCGAGCTCTCCCAGGTGATCGCGCGGCCATTTACCGTGCTGTACGCGACCGGAGCAGGGCCGCAGGCGAAAGTGATCTGGGAAGGCGGCTATGCCGGATCGGCCGCACAGCTTGTGCCGATCGCCGACAGCTGGCACTTCATCATGCTCGATCAGCCAGCCGCTTTTGCCAAAGCGCTGACAGAATTCCTCGCCGCGCGTTGATCGAGGACTGCGCGAAGATTCCCGAGCAGCGTGCCGCGGTTGGCAAAGTCCCAGTCGCCGCCGTAGCGTAAATCAACAATCACGAACTGCGGACTTCTGGGCGTCACATTGGGACGTGGCACAATGACCAGCGTGTCCGTCCATCGCACAGTTGGCGGCTGCATTGAGTTGGTGAACGCCATCGTGGCAAACGTTGTGTCGCCGCGCGCAGTGACAGCGCGGAGCGTAAACGACGTGGTGCCTTCGAACAAACTGCTGAACATGTCGCCCTCCACGAACGGTGGCTTCTCGTCGGGCGCACGATGTGACGCGATCTCTCGTTCATGGCGTGCCTCGGTCAACAGTCGAACCAACGTGGTGTCGAGATACGGACGCACGACCTCTAGCACGACCGAGTCGGGGACACCACGCACACCAAGTCCGTCAATCAGCGTATAGAACTGCGCCGCCGTTTCCGGTGGGGACGACGGCGACCACGGTCGACAGGCGACCGCCATCCCCAGCACGAGCACTACGGCGCGCTTAGACGAACCGAGCAGCAATCGATGTACCATCAGAAGGTTGAATTGGACAGTTGGCACGTCGTCTCAGCTCGCGATCTTCTTCTTCGCCTGATTGATTTTCTCCAGATACTTCTTGAAGAACTGCTTCTGGATGTCGTTCATGTCGATCTCGCGCCCTTGGATATACGACTGAATGATGTTGGTCGTCATGTCGAGCGGCGTCCCTGTGGTGATCAGCAACGTCGCCTCCTTGCCCACTTCCAACGAACCCACCTTGTCGGCCACGCCCATGAACTCGGCGGCATTGATCGTCACCGCCTTGAGCGCTTCCTCCTCCGGCAATCCGAACGCCACGGCAACGCCGGCGTCCCACGGCAGGCGATAGCTATAGAGCGCATTGCCGTCGCCCGCGATCGCAAACTTCACCCCAGCCTTATACAGCGCGTTGGGCACGCTGTACGCTTCGTCGTACCCATCGTCACTGCGCGGCGGCGCCGACATGGTGGAGGTGAGAATAACCGGCACCTGCTCTGCTTTCAGGCGAGCCGCCACCAGCACGGCATCACGCCCACCACGAATCACCAGCTTGACGCCCTCCTGCTTCGCCCACGTGATGGCATCGTTGATCTGCGCCACGCCTTCGGCCGCTACCACCACGGGGATCTCGCCGTTGAGCGCCGGGATCATCGCGGCGTACCGCGAATCGGTGCGCGTCGACTGACCCGACTTCACGGCATCGCGATACGCACGCGCTTCGCCGAAAAAGTTGCGGATCTCCTCGACCTGATCGGCGTACGTCTTGGGCGCCGGCTGCGACGGACCGCCCGCTCCGCCTGGCGGGCCGCCGAAACGACGTGGACGCGCGTTAGGGTCGGGCCAGTTCACGTTAAGTGCCGCCGCCCCCTTCATCGACATCTCCTCCCACGTCCAGCCTTCCAGCGAGATGGCCGAGGACAGCCCGGAGATGACACCGCCGCCCGGGGTGGAGAACGCCACCAGGACACCCGCTGAACGTGTCGTGCCGATGTGACGGCTCTCCGCGTTCACCGCGACTTCGGCTCGCACGTTCGGATTGAAGTCACCGATCTCGTTGACGTCGTTGGATACGTCTACGGAACCGATCTCCGAAATACCCACGGTGCTATAGGCGTCGATGAGACCGGGATAGATGTGCTTGCCCGTCGCGTCCACCACGCGCGCACCACGCGGCACCGCCACGTCAGCACCACCGATGGCGGTGATCTTCCCACGCTCCATCACGATGGTGCCGTTGGTGATCGTGCCCTTGGTCACCGTATGAATCGTGGCACCACGCAGCACCACCGGTACGTCCTGCGGGGCGGTGGGGATCAGGACCTGCGCCTGTGACACCGACGGCGTCAACATCGCAGCTACCCCGAACGTGAAGGAGAGCGCGGCCACACAGGCCGCCGCATGTTGCAGTAGGCGTGAGGTGTGACGCAACGTATAGCGATTCGTGTGGCGCGTATCAACGCGCGCGGGTGTCGGCATGGCGTGCGTACCGGAGTAAGTGGTGATGTGTGCGCGAGTGCGGGTCATGGTCACTTGCCCCCGCGCGCACGTGCCGGTATGCCGGCGGCCGGAGCGTCGGCCGGAGAGACCGAAAGCACGGCCTGAATGAGTTGCGCACGCTGCTTCGCAATGTCCTCGCGCAAGAGCTTGTCCTCGTCAAGCGAGAAGTAGCGACGACCGTCCACCCACGTCTGCTCGGCCTTCGTAAACTGTGAGAGCGGGTTGCCGTTCCAGATCACGAAGTCGGCATCCTTGCCGGATTCGAGCGAGCCGATACGACTGTCAATCGCAATGGCCTTCGCCGACTGGTTGGTCACGGTAGACAACGCGTCGATTTCGGTCACACCGGAGCGCAGCAGCTTGCCCGCTTCCCAGTTCATGCGCGTGGAGATCTCGTTGTCGTCGGAGTGCAGCGATGTCACCACGCCCGCTTCCATGAGCAGACGCGCGTTGTACGACGTGGCATCGTACGCCTCGAGCTTGAACGCACCCCAGTCGCTCCACACCACAGCCGCCACACCCGCCGCCTTGAGCTCACTGGCAATTTTGTACGCCTCCACGCCGTGCTGCAGCGCCTGCACCTTGAACCCGAACTCTTCGGCCAAGCGGATGAGGGCCAGGAATTCGTCCGCGCGATAACCGTGCGACGAGATCAGCAGCTTCTGGTTGAGAATATCGAGCAGCGCTTCCATGCGCAGATCGCGACGCGGCGGAAGGCCAGTCTTCTCCTTCTCCCAACGCTTCCATTCCTTCTCGTAGTCGCGCGCGGCAAGGAAGTGATCGCGAATGATTTCTTGCACGCCCATGCGCGTGTTCGGATAGCGCGTGGGGCTGCGCTTGGGGTTCTCACCGAGCGCGAACTTTACCGTGCGCGGCGCACCAACAATCTTGTACTCGTCGGGGAGCGAGCCCCAGCGCGTCTTCACAAACACGTTTTCGCCGCCAATCGGGTTGGCCGACCCGTGCTTGATCATGGTAGTGGTCAAACCACCGGCGAGCTGACGGTAGAACCAGATGTTGTTGTGCGTGATCACGTCGCCCATCATCACTTCGGGGACGATGGCAAAGCCGCTTTCGTTCACCGAGCTCACACCACCATGGGTGTGCGGATCGATCAGCCCCGGTGTGACGTGCTTGCCAGTCGCGTCGATCTCAACAGCACCCTTGGGCGCGCTGAGCTTCTGCCCCACACGCACCACCTTGCCGTTCTGCACCAGCAGGTCCGCGTTCTCCAGGCGACCCTGCGCCCCCTGCGTCCACACGGTACCATTGCGCACCACGATCACCGCCGGCTGCTCGGGCGGCGCCGAGCGTCCAAACTCCATGGCGGGGCGAATGAACGGCAGGTCGATCTTGGGGACCTTTACGGCTACGACGCCACGGGCCGGCCCCTGAAACGGCTCCGTCCGCGTGCCGCGGTAGTTGGCGTCGGTGCCGTTGGGCAGTGACAACCAGCCGAAGAACTCATCACCGCGCACAGAACCGGACAACAGAATTGACCCTTCAAACCCAAGCGGCTCACCATTGAACGAGGCGTCGAGGCGACCGGTTTCTGCGGTGACGCGCACGCTGGCGATAGTCACCGGACGACGGCTCGGCATTTCGATGGTGCCGCGAATGCGATTGAGCGGGCCTTCCAGACGCAGGGTCGCAGACTTGAACGTGCCGACATCCTCCGAAGTAATTGTCCACGTGCCGCGCGGGTCCACCTGTGGCGCACGCGTGACGCCATAGCGCGCCCCCTGCACCCAGACGTCACGAATGGTGGCCTCTTCAGTGAAGAGATCGCCCTCGCTCACCACGAGATTGGCCACCTTCCCAACGGCGATCGTGCCGTGCGTGCGCTCGAGGCCGAGAAAGCCAGCCGGTACCGTGGTGAGCGCGGCCAGCGCCTTGTCGGCGGTGAGACCGCGCGCCACGGCGACGCGCAAGTTGGGGAGAAACTGGTTCATGGACGACAGGCCGTCGGCCGTGATGGCAAACGGGATACCGGCATCGGCCAGCTGCGCCGGGTTGGTAGGCGCGAGATACCAGTGCCGCAGATCGGCGAGGGTCACATTGAGCGCAGCTTCCGGGTTGGACACATTGGGCGCATCGGGGAAGGCGAGCGGCACGATCAGCGGCTGCGTACGTCCCTTGAGCACGTCAACCAGGCGATACTCCTGGCCATTGCCGCGGAACCATGGTGTCAGCTTGTAATCCGATGCGATTTTGTAGGCGCGAAGGTATTCCTCTTCACTTTCGGTCTGAAAAATCACCGGCTGCTGACCCTTGACGGCCTTGCCGAGCGCCGCCAACGCTTCACTGGTCTCCGGGGGCAACATGGAGCGCCCACTCGTTTCATACGTTCCCCACGCGCGGCCATACCACTCCGCATCGAGGAACGTCTGCTTCATGAGCGCGGTGGTGCCCATGGTGGAGTTGGGATATGTGCCGCCCAGCGCAAACGAGCGCTGAAAGCCAATGGATTGCAGCAGGTCGGGGCGCAGCACGCGCTCCCGCGCACCGGCCTCGCCGAGGTGCACCACCGACGCCGTCCCGCGAAAAATTCCCTGGCGAGGCACGGCCAGTGCCGCGCCAAAACCAAGCGAGCGGAGGGCAACGCGACGGGTGGAATCGTCTTTGAGGTTGGCGGTGGTGCTGAACCACGCGCGCACCTGAGGATTCCAGTGCGTGGGTCCCACGTCGCCGCCCTGGGGCGGTGCATCACCGCCGAGGTCGGCGTGCGCGTCCACAAAGCCCGGGTAGACCGTGAGTCCCTTGAGCTCCCACACGCGCGCGCCTGCAGGCGGCGCCATGGCGGCTGCCACGGCGGTCACCACACCGTTGCGGATGACGATGGTCGCGTTCTCGAGCACCTGCCCGGGGGCGGTGACGACGCGGGCCCCGACGAGCGCGTGATAGCCCGTGGCATTGGCACGGAGGCCCGCCACGGGTTCGGTGCGAGACGATTGCTGCGCCCCAAGGGTGCTGGAGGCCAGCACGGCGAGGCCCAACAGGGATCGAACAACTTTCACGAAGCACTCCCAGGACGGCGGTCGCGCACGAACGCTGTCAGTGGCGAAGGATGGAGGGGCCTACGAGACGCCCGGCAAGGCCGAGACGCGGTGCGGTCGGCCTTCGTGAAGAGTGGGGCCAAACGCACGAGGAATCAAATCGTCAGCGCAGGCTGATGCAGAGCGCCCTGCTCGGCGAGATCGTGCGGTCCCCGAGGACGACCGCGCCGCCGAGACCGTAACCTCTCGCTCCGATATATTTGGGGGCCCGACGGCGGGGACCGAAACCGCCGACCCGCTCGAGGCCACCCGCCGGTGGGCCGCCCTGCTCCAGCAGATCTTCTCGGTCGACCACCGGCTTGGCCCGCCGCCACAAGTTGTGTGGGTGACGTGCGGGAATATTCGTCACAACGAGTTGCGTCAACTGGTGTTATCCGCGTGGCCGCGCGTGGAAGCATTGCTGAGGGCGGGCGAACCCCTCGTGGAGATTCGGCGCGCGTAGGAACGACGGCCATCCAACGAGCGTTGCTGCCGTCAAAGGCCGAGCGGAAGGCACCGACTCGCGCTGCTAGAACTTCCAGTTGTATCCCGCCCGAACTACCTGTGTCTCGAGGTAATCGGTGCTGACCAACGTGAAGCCCGTGCCGCGAATGGTGCGCCGGAGCTGCATGGTGTTCAACAAATCGGTGGCATTCACCACGAACTCGCCCCGCCCTTGCTGGACGCTCTTTTTCATGCCCAGGTCGAGGCTATAGCGGCTGTCAATGCGACCTTGCGGGAGCAGATCGGGTGCGAGGTAGACGTTGGACACCTGAGTCTGCCAATCGTGGGGCAATCGGAGCACCGCATTCAGCTTGGCATTCCCCGACGTGAGTTGCTGCCGTTCGGCCCTGAAGACTACGGGGACCGGGTACTGATTCACTACCGAGAATGCATCGAAGCTCTTCCGATAGACGTTCGCATTCACGTTCACAGACACCCGTGACGACACGGTCTGCTGCCACACCAGTTCCGACCCGGTGCTCGCGCTGCGCCCCGCATTCTGAAACACGTTGTACAGCAGCACACTGCCGGGCACCTGCGTTGCAATCCGCGTAATGGTACCATCCACGATCCGGTGATACGCGGCGGCGTAGACACTCCCCGACAACCAGCTGGTTTTGTAGCCTAGTTCGGCCGACGTGGCGAACTGCGGCTGCAGCGCAGGATTGCCCACCTTGATCAACTCCGGCTCGTCGTACTTCGGAAAAATGCGGATATCGACTTCGTTCGGACGATCGACCCGGCGATTGAAAAAGAGCGACAGCTTGTTGGCGTCGTTGAACTTGTAGGCCGCGCGCATGTTCGGGAACGGCTGCACGTACCGGTACCCATCGCTCTTGTAGGTGTTGTGATCGGGGTTCACTTCGTAGTCCACCTGCACGCTCTCCAACCGGAGACCACCTTCGAGCTCTACGCGCTGGCTCTCGAAGACGTAGTTGCCATAGAGCGCCGGAATAGTTTCGCGATACGTCGCCCAGCCGCCGGCTCCGGTATCGAGCGGAGAGTTCTGACCGGGAAAGAACTGCATGTTGACCGGAATGGCGCGATACCGTCCCTTGAAGCCGGCTTCGACGCGCCCCTGCCGCAGCGGCTTGACATAGTCGGCATTGAGATCGACCACATGCTCGTCGGAGAGTAGCGTGAACGCATCGTTACCGACGAACGTGGGGAGCGTATTCGTGAAATTGTACCGCTCATCTTCCCGGTGGAAGGAGTAGTTGCCGGTAAAGGTGAGTGCGTGCCCCGACTGCGAAAACTTGTGCGTCAACACCGTTGATCCGAACGCCGTGTACTTGACCTCATCTTCGAGAAACTGCCAAAGGCGAGAGCGATTCTGTAGCGTACCGAGGAAGTACGGGTTGTCGCCGTTGTCAAGAATCTTCTCGCGGTTGAACAACCCGGAGATACTCAGGGTGTTACGGTCGTTGAACGTATGGTCAACGCCCGCATTGAGCGTCGCATAGTCCGTGCGTCGGTTCCGCTTGATCTGCTGAATGATCACGGTGCCATCGTCGAACGACCGGGTGGAAAATTCGTTTTTGTTCAACGTGGGCGCGTAGAGCCAGTCCGCTTGCAGAAACGAGTTGGTCGCGCCGTCGCGATAGTTGACCGCCACCGACGGATTGAATTTGGGCGTGCCCTGGAACTGGGGGCGAATGGTGGGGAGGTTCTCCCGTCGCACCCACAGCGCCCCCGCACCACTCGTCAGACCAACCTTTCCACTGAGCCCGCGCTGCTCCTGCTTCTTGAACACGAGATTGATGATTCCCGCGCTGGCATTTGCATCGAACTTGGCCGACGGGTTCGTGATGATCTCGATGCGCTCGAGGGCCGACGCGGGCAGGTTATCCAACCCGCTCTGCGAGCCATAGCCGGTCAGCGCGGTCTGCTTACCATCAATGAGCACCACCACGCGGTCACTGCCGCGCACCTGCACCTTGCCGTCCGGCCCCACCGTCACACCCGGCACAGTGGACATGGCCTGCAAGACGGAGCCACCAGCTTGGCTCACGTTGTCGGCCACGGTGAATGTTTTGCGATCCATCGCCGCAGACACGTCGTCGGTGGACGCCGACACCTTCACCTCGCCCAGCGACTGCACATCCTTCGTGAGCAACAGCGCCCCGAGGTCGAGCGATGAACTGAGTTCGCCGATCAACACGCGTTCGCGTACCGGCCGATACCCGATGGCCCGCACATTCAGCACGTACACGCCCTTGCTGAGCCCAGTAAACGTGAACGCGCCGGTCTCATTTGTAAGACGGCCGACCACGAAGACGCTGTCTTTTTCCGTGCGCAACTGCACCGTAAGAAACGGCAGCGGCTCTTTGGTCTGCGCGTCCTGCACTTTGCCGGAAAGCACAACGCCGGTTGCGAGCCCCTGAGCGAATGCCGTTGAGGTGGCACACAGGCACAGCGCAAGGATGAAGCGTGGCATCATGGACGTGGTGAGCGAAGGGAAATGGCGCGTGTTCATCGTCAGATCATAACGCACCATGTCGCACAGGTGCTGCACGTCAGGTTCCCGTCAGGTGGCGTGGTGTAGGCTCCACAACAGACGCACCGGGGCGCACGGCCTTGGGGCCACGCCTTCGCACTCCATGTCCGATGCCTGATCTCCCACTCGTTGGCCTGGCCGCTGGAGTGCGCAGAACGCGCTGCAGGCGCCTTCGACTCGGCGACAATCCCGCCAATCTGTGCTTTCGGAATACGGAGGCCACACTCGGACCGCTCACCTTGCCGGCGGGCGGCGCCACATTCGACACGTACAAGGAGTTTGATGTAGCACGTAAGACACTACGCACAGGAGGCCCGACCGAAGCGGTACAGGTGACCGATGCGCTCTGCTATCGCTTCGGCAAACAGGAACTGATGTTGAACATCAAGGCCGACTACGCCTTGGGCGGTGGACGGAGGCGGGTACTCGGCTGATACGAAATCCAACGCCTGCGCTATCGCACGTTTGCCGCGCGGCAGGCGGATGCGGTCGAGCCCAACAGCGGCGCTGCCACGAAGGTACCCAACGCAATCTCACAGCTCGAAGGCGAGGCCCAGCAGAGCGCGGTAACGCGCCGTTCTCCGAGTTTCAGGACCAAGGAGGCCCTGACGGCAGCGTGAACGCGCTGGGTGGGGCCCGCTTGCTCCTTGCCAGCGGGCTCCTGGTGTTCGCCTTCGCATCGCTGGTCGTACTCGCGGTAGAACTAGAGCGACGCAACGATCAGTTTCTCTCGGTGTGGGCTATTGGCTGGCTCGTCGAGCGCTTGATCCTGTGGCCAGCATGAGTCAGCAGGCGCGGCGTATTGGCTTGGCGTCGCTCCACGAGCGCGTACCGGTGCAGAACCCGCACGACGAAATCGGCGCGCTGGCCACGGTGATGAATGAGCTGCTTGGGCGGCTGGATGGTGGTGTCGCACTCCAGCGCCGGTTCGTCGCGGATGCGTCACACGAGTTGCGCACGCCGGTGGCGATTCTGCAAGCTGAAGGCGAGGTCACGCTTTCCCAAGCATCGCGTTTGGAAGGCGACTATCGCAAGTCGCTGACGGTGATGGGACTCGCTATCGACAGGCTATCGCGGATTGTGGATGACCTGTTCCTGCTCGCACGGGCGGATGGTGGACAGCGGATCATTGAGGCACGCGCGGTATCCCGCCCGCGGCGCAATCGCTGGTATTTGATCGTTTTTTCGGGTCGATGCAGCGCGCGCGGGAAGGATCAGATACGCTCGGCCGGATCGTGCTTTCGAGTACGGCTGCCAATCGCTGGAACGGCCTACTGAATCGGCGACGACGCGGCCCGTTACGTGCCAAACCGCGGCGCATACGGCACCAGCCGTGGGTCGGACACACCGAAGTCATCGGGCGTCGCAACGGCTTGGTTCACCCATTGGATGAGGGCAGCCCACCCTCGGCTTTCAGGGTCGTGCTGCAAGTACCCATGCACGACGTCGAACACGTGAAAGCCGCGAGCCAGCTGAAAACTCAGCGTCTGGTCGCGCCGCTTGCCTGACACCACATCCACTACATAGGCGAACGGGGATTCCACATCGGCGACGGTGCCATAGCCGCGCAGGCGCGCCCCCGCGCGAATGCGCAACAGGCCCTGTCGCTCAACGATCGCGCGGCGCGCCCGGTACAGCGCCGAGCCGATGCCGCGCCCCTGCGCCGTAGGATCAACCATGATCTCTGCACCGTAGAGCGTACGTCCGTGCGCGGGATCGTGGTTGGTGAACATGCCACCGGCCGTAAAGTCGCGCCAACTTCCCAGCGCGTTGTAGTCGTCCCACAAGACGATCAAACTCGCCGCCATCCCGATCACCCGATCTGCCTCATCGACCGCCACCAGCTGTCCCTCAGCAAACACCGCCACATGCGAGGATAGCTGTCGGCTGGTCCACGGCGGCGATGACGGATACACCGCGCGGCAGAGCGTCTCGATGGCGTCGAAATCCGACGGTCGGGTTTCGCGGACTTGCACAGTGTGCGTGGGTCGCGCGGCCGACGGAGGCATGACCGCTGAGCGGTCACCAGGCGGTGTGTTGCTCACAGCACCACGACTTCGGTAGTCCGCGCCCGCTGTTCAACGTCCACAGAGTCACGCAGCGGAAGCACCGTGCCATCATGCCGATGCTCTTCGATGCTCCGCAAGTTCAGCTCGCCGATCAGCATCATCTCTTGATTGGCGTTGCCTTCGGCCAGGATACCGTCGCGCGCGAATGCAAAATCACTGGGTGTGAGTATCGAGGCCTGTCCGTAGTTCATTGAGACGGCGGGCACCATCGGTAAACTCCCCACCGTGCCTGCGTGAAGTACGTACATCTGGTTCTCAATGGCGCGCGCGTGCGCACAGTAGCGGACGCGAAGAAACCCCTGCCGGTCGTCGGTGCAACTGGGCACCGCCAGCACTTTCACGCCAGCCAGTGCCGCCGCTCGTACGATTTCGGGGAACTCCACGTCATAGCAGATGGCCACCGCCATGCGACCGAACGCCGTCTCGAACACGGTGAGTCCGCGCGAGGCACTGACCATCCACTCTTCACTCTCAAAGCGTGTCATGCACAGCTTGCCCTGCGTACCGAATCGTCCATCGGGACCGTACACGTAGCAGGTGTTGGTGATGCTGTCGCGTGTATCGTTCCAGACGGGGATCGTGCCGGCCACGATGTACTGCTTATGCTGCGCCGAGAGTTCCTGGAAGAGCGCATGCACACGTGGTCCCTGATCAGCCAAGTCGCGGACTTGGGCCCGAATGGGGCGGGTCACGTCACCCAGTGTCAGCAATTGCAGCGTGAAATATTCCGGAAAGACAATCAGTTGGCACCGATAGTCCGCTGCCGTTTGCACCAGGCCGCGCACCTGCGCCGCAAACGCATCGAAATCAGCAACCGGGCGAATGAAGTACTGCAAGACGGCAACGCGTACGCGTTCCATGGAGACCTCGGCGAAGAAATGGCAGAGCGACGGGGCCGTCGCATTCAGGAATGAACACAATGAATACCTATAAATAGTTTAATGACAATGACTTACGAAGTCAATGCATGCTGTGCGGCACTCCTCGAGTTAAGCAGACAACGGCGCCTTCCTCCTGCGCCACGCGGACAAACGCAGACCTATTTCACGGTCAACAATCGTCGCACCACGCCGAATGTGGCGATGTCAGACGACGATGCGATGATTTCCAGCGTGTACTGCCCGGCAGCGACTATCGGAAACTCGGCCGCATACTCACTGGTCACGCCAGCGTAGGGCAGCAGCACGTCGTGCATGACGAGGCCGTTGCGAATCAGTCGCGCGCGGACATCGTTCACTTTCCACAGGGCGTCAGGGCCCGTCGGACACGAGCAGAGCAGACGCACGCGGGCACGCACGGTAGTCGGCGCATTCGCCGACATCACCAGTGTGGAATCCGGCGCAAGCAGGTCGATGAGATACCCGTGCATCTCCAGCACGAGACCATCACCGGTGAGGTGACGACCCGGCACCAGCACGAGACGTTTGCTGGCGCTCACCAGCTGATCGGGATAGCCGAGCGGACCGTCCGCAGTAATTTCGACCAGCGTGGCGGCGGTGAGCGGGATCGTGGTTTGGAAACGCGCACCGTCGGTGGTGGTGAACAAACGTTCTCCACGCACGCGTGGCGTTTCCATGATCCGCTTGGTGTCGCCGGTGGCGCCTTCATGGAGGCCGGTGGCGAGCACCCGGTTGTCGTTCACGTCGCGCACCGTGATCCGTACGCCGCCCACCGCAGAGCCGATCAGCTTGGCGTCGTGTGTCACGACGTGCACGATCAATTGGGTGGGGACGACGGTGGTGGCGGAGACGGGCGCCGAAGCGACACCGGAGCGGGCGCTGGCGCAACCGGAGAGCAAGCTGAGCAGCGTGAGAGTTAGGAGAGAGCGCATTCGCTAAG
Organism: Gemmatimonadales bacterium; assembly: GCA_038212625.1. Taxonomy (GTDB): domain Bacteria; phylum Gemmatimonadota; class Gemmatimonadetes; order Gemmatimonadales; family Gemmatimonadaceae; genus Gemmatimonas. Next base: position 9,758 of record JBBQUH010000048.1, on the reverse strand, counting down.
AGACATCATTCAACGGGCCCAGTCAAATAATGCACAAATTTCTTAAGGCCGCGGCGGTCACTTCACGCCGGCTGTCCTAACAACCAGCGCGGAGGTCCGCGCAGACGCGCCCGTCAAACGACGCAGCGGACCGGAACCGCGTGCTCAGCACCTCGGCCGTCAACCGCGACGGAAGCCCCGGCGCGGCGCGCCCCAAGAGTCGCGCTGTTGCGGTAGTGTCGCCCTTGAGCCACCGGTCAAACCACGCTCGAGTGTACGCGTGCACCAGGTCGTGTTGCGCCGCAGCGGCCTGCGCACTCCACCAGTAGTGCGTCGACCCCGCAAAGACGACTTGCATGGCCGGTACGCCAGCGCTCCGCCATTGTTCATACGCGGTAAGCTTTGCGTCGCCCGTTTTGCTGGGGCACGTCTCTGAGGCCTGGCCAAGTGCCGGCACACGGGGAGGACGGATAGTGCCTGGAACGTTCTGGCACGCCGCTGAACCGGCGTCGCCAGTTTCACTGACGGCGAGATTATCCCAAGCCACCAGCGCATCCACGCGCGCGTCCTCCGCCTGTGTCCTGGATAGCGAGCGTGCGCCGAGCGACCATCCGGCGATCCCCACGCGCCCGGTATCGGCGCTCGCGCGGTACGGGTTGGTCTCCGATTCCAGGAAATCGAGACCGCTCACCGCCGCCACGTGGTACGCGTTGGTACTGCCGCCGCTCGATGGGAGCGTGACCACGACTACGTAACCGCTGGCGGCCAGTCGTTCCGCCGCCCACGCCACACTCGTGATCGGCGCTCCGCCGCCTGGCAGCAGCGAGAGAATCGGACAGGGCGTCGTCTGCAGGCTCGCGTCGGGAGCCCACAACTGTGCGGGCAGCGAGCGCCCGGTGCCCTGCTCCGGGATCGACATCGCCGTCGTACGCACGATGCCACCGACGCCGCCGCAGGACACCACGCTGGTGGTGGGTGGACCAATCGGCTGGGTGGGTAGAACGGGCGCTCGTCCGCACCCGGCAATAGGCAGCGCGAGCCATGCGCCGAGTGCCACGGATCGTGTACGAGGTGCTGACAGCGCGGGGAGCGGTTGGAGCACGAAAGGAATCCTCACGAGGGGAGTCGAGCATACAGACATAATCAGCTCTGTACATGACGCACACGCTTGCGATCGGCCTCCCACTCGGTGAACGGGCCGTCGAAGTCCACCAGGCGTGCCCCATCAAACCACCACACGCGCGTGGCGACCTCGCGCAGGAACGCCCGGTCGTGGCTTACGAGCAACACGGTGCCCTCGTACTCGTCGAGCGCGTCCTCGAGCACCTCGATGTTCTCCACGTCGAGATGATTCGTGGGTTCGTCCAGTACCAACAGATTGGCGCCCGACAGCGTGATGAGTGCCAGCGACACGCGGGCACGCTCGCCGCCGCTGAGTGTGCCGATCTCGCGGAACACGTCATCGCCGGTGAAACCGAACGCGCCGAGATGATTCTGGATGTTACCTCGATTCCAGAGCGGCCGCTGGGCCTGGATCGCATCCGACAACGATATCCGAAGGGGCAGGTCGGCGAGGTCCTGCCGGAAATAGGCGGGCGTGATGGAGCGCCCCACGTTTGCTTCGCCACTCGCCGGCGGGCGATCACCAAGCATGGTGGCGATGAACGACGATTTCCCCGCGCCGTTGGGGCCCACGAGCGCGACGAAGTCGTTGCGGCGCAACACGGCGGTGAACTCCTCCACGAGCACGCGTCCCGGAACCTCCACGCGCAGCTCGTTGATCGCGACCACCTGGTCGCCGCCGCGATCTGCGATTGTGAATTCGAGCGACATGGCCGCCGGATCGCCCGGAGGTGGCGCAAGACGCGGCAGGCGCTCCAGCCGTTTGCGCTTACCCTTCGCCTGAAACGAGTTCACACCCGCGAGGTTGCGCATGATGTACTCCTGCTCCTTCTTCACGTACGCGCGTTGCTTTTCCAGTTCACGCTCACGCGTGAGTCGGCGTTCGGCGCGCTGCGGCACGAACTGGCTGTAGTTGCCCTTGTACGACTCGCTCGACTTGGCCTCGACATGCAGAATATTCGTGCAGATCGCGTCAAGGAATGCACGATCGTGCGACACCACAATGACTGTCTCGTCGGCCTCCGTGAGCCATTCCTGAAGCCACGTGGTGGTGTCGAGGTCGAGGTGGTTGGTGGGCTCGTCGAGTAGCAAAAGGTCGGCCGGCGCGATGAGTTGCGCTGCCAGCCCTACCCGCCCGCGCTCGCCGCCCGACAGTGTCGACACCAGCCGCGTTTTCGACTCCTCGGCGTCGAAGCCGAGCCCTTGGAGCACCGCATCGACGCGGGCGTGATAGATGTAGCCCCCGAGGTCAGCGAAGCGCTCCTGGTCCTGCCCGAAGCGTTCCAGCACCTCGTCGGTGATCATGTCGCCGAGTTCGCCCAGCGCCATCGCCTGTTCCGCGATACGCTGTTCGAGGGCCATGACGTCGCGCCACGCGGCGGCACCCGCTTGCCAGACCGTGGTGGCACCTTCGAAGGCCCGGTGCTGGTCGAGGAGGGCGTGCCGAAGTCCCGGCTTGCGAGCCACGGCGCCCGTGGTAGGCGGGAGGTCGCCCGTGATGACGCTGAAGATGGATGTCTTGCCGGCCCCGTTCCGTCCGATAATCCCCCACCGCTCGCCCTCGGCCACGGTGAAGGTGATATTCTTGAGGAGTTCGGTGGCTCCGAAGGAGATGCCGATGTTGGAGCAGGAGAGGAGCGTCACGCGGGTCTGGAGGAGGCGGGAGAGAGGCGTTGGTGTTGGCGCCCCTCGCCGCACCACACGTCAAATGTATCGACGTGCTACAACCAGTCTAGCGCTGCAGTTGCCGGTCGATGATGCCTTGCACGTGGGTCGGATCACCAGTCAACTCGCCGAGGCCCCAGAGGCCAAAGAGATCGAGCGCTTCGCCACGATTCAGCGCACCGGCCAGGTGTTCCGCCACAAACAACGTCTCGGCGAGCGGATGTTTCTGGGAAGGGCGGTCGCGACGATGGTGCGTGCCAATCGCGTCTGCCGCGTCCACGCCGAGTCCCCAGCGATGGGCGGCGAGGGCACCTATGGGTTCGTGCAGTTCGCGAATCAGCAGGTCGAGCCACTCATCCGGCAGTGCAACAGCGCGACGATTCGCGGTCCGAAGGGTCGAAATCATGTCGAAAATGATGAGCAGACCCACATCGTGCAGCAACGCAATCGCGAACGCCTCTTCGCCATCAGCACCGAACGCCGGCGCCAGCGCGCGCGCCAAGGGACCAGTGTTGACCATACGCTGCCAAGCCGTGGCGAGCATCGCGTCGTACGCACCGCCCGGCTTGCTCAGGAGCCCGTCTACCGACGCGGCCACCACGACCGCGCGAGTGCCCGCGAGGCCGATCCGGTCGATGGCGGCGTCCACGCGCAGGATCGGCGTCAGGCCAGCTCCGTTAGATGCGCTATTGGCTTGACGCAGCAGTCCCTGCACCAGGGACGGATCATTGCTGAGCCGATCCACCAACTGTGCGCGCGGGAAGTTCTCCTTCTCACACAGCGCCATGGCCTCGCGGGCTGCCGCCGGTAACTGCCGGATAATTTCGACGGGCGACGTGGAGAGCTGCGTGAGTAGTGCGGCCACGTCGGGCCACGTCGCGGCGCCAGACTGCTGGGCCCAATCGCTCCTCAGTCGTGCCAACGCGTGTTCTGTACGATCTGACCAGTAATTCGCATCCCTCGCCAGCCAGACGAGGGCCGCGCTCGTTGTTTCCTTGATGACCGATTCGTAGGCCTGTAGAATCTCATCCGACCGGCGCGGTGCGCGGGCGGTATTGCTGGCACTCGGCTTGGCGGTGGTGCTGCCGAAGAGCTTGGAAAAGAACGATGACATGCAGCGAGGCGAAGAGAATGAGCACGCAGGCGTTAGCTGCAAACCTTTGGCGGACTTATACGAGTATCGGGGGCATCAACGGGCGCCTTGAGCGCGGCGACCGCCCGCGAACCAGTCGGGATGAACAGATGCCGTCAAACTCGGGCGCTCCGATAGCAGGATCCGCGCGATAAGCGAGTCCACTTCCGTGGCCCGGAGATTCTCCGCGCGTTCGCTGATTTGTTGGGCCTTGGCGATTTCCAAGCACCTGTGCGTAGTTCTTCTCGAGGGTGGTGATGCACAGCCCGCCGCCACCCGTCGTGCGCCTGACAATCGCCGGTGTTTGCGCCGGCGATGCGTGTTGTGAGGGCAGAGTCTGGCGAGACGGGGACGTCGCTCACAACCGGAATCACGAAGGATTGGCTGCTCGGTAGTTCCGGCGACAGCCGTGGCGAACGCACGGGCCGCGGGATCGCTTGGCAACGTGGCTCCGGCGCTCGGGGCGTGGGGCAGGACGCCGAGAGGTAGGAGGGCATATCGCGAACTCATGTCAAACGGGAATAGACCATGACACGTTCTAGGGGACGGATTGCAGGCGCGTGGCGCGCGGCAGTTGTCCCTCTATCAAAAACGGGGGTGCGATCCTGACACCATGGCGGCGCGCCGCCAGCGCCAGCCGACGGCTAGCCATTCAGGGCTACGTACCCAGCCCGAACGTACAGCTCATCTCTGTCATCACGGGCCACAGCTGTCCGTAGGCCAGCACGACGGTGGCGTGGAACTTCTCCCGCTTTGTGCCAGCGTTGTTCATGATGAATTCACCCGAGCCCCACTTGAAACCTTTGATCTTGAGCAGCCGGTTGATGTTGAACGCCATCTCTGCGTACACCTGATAATAGAACTTCCATCCGGCGTGGTCCCGACGACCAATGACAATGGCATTCGGCGGCATTGCGCGGTTCCTCAACGCCGTGATGGTGTCATCGGTGGGCACGCAATAGTATCGATAGTGTCCGAACATCGTGTCTTCCCGACGAAGGGTCTTGCGGACCTGCCCGTCCGCCTGATTCGCACTATTCTGCATGGCAGTATTGTAGTTCTTGTGCTGCGCGCCGGGGACTGCGCCAGCACCCGACGGGTCGTAGAACCCGAACTGGGCGCGGTTGAGCGTCGGGGCGGCGGCGGCACCTCCAGCCACCACCTCCGCCGCGGTAAAACGCTGCTGCAGCTTGAACAGGCGCGCGTTGATCTTCTGCTCTCGCGCGAACCATTTCTGCGCGGCGTCGTTATTGTCGACGTCGATCACGTTGGTATGCGAGGCATACGGCGCGTCGGCCGTGCCACTCACTTCGACCGTGCACCCGTTCAACGTGGTGGTCATGGCGTACGCGACGTTGAAGGCATCGGTGCCGTGGGCGGGCAACTTCACGCCGCGAGCGCTCGCGCCCTCGTAGGGCATGAGATACACCGGGAGGCCGCCGACGACATAGTCGTCCAGGGTAGCGGTGACCTGTGATCGACTGAAGTCGAGGAAGTTCGCGTTTTCTGCTGGCCGCGTCTCGGTAAAGGTTGGCGAGAAGCGCGGTGCCTGCAGACTCACGCCGGACTTGGCAGCGACACCGCCTGGCTTCTGCGTCGTCTGAATGCCCTGTGCCGCGATCGCGGCACCGATCGCTCCGCCCCCTGCCAGATTTTGTGCGCTCCCCCCGTTCACGATCAAGGCGTACTTCTGTAGGAAGGCCGTGAGGTCGTTTTCGAAATCGTTGCGGAGTGTCATGGTCAGGCTTGGAGGAAGGTGGAAGGTCGATCGCGACTCCCTTCATCGGGTCGTTGCGTGGGCCCGCTAGCTTTTGCGTGGAAACCGCTTGTCCGTGTGCTCCTGCTGGGCGATCTGCATCTTGCTGCTCACATCCTTGGCGACTGAGAACACTTTGACAGCGCGAAGCATGCCCAGGACTTCCCATCCGCCAGTTTCTCCCACGTCATCCAACAGGCACAACAGCAGACCTTCGGGCATGATGACCTTCGCGTCAACCATCATCCCCTTCGTAATGTGTTGTGGCCAATCGCAGGTGGACACCGGCGCTGGACCCCGCCAGAACGCGAGTGAGGGACTGTAGTCCGATCCTCGCAGGCGCCATCGCGGCTTCTCGGGAGCAGGCGCTTTTCTGGCCTCGTCCTCGACGAGCTGTACTTCCTTTGTGCCGGAGAAGAGCACATAGGGGTCGATATCTTTGAGACACGCGAGGTATGCCTGAAAGTTCAGCACATCCTCCTTCGGTATGCTGCTCACTTTGCGGATATCTTTCCAGTCACCCTTCGACAAGTCTCGCAGCGCGGTCGACTTGTCCGACACGCGAATGCCGTCGGGCGCGGACGCGACCAGCGACTCCAACCCCGCCACCTGGTAGCAGACCGCGACAAACATGCTGCAGAACATGCCGCGGTTGCCTTCTATGCGCGGGTCCTTTTCGGACGGATAGATCAGATCACCGTTGCGGCGGGCAGCGTACTTGATGGCGCGAAACTTTCCAATCCGATTGAACAGCTCACGATGCGACGCCACCAGATGCGCTTGCTCCTTGTCAGCGTGTACCGTCGCCAGCCGGCGCCGAAAGTTGGAGTAGGGCATCGCCAGTTCCGTCCAACGATGCGCGTTGGATGCGGCCATCTTGCTCAACATCGAATTTCGGCATCGCACGACGAGGTTGCTTGCCGTAGTGACGGCCCCTTCATGGAGACCTATCCGAAGGGCATCATTGAGCAGGTGCGCGTGATCGACAGCCCCACTGGCATGCGTGGCGGTGACGATACTGACGTGCAAGAGCTGGTCGCCGGAGTACCTAAAAATGAGATCACCGGGGAGCATGTCGGTCGATGACAGCTCACGATTGGCCGCGACTGCCCGGATGACGCTCCCATGTAGGTCAGCATCCTTTCGCACATGATGCGCAATTTCCACAGGCGGCTCCGTTACGGTGGACTTTGACGAACCGACTCAGGTTCGACGTGAATAGCACTTATTACTCGCCTTCGCAACGTTGGGTATCGAAGCTTTCAGTTCATGCGGCGGGAGAGGCACAGTGGGGCCATCGGATACGCACGGTCCCGACAGGCGCGTTGCCACGGCTGATTGCGCACAACGGGTTGGTCCGAGCACGCCCGTCGCGGCATTCGACATACACCGTCAGACCAACCGGCATCTGGTCCTCTTTCACGCAGTCACGCGCACTTTGCTGGTGACGGCCTGCTGGTACCTGTTCCCGACGCAGCGTTTCACGGTGATTCCTGCAGTGATCGTGGCGGTGTACGCGGTGACGATTGTCGTGCTGGAGCAGCGCTGGCGTGCGCTGCACGCACCGGTCGGACATCAACGGGACTTTGCTCGGGTGTGAGACAGGAGGTGTGGGTTGCTCCCCCGTCACTGATCGATCTGGGCGGTCGCCTGCTGACCATCCCGATCACCGTTGAGCGCACGCCGCCGATTTCTCAGGAGCACCAACACGTCTGAGAGTCGCAGCGGGAACGTGCTCATCGAGCCACGGTTGCATCAGCTCGCGCTGGGGCCACGGATCGAGATCCAAGAGCACCTAAGCGGGCCGGATTTCCGATCGCACGAAGTGCGCTCGGAACAGACCGTCGCGCAGCCGGCGCGGTTGACGGAGGCGTTCTGTTGCGCCGTCCTTCGGCGGTTCGTGCGCCTCGCGCTCTACGTTGAGGACTTGGCCGCCGGGATGCTCACGTGGCCGCACTCGAGGTTCCACGTGCACACGGCCGTCTGGGTGTCCGAGGATAATCGGGCCGTTGACACCGTAGTGATGACGATAGCCGCGACCAACGACACCGCGATCGCGATCGGTGCGGTTACGCCTGCGCCATGGCGCTGGACGAACAACGCCGCGCGGTGCGGGCCGGATCCGGGGTGCGCCATCGTTGGCGCTGCGCGCGCGACGCGTCGAATGTCGTCGGCGAAATGGCAACTTCGTGTGGACGGACGGAAGTCGCGCGGGTCGCGGGGGTGTCCGGATATCAAAAACGCGGGTGCAATCATGACACCAAGGCGGCACGCCCGGACGTCAGGCGCGACGTGGAGCAGCCGTGTCCGCCGTGCAAGGGCTGTCACGGCGGAGCTGTTGCGTCATGACCTATCGCTTCGATCGGTCGGTGGGCTCGACGGCGGAGACCGGGATTGCCCCGGAGGCGCCGGTCTCGAGCACCCGCCCGTCGAAGAGCTGTACGGTGCGATCAGCGTGCTGCGCGTAGCGCGCGTCGTGCGTGACCATGCAGATGGTTGACCCGTTGCCGTGCAGCTCGCGCAACAGATCCATCACCGCCTCGCCGTTCTTCGAATCGAGGTTGCCGGTGGGCTCGTCAGCCAGCAGGATGGCGGGATCACCGGCCACGGCACGGGCCACCGCCACGCGTTGCTGCTGACCACCCGACAGCTGCGGCGGATAGTGCTTGGCGCGGTGCGTCATCCCCACGCGCTCCAGCGCCTTCTGCACCCGCTCTTTCCGTTCGGCGGCTACCATGTCGCGATAGGTAAGTGGCAGTTCCACATTCTCCCACACGGTGAGATCACCGATCAGGTTGAACGCCTGGAAGACAAACCCGATTTCGCGATTGCGGACGCGCGCCCGCTCGGCGGGCGCGAGCTGCCCTACCGGTGTGCCCGAAATGTGGTAGTCACCAGACGATGGTGTGTCGAGCAGGCCGAGAATCGCCAGCAGCGTGGTTTTTCCGCAGCCGGACGGGCCTGCAATGGCGACGTACTCACCCTTGGCGACCTCGAAGTGTACATCGGCCAGTGCATGGGTCTCCAGCTCGTCCGTGTAGAACACCTTCCGAATGCCTTTCATGTGAATCAGTGGTTCTGACATCGGTGGCTCCGATCGTGATGTGATGAGAGAGAATGCGTGCTGGCTACGGGTCTGCTACTTGATGCGCACTCGATCGACGTTCGCGTAGCTGCTCATGTCCGACAGGATGATGCGATCGCCGACCGAGAGACCGCGTAGAATCTCGATGGTATTCACGCTGTTGCGGCCGAGCGTGACCGAGACCCGTACCGCCGTTACGCCACCGGCTTCGAGCCGGAACACCGATGTGGTGCCCGAGCCGGTGCTTGACGCCGGACGACCTGAGTACCGCACGTTCACCATGCGGTCGATCACGATCGTACCGTCGACACTGAGATCAGGCACGGCACCCGATGGTAGTGCCCCTTCAAGCGCGACATCGATCGTCACTGAGCCGCCCTGCGCCGAGGGGTCTTTGCGTGTCACGTTGCCGCTCGCGAGCCCGTTGCGCGTATCGACGGTGGCGCGCTGCCCAAGCAGCACGTCCTTTGCCTGCGACTCGGGGATGCGCAACACCGCCTTCAACTGACCGGGCTGTACGACTTTCGCGAGGGTCGTGCCCTCCGGCACCCACTGCCCGAGCTGCAGCGTGAGCTCCTGCAGCACACCAGCGTCGGGCGCGCGCACCTGTAACGAACGGAGTCGCGTCTGCTGATTGTCGGCGATCGCGCGCAACTGGACGACGCGTGACGCCTGTACCGCGAGCTGTGAATCAATGGCCTGTCGCATGAGCGACAGACGCTCCTGCTCCACCCGCAGACGCGTGGTGAACTCCTCGGCCGATGCCTTGCGATTCGTGGCCTCGAACGCGGGCACCAGCCCCATGCGCACCAGCGAATCGGCCGCCCGGGCCTCCTGCGTACTGCTCACGTACTGCGTGCGCGTAGACGCGACCGTACCCTCCTGCGTGAGAATCGCGCTCCGCAGGTTGGTGCGCAGGTTGAGCAGATCGCTCTGCGCCTGCTGCACCTGTTGCTCGGCCTGCATGGTTTGAATCTGCAGATCGGGATTCGACAATTCGAGCAGCAGCTCGCCAGCCT
>JBBQUH010000047.1:0-30650 GCA_038212625.1 Gemmatimonadales bacterium | reverse complement strand
CGCCTTCGCCACTCGGCTCGCCCGGTACGGTGCGCGGAATCCCGTTCCGGGATGCGGGGTCAGGTGGAATCCACGGCGGTGCCGCCTACGGGCCACACCGTCCGGACGGCCTCGCGTGGTCGGCGATCGCGCCGTCTGTTCGCCGGATACTCGACCGAGCCCGATTGCATTTCCTATCCGGGCAGAGACAGTTCTGGCCGAAGCTCCATACTCGGGAGTGCGGGTGCTCTTCGGTTCAGTAGATGCACGACGCCGTGTCCACGCCGACCGGGCGACGCTCAACCAACGTCTCCATTCCCACGCGCGACGCTCTGCCCGGCGCGATCGATTCGCAGACTGCCCTTTCCATCGTGACCGGCGCGAAACTCGGCAAGCAACGCCATGAGAGCGCGCGGATCGACCGGCTTCACCATGTGATGATCGAACCCGGCTTCGCGTGAACGCCGACGGTCGTCGGGCTGCCCCCAACCAGTGATGGCAACGAGCAGAATGTCCGTGCCCCAGGGCTGCGCACGGATACTGCGGCAGACTTCATACCCATCCAGCTTCGGCAAGCCGATATCGAGCAGGATCGCCTCGGGCCGAAATTCTGCGGCCATGTCAACGCCCTCCTGCCCATCGCCGGCGGTGCGAGTGTCGTTGCCCAGGAGCTTCAAAAGTTCCGACAAGCTATTCGCTGCATCCACGTTATCGTCCACGACGAGGATGCGGCGAGGCATCATGACAGGCCGTTCTGCTACGCGCGCCAGTTCGCGGGTCTCCTCGGTTGCGATCACCACCGGCAACCGCACGATGAACTCGCTTCCCTTGCCCGGTCCGTCGCTTTTGGCCTCCACCGTGCCGCCGTGCATTTCCACTAGACGCTTCACCAGCGTCAGACCGATTCCCAACCCACCCTGCGCCTTGTCGAGTGAACGAACTACTTGGGTGAACATCCCGAAGACGCGGGACAACTGGTCGGCGGCGATGCCGATGCCGTTGTCCTTCACCGTCACCACTATATCGGTCCCATCGCGCTCGACGTTCATGTGGATATGACTTCGCTGGTCGCTGTATTTTGCCGCGTTGTTCAACAGGTTCAGGAACACCTGCGCCAGCCGAGTCAGATCGGCTTCGAGGATGACAGGTTCTTTCGGGAGCTTGACGGTGAGTTCGTGGCCCATCCGCTCGATCAGCGGTCGGCTGGACTCCAGGGCACTCTCCACGACCGCCGCCAATGACACCCGCTCCTTCCGGAGCTCCAGACTCCCTCGGCTGATGCGGCTGACGTCCGTCAGGTCATCGACCAGCCGCACCAGCTGCGTCAATTGCCGTTCCATCATTTCTCGGGTCCGCTCGACGGCCGCCTGCTCTCCCGCCTGCTTCATCAGTTCGAGGCCATTCCGGATAGGGGCCAGCGGGTTGCGGAGTTCGTGCGCCAAGGTTGCGAGGAACTCGTCCTTCTGGCGATCCGCCTCGGACAAGTCGGCGGCCAACTGCCGCAATTGCATCTCCGCCAATTTCCGCTCGGTCACATCCAGATTCGTCCCTACCACCCACTCGGCTGCGCCTTGCGCATTCGCTCGCACCGTCTCGACGGATTCGACGTAGCGCACGGCGCCGTTGTCGCGTCGGCGGATACGGAACTCACGGCGGTTCTGTCCGCCGAGGCGCACAGTTTCCTGCCGTACTCTCTCGGTCTCCGGCAGATCCTCCGGCAGCAAGGTTTCGCGCCAATCAGCGTACTGCACAAAGCCATCCGCAGTGGGCGGGATACCATACAGCTGAAACATCTGCGCGTCCCAGCGGAGCGCGTCGTTGTGGAGGTTTCGCTCCCAGATGCCGACCGCCGTGGCCTCGGTCGCCAGTCGCGTGCGCGCCTCGCTCTCGCGCTGCCTTTCCTCGGCCGCGCGACGCATCGTGATTTCCATCGCCGATGGAATGAGGTGTGTGATGCGCCCGTCCTCATCGCGCAGCGGCGCGACCTGGAAATCGATCCACACGCGCGTGTCGCCCGCCATGCGCACAGGCACGTCGTAGCGCACGATTTCTCCGTTGGCGGCACGTTCACACGCCTCTCGCAGTTGACTCTGGATTTCGGGGGAGTAATTCCACCAGTAGCAGTCCCAGAATTTTTTCCCGAGCACCTCGCTGGCCGAGATACCGGCAGCCTCCAATGGCGCTCGGTTCGCGTAGGTCAACGTTCCGTCCGCCGTCGACACTCCGACGAACGCCGCCAGATTGCTGTCCAGCACACGGCTGGTGAACTGATGGCTTTCCCAGAGCGCGTCGTCTGCCTCCTTGCGCGCGGTGATTTCCTCGACGACCGCGCCGAAACCCGAAATCTCTCCCGCGCCATCACGCACCGGATACCAGCTTTCACTCCACCAGCGTGTCACGCCGGGCAGCGCAGGCGTCTCACCGGAGAACTCGTGATTCAACACAGGTTCGCCGGTCACCAGGATACATTCTGTCAGGGCGACGAGTGCGTCGGCGAGCGCGGGCACGATCTCTGACACATGTCGGCCCAGGTGAGCCTCGGCGGAAAGGCCGTTCATCTCTGCGAGACGTGCATTGATGCGTACGTAGCGAAGATCCAGATCGAGGAAGCAAAAGCCGATCGGCGCAGTGTGGAGAATAGAGCCGAACAGCGCGCTGACACGTTGCGCCTCCACCCCGTCGCGCTTCCGCGCGGTAATTTCAATTGCGGTGCCGATGAGCTGAGCAACCGCACCATCGGCGTCACGCCTGAAGACGGCACCGCGACTGTAGAACCATCGCCACGCACCGGACTTGTCACGCATCCGGTGCTCGAATTCGGCGATTTCTTCATCCTGCAACGCGCGCACCTGCGACAGGTGTTCGGGGAACCGCGCGAGGTCCTCAGGATGCATCAGCGTCGTCACGATGCCGACACCCATCGCGTCGATGTCCTCCGGAGTATAGCCCAGCAGAGCCGTCAAGGATCGATTGGCGAAGACGCTGCGCTGTTCGTCGAGATCGACGACCTGAATCACCCCCGGCGTGACATCCGTGACCCGCTTCAAGAAATACTCACTGCGCTGAAGATCCGCCTCCGCCAATTTCCGGGCAGTGTTGTCGCGGATGACGGCGATCATACCCAACGGGCTGCCGTCGTCGGCGCAGGTGACCGTGACGCTCGACTCCACATGCAGTTCCCGGCCGGCGCGGGTGACGTGGATGTTTTCACCACGCCACTCGCCGCGTTCACGCAGCGAGGTCATCGCCTCGGCTTCATCCTCCGCGCGCAGCCATCGGAATCCGTATAGATCGGTGAGCCTGGAGCCGAGGGTCGTCTCCGCCACCAGGCCGTATTGCCGTTCGGCGGCTGCGTTGAGGTAGGTCACACGCTGGTCGGTATCCACGGCGATGACGGCGTCGCTGACCTGAGCGAGAATCTCGCCGCGGACGCGATTCGATTCGGCGTCGCGGCCTCGCAGCGTGAAGCCCGTCGGACCGACTGCGGACTCGACTACGAGCGCCTGTATATCTCCTTTGCGGATGCCACGCAACGTGTCCTCGGCTTTCTCGAGCCGGGCACGCAGCTCGGCATTCTCCCGGTTGAGCTCTTCCTCACGGGAGGGGATAGAAATTGGAGTGGACATCGTTGATCAGTTAGGTAACATGTGTGACCGTTTCGGCTTTAGCAGATCGAGCCGAAGGCGAGACAACCGGCCTCCGACATACCGCACATGCGACGTCTCACCAGAACGGCACCTTTTTGCCCGCGGTAGGCGCCGCAGGAAGCTGTTCAGCGTCGGCCAGCGTCGTGTGCTGACAGATAAAGACGATCGCCAGTTCGTGGCACACGAGCGATCGGCCGCTTGGCAGGTGGCCCGATGCCTGTGATTTCATTCAGTGACGCAGGTAGGTCGTCTGGCGGGTCCGGATGTCCCGCGTGAGATCGTCTGTCTGCTCTTCACTCTGACACATCCTGCTGCGCGCGGTGAGTTACATAAGACGGCAGGGAACCCGACGATTCGCAGAACGTAGACGGGGAAATTAGCGCTGGCAATTCTGCGCAGAAGAAAAGATAGCGTGCTGGAGTCAGGGGCGAAATGGTAGACCCGCTCGAGTTCCTGGCCCGCGTCGCGGTGCATATCCCCGACTAGCCCGAATTTCTCACGAGGGTACTGCATATCGGCCGCTTCGCGTGGCATAAAGGGTTTGTCGAGAACACCTTACGCGCAATATGGCGACAGCCGTTATGTGTACAGAGTGTACGACCGAGACGTTGACGTTTCAAGGGGTCGCGGGGCGCGAGGTGGTGGCGCGGTGTGATGGCGGCGCGCCTACCTCAGACGGCAAGGCCGTGCTGCTGCGCGAGGTGGACCGGGCGACGGGGCTCCTCACGCAATCCACGGCGTGCTTCACGGATCATCGGGATCCGGCGCGCGTCACGCACACGGTGGCGTCGCTCGTGCGGCAGCGCGTGTACGGCTTGGCGCTCGGGTACGAGGACTTGAATGACCTCGACGCGCTGCGCCACGATCCGTTGATCGCGGTGCTTGCCGAATCGACGGACCTCGCGGCCCCGGGGGCGGGCAAGAGCACGCTCAATCGTTTCGAATTGAGCCGGGTAATCATCGCCGACCGTGAGCGCTACGAAAAGATCCCAGCGGATCCCGACGCCGTGGATCGCCTCTTCGTCGATGTGTTTGTGCAAGCGCACGCGACGCGCTGATGACGTGGTGTGAAACGCACGGCGTGGACTACGTGTTTGGGCTCGCGAAGAATGCGCGGCTGATTGTACTGATCCAGGACGAACTGGCCGGCGCCGCGACGCAGTGCGCGACGACGGAACGGCCGGCGCGGGTGTTTACGAATCGCACCACCGCGGCCACCTTCCGCGCGAATCAACAGCGGCTCTACTGCTCCTCCGTCGCGTACGTGCTGCTCGCGGCCTTGCGGCGGCTCGGCCTCGCGGGCACCGCGCTCGCCAAAGCGCAGTGCACCACGATCCGTCTGACGCTGCTGAAAATCGGCGCGCGGGGCCGCGTCGCAGCCCCGTCACCAGCATACCCCCGCAAAACCCGCGCGCACACGCGCCGCCGTTGCCGCTGCCGCCCGATCACACGGCCACCAAGGCCAAAACACTCGCCATTTTCACCAACGGAAAACCTCGATCCCGCCGCGCCACCGCGGTTCGCGCCAAGCTCGCGACGGGCACGGAGGGTGGGGAGGGCGAGAAGTGTCGTGCGTCCAAGCGGTTACGCGTGGCGCTTTTCGGTGATACACGATGTTCGTCCTCTCGTTTCGGGGACACACTCAGTCGGCCATCGCCCGCATAAAGTACGCCGAAACCCGCGGTTACTCGATCTCTGTGTTACAGCGCATAGCGGCGGCGGTCGGCGAGCAGGTCAGCCTCCGCTTTATTTCGAAGACTGCGGCGGGTAGCGCCAAGGGAGCGTCGTCCGCTACCCCTTCACCCGCGTCCCCTGAACCGGCAACTCGATGGGCTGAGTCGTCGAAGGCGAGGCCTTGCGAAATCCGGGTCAGCGCAACCGAAACACGGGCGGCTCCATTTGGATCATCGACGGCACCTCAGCTCCGCGGAAGAACGCCACCACGGCATCCGCAACGCGCTTATCCGCCTCGAAGATGTTGTGCCCACCGTTTTTGACGAGCAGATGCTTTCCGTTGCGGAGCCCCTTGAGCTCTTCACGCGCCTCGGTCGGTGATGTGCGGCCATCCAGTGTGCCGGAGATGAACAACGTGGGTACGGCGGACCGCAGCGGCGCGCGGAAATCATCGCCGAGGTCCAGCGACGGTCGCATGCCCGCGACGTGTGGTATCGGAAAGTTGATCGCGTCGCCCAGCACGCCCGTCACCGCCTCGCGGCGAATCATCGCGAGACGAGCTGCCGAAATCCCGGAGGCAAGGTCCATCGCTTCCGGCATCCCACGATAGCCGCCGCTCCGCGTACAAAACTCGCGGCACATGATGGCGGCCATCTGTTCGTATCGCCCGGCGGCCATCGCTTTATAGAGCAGAGGAACCTGCGCACTACCCGATGGATCGGCCATCATGCCACCGACCAGTATTTGCACGGGGAATGCATCGAAGATCAAGACGGTCTCGGGGCGCCCACCCACGGCCGGAATCGTCACGCGGACCGGTGAGGCGTTCAGCTGCGCGTGCACTCGTCGCATCGTGGCGGCGAGATCGGGGTAGGCCCGCCGTGCTGCTGAGTCTCGGTCGATGAGTTGTTGCACACGCCCGATCAGGCTGTCGAACACTGCGGGCCGCTTCACGGTCTGATCCAGTCCTTCGATCCCGGCGAACACGGCGCGATGAATCGTTGCACCGTGAGACTTGAGCGTGGCGAGACCCAGGTGCGAGCCGTAGCTGATTCCCCACAGACTGATCTGCTCGGCGCCAAGCGCGCGACGCAGCGCATCGATGTCCGCCGCGCTTTCGCGGGTGGTGTATCCGTCGATCGCCACACCAGCCGCCGTCCACTGCGCAAAACAGTCTTGGAGTTCACGACGAAATTGCGTGGTGACCGAATCACGCGTCACGATCACCGGTGATAACGGCTCTCCCGGTGGCACGCACGGGACGAGGTCATTCGACCGTCCGGTGCCGCGCTGATCGAACGCGATCACATCCGCTACCTCACGCAGTGCCTGGAAGACCGGGAAGCGCGAACCCGCTGCCGTTCCAACGCCGGAGCCGCCCGGTCCGCCGGCGAGGTACACGATTGGCGGACCGGGATTCGCGGTCGTGGCGCGAAAACGCACGAAGCGGAGCGTGAGCATACGGCTCGCAGGATTCCCGCGCTGTTCCGGCACACGAAAGCTTCCGAGTTCGGCTGCCACTTCGACACCAGACCCGCTTTTGAATGTGAACGGTTCGAATGACGCGCGCTCGGTGGACAATGCCGGCTGGGGAGCGCTCGGACGACAGCTCACGAGCGCAACGGCGAGGACCACCAGGGTGCCGGTGCTATGTGTGGTGATTGACATGGCCGGACGGTAGTGACGCGGTAAGCGACTGTTCAAGGACCAATCGGTGAGCGGTAGGGCGCGAGCGGCCAGCGGTTCTGTACTCGCACCGGCACAGAGTATCATGAGGCATGACGATGCTACTCCCGTTTCTCGCGCTCGTCGGGCAGATCAGTGGCGCGCCGTCGCTAGTACAGGCGTGGATCTCGGAGGGATGGGTATGCCCCACGCGACCGATGCACACCGATAGCGTGCGGCTCGCTGCTTCCGGCTGCGCGCGAACGCCACGCGCGGAGATTGATCCGCAGGGTCGTGAGCTATGGTTTCTCGCCAGCGTCACCATCGATAGCGCGGCAGACCTGCGGCGTGCGCCGTTGGGGGTGGCGATCGGCGCCGTAGCCGCGAGCGAGCTGTTCTGGAACGGCACACGTATCGGTAGCAACGGCGTGCCGGGCGGCTCGCGGGCAGCGGAACAACCGGGAGCGCTTGATGCGATGCTGTATGTGCCACCAGCCGAAATCGCTGCCGGAAGTAATGCGCTGCTCGTCCACATGTCTGGGTACCACAATCGTCTGAGGCTGACCACACCGGTTCACTACATCCTCGTGGAGGAGTACGGAAAGTCCTACCGCGAGGCCGCGCCATATTACGTGTCGGCGATCATGATGGCCGGTGCTTTGCTGGTCGCCTTGGCGTACTTCGGTGGCGCATGGATCTCCGGCACACGCGACACGCAGGCACTTTGGGTGATGCTGATGGCGGCGAGTGCGTTGGGGCAATTGGTCGCGGAGCTCTGGCGGGTGCTGTGGCCCCTTCCCTTCCACTGGCACGCCTGGCGTTTACTCGCCATCGAAGTCATGGCAACGGGATTCGCCCTCAGTTTGGTGGCGTACGTCGCGGCCCGATTCGCGCCACGGTGGCGGACTCTGGCTCTCTGGTGCACGCTCTCGGTGCCGCTGATAACCTCCCAGGTGCCGGGGTACGACTTGTGGACGCTGCTCACACTCTCGCTGCCGATCACACTGGCGCTGATTCTCGTGTTGCCGGCTGCGGGGCGCCGAGACGAGGGCGCACGAGGTATCGCGGCGGCATTTGTGTTCTTCCTGGTGCTCGCTGTGGTAGATACGTCGGGATTCCTCGACCGCGGATTCTACCTCGGCACCGCCGCGCTCGCGATTCTACTGCTGCGTCGCCAATGGCGCGTGGGGCTGGATACGCAGGCACGCGAACTGGAGGCGCAACGTCGCGTCGGACAACTGGAGGCGCAATTGCTGCGCCGCCGATTCGCCCCGCACTGGTTGCTCAACACGCTCAATGCACTCACGGAGTGGATCGAGGTGGATCCACCAACGGCCGTCAGGCTGATCGAAACACTCGGCGAAGAGTATCACATGGTGGTTGAGATGTCGGGCAAACCGTTGGTGCCGCTGGGCGATGAGATCGCGCTGTGCAAGAAGCACCTCGAAGTGATGTCGCTGCGCGTGGACCGGGCCTTCCATCTCGAATGCTTCGAGGTCGATACACAGACGCACGTACCTCCGGGTATCGTGCAAACACTGATCGAAAACGCCTTTAGTCATGGCCGGTATGTCACCGGCGCAACGTTCGTGCTTCGGATGTCGCCGTACGACGGTGGCTCGCAGCTCGAGCTCACGACGCCAGCGCCGGAAGATGGCGTGCAGGCTACCACGGTGCGGCACCACGGAGAGGGTTTGGAATACGTGCACGCGCAATTGCGGCAGGCCTTCGGTGACACCGCCGCGCTCGTGGATGGCCGGACGAGACGGCTTCGACTTGGTGGGACGGTTTTCCTCGTCGAGCCCCACGCAGATCATCGTGGTGTCGGCGTATCCGCAGCGCGCCATCGAAGCGTTCGAGCACGCGGTCGTGGACTTCGTGCGTAAGCCCGTGTCGGCATCTCGTCTTGCGCAAGCACTCGGTCGACTCCGGCGCGAGCCGTTTGCCGAGGATGCAGCCGTTTTGATTGTACGGCGACCGGGAAGCGTGGAGCTGGTGCCATTGGAGCAGGTGCTGCGTATGTCCGGGGCCGACGATTATGTAGAACTGTATCTGCGCGATGGCCGTCGTGCTCTGCACGACGCGACACTGGACGAATTGGAGGGTCAGCTCACGACCGGGTTTGTGCGTGTGCACCGGTCACATCTGATCAATGTCCGTCACGTGGTGCGGTTCCTCGACGGAGACGCCGAACAGCGAACCGTCGAGCTGACGGGCGGCCTGACTGTGCCAGTGAGTCGACGGCGGTTCGCGGCAGTCTTAAAGCGGGTTCGCGTCGCTCGCGAGTTCGCGCCGTCTGCTGCAACGCAGCGAGGACCTGGTCATTGGTGACGACCGTATCCCACGGCGATTGCGACGGACCGACCATCGCGGCGTGGGATAACCTGCGGGGTATGTGCCTCGTTGCGATACCCCGTGATCCTCTATGGAAGCGTCGTGTCGCGTAGACTTCCCCGGCTCGGCAATGTCACTGACTCGCGTTACGTTGGTAGCCATGCCTCTCGATGTGATTACTGCCGCCGCTCGTCTCCGCGCCCTCGCCGAGAGCTGGGCCGCCACCCGAGCCTCCGAACGCGCCTCCTTCCAACCGTGGCTCATCCAGTTGTGCGAGGCGCTCGGCGTGGCGGCCCCCGTGCCGCCTACGGAGCAGTACCAGTTCGAGTACCCCGTGCGCGTCATCGACCGGGGCGGACGGGAGTCCACGAACTTCATCGACTGTTGGAAGGCAGGGCACTTCGCGCTCGAAGCCAAAGCGACCGACGTGGGCGACGCCAATGAGCAACCGCTGCGGAAGGCGTTTGGGCAGGTGCGCAACTACGTGGCGCATACAAAAGGTGCGGCGCCCCCATTTTTGATGGTGGTCGACGTGCCCCGCACCCTTATCGTCTGGGATCGCTGGAGTGGAGAGTACGGCGGGTTCCCGGCGGGGTACCGCATCAACCTCACCACGCTCTCGGAGCGGCCTCAGGACATCAAGCTCCTGCAGGACATCTTCACCGACCCTGCCGCCAGAGACCCACGTGGGCGCGCGCAGGTCGTGACGCAGGAAATTGCCGGAAAGCTTGCCCAACTCGCGGCCACCTTCGAGTTGCGTGGCCACGAGCCGGAGCGCGTGGCGCGCTTCCTCATGCGCTGCGTGTTCTGCTATTTCGCCGAGGACATCGAGCTGCTTCCAGCGGGTCTGTTCAAGCGCACGCTCGAGACGGCCCGAACGGCTGGCGGCCCCGAACGCGTGGCGGCGGTGCTCACCAGTCTGTGGCAAACAATGGACCAGGGCGGCAGCTTCGGCGCCGACCTGATTCGCCGCTTCAACGGGCACTTCTTCCGCACCGTCGACGCGCTCCCGCTCGAGACAATCGACGTCTCCCTGCTGATTCAGGCGGCCGATTTCGACTGGAGCCGCGTGGAGCCGTCGATCTTTGGCACCTTGCTCGTGCGCGCGTTGGATCCCGCTGAACGACACCGGCTGGGCGCGGAGTACACACCGCGCGAGTACATCGAGCGGCTGGTCGAACCCACGGTCGTCGAGCCGATTCGCGATCGCTGGACGGCGGTGCAGGGTGCTGTCCTGCAACTGACCGAGGTTACCGGTCGCCGGCAGGCGGCAGCGCAGCGCGAGGCGCTGCAGGAGCTGCTGAACTTTCATGCGTGGCTGCGCGGGCTGCGCTTCCTCGACCCGGCGTGCGGCAGCGGCAACTTCCTCTACGTCACAATGGCTGCGGTCAAGCGCATCGAGCTCGAAGTGATCCGCGAGATGGAACGTGTGCGCGGCCGCGAGCAGGTCGAGGCCGTGCTCGACGAGGTGCATCCGCGTCAGTTCTTCGGCATCGAAGTCAAGCCGTGGGCGCGCGAGATCGCCGAGCTGACGTTGTGGATCGGGTATCACCAGTTCTGGCGCGACGCGCATGGTGGGCGCACACCGCCTGATCCGGTGCTCGAAGACACGGGCACGATCGAGTGCCGTGATGCGGTGTTGGCGTGGGACGAGATTGTGCATCGTCCTGAGAAGGATCGATTGGATCCAACGCCACGGATTGTGCATAACGTGACGGGGGAGTTGGTGCCGGATCCGGCGGCGACGCTGCCGTACTACGAGTATGTGGGGGCGCGGCCGGCGGAGTGGCCGGAGGCGGATTTCATTGTGGGGAATCCGCCGTACATCGGGAAACATCGAATTCGACAGGCTCTAGGCGACGGTTACGTCGATGCCCTACGGCGAGCCTATCCACAGCTTTCGGAAAGCGTCCATCTGGTCATGTATTGGTGGGCGCGCTCTGCAGACGAAGTCGTCGCAGGTACTGCGGCTCGCTTCGGCCTGATCACCACGAACAGCATTGTTCAAGGTTTTAACGTTGCAGTGGTGAATGCGGCTCTCGAGCAGGAATTGATAATCGTGTTTGCCGCGCCGGATCACCCATGGACCGACGGTGATGGTGATGCTTCCGTCCGAGTGTCGATGACCGCAGGTGCACGGAGTTCCGACGTGTCGCTTCCCGCGCTGTTGTTGATCACGCCGAGTGCAGGCGTATTCAACTACATCGTTGCTGATGTCATTCACGCGAATCTGTCAGCGGGACCAGACATACTCCGGGCGGCAAGCACACCAATGTTTGCCAACACCAACCTTTCGTTCAGAGGTGTGCAGCCTCAAGGCGCTGGGTTTATGGTGGAGGCAGCTGAGGGGAAGCGTTTGCGTGCAGACCTGATGAACCGTGAAGTGTGCAAGCCGCACTTCAATGGAAGCGATCTCGTAAGGCGACCGCGGGATGCGTTCATCATCGATTTCGGTTTCTCATCTCTGGTTGAGGCGGAGCGCTATCCGGTCTTGCTCAACATCGTCCTCGATCGAGTCAAACCATCGCGAGACGCAAACGAGAGGCGCTCGTATCGCGAGTACTGGTGGCGCCTTGGGGAACCACGTCGCGCCCTTCGAGAGGCATTGGAGGGTCTTGATCACTGGATCGCAACCGCCGAAACGTCGCAGCACCGTGTGTTCGTGATGATGCGTGCAGGGATGTCGATCGACAATAGCGTGGTCGCAATCGCATCGGACCAGCACTTCGTTTTGGGAGTGCTTTCCGGTGAGGTGCACGGCGTCTGGGCGCGCGCCGCAGGAACTCGACTAGGGGTCGGAAACACGTTCCGATACAACAACCCTCTCTGCTTCGACCCCTTCCCATTCCCCGATCCCCCCCCGCTCTCCGCGACCGCATCGCCGCCCTCGCCGAACGCCGCGACGCCCATCGCAAAGACGCCATCGCACGCGACGAACGCGTGACCATGACCGGCATGTACAACGTCGTCGAGAAACTCCGCGTCGGCACGCCGCTCACTCCAAAAGACCGCGCGATCCACGAGATCGCGGCCTGCGGGATCCTGCGGGACATCCACGATGCGCTCGACGCGCTCGTGGCCGAGGCCTACGGCTGGCCGTGGCCCCTGTCGCGCGACGAAATCCTCGAGCGCCTCGTCGCGCTGCACGACGAACGCGTGGCCGAGGAACGGGCGGGCCATGTGCGCTGGCTGCGGCCCGAGTATCAGATTCCGCGCTTCGGGGCGTCCGCCGGTGCCGCGGCGCCAGCGCTCAATCTGCCCGACGCCATCACCGCCACCGCAACAACGCCCACGGTGACCGTCCTCACCACGTGGCCCGCATCGGCCGTCGAACAGCTCACCGCCGTCAAACAACTCGCCGCTCGGCTCGGCCCGTCGCCGGACGCGCTCACGGCGGCGTTCGCCGACGCTGATTCCGCTCTCGTCCGGCGGCACCTCGACACCCTCGTCATGATGGGAGAGGTATGAGCGCACGTGGCCGCTGTAACCGTACGCGCCGGAGCTATTGGCTGGAGTCCGCTCCGCCAGGACATCGTGACCGATCGTTACCCGATCGACGCCCGTAGCGTCGCCATCGGAAGGAACATCGACTGAGGGAGCATGCTCTGGCCGACTTCGGAGAAACCCAACGCGCGGTAAAATGCGGTGCTGTCTTCGCTCAGCGAATCCAGAAAGACGCCCAGCGTGCCAAGTGAGGCGCTCACGTGCAGGCACCGGTGCAATGCGTCGGCCATCAACGCGCGGCCAAGTCCCCGCCGTTGTTGCCCAGCCAAGGTGCCGAAGTAACCGATGTAGACAACCGGCAGAGGATATCGAGGAAACGAACCACGCAGGAGCGCCGTAATGACATCACGCTCAACCACTTTCGCGGCCAGCGTGTAAAAACCCAGAATCTGATCGGGCTTTGCGGTGTCCGCGAGCACAAACACTCTGGAGACGCCTGCCTGTTGGTGGTCCCACGCCCGCTTGCGAAAGAACGTGTCAAGAGTGGATTCTCCGCATGAGAATCCGCTCTCGACGTCAGACTTCACCAGCAATCGCACCTCGGTACTGCCGGGAGAACTCATTGTTCAGCGACAGAGGGCGGGGCACCGCCGACAATGCTCCCCGACGTGCGTCCGACTCGCGCCTCAGCCATCAACAGCCGAAGTTCCGCCGTTGGCGCTGGGGGCGTGGCAATCAGATAGGCCATGGTGTCGAAGGATTCGGCAGTGAGGCGGATGCGCTGGAGTTCGCGAGCCGCTTCGAGCAAAGGGGTCGCCAACTCGCGGATCGGCGCCCCCTCAGGGCCGATGCTCGCAATCTGTCGGCCTTCCTCAACCTGACGAACGCACCAGTCGAACACGTCCAGCGCCCCGCGAAACACGTCAGTTTTGTTCGCTGCCAAAAGTGCCATGAGACGATGCGTCTTCTGGATAGTGCCCGGATCGCTAAACGTGGCGTCGAGCCGTGTCGCGGAGATGCGTGCCATCGGAGTGCTCCTGAACCAAGGTGTTCCAGGAGTGTAGTGGATATGGGAAAAATCCGCAATTAACACGTAAAATACTCGCGTATTTTACGGTAAAATTCACTAACATACCTGTAGTACCGCAAAGAGCGAATCTGCGAAGTTTCCGTGCCAATCTGCCGTGAGGCAGCCCACAGTCCGCAGTCTGCGATACGCAGTTTTTTCCACCGTCCGCCGGTGTATATTAAATATCGCTAACCTCTTGTCACGCATTCAGATACGCCATGCCATCCAGCGCCCACCCGCGACTTGTACTCATCTCCGACGTCGACGGGACTCTGCTGGACGCCAATCATCAGCTCCCGTGGCCGGCGGCGCAGCTCCGTCAACACATCGCCACCCTCGCCCGCCGAATCGACACCACGGTCCAGCTCGCCCTGGCCTCAAGCCGTACGCTGCGTGAACTCGTGGTGCTCCAACGCGCCATCGGGCTGCCGGGCCCCTGCATCGCCGAAGATGGCGCGGTGCTCGCCATCGATGACGCGCAGAGCCCGGGGCCCGGGGCCACGATGCCCCACGACACCGCCCTCCGCCCCTGGATTAGCGCGCAATACGGACAGCGCATCATGCATCGGTGGCATCAGCCGCGGACCGCCACGCAGTTGCGCCGCGATTTTGCGGATCTTCCCGCCGTAGCCCGCGTGGACGCCGCGCGTCAATCCATCGCCACGCAGCACGCACTCGGCTTCGAAACCGCCGGCGCCCGTCGGCGGGCCTTGGTAGCCCGTGAGCACAGCCTGCTGCTCGTGCCCGAGCAACTCACCGAGCGCGAGCACCACGAACTTCGCGACACCGCCACCCAGCGCGGTGTACAGTTGCGGCGCGGTGGCCGGTGGCTCACCTTAGCCGCAACGGAGGGCAAAGGGGACGCCGTGCGGCTGCTGGGGAAACTCAGCCTGACAACCGGGGTACCGCCGATGGTTGCCGTCGCCATCGGCAACGAAGAAAACGACGTCTCACTCCTGCGCGAGGCGCATCTTCGGTTTGTCATTCGCAACCCGGGGCGGGGTCCGCATCCAGCGCTGGCCGCGTTGCCGCAGGCGATCGTCCTCGATACTGAAGGCCCGGGAGGGTGGATGGAAATGCTCACACGGTTGGAATCACTGATTGGCCCGCGCAGCACGGTGTCCGCATGAGCCCTCGCCTGGAGTCGACCGTGGCCTCAACGCCGCTGTGGACGCTGACCTTGCTCACGATTCCGTCCCGTGTCGAGTACCTCGAGCGTCTGCTCCAGTCCATCGCCGTGTTGCCCGGTCGCCAGCGTTTTGAAATCGTCATTGTGTTCAACGCCGACACGCCCGAGGAACCGCACGCTATCGAGAAGCGCATCAAGCAGTACGCGCCGTTGCTTCCGCTGCGTGTGTATGTGAACACCACCGATCCCACCATCGGCGGCGGTCGTCGCGTACAACTCGCGGTGTGTCGCACGCCGCTCATGGCATTCATCGACGACGACCTCACACTACACGGCGACGTTCTCGGCGCCATCGAGAAAACACTCGCCAGCACGCCGTTGGGCATCGTGGGCCTGCCGTCGTACGAAGAAGACACGGACACGCGCTTCAAGCCGCGCGACACCACGCCCTCGGTAGACTTCGAAGGCATCCGGTACATGCCCATTCAAGGCATGCTCGTGGCAGGCTATCGCCGGCTCTTCGCGGACATCGGCGGCTTCAATCCGCGCCGACAGTTCTGGGGCGAATGGACGGAGTTCAACCTGCGCATGTGGCGCCACGGCTTCCCCACCGGCTACATCCTCGATCGCGGCTACTTGCGTCACTGGCACAAGGCGCCGGAGTCACCCACGCGCAACATGAATGGGCGCGAAAAACACGTGCTCTGGGGTCTGATGTGCACGGCGCTCGAGTATGACGCCGTCAGCATCAACGAAGCCACCGATACATTCTGGCGCCTCACGGAAGATCGGTACCTCACCTACTCGTACGGCGAGCTGCCCACACCCACGCAGCTGCTAGGCACCGTATTGGAGTTGATGCCGCGCCTGTCTCGCGAATTCCCGGCCATTCATGCCTTCGCCGAGGAAGCCCTTCGGCACCCGTTCCAATTCAAGCCGTTTGAACCGCTTACACTCGAACAAGTGAAGACGGTACTGGCTGCGGCCCAAGTCAACATCGAGGCATATCGGCCCGACGCCCTCAGAGAACTGACTGAGCCGCCCGATACACCCAACGGCAACTCCGGTCACTGGTTGCAGCGTTTACGCCGCGCGGTGCTCGGTCGTTCAGAAACGCTTGGTCGTAATCAGCACGACACCGTTTCCGGCGCGGACGCCGTACTGCGTTAACGAGACCGCGTCCTTCAGCACCTCGATCTTTTTGATGTCGGACGGGCTTAGCATCAAGAGCCCGTCCGGTCCCGCTTCGATCGCAAAGCCGTCGATGACGTACAGTGGAGACCGATTGCCGCTGATCGTGGTTGCACCGCGAATCTCCACGGCGATCCCGCCCTCACGCTGGATCACGCGCACTCCGGGAAACCGCCCGCGCATCAGATCTTCCACGCGTGCGACGTTCCGTTCATTCCACTGCGAATCCGCCACCACATAGCCTCGCGTCGGTGACTCCGCTTGCGTGTCGAGCCCGTCCCGCATTGGCTCCGCCGCCGTGTTGGGCGCCGAGCGACTGCACGCCGCGAGCATGCTCCCGGTCAGCAGCGCCACCAGCACCCCGTGCCGCGCGCTCGTGTTTGTGTGCACCGTCGTCTCCTCGGATTGGTGTGGTCTCGGTCCGTCCCTGATTAATAACGCGGTGTCCCGACGTTACGTTCGATGTCGGCGCCAAGTTCACCGGGCTCAACCAGTGGACTTGAGCTCCCCGCTGCGCTTGAGCGCCACGCGAAAAAGGATCGGACCCACCGTCTGATTGATCGCGATGGTAGCGAGCAGCAGGGACCGCAGGGCCTCACCGCGATCTGGATAGACCTCGGCCACCACCGCGGCCAGCCCGAACGCCACGCCCGCCTGTGACACCAGACCATACCACGTGTACTTGGTCACCACCGGATCGAGGCCGGCCCAGCGGGCACCCAAGGTGGTGCCGCCCCAAATGGCCAGCATACGCACCAGAACCACGGGCACCACGATCGTCCACAGCGGCAACACCGAGGCCGGATCCAGCTTCGCACCGGACAGCGCAAAGAATACCACGAAGATCGGCGCCGCCGCCCGCTCCATGGCGTGCCGGAACTTCTCGCCGTGACCACCGCTGGCATTTTCTGCCACGAACCCAGCCACCAGCAACGTGAGCAACGTCTCCACATGCAAAATCTTGGCGATTTCTGCCCCGAGGAGTGCAATCAGAATTGCGAAAATGAACAGCTCGCGACTGATGAAGCGCAGATACAGGGCCACGAAGAGGCCGAGCACGGCTCCCACCAGCACTGCGCCCCCGATCTCCCACAGCACCGTGCCCATTTGCACGCCACCGCTTCCATCCGTAGGCGGCACCAGCGCGCGCGCCGCCGCCAGCACGGCCGAAAAGATCAGCACCACCGCCACGTCCATCACAAGCACCACACCGAGCGTGTAGCGCGCCAACGGACCGTTCGCTTTCGTTTCCGAGAGCAGCGCGATAGTAGCCGCCGGAGAGTGTACCACCGCCACCGCGGCGAACAACAGGGAAAAGGCCAACACTTCAGTTCCCGGCGCCGAGGCAAGGAACGGTAGCTGCCCACGAAGGAGCGCAATGACGGCCGCAACGCCTACGAAACAGAGCACCAACTCAGCGCTCATCATTTTGAGAATGCCGATACCGCGCGCTCGAATTTCGGCAATCTGCAATTCGGCGCCAGCCAGAAACGCGATCAGCGCAATGGCCAGATTGCTCACCGGCGCCAGCTCGACAATTACGGGTTTCGACACATACGCCAAGCCGGGTGGTCCGAAGAACAAGCCGGCCAACATATAACCCACAATCTTCGGCAACCCGAACGAGGTCGCCAGCTCGCCCACGCTGTACGCGGCGAGAATCAGGAAGCCGAATAACATGAGGGTGGGCACCCCGGATTCCGCACTGCCCAACAAAAAGATGCCCTGCATCACCGCGTACAACACCAGCAGAATGACGATACGACGCATTTACGGTGTCCTCTCGTCAGACGACGGAGCATCCCCACTTCGCCACTCTGGAAAACGCTGGGTCATGGTCTCCGCTACGGAATCGACCACGGCGCTCGTTGTCACCGTGAATTGCTCCAGTGGTGCCAGCAATGGCGCCGCTGCGGATCGTACGAACCGCGCCGCAAAGAATTCCGTGAACAGCACCGACGCCGCCGCACAGGTGAAGATCACGTCGGCGAATGGCAGATCGCGTCGTGCATAGTCCATCGCCAACGCAATGGTCAGTCGCCCTTGGCCCACCAGACCGCGCCCCCAGTCAAGACCCACCGACTGTTGGGCGCCGTTGAACCACGTGGCGATGCCGCTCCCCCACAGCTTGGACAACGTGCGCAACACCACGTAGTGCATCAATACCAGCCACCAGACAATGTTGGAGTCGGGATTCCACGAGGCGCCCGCGAGCAACAACAGCACGTAATACAACGGCCGCTCCCCGGTTCGCAGCACCTGAAGGACCGACGCTGGATGGCGCATCGAATTCGCTAGCACCACACCCATTACAAACGCCGCCAGTGCCGGCGACAGCTGGAGGAACGCCGCGGCGCCGCTGGTGAGGACGATCGCCCCACCCAACGAGATGAACAGCCGGTCGGGGCTGGTCTCACCGCCAAGGAAGAGATGAAAGAGCGTGCCGCCCACCACTCCGATGCCCAACGTGACCACCACCCATTCGGTGGTCGTCAACGCGCGGACGGTCAACGGGATCGCGGTGTGTGCCCACGCCATCACAATGCCGAACGCCAGCACGCTGATCAGTCCGTCCATTCCCTGCGCCACTTCGATCTGCCGAAGCACGGGCGCTGAACGGGTGCCGTCGCCGTATGCCACATCGAGACCGGCCGGCGTGGAGGCCACCGCAATCGCACCCAACGCCAGCGCCGGCACCAGCGCTTCCTGGAGCGGCACCTGAAAGGCGTAGGCAATCGCTGACGCCACGCCGGTTGCCACCAAGGCCAGCGTGAGCAGCCCCTCCACGAGCGACAGGCGATACGCGACCGCCGGAATGCGCACCAGCCGCTGCAGTTGCAGCGGCATCCCGGTCGCTATCCCCATCCAGCCGATCGCCAGAATCACAATCGGGTCAAACGCTTCGATCGCCGCCGGCGATACCAATTTCGTGGCATGCGGTCCCAACAGCACGCCAAGCACCAGATATTCGGCGCCAGATACGATCAGCAGCCGCTTGGCCAACCACTCGTAGGCCACATGTGTGGCCAGAAACGCGAGCGCCGCAATCAGAATGAGTAGAAGTGGTGCGCTCACATCACCGTCCGCTGGCGTTCACTACCATTGTCCGCAATTGGTGACAGCGAACAACAACCCTCTCCACAATAGGTCTCCGGCCACAGTTGGCACAATGCCACGCAACGATATCTCTCCCAAGCACTTGCTGCGGTTAACGCCAACAGTGGCCACGTCGCGTCGCGTGCTCAACAACGCTGGCATCGCTGATGCGCTAGCACGGGGTGTCCATCGCTCTTGGAGGAGCATATGTCACTGGGTCGTCAGATCCTTCGTTCCACCTCGCGTTCGCTCCCGGTCGTTGCCGGGCTCCTCACGCTCACCACCACCGCGCAGGCGCTTCCGCCCGCCACAATGTCCCCCGCAGCACCCCACGTGGTCGAGCAGGCGCTCTTCAGTTGGAATGGTCGCGTGGACCGGGAAGTTATCCTCGTGATGCGAGGCCGCACGGTCCGGGTACGCGGTGAAGATCGTCGGACGAACAGCAACGTCCGCGTAGCCGGCGCGGTGCCACGCGCTCGGGGTGACGTGATCGTTCGCCTGCAGGAAGGGCGCGGTGATGTGGACGTCATTGAGCAGCCGTCGGCGCGCAATGGCTACCAGACCACCGTGCGCGTTCGTGACCCACGCGGCGGCGACGATCGCTATCGGCTCGTGGCCTACTGGCTGGGCGACGACCGAGACGACGACCGCCGCGACAACAGCCGTGACAACGATCGCCGCGATCGCGGCGGCGAATGGGGCGTGGATGATCGACACGACAACGACCGGTTCCCCGGCAAGGGCCGCGGCAACGGGCGCGGCAACGGGCGGGATGATGGGCGTAATGGCGGGCGTAACGACGGGCGTAATGACGGGCGTGACAACGGGCGTGACGACACCGGCAGCGGGGTCCTCCGTTGGAGTGGCCGAGTCGATGACGTGGTCGAAGTCCGCATCCGGGGACGCCGGGTGGACGTGGTCACCCGAAGCGGCCAGCGGGTGGAGAACGTGGACTTCAACATTCGCGGTGGCGGACTGCCCAGCCGAGGCGTCCGGGTAGACGTCGACGAGATCTCAGGGCGTGGCAACGTGTCGGTGAGTCAGCAGCCCTCGGCGTGGAACGGCTACACCGCCGTGATTCGGATCAGTGATTCGCGGGGTGGTGCGGCGTTTTATGATTTTACCGTCCGCTGGTAGATACGGCACGAGTGCAGACAAATGGGCCGACGCGGCGCCCTCGCACGCCGTGGTGGCGCATCGCGATCTGGTGGGTAGGCCGTGCGCTTGCGGCCTATCTGGCACTGATGGCGTTGGCGGCGTTCCTCATCGGGAGCGACGACGCACGACTCGCCGGCGCTGCATTCGTGCTCGCAGCACTGGTGGTGTTTGCCGTGACGTGGTTTGTCGGTCGGATCAACAGACCAACAGACAATTAGCGGCCACGCGTAAACCGATACTCATGGCGAAATTCCCAAGCGCTCGCCCCACTCCGTTGAACCGCCCGTGGCGCTGGCTACCAGACGGATCCGCGCCGTGCGTACACCTACCAGCCCGAGGGCATACACCAACGCGGAGAACCACACGTACAGCGGGAAGCGGTCGAAATACGTCAGCGGCTGCACCACGCCGTCGACAAATTCGGCAACCGCCCACAGCGCCACCGTGTCCCCCAGCGTAAGCAGAAACACCCGCAACCAGTCGAGCCGGAATTCCTCGCGATTGGACTGCGTGGCATCGAGCCAACGCTGATAGCGGATGTACTCACGCCACGACGCCACGAGGTATCCAGCCAGCGCGATCAGCGCCCATGCCGTTTCGAGGGGAATCACGTACGGCACGTGCACCGCGCCATTCCACGCATTCTTGAATGCGAGGGGTCGCACGAAGAGGGCTACGTAGTGCACACCCTGCAGCACACCCGGCACCAGATGCCACCGCCAGTGCCGGGACAGTGCGCCGGTACTTATCACCGTCACATACAGCCACAGCACTGGCCCGATGGCCAGCGACCACTCGTAGGGCAGGAAGCTCGGCCACGGATAGGCGTCGTAGAACCCGGCGAAGCCGATGATGTCCGGCAACACGCGCAGCGACACCAACATCAACAACAGTGCCAGCAGGCGGTTGGCTACGACATTGCGCCGAGTGCGCAGCAGCAACAGCGTGAGCACGAGGCCGTGGAGCGTCCCCACCAGCAACACGAGACTGCGAGGCCCGAATGCGATCACGAGCACTGGGTGATGAGGCCGACCAGAAGCCCGGCCTTGCGACCCGCCGGAAACGACGAGCGGGAACCCTCTGCCGAGGATTCCCGCCCATCACGAGACAATATGGTACAACCCATCGATCGAACGCGTACAACACATGAACAGAGGCGCCGGTCGGAGTCGAACCGACGCATGGCGGATTTGCAGTCCACTGCCTTACCACTTGGCTACGGCGCCTGAGCCTCGACGGAAGCCAAGGCGAACCGGCAATCTATGCCCAGACCTCGCAGATTGGTAGCGAAGCGCCGTGATCTGTCTTGACGATGGTTGTTAGAACAGATATATTTGTGGGATGCCCAGCACCGCCCAATTGTCCACAAACGCTGAAAACGTTCATGCCCTCCGGGCGGCGGCGGCGCAGGTGGAGCGGTCGCTGGCTCGGGCGCTGGAGCCCTTCGGTCTGACTCCCGCCCAGCATGAGTTACTCCACGTCATTCGCCGACTTGGCAACGAAGGCGCAGGCTGCTCGGAGTTGGCCAGGTACCTCGCTGCACCCGGCCCGGACATCACACGCCTGCTCGACCGGCTGGACACTGCTGGACTCGTGAGCCGGAAGCGGGATGTCAAAGACCGCCGCGTAGTACGCCCGGCACTCACGGAGAAGGCTGAGCAACTGCTCGCCGACGCGGCTGGGCCCGTCGCTGCGGCTGAGCAGAAAGCATTTCACGGACTGGCCCCAGACGATCAGTCCCTGCTTGGCACCCTGCTGCAGGGGATCCGTCGGAACTGTCCGACTGGATGATGCGTAGTTCTCAATTATCTGTGTACACAGACGCCGTTATACCGAAAGGACATTACTGAGATGAATCACGCCGAACACACTGACACCGCGCAGCTCCCCGTGTCTGAAGCCGCCCTCACGCGGCGCTCTGTTCGTAGCTACAAACCGGACGCCGTCACCGACGAAGAACTCCACCGCCTGCTGGAGCTCACCGGACGCGCCCCCTCGGCGAACAACCTGCAGCCGTGGCGCTTCGTAGCCGTCCGTGATCAGTCGCTGAAAGAGGAACTTCGTGCCGCGTCCTATAATCAGAAGCAGGTGGGCGAGGCGCCGGTCGTCATCGCGATCTACGCCGACATGGAGCACACCCTCGCCAACCTGGGCGACGTTGTGCACCCCGACCTCACCCCCGAAAAGCGCGCCAGCACACGCGCCTCGCTCCAGCAGACCTTTGGCAGCATGACCCCGGAAGCGCGCGGCGTGTGGGGCAACGCGCAGGCCAATATCGCCCTTGGGTACCTGCTGCTTATCGCCAAAGCCGAGGGCTTCGACACCTCGCCCATGCTCGGCTTTGAACCGGACCGCGTGAAGACGCTGCTGGGCATTCCGGCGCACGCCACCATCACGGCGATGGTCGCGCTCGGGCGCGGCGCCGATGAGGGCTTCCCGTCGTTCCGCCACCCTGTGGATCGCATCACAACGTTCCGCTAAGTCCACCCGCCGGCGATGGACAGCTCGTTGCCGGGATCTTCGCGGGCCGGTCAGCGGTTAAATTGGCACGCCTATGACCAACACTCCGCCCGACGCCACGCTCCCCATCTTCCCGATCGGGATGGTGCTCTTTCCGGGCACCGCCGTGCCACTGCACCTCTTCGAGCCCCGCTATCGGGCGCTCATTGCGGATGTGCAGAAAGGCGATCAGCGATTCGGCATTCTCTGCGCGCAGTCCGGTGTCGACGAGCGCGACCTGCCACCTGGTCGGGTTGGCTGCGTGGCGGAAGTCACCGAGTGTGAGATTCTCCCCGACGGGCGGGCGAATATTCTGGTGATGGGGCGCGAGCGCTTCGCGTTACGTCAGTTCGTCGAACACGACGCGTTGTACCACGTGGCCGAGGTGGATTGGGTGCCCGATGGTCCCGCGGAGTCGCCAGTGGCACTGGCCGTGATCAGCGACGACGTGGCGTCGAATTTCAAGCGCGTGGTGAAAGCCGTGCAGGTGCTGAACGACGACGATGGCCCACTGCCGGACCTGCCGGACAACCCTGCGCAGTTGCCGTGGGCGATCGGCGCCATGATCGACATCGATCTCGAAGCACGCTATCGATTACTGGCCGACTCCTCACCGTCGGCGCGACTCAATCAAATCGACGGGGTGTTGCGGAAGGCACTTTCCGATGTTGAATTGCGCGCGGCGATGCACCAGAAAGGGAACTAGCGTATCTCGCTGTCCCGCCTCTTGGCTTGCCACCTGGACACGAGCAAAACGAGCACCAGAACCAACCCGATATGAAAGCCCCAGCGAAGTAGTCGAGCAGCCCGCTCAGAGCGGAAAGGGTTTCGCCGACCTTCTTAACGCGAGACACCAGTAGGAACGCGCCTCAAAAACTGTTCCGCCAATCAGCCCGCTACGTCCCAATGCGCGAGATCCGCGGCCGCTGCAATTGCCGCCCGCCCACGTACACCGCCAGCACCAGCAGCAACGCCGCGCTGATCAGCGACGCCGTCAGCGACGGCCCCACATTGAATCGCGCATCGGTGGCCTCTGTCAGCGACGCCGCCACCGCGAGCATCCATTGCCGCACACTCAAATAATGCAGCGCCGGGAAGGTGGCGCTGAGCACCCCTTCCCAGATCAGGATGTACACCAAGCCACCCACCAACGCGCGGCGCGTGAGTAACGCCAGCGCAGTAAACAGCGCGGCGTATGCCGCCCCGCCAAAGAACACCGCCACCGTAAATGCCCGCGTAACACCAAGCGGATCATGCCCACCGGCCGCCAGAGCGCCCGTGCCCCACACCGCCACTGCCGACAACAGCCCCGTGCCCACCGAGGCAAACACTACGCGTACACACGCAATCCACCACCGCGGCGTCGTGGTTGTCACCAGATACAACAGCGTGCCATCCTCGGCTTCTGCACTGAACGCGCTCGTGCCTAACAACAGCGCAATCAGCGGCGTGGCCAGCGCCCCCACCAACGTATCGTAGCGCTGAATGAGAAATACCACCGGATCACCCGACAAGCTGCCGCGCGACGCGAACGCCAGCGCGAACAACATGGGCAACAGCACCAGCGCCGATATCGCCAGCAGCAGCACCGGCGAAAACGTTCGCGCCCACGCAAGCTGAATGAGCACACGCGCTGTGGCCAGCCACGACACTCGGCCGCGCACAGTCGGTGTGTGAGAAACCGTCGGTACGCTCATCGAGCCACCAGATACGCAAACACATGTTCGAGCGATTCGTCGGTGGGCTCCACTTCGTACAACGTGATCGCCTGCGCCTGGGCCACGCGCGCCAGCGCCCGTGCAAACGCCGTGTAATCCGACGCCCGCACCATCAGCCCACCACGCTCAAGTTCCACCCCTTGCACCGCCTCTAGTTGAATCAGCGCCGAGGCCAGCCGTCGGTCGTCGTGCGACCGCACGCGTACCGTATGCGGACGGTCGGTCATTAGACGACGCAGCGTGCGATAGTCGCCGCTGGCAGCCAAACGCCCCGACAGCATCACCAGAATGTTCGAGGCCACACCTTGGATCTCTTCGAGAATGTGCGAGCTGAGCAACACGGCCGTCCCTGCAGCCGCCCGCGCCTCGAGCAGGCGCATCATGTGCACGCGCTGCCGCGGATCCAGTCCGTTGAAGGGCTCATCGAGCAACACCAGCGTGGGCTCATGCACAAGCGCCGCCGCCAGTTTGGTGCGCTGCCGCATACCCTTGCTGAAGCCGCCCACGCGGCGGTCGGCCACCGTATCCATCTCCACTTCGGCCAGCGCCCGTTGCGCCGCGCCGCGCGGGTCACGGAGCCCAAGCAACGTAGCGCGCGCTTCGACAAAGGCCCGCGCCGACAGCATGGCCGGCAACGCTTCACGCTCCGGCACAAGCGCGACGCGATCGTACACGCGCGGATGCTCCACCGGTCGCTCACCGTACACCAGCACGGTGCCCGCCGACGGTGCGATCAGCCCCGCGGCCAACTGCAACAGCGTACTCTTGCCGGCGCCGTTCGGGCCGAGTAGTCCGGTGATGCCCGCATCGACCGTACACGACACGTCATTGACCGCCACCACGTCACCGTACCAATGCGAGACGGCGTCGAACACGAGTGCGGGCGTCGGTGTCGACATTGCTGCCACCGCACTCATACGCTCATCCGGCGAATACGCAGCACAAGCCCGACGGCCGCCGCTGCGCCAATGCCGGCGAGCAGCGCTGTGTACACCCACAGCGACGGTGGCGGATTGAGCTCCATGCCGCGCGTGGTTTCCTCGAACAGCACGTACCCCATCGTGCGCAGCGCACGAATCGGGTCAAGTAGTTCAGCGGCCCGCACCGACACGCCCGCCAGATCATCGAGGCCCGTGGCGATTGCCGCCGCCACCAGAAACGTGCCGATGATCGAGGCCGTCGCGTAGGCCCGACGGGACGTGAAACTCGCCAACGCCGCGCCCAACGATCCGATCACCCACGCCGTGAGCGTACCGTGCAGCAGCAGCGCCCCCAGCGTGTGTCCCATCTCGCGGAACGCCGCCGCAGGATCCGTGGCCACGCCAATCTCGCCCACGTACAGCAACAGCAACGGACTGAGCGCCACACACAGCATGGCGGTACACACCGCCGCCAGTCGCGCACTGGCATACTGCAGCCGCGTGACGTCACGCGTGAGAATCAGCGGCAGGACGCGATGCTGCTGATCGCGGCTCAACACCTCGGGCACCTGCGCGGCAGCAAAGAGCACAAACAGAATGAGCCGGCCATCGAGCAGCGTCCCATAGCGAATAGGGAGCTGGCCGCCCGACGCCGACGACGCCGCCAACAGCGCGAGGCACGGCAACAGCGTCACGACCACCACAAACACCGGCACCAGTTTCGCTTTGGCAGGGCGACCGAGTCCGAACATCGCGCGCACCCCCTGCCACCAGAGCGCTATCCACGCGCCGCGAGCGCCGAGTCGCGCGCCTTCGTAACGGCGATAGCCGATGTCGTGAATCGTTGCGTCGGCGGGCAGCGTCATACGACGGCTCCGGCAAAGAGATCTTCGAGTGAACTGCGACTGCGCACTAACCGCAACACACCCACATCCGCTGCGACGGCCACGTCACGCACGCAATCATGAATCTGCTGCAGAGTCTCAGCGTTCGCGGCATCACGCAGGTCAACCAGAATGCGCGTATGCTCCGCGCGGACCGTGAGACCCGCGGCGAGCAACGCGCTACAAAAACTCGCCGCATCGCCGTCGATTTCCACCACGAGCGTACCGGTTTCTCCGGTCAGCGCGCCAAGACGTTCGGCGCGGATCAGCCGCCCTGATTCAATGAGGACCACGCCGTCGCAGATGCGCTCGAGTTCACCAAGCAAGTGCGATGACACCAGCACCGAAATCCCGAACTCGCGCCCTGTGCGCACAATGAGCGCAAGCATTTCATCGCGGCCCGCCGGATCAAGCCCGTTGGTGGGTTCGTCGAGAATGAGAATGCGTGGATCGTGGACCAGCGCTTGCGCCAGCTTGACGCGCTGCGCCATGCCGGTGGAATAGCCGCCCATGGGGCGATACCGCTCTTCAAACAATCCCACATGACGCAGCACTTCGGCGGCCCGCTCGCGACAGGCCGCCGGTGGTAACCCGGAGCAGCGGGCCAAAAAGGCCACGAACTCCGAGGCGCTCACATCGGGAGGCAGGCAGTCGTGCTCGGGCATGTATCCCACCAACGCACGGATCGCGGCGCGGTCGCGTACGACATCGTGCCCCATCACCTGGGCCTCACCGGCACTCGGCTCCACCAACCCCAACAGAATCTTCACCAGCGTGCTCTTGCCGGCGCCGTTTGCGCCTACCAAGCCGGTGATACCGGGTTCGACGGTCACCGTGAGCGCGTCCAGCGCAGTCACGGGTCCGTACCGCTTGGTCAGTCCGGCGGTGGTAATGAGCGAGATACGCTCAGCCCTTGGCAGTCATGAACGCAGCGTCGGGCGCGGCCGCAGGCAGCGCTGGCACCATCACAGGAGCCAACGGGTCCACCAACACCGGCAACGTGACCCCCGCCTTCGCCGCCCGCTTCTCGAGGGTCTCTCGGTCGGCGAGCCCTCGAATGAGCGCGTCGGCCTCGCGATTTTGCAGATAGCGCCCCTTCTCCCACCCTTCCACAATGCCCTTGGGCGTGCCGTAGCACAGTTCGGCGAACTGCGGCAGCGTGAGACCCAGCGATTCGCGGAGCTGCCGGATCTGCTTGGGCGTGAGCAGCGCATGCGCCACGCGGATCTGCTCGGTGGCGGTCTTCTCGGCCGTATCCCGCTGCTCGATGGTGCGCTGATCGTGCGCACACTTCTCACACCGGTAAAACTCGCGCGCAACCTCCGTGGCCATGCCGCTCAGGCGCATGGTCATGGTTTCAGTGTGCAACGCGTACCGGCCACCGCATCCGCGGTGCAAGGACCCATCGAGAGTCGCAAGAAGGCTCATGAGGACAGATGATTGGTGAGACTGCTGCTGTAAACGAATCCGCGTCGGCAAAAGTGTCGAAGCGGCTAATAGATCGTCTTAGAGTCGCTACGACGACGGCGTCTGCGCCACCCCCTGATCGCGTTCTTCATCGACATGTCTGATATCTGTCTCGTTCGCCAACCGACGTTCGGCGCCTCGGGCGCGCTACTGGGTTATGAGATCCGTTTTCGCGAATCGGCGGAAGGGGGCTACAGCTTTGCCCAGAGCTTCGTCAGCGGCACCTTCGACGCCGTTCGCAGCAATCTGCCCGCGTTTGTCCCGTGTTCGCGCCTGCAACTGATCGAAGGCACGTTTATGGTCGCCCAGGCGGGCTCGGCTGTTCTGCTGCTGTCGCCCGATTTGGTGGTGGATCACGAGGTGGTAGAAGCCGTGGGCCGGTATCGCGAGGCGGGCGGTGCGATCGCGTTGGATGAGATCGGCAGTCAGCCGGCATCGTCCGAGGCGTTGCTGCCACTCGCAGCGTGGGTGCGGATTGACGTGCGCAGCGAGAACGCCGCAGCAATCGGCGAGGTCTGTGCCCGTACCGCCGCCGGACTTGGCGCCTCGCGCCCCAAGCGCATGGCCATCCACGTGGATGAACTCGGGCAGTATGAAGTCACGCTGACGCTGGGATTCGATGCCTTCCAAGGGTCGTTCTTCAGCCGCCCCGAGCCGCTACCGGCGGCGGACATGCCGCAGTCTACCGTAGCCGCCATGCGACTCATGGGGCTCGCACGCGACCAGAAAATCAACGACCGCCAGCTCGAAGACGTCATCTCGACCGATCCGGTGCTCACTTTTCAGCTGCTGCGCGTGGTGAACTCCGCCGCGGTAGGCATGCGAGGGGTGTCCTCGATCGGCCAGGCGCTGCGGTTGATCGGCCGCACCGCGTTCCTGCGCTGGTTGGCCGTGGCTGTGGCCGCGTCGCGCAAGTCGTCCACCGGGGTGGATCAGGAGTTGGTGCGGCAAGCGGTGGAACGCGGGCGACTGCTGGAACAGCTGGCGGGTGGTCCGCGCGACGGCGGTACGCTCTTTCTGGTGGGTCTGTTCTCGTTGCTCGACGCGGTGTTCCGCATGCCACTGCCCGAAATTCTTGAACGCGTCGTACTGAGCGACGAAGCCAACCAAGCGCTGCTGGAGCGGACCGGGCCCTATGCCGATGCGATCAACTTTGCGGAGTCGTACGAATTGGGATTGTTTGAGAGCGCCGCCGAGCTGGCGAAGGAGATGGGCGTTGATGAGAAGAAGGTGGGGGAGTTCTATGCCAACGCACTGACCTGGACAGCCGACGCGCTGGGTGCCGCGCTGGAAGCGCAGCCGGCCAAGGCGGCTCCGGCGCGCCGGGCCAGCTGACAGCACACGGCGCTACCGCGCGCGGCGGTCGTCCCACCAGCCGGTGGCCACCTTGGTGGCCATCGACGCTCCCAACACGACGGCCACGCGGGTGGCGAACATCGCCCGTGCCGACACTGGATCGGCGCGCTCAGGGCGCCAGCTCACCGAAGCCGCCGACGCCACCACGACGCCGGTGAACAGTGGCAGGTTGGGACGAGGGTCGCCGGTCGCGGTGCGCTGCAACATGGTCTCGCGCACCGCGCAGCCCATGCGGGCCCGTAGCGCCACGGCCTGTCCAGGCAACGGGCGCGGGCAGCGGGTCGGCTCTGCCTTCCAGCCAAGTGACACTTGCGTGACACCACGCACCCCCTGCACGAGAAGGGCGAAGCCCACTTGGTCAGCCACGCGATAGCTGTAGCCGGCCCAGGTTTGCGGCCACCCCTTCGGACTGCCGATGACAATGTTGCCAGCAGACGAAGCGAGAATCCCGGCACCGATCACTGATAAGCGCGAGACGGTCGACTCGTCGTTCGGCGTGGCGAGCAGCGCTGAGTCGGGACGCGTCGCGCCCGCGGAATCCCGTGCGATAGTCTGGGCGTGCGCCACGGGGGCCTGACTCCCGTGGACCGCGGCCAGCCCGAGCATCAGACCGCCAACGCGAACACCGGCCAACGCGCGCGCTGGCAGGCGCCCCATCGCTCCCCTCACTTCACGATCGCGGGCGGGAGTGTCTTCGCCACCGGATCGGCGTATGGCTGCGGCGCACCGGCCGTCAGGGTGAGCCGGATGCGTTCGGCCTGAGTCGCGCTCGCATCGAAGAGCACGGCAAGCACATTGGCCGAGCGCACCACCTCGGTGGGCACGGAGGGCCAGGCGCCGAGTGAGTCGCCCTTGGGCGTCAGGAGTCGCGAATCAAGCGGCGTGGCGTCTGCGGTCGCAGCCGCCGAATCCGCGTAGTAGAACACCACCAGCGACGCGGTCTTTCCCACTGTGTACCGAACCCCCGGGATAGCCAGGTACGGCACCTGCGCGCTGTCGCCGGCCAGCTTAAAGGCCAACCCCGACTTCACGAGTCGGTCTTCGAGCGCACACGGCTTCCAGCGGCCGTCACGCGGGCACGCGGAATCGCTGGGGGTGATTGGGCGCGCAACGGGTTTGGTGGCGACACTGTCGATGGCGCGCCCCGCGTCCGCGCCGCCACAGGCGGCGAGCGCGCTTCCGAGGAGGCCGAGCCCGAAGAGACGTAATCGCATCATCCAACCTAGTGTGTCGACCTGTTCGCGTGAGCACGAAGCCTCAAGTCGGCAACGCCCGGCGCGCTACTTTCGGCGTGTATTCGGCAAAAGCCGGGTTTCGATACACGTGACAGCCGAATCGTGCAGAAAGTACACGAACACGTAGCGTTTCGCGCGGCTAGCGCTTGGATTTGTGCGTAAATGCGGCGATATTACGGACACCA